>CAZHTJ010000004.1:18569-98878 GCA_964535525.1 uncultured Acidobacterium sp. | reverse complement strand
TCGAACTCAGATTCGCAAACCCGCACAGCGCAAACGTCGCAATCGTCACCGACCGTGCCGCCAGAGCGCCGCTCTTCGCCAAGCCTCCGAGGTACGTATAAGCCACCAATTCGTTCAGCACCATCCGCGTGCCCAGCAGATTTCCCACGGTCGGCGCGTCATGCCACGGGATCCCGATCAGCCACGCGATCGGCGCAAAGAAAAATCCCAGAATCGCATCGAGCGAATGCGGGAACGGAACGTGGTGGTACCCAAGCCAGTTGTGCATCCCGCCCAGGATTCCATTCAGCAGGGCGATCAGCGCCAGAAATGAGATGAGCATAATCCCCACGTTGAACGCCAGCCGCCCGCCATCAATCGTTCCCCGCGCAATCGACCCGATCAGATTCTCGTCCTTATGTTCCGCATCCTCCGGAATTTTCACTACGCCTTCCGTCGCCGGCTTTTCCGTTTCAGGCACCAGCATTTTCGAAATCAAAATTGTTCCCGGAGCCGTCATGATCACTGCCGCCAACAAACTGCTCGCCGAGATTCCATACAGAATGTAAGCCGCCATGATTCCACCTGACACGTGGGCCATCCCGCTGGTCATGATCGTCATCAGCTCCGAGCGCGTCGCCCCGGGCAAAAACGGCCGAATCGTCAGCGGCGCTTCCGTCTGACCCATGAAGATGCTCGCCGCCACATTCAGGCTCTCCGCCCCCGACACCTTCATCGTCCAGAGCATGGCCTTCGCAAAGCCGCGAATGATCAGCTGCATCACGCCCAGGTAATACAGCACCGCAAAGAATGCCGAGATGAAGATGATCGTCGGCAGCACCTGAAACGCAAAGAAGTTCGTCCCAAACGCCGCGCCGATCTTCGAATGCTGCGCGCCAAGGTCCCCAAACACAAAGCTCGACCCGTTGAACGCGAATGCCAGCAGCTTGTTCACCGTATCGCCCGCCGCATGCATCACCCGCTGCCCCACCGTCGACTTCAGCACCAGGAACGCGAACGTGATCTGCAGCCCCAGCCCCCACGCTACCGTCCGCCACCGGATCGCCCTGCGGTCAGTCGAGAAAATCCACGCCAGCAACAGCATCGTCAGCAGCCCCAGCACCCCCGTGAACCGTGCCAAATTGTTCTCCTAAGGTTTTCTCCGCATTCTATGGGCGATCACGCTTTTTGAGATAAGAATCTTTGTTATCCGCCGAGATAATCTCCGTCACCAGCGGTGGCGCAGGAGTCGCCTCGTCGCCAATCGTAAGCGCCTCCATCAGCAAATGCTCCGGTTCCGCAAAGCGCCCCTCGTCCTCCGCGAACATCGTCGCCAGCACCTGGCCGGCCTCGATCGTCGCCCCCAGCTTCACATGCATCTCGAGGCCGGCATGCGCCTCCACCGGCTCGCCCGCGCGCTCCCGCCCCGCGCCCAGCCTCTGCACCGCCCAGCCAATCTTCGTGCAGTCCGCCGAAACAAAATACCCGCTCCGCGTCGCGCGAACATCTCGCCGAAACTTCGGCTGATGAAACGCCATCCCCGCATCGAGGGCGTACACATCGCCATTCTGCGCCTCCACCATCTCACGAAAGATCTTCAGTGCTGACCCGTCCTTCAGCTTCTCCTCCGCCAAATCCCGCCCCGCCTCCGCGCTCCTCGCCTTGCCGCCCAGATAAATCATCCACCCCGCCAGAATGAGCGAAACCTCCCGCAAATCCTCGCTCAGCGGATCGCGGCCGCCCCGCAGTAGCTCCATCGACTCTGCAATCTCCACCCAGTTCCCCGCCATCCTCCCCAGCGGCTGGCTCATGTCCGTCAGCACCGCGACCGTCCGCGTTCCCGCGCGCTCGCCGGTCTCGACCATCAGCGCCGCGAGATAGCGCGCGTCCTCTTCATTCCGCAGGAACGCCCCTGACCCGGTCTTCACATCGATCACGAGCGCATCCAGTCCCGCCGCCAGCTTCTTGCTCATGATCGAGGCGCAAATCAGGTAGGGATTCTCGACCGTCGCCGTCCGATCCCGCAGGCTGTACAGCTTCCGATCCGCCGGAACCAGATCCTTCGTCTGCCCCACAATCGATGCGCCGCACTGCTCCAGCACCCTGCGCATTTCCGCGAGCGAGAGCCCCGTCCGATACCCCGGGATCGACTCGAGCTTATCCAGCGTCCCGCCCGTATGACCCAGCGCGCGGCCGCTGATCATCGGGTCGGCCAACCCCGTCGCCGCCACCATGGGCGCCACTAAGAACGACGTCTTGTCCCCCACGCCTCCCGTCGAGTGCTTATCGACGGTCTTCCTCCCCAGTCCGGTGTGATCGAGCACCTCGCCCGAATACCGCATCGCCGTCGTCAGCGTATCGAGTTCGGCCAGCGAAAGCCCGCGCAGAAACACCGCCATCAGCCACGCCGCCAGCTGCTCCTCCGGAATCGTCTCCCGCGCCGCGCCCTCCACCAGGAAGCGGATCTCGTCCGGCGAGTGCGCCTCGCCGTCGCGCTTCTTCCGGATCAGATCGACGGCATGCAGCGCCCCGCTCATCGCTGTGTCTCCAGCGTGAAGGTGTACGGAAAAATCTCCGCAAAGCTCCGCGTCTGGGGCCCGGTCTCGTCCGGAAAAGTCACCACCGCATCCGCCGTAACAAATTCGCTCAGCACCTGGCGGCACGCCCCGCATGGCGCACTCGCCACCCGGTTACGATTCGCCACCGCAATGGCCCGGATCCTCGGCCCGGCCCCGCGTTCGCTGATGGCTCGAAACAGGGCATTCCGTTCCGCGCAGCTGGTCAGCCCATACGAAGCGTTCTCCACATTGCAACCTGTGTACACCGACCCGTCGTCGAACAGCAGCGCCGCCCCAACATAAAACTTCGAATATGGCGCATAGGCGTGCGTGGCTGCCACCCTTGCCGCGTCCCGCAACCGCTCCAGTGTCCCTTCGTCGATCCCTGACATGGTTCTGAGGCTACCTGCTTCACCCACGACCGGCAACCGCACTCAAGTTCCCTCCCCTCCAACCGATAACCACCTCGTGGACGACCTCACGCGCGAATTTCTGCTCGAAAGCCAGGAAGGGCTGGACCGCATGGAGCGGTGCCTCACCGACCTGGAAAACCGACCAGGCGACACGGAGCTGCTCGCCGATATCTTCCGTTCGGTGCACACCATCAAAGGGACCACCGGCTTCCTCGGCTTCAGCCGGCTCGAAGCGCTCTCCCATGCGGGCGAAAACCTCCTCGGCCTGCTCCGCGACGGCAAGCTTGAGGCCAACCCCGATATCGTCAGCGGCCTGCTCTCACTCATGGATATCCTGCGCGGGGTTCTGCGCTCCATCGAGACCACCGGCGCAGAGGGTGAGAGCCAGCAGCAGGACGCCGCTATAATCGCGCGTCTCGAAGAACTACAAATCGGCGAAGCCGAGGTTGCGGTGGCCGAGCCCGCTCTGGCCGCCTCGGTGGACGCATCCACTCAACCCGCCAAATTCCATAAGCCACGCGCCACGCGCAGGCGCGGCCATGGTCAAAGTGCGCCTCCCCCGGCTCAGACCGGCGAGGCAGGGCCGCCCATGGAAGCCGAAGAACCCGCAGCCGGTCCGCAAACGGAACCTCGATCCGTCGCCGCTGCCCAGAAACCCTCTTCGCTTCCTGGGCGGTCCACGATTGAATCTTCGCCTCCGGAAACACAGGCGCCCTCCACCTCCGGCACCGCCGACTCCACCCTGCGCGTCGACGTCGAGTTGCTCAACCGCATGATGAACCTGGTCGGGGAGCTGGTTCTCACCCGCAACCAGATCCTCCAGGCCACCAACGCCGATGCCGGCTTTGCGATCCTCGGCCGCCGCCTCGATATGGTCACCGCCGATCTGCGCGAATCCGTCATGAAGGCGCGCATGCAGCCGGTCAGCCATGTCTTTTCGCGCTTCCCGCGCCTGGTTCGCGACCTGGCGCTCGGCCTCGATAAGAAAGTCCGCCTCGAAATGGAGGGCCAGGAAACCGAGCTCGACAAGAGCCTGCTCGAGGCCATCCGCGACCCGCTTACCCATTCCATCCGCAACTCAATCGACCACGGCATCGAGATGCCCGAGGTCCGCATCGCGCAGGGTAAACTCGTCGAAGGCGTGATTCGCCTGCGGGCCTGTCACGAAGGCAGCCACGTTATCGTCGAGGTGCACGACGACGGCGCGGGCATGAGCATCGAGAAAATCCGCCAGAAGGCTGTCGAAAAACAGCTGGTTACACCGCAGCGCGCCGAGCAGATGAATGAGCGCGAGATCCTGCAGCTCATCTTTCTGCCCGGCTTCTCCACAGCGGCCACCGTCACCAGCGTCTCCGGACGCGGCGTGGGCATGGATGTGGTCCGCACCAACGTCGAAAAAATCGGCGGCAAAGTGGAAGTCGACAGCCGCGCCGGCAAGGGCACCGTGTTGCGGCTCCGCATTCCTCTGACTCTCGCCATCATCCCCGCCCTCATTGTGCGCAGTCGCGGACAAAACTTCGCTGTGCCCCAGGGATCGCTCACCGAGCTGGTGCACCTCAGCACCGGCGAAAACGACACCCGCATTGAACGCCTGGAGAACGCCGCCCTCTATCGCCTGCGCGGCCGCCTCCTCCCCCTGGTCTTTCTGGATCGACTGCTCCAGCAATCTCCTCGTGAGCCTGGCGCTCCCTGCGACATCGCCATCCTGAATGCCGATGGCCGACGCTTTGGCCTGGTCGTCGACGGGCTTGCCGACCCGGAAGAAATTGTCGTCAAGCCGCTCGCCGCGGTCCTGCGCGAGATCGGCCTCTATGCCGGCGCCACCATTCTCGGCAACGGCGAAATGGCTCTCATCCTCAATCCCGGCGCCATTGCCCAAAACGCGGGGGTCAGCCTCACCGCCGAGATCGACGATGTCGTCGACGAAAACCGCGTCGGCCAACAGGATTTCCTGCTTGTGGAAACGGGCAACCGCCGCGCGGCCCTTCCGCTCGAAACCGTGGTCCGCATCGAACGGATCCCGCGTTCCCGCATCGAGCTTGCCGGCTCGCGTCCCGTCCTCCGTTTCGAGGGAGCGCTTCTGCCCCTCGACGACGCTGCCTCGGACTTCATGGACGCGGCCGGCGACGATCCCACGGCGCAGACCACCGTGGTGGTCTGCCGCGATGGCCAGCGCCACGTGGGCATGACCGTCTCTCAGGTTCTCGACGTGACCGGCGGCCGCCAGCTCGAGGAAGCCGGCTCGGGCCTGGTCGCCGATGGTATCACCCTCCTCCACGAGAAAGTCACCGGCATTGTCAGCCTCGCCGCCATTCCTCCTCTGGAGAATGTCGTCGAGCGCGCCACTATCGAATCCGCGGAGGAAGCACGATGAATGACACAGACGCCAGTCCCGCTCAGGAAGTCTGCTCGGTGGTCGTCGGCGACACACTCTACGGCATCCCCATCGCCCATGTGCTCGAAATCCTCGGCAAGCCCGCCACGCAGCCGGTTCCGCTGGCTCCTTATTTTGTCGGCGGACTCGTGCATTACCGCGGCGAAGTCCTGACCGCCGTCTCTCTCCGCCGCCTGCTCGGCATGGAGCCCGCCAAAAAACCCGAAGATGTTCTGGTCTTCGAGAACGGCGATGGCCTCTTCGGCCTCTTTGTCGACTCCGTTGGCGAAGTCCTTCACGTCTCGGCCGCCGATCACGAACCCAACCCGGCGACCCTCGAAGCCCGCCGCCAGGCCCTGTTTGACGGCGCCTGGAAGCTCAAAGACCGGCTTCTGGTCAGCCTCGAACCCGAGCGTCTCGATCCGATGCGACTCGCCAGCGCCTTCTCCGCCTAGGGCCGGAGGGCAGCGGAAAGGAAAACCATGCGCGCCCTGGTCGTCGACGACTCGCGCTTCATCCGCAACTACCTCCATTCGCTCTTTGCCGAGCATGGAGTCGAATGCGTGGAGGCGGCCGACGGCAAGCAGGGCCTTGCCTGTCTCCGCAACTCCGGCCCCTTCACCGTAGCCCTCGTCGACTGGAACATGCCCGTCATGTCCGGCATCGAGATGGTGCAGGCCGCCCGCGCCGACCATGACTTCGACGCCACCAAAATCGTTATGGTCACCACCGAAGCCGAAAACGACCACATCGAAGCCGCCCTCCTCGCCGGCGCCGATGAGTACCTCGTCAAGCCCTTCGATGAAGCGGGTCTGCTCGACAAGCTGCGCATGGCGGGAGTCGATGAGCTATGACCTCTTCCCCACAACCTGCGGGCCCCGCGTCTCCGCACCCCGGGTCTCCACGCCCCGGGTCTCCACGCAAGGTGCGCGTGCTTCATATCGATGACTCCGCCGTGATGCGCAGCCTTCTGCACATGGTCCTCGATCCGCAACCCTCGATCGAAATCACCGCCAGCGCCTCCAGCGGCCAGGAAGGCCTTGCCACGTTCGAACGCATCCACCCCGACCTCGTCCTGCTCGACATTGAAATGCCCGGCATGAATGGCCTCGAGGTCCTTTCCGCCATTCGCCGTCACGATCGCCGCGTCCCCGTCATCATGTGCAGCACCCTCACCTCACGCGGCGCGCGCGTCACCATCGAGGCTCTCTCCCGCGGCGCCACCGACTACGTCACCAAGCCCGGCGCCCAGAACGGCGTCCGCCAGGGCGTCGAAACGCTCAGCCGCGAACTGCTCCCTAAAATCTTCGCGCTCTTCCCCCCCGAATCCCGCCCTGCTCCACGCCCTGTCCCCGATCCTCATCCCGTACTCACGCCCCCCTCGTCTCATCCTCCCAGGATCGTCGTCATCGGCGTGTCTACCGGAGGCCCCGCCGCGCTCGAGGTCCTGCTTCCCAAAATCCCCGCGACTTTCCCGCTGCCCATTCTCATCGTGCAGCACATGCCGCGGCTCTTTACGGGGCTCCTCGCCGAACGGCTCGACAGCCTCTGCCCCCTCCACGTCCGCGAAGCCGTTCCGGACGCCCACGCGGAATCCGGAGTTGTCGACATCGCCCGCGGCGACTGGCATCTCGAGCTGACCCGCGACTTCTGCCTGCGCCTGAACCAGAACCCGCCGGAAAACTTCTGCCGCCCCTCCGTCGATGTTCTCTTTCGCTCGGCCGCTGCCGTCTGCCCTGGGCGCGTCCTTGGCATCATCCTCACCGGCATGGGCTCCGACGGCCTCGCCGGTTCGCGCGCCATCCGTTCTGCCGGCGGCGCCATCCTCGCTCAGGACGGCGCGACCAGCGTCGTCTGGGGCATGCCTGGCTCGGTGGTCAACGCCGGGCTCGCCAACAAAGTTCTCCCCCTCGACGCCCTCCCCTCGGAGATCCTTCGGCTCGCCGCCGCTCCCCGGTTGCCGCGCCTGGAGACCGCCGCCGTATGACCGCCTCCCCCCTCGACTACGAGTACCTGCGCACCGTGGTGTTGCGCAACTCCGGCAATCAGGTCGATCCCTCCCGCGACTACCTCTTCGAATCGCGACTCCAGTGCCTGCTCCGCAATCGCGGCATGCAGTCTCTCAGCCAGCTTGTCTCGGCCCTCCGCTCCGGCCCCGGC
Organism: uncultured Acidobacterium sp.; assembly: GCA_964535525.1. Taxonomy (GTDB): domain Bacteria; phylum Acidobacteriota; class Terriglobia; order Terriglobales; family Acidobacteriaceae; genus Palsa-343. The sequence continues at coordinate 91,394 of CAZHTJ010000004.1, read as the reverse complement.
GCCGCCCTCGAGCGTTCCGTCGCCGAGGCCATGACCATCAATGAGACAAGCTTCTTTCGCGACACCCCCACCTTCGACTACCTCCGCGAAACGCTGCTCCCCACCCTCATCGAGAACCGCCGCGATACCCGTACCCTCCGCTTCTGGTCCGCCGCCAGCTCTTCCGGCCAGGAAGCCTATTCCATCGCCATGATGCTGCGCGAGCATTTTCCACTCCTCGCTGGCTGGCGCATTGAAATTCTCGGCACCGATCTGTCCGCCGAAATGGTCGAGCGCTCTTCTGCCGGCCGCTATCAGCGCATCGAGATCAACCGCGGCCTGCCCGCCCGTTTCCTGGTCAAGTACATGGTGCGCACCGGTGACGAGTGGGAGGTCCACCCCGACATCAAGCGCCTGTGCCGCTTTCAGCAACGCAACCTCTGTCAGCCCGCCGCTTCACCGGACAAATTCGATGTCATCTTCCTGCGCAACGTCATGATCTATTTCCCCCAGGACATGCGCCTCCGCGTCCTGCTCACCATGCACCGCGCCCTTCCGCCCGATGGGATCCTCTTCCTCGGCCTCAGCGAGCAGCCCCGCATGGACTCCCACTGGCAAACCATGCTTACCCCCAAAACCGTCTGGTACAAACCAATCCGCTAGCAGAAAAACGAGCGGAAAGACGAGCGGAAGACGAGCGGAAGAACGAGCGTAAAGGCCAGGAACCGGCGAGCCTCAGTCCACTCCTTTCTCGCTTGCCTTTCCCTCGCTCTTTCCTCGCTTTTCCCTCGCCTTTCCCTCGCCTTTCCCTCGCTTTTCTCCCTCGCTTTTCCCTCGCTTTCCCCTCGCTTTTCCCTCGCCTTTCCCTCGCTTTTCTCCCTCGCTTTTCCCTCGTTTTTCCCTCGCTTCACCCTCGCTTTTTCGCTCGTCACTCGCTCCGCAGTATCCTCACCTCAGATGGACCCCCTCGCCCTCTTCCACCCCATCACGCGCGACTGGTTCCGCTCCATCCTCGGCACGCCCACTCTCCCGCAGCGTCTTGGCTGGCCCGCCATCGCTCGCGGCGAAAGCACCCTCATCCTCGCTCCCACCGGCACCGGCAAAACCCTCACCGCCTTCCTCTGGTGCCTCGATCGCCTCTCGCTCCACTCTCCGCCTGAATCGAACGACCCAAAGGACGCCGCCGGGTGTCGCGTCGTCTACATCAGCCCCCTTAAAGCTCTCGCTGTCGACGTCGAGCGCAACCTCCGCACTCCCCTCGATCAAATCGCACCCCTCGCCCGAACCGCAGGCGTCCCCTTCCGCCCGCCCGCAATCGCCATCCGCACCGGCGACACGCCCCCCATCGAGCGAGCCCGCTTCCGCCGCCATCCCGCTGACATCCTCATCACCACTCCCGAATCCCTTTACCTCCTCCTCACTTCCGAATCCGCTTCCGCCCTTCGCACCGTCGACACCGTCATCGTCGACGAGATCCACGCCCTCGTCCCCAGCAAACGCGGAGCCCACCTCGCCCTGACCCTCGAGCGCCTCGAAGCCATCGCGCAACAACCCATCCAACGCATCGGTCTCTCCGCTACACAGCGTCCACTCGAAGAAGTAGCGCTGTTCCTCGGCGGCAACGAAGTCTCCGACGAATCAACTGCACCGCGTCCGGTCACGATCATCAACGCCTCCACTCCCAAACGCCTCGAACTCAAAGTTGAAGTTCCCGTTGAAGACCTGAAAGCTCCCGAGCCAGATCCACTGGCGCCCGACGCAGCAGTCCAAAAACGCGCCTCTATCTGGACCACCATCCCCCCCCGCCTCCTCGCCATCATCCTCAAGCGCCAGTCCACCCTCATCTTCGTCAACAACCGCGGCACCGCCGAACGCCTTGCCGGACTCATCAACGATCTCGCCCAGAAACCCCTCGCCCGCGCTCATCATGGATCCATCGCCGCGGCCCGACGTCGTGAAATCGAAGACCAGCTCAAAAACGGTCAGATCCGTGCCGTCGTGGCCACCTCCTCCCTCGAGCTCGGCATCGACATGGGCGCCATCGACCTCGTCATCCAGATCGAGTCCCCGCCCTCGGTCGCCAGCGGCATGCAGCGTATCGGCCGCGCCGGCCACAAAGTCGGAGTCGTCAGCGAAGGCATCATCTTCCCCAAGTACCGCGCCGACCTCATCGCCTGCTCCGCCATCACCCGCGCCATGCACGAGGGCCAGGTCGAGTCGACCGCGATGCTCCGCAATCCGCTCGACGTCCTCGCCCAGCAGATCGTCGCCACCGTCGCCCATCCGCCCGCGCTCACGATCCCGCGACTCAAAGGCCAACCGCCCCGCGAGCCGTTTATCGCCGTCGAAGACCTCTACAACCTCGTGCGCGGCGCCGCTCCCTTCACCACTCTCACCCGCTCCACCTTCTTCAACGTCCTCGACATGCTCGCCGGCAAGTATCCTTCCGAGGAATTCGCCGAGCTCCGTCCCCGCATCACCTGGGACCGCGAAGCCAATCTCCTCAGCCCCCGCGAAGGCGCAAAAAGCCTCGGCATCCTCAACGCCGGAACCATCCCCGACCGCGGCCTCTACGGCGTTTTCCTCAGCGGCGAACACAAAAAGCCGGTCCGGGTCGGAGAACTCGACGAAGAAATGGTCTTCGAATCCCGCGTCGGCCAGGCCTTCATCCTAGGCGCCTCCACCTGGCGCATCGACGAAATCTCCCACGACCGCGTCCTCGTCTCGCCCGCGCCAGGTCAGCCCGGCCGTCTGCCCTTCTGGCACGGAGACCTTGCCGGGCGCCCTCTCGAATTTGGCCGCCGCATTGGCGCGCTCGTCCGCGAACTTCGTGCCCTTCCGCCGAACGCAGCCATCAGCCGCCTCGTTCGCGAACACGACCTCGACACCCAGGCCGCCGAAAATCTCCTCCAGTTCCTTACCGACCAGGCAAATGTAACAACCGTCGTTCCAGATGACAGGACCATCGTCGTCGAACGCATCCGCGACGACCTCGGCGACTGGCGCGTCTGCGTGCTTACCCCCTTCGGCAATCGCATTCACACTCCCTGGGCCATGGCCGCCGCCGCGCAAATCCAAAACGCCGGCGGACCCCACGTCGAAACCATGTCCACTGACGACGGCTTCGTTCTCCGTTTTCCTGACGTCGATAATCCGCCCGACCCCGCGCTTTTCCTCCCCGATCCTTCAGTTGCTCAGGACCTCGTCGTCCGCCAGCTCGCTTCCACCGCCCTCTTTGCCGCGAAATTCCGCGAAGCCTCCGCTCGCGCCCTGCTCCTTCCGCGCCGCCGGATGCAGCTGCGCACCCCGCTCTGGCAGCAGCGCAAACGCGCTCACGACCTCCTCACCGTCGCCTCGCAGTACCCCGACTTCCCCATGCTCCTCGAAGCCCATCGCGAATGCCTCCGCGACTCCTTCGACATGCCCGCCCTCCTCGATGTCCTTCGCTCCATCAAAGAGCGCGAAATCCAGGTCCACGTCGTCGACACGCAGAAGGCATCGCCCTTCGCAGCGTCGCTTTTGTTCGGATACGTCGGCAACTTCATCTACGACGCCGATGCCCCCCTCGCGGAACGACGCGCCGCCGCCCTCTCCATCGATCAGTCCCAGCTCGCGGACCTGCTGGGCGAAACCGACCTTCGCGAAATCCTCGACCCTATCGCCATCGCGGAAGTCGAAGCCAACCTCCAGCTCCTCGGTGAAAACCAGCGCGCTCGCTCTGCCGACGCGATCCATGACCTCCTTCTCCGCCTCGGAGACCTCTCCCGCAACGAGATTGCCCTTCGCCTCGCCAGCCCCGACTTGCTTCAATCTCTACCCGTCCTCACAAAGTCTCACCGCATCCTTCAGCTGAAAATCGCAGGTCAACAACGCTTCATGGCCGTCGAAGACGCCGCCCGCTACCGTGACGCCCTCCACCTCACGCTTCCCGAAAACCTTCCCCCGGCGCTTCTAGCCACCAACCCCGCGCCCGTCCTCGAACTGGTCCGCCGCTACGCCCGCACTCACGGCCCTTTCACCCTTCGCGAAGTCACCGCGCGTTTTGGACTCGAACCCCAGCCCGTCGAAGCCGCTCTCCGGCTCCTGATCCACGACGGCCGCATTCTCGAAGGCGGATTCCGCCCCGAAAGCGCAGGCCGCGAGTTCTGCGACGCAGAATCTCTCCGCCTCATCCGCAATAAGTCACTGGCACGGTTACGAAAAGAAATCGAGCCTGCCGATCCGCGCTTTTTTGCGCGATTCGAGACCCACTGGCAGGGCGTCCTGCAAAAACGCCGCGGCCTCGACGCCCTCCTCGACACCATCGAGTCGCTCCAGGGCGCGCCCTTGCCGGCCTCGCTCCTCGAATCGCAAATTCTCCCGGCCCGCATCGCCCGTTACTCGCCCGCAGACCTCGACACGCTGATCGCAGCAGGTGAAATCGTCTGGTACGGCGCCGATTCCCTCGGCGAACGCGACGGCCGCATCGCCCTCTATCTCGCCGATCGCATCGCCGACCTGCTCCCGCCACGCGATGTCATCCTGAGCGAGGTTTCTCTCGCGTCAGTGAGAGAAACACAGTCGAAAACCTGGCCTGAGCGAGTCGGCTTAGCCGACGAGCCGAACGGCGACCTCCCGAGCGCCAGCAATCCAGACGCGCTTGCGCGTCGGGATTCGCGAGGGACTGCTCTGAGCCCCCGCGAACAATCGATCCTCGAATACCTCACGCGCGCCGGGGCCAGCTTCTTCACCGATCTGCACGACGCAACCGGCGACGGTTATCCAGGCGAAACCATCGACGCTCTCTGGTCCCTCGTCTGGCGTGGCCTCGTCACCAACGACACTTTCCACGCGTTGCGCGCCTACATCGCGAAACCGGAAACTTCGCGTTCCTCGAAGCGCGTGCACAACCAACCCGCCTACCGGTCCCGACGCACTACGCCTCCGAGCGCACAGGGCCGTTGGGCCCTCGTCCCGGCGCCCGATCGCACGACGCCAGCCGCGCAGACCGCCTGGTCGCACGCCCTCGCGCAACAGCTTCTCCAGCGCTACGGCATCATCACCCGCGAAACTGTCGCCCAGGAGAACATCCCCGGCGGATTCAGCGCTGTTTACGAAGTCCTGAAAGCTCTCGAAGCCCAGGGCCGCGTGCGGCGCGGTTATTTCGTGGCGGGACTCGGCGGTGCGCAATTCGCGCAACCCGCCGCTGTCGAGCTCCTCCGCTCCCTTCGCACCTTATCCCCCGAAAAACCCGAGATGCTTCTCCTCGCCGCCACCGATCCTGCCAATCCCTGGGGCAGCATCCTCCGCTGGCCGGTGCCCGATTCCGCCGCGCCTGACAACGCTGCGGTTCTCACTCGCAGCGTTGGAGTGAGCGTCGTCCTCCGCAATGGCGACTTGATCGCCTACCTGCGCCGCAACAATCCCGCACTCCAGGTCCGGTTGCCCGCAAACGAGCCCGACCGCACGACGGTCGCGCGCGACCTCGCCCACTTCCTTGCGAATTTTGCTCAGGAACTGTTACAAACTCCGGAAACTCGTCACAGCGGCGGTATCTTAATCGATGCCATCGGAGGCCGACCCGCGCACGAGCACTTCCTGGCTCGATTTCTCCAGGAAGCCGGCTTCCGTCCGTCGCCTCGCGGCTACCACGTCCGTTACGTTCCAGCTACGTCATCCTGAGCGAAGTTTGGCTCCCCGAGCCAAACGCAGTCGAAGGACCCCCCGAGCGTCAGCAACTTCGACGAGCACCGTTCGTCGAAGTTCGCGAGGGCGACTATTCCCTAATCCCCAATCCCTGCCGTTTAGTGGATCGTCTTCATCCGCCGCTGCATGTAATCCATCAGCAGATACTCGCCCAGCGTCTCCGGGGTGGTGAAGTAGGCCTTCCCCTTGCACATCTGCGTCACCTTCTGCACAAATTGCACCAGCCCGAAATCCGACGCCAGCATAAATGTATTGATCATGATGTTTTGCCGCTTGCAGCGCGACACTTCCTCGAGCGTCTCGCTCACCACCAGCGGATCCAGCCCAAACGCATTTTTGTAGATCCGCCCATCCGGCAGCGTCAGCGCCGACGGCTTCCCGTCGGTGATCATCACAATCTGCTTCATGTCCTTGCGCTGCCGTGACAGAATCCGCTGCGACATCCTGAGACCCTCGCGCGTGTTTGTGTAATACGGACCCACCTTCACCCGCGCCAGCTGCGACACCGGAAGTTCTTCCGCCGAATCATGAAATAACACAAGCGACAGCGTATCCCCCGGATACTGCGTCCGGATCAAATGAGCCATCGCCATCGCCACCTTCTTTGCCGGTGTGAACCGGTCCTCGCCGTACAAAATCATCGAGTGCGAGCAGTCCAGCATCACCACCGTCGCGCACGAACTCTGATACTCCGACTGATGCACCTGCAAATCGCTGTACTCCATATTCAGCGGCAGCGTCAGCCCCTCGCGGGCAATCGCCGACTTCAGCGTCGCCGGAGCATCGAGATTCAGCGTGTCCCCAAACTCATAAGGCTGCGATCCGCCGCTCGTCTCCACGCCCGTCGCAAAATGCCGCGTGTCATGCCGCCCAAAATTCGATTTCCCCAGCGAACCCAGCAAATCCCGCAGCGTCTTGTATCCCAAAAAGTCGAGGCTCTTGTCCGTCACCTCGAATCGCGCATCGGTCTGCGGGCCGCCCGTTTGCCCCGAAGCCTGCGTCACCTGTCCCTGCGGGCTCTCCGTCGAAATATAATTCTCGCGCTCCATCCGCTCGATGAGCTTCTCGATCAGCTCATCCAGCTTCCCCTCCGCGGCCATCTGGTCGATCTTCTGCTGAATACTCTCGTCGAACGCGTCGCCCTGCTCCAGTGCTCGCCGCAGCACCTCCTTCAGATCCTCCATCGTCTGATCGAGGTCCTGAAACTCGGCAAACGGATTCTGAAATCCCGAGTCCAGCAAGTATTCCGATAGCGCCTTGAGCAGATCCTCCATGCTCATCTCGCTCGCCAAATCGCCCGTGAACTTCGTATACCGAACACTCTTCATGATTCACCGTCATCCCAGGCGAAGTTCGCGCTTACGACGATTTCCCCTTCTGTTCTCTCTTGCGAAGGGCTTCGTGAATGATCATCTTCAAATAAGTCTGATAGCGCAGACCGCGCTCGGCCGCCTGCACACGGGCTCTCGCTATGTCTTCAGGATCGAGCCGAATCGTAGTGGTCGGTGTGGGACCGGGTTCCTGAAAGGCAACGCCTCGCTCGGCAAGCAACCGCTTTATGCCTCCGCGCCGAAGCCGCCCAGCTTTTGCGGCTTTTACGAATTCTTCGGCCAGCAACTCCCGATTGTCATGCCACCACTTGGCTTCTTCCTTTTCATTCGCGAACTGTGGAACCTTGAGATTGCTCATTTCTGTTCAGCCTTCAATTCCAGGTAAAGCACTTTCAGCCTCCTGACCGGTTCGAACGCCGTAACAACGCGGATTCTGTCGCCGCGCACCGTGATCACCACCTGGAGAATTCTGCCTTCGTCCGTCTCACCGAGATACGCCCATCTCTCCTCGCCTCCCGGCCCGGCATCGAAACCCAACTCCAGAGGATCGTTCACAAGGGTCTGTTCGGCTTCCTCCGGGGTGACATCGTGATCGGCTACGTGCGCAATGTTTGCATCGTCCCACTCAAAACTCGCGTCATCCATGGTCTCTCTAACGGTCCAGCAATCGCTGAACTCCTTCGTTGTGGAGCCATCGTCACTCCCCGATTGAGGCGAGTCAGAATCTCTACTGTCCGATGTTTACCGATAGCATGCGACCCAACTGGAATTCGCAAGTCCGGCCTGTACATTCATTGTAGCTACAATATATCGATAATGCAAACGGCTCGAAAGACCCCCCCTAATTGAAACTCCCTCTCCTCGTTTTCCGTGTCTGCCACTGTTCATAGTCCCGCTCCGGATCGGCCCGCTCCACGCGCTCGGGCCGTTCCTGGGCCTTTTTCTGCGCAGAAAAACTCCGCTGCTCGCTCCGGCTGATCCGGCGATGCGAGCACATCCCCTCCAGCAGAAATTCCGCGGCAGCTGTTACAATTTCTGCCCCATCGCCCACCTTCACGCCCAGCGGAGCCAGTTTCTCCGTCAATCCCTGAATCTGCTTCAGCTCCTCCAGCGTCGCCTTGGCCGCCTGCTCGTCGGAAATCTTCACCGTCCCGCCCAGGTTGAACCACTGCTCAATCTGCTGGGTGTTCACATCGGCGAAGTAGCGATCGAACACCTTGCCAATCGCCGCGCGCACAATGTCCCGCACCACCGTATCCGCGCCCTTCATCTCACCTTCGTACTCCAGCTCCAGCTTGCCGGTGATTCCCGGAAGGGCTGTATACAAATCCCCCACCCGCGGCACCACGCGCGTCTCGCCATGCATCAGCGCGCGCCGCTCCGCGTTGCTGACCGCCAATTCCAGCGTCGCAATCGGCAGCCTCTGGCTCACGCCGCTGCGCTTGTCCACCTTCTTGTCCTCGCGCGCCGTGAACGCGACCTGCTCAATCACTTCGCGCAGATACTGTGGAATCTCCGCGTCCCCGCTTTCGCGTTCCGTCCACGCCTCCTGCGCCGTGATCGCAATCCCCTCTTCCAGCGTCTCCGGATAATGCGTCCGAATCTCGGAACCGATGCGATCCTTGAGGGGCGTCACAATTTTGCCGCGCGCCGTGTAGTCCTCAGGGTTCGCGCTGAACACCAGCGCCACATCCAGCTCCAGCCGAATCGGGTACCCCTTAATCTGCACATCCCCTTCCTGCATGATGTTGAACAGCGCCACCTGAATCTTTCCCGCCAAATCCGGCAGCTCGTTCACCGCAAAAATTCCACGATTCGCCCTCGGCAGCAGCCCATAGTGCATGGTCATCTCGCTGGCCAGGTTGTGCCCGCCCCGCGCCGCCTTAATCGGGTCCAGATCCCCGATCAGATCCGCCACCGTCACATCCGGCGTCGCCAGCTTTTCGACATACCGCTCATCCCGCGACATCCACCCCAACTGCGTCGCATCGCCTTGTTCCACAATCAGGTCGCGGCACCGCCGGCACAGCGGCTCATAAGGATTGTCCCGAATCTCGCATCCCGCCACATACGGCATATGATCGTCCAGCAGCGCGGTCAGCGCACGCAAAATCCGGCTCTTGGCCTGCCCCCGCAGCCCCAGCAAAATAAAGTTCTGGCGTGACAGCACCGCGTTCACGATCTGCGGCACCACCGTGTCCTCGTAGCCGATAATCCCCGGAAACACCGGCTGCTTCGCCTTCAGCCGGCAAATCAGGTTCTCGCGCATCTCGTCCTTCACCAGGCGCGTCCGCAGTCGCGCCTCGCTGTATTCGCGGCTCCCCCGCAGCTCACCCAGCGTCTGCGGCAGGTGGTGGTGCGCGGCGCGGGAATGCTCCATCCGGCTGGGTGTCGTCTGTCGAGTCGCCATCGATACTCCTGTCCCTTGTTTTCCGTGTCGGATATGGGTGTCAGTTCTGTCTGTTGGTCAGTGGTGCCTTCCGGTTGGACGCCTGAGGAGCGCCCACCGTTTCACTGCTTTGTGTCTAGTGTATGGGGAAGCTGGACTGCCCTGCGTGGCTCGCGGTCTCTTTAGCGCGCAGACGCGGCAGCATCTCGTTATAAAACTCCCGCAGCTTCGTCGTCCGATCCGCATCCGAACGGCTCGCCAGCAAACGCTGCTTGAACCCCAAATCCGAGGGCAGCGCGTCCGCCAGTTGAAACGCCACCGGCGCGTTCAGATCCAGATGCATCGCCGGCGCCTCAATCCCCGCCATGTGCAGCGTCGCAAAATGCAGCGCCGCACAATCCTCGCGATCCGTCCGCGACGACCTGCCGCCCTCATCCTCGAAAAATTCCACATCGGCCTGCAGAAAGCTGCGTGACTCGTCCAGCGCCTCAATCTCAAACCGCTGCACACCCTCGCACAAAACGTCGAACTTCCCGTCGTCGTAACGCCGCGCCACGCGCACAATTCTCGCCGTGCACCCGACGATGGCCATCTGCTCCCCGTCCGATCGCACTACCCCGAACAGCCTGCGCTCCGACAAGCACTCCGCCACCATCTCCAGGTATCGCGGCTCGAAAATATGCAGCGGCAATGCCGCTCCGGGAAAAAGCACCAGGTTCAGGGGAAACAGGGGAATTCTCATGATGGAGTCATTATGCCCGCGTCTTGCCTTCACGTCCTGCACAATGCAACCTTCGCCGCATGTTTTCTTCCAGTCTCCCGCCTCACGTCCCTGAACGCCATCCGCTTTTCTAATCCCTAAACTCTAATCCCTGATCCCTGCTCCTATTCCGGCATCTCCATCTCGTCCAGCATGGCCTGCATCTCCCGCGCCGCATGCTGATTCCCCATCCTCTTTGCGCACGCCAGTCCGTCCACCAGCTGCTGCTTCGCCTCTGACGCGCGCCCGGCCCTCGCCAGCGCCTGTGCCGCCATAAAATACCCTGCCGTGTAATCGGGATGATCCTCCCGCAACCGCCCGAACTCCACAAGCGCCGCCTCCGTCTCCCCGCGTCCGGCGTACTCCATGGCCAATCCATACCGGGCGAGCGCGTTCTTCGGATCCTGCGCCAATATCTCCCTCAGATTTGCAACTTTATCCATTGTCATTCGTCATTCACCGGTGATTCCCCCTCTTTGCATACGGATGCTGACAAGCCCTTCCGCGTTACGATCCGCACCCGCTGGTTTTCTGTTGTGGTCCCTCTCCCGCCCAGCGTATCGTGAGGTTATCTGCGGAAACGCGATTCGAGCAACATAGTTACCGTCGGGGCCAACCGGTCGAGGGAGTACCTACTATGCGGCAGTATTGGGCGCAGTTCGTTTACAGCGCTCTTAGTGTGACTTTGCTGATCACCTTCCTTTGCACCCTCTTGATTTGCCCGGCCTGCGCCCAGTCCACTGCCCAACCATCCCCTGCCGCATCGTCGCAAGTCCCTTCTGCCCCGCAGCAACCTGCCGCCCCTGCCTTCAACACCACTGTCGATGAAGTTTCCCTCGACCTGGTCGTCCGCACGAAAGGCGACAAGCCCATCCAGGACCTCAAAGCCTCCGACTTCGCCATCAGCGACGATGGCTCTCCGGTCACCCTCTCCGACCTGCATCTCGTCACCCCGGAGTCTTCCAGGTCCGAGCACCTCGTCACCTTCGTCTTCGATCGCCTCGATCCCGGCCCGGCAAAGGCCGCCCGCAACGTTGCTGCCAAAGTCCTCAGGGCCATCCCGGAAAAAGGCTATGACTTCGCCGTTCTCCAGATGAACGGCCGTCTCCGCCTCATCCAGTCCTATACGGTCAGCCGCGACCTCGTCGACAAGGCCATTCAAACTGCAACTACATCCCCCGCACCCAGTCCGGAGGCAGGCCTCAATGCCGCCGAGAAGGAGCTGCTCACCCAGTCCCGGAGCGACTCCCTCACCGTCGACGCCGCCGACCGCGCCCGCGCCAAACTCCTCCTGGCCGGCCTCGATGAATCGCAGCGTATCCTCGAAGATCAGCACTCCTATCCTTCTCTTTCCGCACTCCTCGCCCTCGCGCGTACCCAGCGTCAGATCACCGGCCGCAAGCTGGTCGTCTGGTTTGCAGAAGGGCTCAATGCCAATTCCGATACGCGCGACACCATCAAATCCATCGTTGGCCAGGCCAATCGCGCCGGCGTCACCATCTGTGCCGTCGACACCGCTGCGCTCGATAAACAGGTTGGCGACCGCATGATGGGCGCCATAGGCATGGCCGCCGGCAATCCAGGCAGCGCCATCAGCAGCGCCAATGCCCTCGGTTCCAGCGGCTACGGTCGCGGGCAATCCGGGCCTCCTATCGGCCAGGTGATGGACGCCGCTCAGAATATGTCCTCCCTCGAGTTCGACAGCATGGACGACTTGAAAAGTCCGCTCATCAACCTCGCCGCGGGAACCGGCGGCATCTACATTCGCGCCGGCAGCAGCCTTAAGAAACCGCTGGACCAGCTCCACGACGACCTCACCTCCTACTACGAGGCGTCCTACACTCCCAACATCAAGACCTACAACGGCCAGTTCCGCCCCATCGCCATCCAGCCTCTGCGCAGGAACATCGTCATCCGCACCCGCGCCGGCTATTTCGCCGTCCCTCCCGAAAATGGCTCCGGAATCCGTCCCTTCGAAGCGCCCCTGCTTACTCTCCTCGCCGCTCAGGATCTCCCCACCAACCTGGCCTTCCGCACCTCGATCCTCCACCTCGGCGAGCTGCCCGAGGGCAATACCGGCTCCCTCACCGTCCAGGTGCCCATCTCCGCGCTCCAGACCCATGAGGATGCCACCACCCACCTCTCCCTGGTCCACGTCACCATCGTCTCTCTCATCAGGAACCAAAAGGGAGATGTTCTGCAGCGTTTGAGCGAGGATCTTCCGCTCCATGAAACGCCCGAGCAGCTGCGCGGTGACTCCGCCCAGGTCATCACTATGCAGCGCCACTTCACCGCCGAGCCCGGCTCGTACACCCTGGAGACCGCCGTCCTCGATCGCCTCAGCAACAAAGCTGGCGCAGCCCGCGCCACCTTCACCGTCGATCCGGCTCCTCACGGCCCCGCCCTCAGCGATATCGCTCTGGTCCGCAGCGTTGAGGCCGTGCCCGAGGACAACTCCAGGTCGGAGCCCATGCGCTACATGAACGGCCGCATTGTTCCCGATCTCGGCGCAGAGCTTCCTGAGAACACCCACACTCTCTCCGTCTTCTTCATGGTCCATCCGCTCGCCGGCAGCGCCGCCCAGCCCGCCCTCGAGCTCGAGATCATCCGCAACAACGAACTCCTCGGCAAGATGCCCCTGGCACTGCGTAGCGCTTCCGGCACCGGTAACGCGATCCCCTATCTCGGCACCATCCAGGGCCAGGTCTTCCCACCAGGCAACTATCAGATCAAAGCCATCCTCACCCAGGACGGCCAGACTGCCTCCAGTACCGCTGCTTTTTCTGTTGAAGGCACCATCGCCGCTTCAACCGCGCCCACGGCCGCCTTCACCGCCACCACCGACACCATGGATCGCACCTCCGATCAGCACCTTACCTCGTCTGCCGCGCTCGCCAACAGCCGCTTCGTCATCGCAAGTCCTGCCAATCCCGTTCCGCCGCCCTCCGATACCGTAGTCCACGACATGATCGAAGGCGCACGCCAGCGTGCCCTCGCATGGTCCGAATCGCTCCCCAACTTCTTCTGCGTCGAAATCACCGACCACTCCATCGACCCCACCGGTCACGGCGACTGGCGCCACAAAGACACCATGATCCAGCTCATGCGCTACCTCGACCACAAGGAGACCCGCACCACCCTCGAGGTCAACGGTCAGCCCAGCAGCGTCGACCCCACCCAACTCGACTTCGCCCACTCCATCGGTGAATTCGGCGGCATGTTCCAGGTCGTCTTCGATCCCTCCGCCAAAGCCAAATTCTCATGGAAAGAATCCGAAGTCCTCGATGGCCAGCCCGTCCAGGTCTTTGCCTTCCAGGTCGCCGCGGCCGACTCCAACTTCGACCTCACCGGCCTCAACAACCGCCAGCACGCCGTCGGCTTCCACGGCCTCCTCTATCTCGATCCCGCTACACGCAGCATCCGCCGCATCACTCTCGATGCCGATGATATTCCGGACTATCTCCAGGTCCGCGCCTCCAGCATTTCGGTCGACTATTCCTGGATCTCCATCAACAACCACGATTACCTGCTTCCCATCCGCGGCGCTGTCAGCCTTCGCGAAGGCAAACACCAGGCCGTCCTCAACGAATTCGAGTTCCGCAATTACCGCCGCTTCGGCGCGCAGATCCGCATCCTCTCCAAAGAAGAATCCAAAAACCTCCCCGGCAACTAATCGGCGCGCCGCTTTTCCTGAATCCTGAACGCCGATCGCTGAGCGCCCCCTCTGTACCCTGTACTCTCCACCCTGTACCCTTAAATACCAGGGAGACACGAGCATGGACCTCAACGGCCCCGCGCTGCCCGCGCGCACCGTCGCCACTTCGCAGTCTGAAATGACCGAGCTGATCCTGCCCAACGACACCAACACGCTGGGCAACCTCCTCGGCGGCCGCCTCATGAACTTCATTGACCTCGTCGGCGCCATGGCTGCTTACCGCCATGCGCGCAGCCACGTCGTTACCGCCTCCATGGAGCACATCGACTTCATCGCTCCGGTCCACGTCGGCGACCTCATCATCCTCAAATCGTCCGTCAATCGCGCCTTCACAACCTCCATGGAGATCGGTGTCAAAGCCTGGGTGGAAAACACCATCGCCGGCATTCACCGCCACGTTGCCTCCGCCTACCTCACGTTCGTTGCCATCGACCCCCAGGGACGCCGCGTTCCCGTCCCGCCGCTCACCGTGGAAACGGACGAGGAAAAGCGCCGCTATGACGAAGCCGGTCGGCGTCGTGAAGTCCGCGAAGCCGAGGCCCGCCGCCGCCACATCCCCAAATTCGAACCGGCCAAAATCTAGCCACGTCCTGCTCGTCCCCTACTCCCTATTTCCCTGTCCCCGATTCCCTGCCGTGTAAAGCTGAAAGGACCCCCAGAAAAACGGGCGTCGGAACTTCCCCCCGTCCGTACCCGCCCCATGCAACAGCTTCAGCTTCGCCTGACGCAGCGCCGCGTCCGGCGGCAACCCCTCCTGCAATCCCCCATACAACCCATCCATCAGCCGCGGAGCTGACTCGTCGCTGACCTCCCATAACGCGCCGATTACGTTGTGTGCTCCCGCGCGCAAAAACGCCCACGACAATCCCACCAGACCTTCGCCTGCGTACGACCGCGTCCCCCCGCCATAGCAAGCCGCAATCGTCACCAGCCGCGCGTCAATCGGATGCTGCATGATCTCCCGCGCATACAGCTTGAACGAATCCTCCGCTGCCGGCGTCTGCGACGAATGGGGCGTTCGCGACAAAATAATCGCCGAGTCCAGCGGATCGGTCCGGCTCGCCACTCCGTGCGCCACAAAATCGATATACGAAAAGCGTCCCGGCTCGCTCCCCAGATAGGCCGCCGCATTCGCCTGCCCGCGCGCCAACACCGTCGCCTCCCGCGGACGAAAATGCTTCTCAATCTCCCGCATCTCCACCGGTGCGTTCGGCAGCTCCGGATAATCCGGCCCCGGCGACACCGCATCCCCCACCAGCAGTAGCCTGGCGCCGGGAGCGCTCGCGCCTTTGTCTTCAGCGAGTGCTCCGGAGCCAGCCTTGAGCAAGCTCCGAGCGAAGCGAGGTGCGCGTCGAATGGGTCTCGATTCTGAGACGTGGGTTCCCGACAGCATCAGTAAAGACGGGGCCGACACCACATCCGCATCCTCAATCCAATAATGCGGAGCGGGTGTATCGACCAGCAGCGTCTCGAAATTCAGTTCGCTCAGCACCCCATCGCACAGCACCACCACCCGCCCGCCCGGCACGATCAGTTCCTTCGCCGGAGCCACCAGCATCCGATACAGCGCGCGCCCATCCTCATTCCCCGTCCGCGCAGGATCCTCCGGCCCAAGGAGTTCCTGCTTGTATCGCTCCACGACCCGCGCAATTTCAGCCTTGGCCGGTAGAGGAAATACCACCGTCTTCGGCGGAGTAATCGCCCACAGCCACGATTGCTTTTCCCCCAGCCAATAGAACAGCAACGTAGCCCCAGCCCTGGCGGCAATCGCATCAGGTCTCAACGGACCCGACCCCAACCTCCCCGCATGGAGCCCCGCGCCTTGTAACGACGCTTTCCCCGTATCGATCCCCAGCCCCTGCTCCAGCGTCCGAGCCCGGCTCTGATCCGCCGCCGCCAGCGCCTCCTCGCTCTTACCCTGCGAGACCAGCAGCCGGATGTAATCGTCGTAAATCGGCGTAGCGTTCGCAAGAAACGGCAACTTCGAATCCTCGTTCCTGATCTCTGCCCTCTCCGACTCAAATGTGCCCAGTGCAGTTACATATTCCCTGCGCGCATCCTCCACCCGCCCCTCGGCCTCAAAAAGCAGCGCCATCTCATGCTCCGCCCCCAAACGCATCGTGATCTGGCTGGCCGGATCCGCCTCCACCTGCCGAAACAACCCCTCCGCCTCTGAATCCTGCCGACGAGCCGCCGCAATCCGCCCCCGCGCCAGCATCACATCCAGCGCATCCAGACGATTCCTATTCGCGCGAATCAAAGGATCCAGCTGCAGCAAGTAACCATCCGCGTCGTTTAGATCGCCCGCATCGATCGACACATAGGCCAGATCCTCCAGCGAGTTAACCACTTCTTCGGTGACGTTGCCGTTTCTAGCCAACTGCAACGCTTTTCGATAGGAATCCCGCGCACGATACCAGTCACCCTCGTCCCGAAAAACGTCGCCGCTGGTGGTCAGCCAGTTCATCATGGCTTCTGTATCGCCCATGGCGACCGCTCGGCGCTCTGCATCCTGGTACAACGTCAGTGCCTTCTCCCGGTCTCCGAGACTGTAATAGGCCCAGCCCAGATTGCCCGTGTTCTCGAGAAGGATGTCCTCCGCCTGCAAGGGCGCCGCGACTCGATTCGAAGCGTTCAGCCAGTCGATCGCTTCCTCGAATCGCTCCTCCTCAAGCGAGCTTGCCGCCAGGTTCATAAGAGCCGCTGCCTCTTCGAACGGCTTGTTAAACTCGCGAGCCATAGCCAGATCGCGCATGGAAAAGCGAAAGGCTTCATCATATTGCCCTCGCTCCTGTTCGATAGTCCAGTGCGCAGCAAGAACATGGCTGCACGCTGAGCTGCTCATGGGGTCACACAATTTGTCCGCCCTTGCCAGATACAGCTTTGCATCGTCGTATCGGTGCAGACGGCTGTTCGCCCAGGCAAGCAGGGACAATCTCTGGATGCGTACGTCGATATCGGTGGATTCCGGAAGCTCTGCTGAGAGGATCTGCAGGACTTCCTGGCTCATTCCACGCCACGAGGCGGACTGAGCCTCAATGATTCTGAATCTTGCCGACCAGTTCGGACTGCTGGCCCGGTATCGGTTCGCCAGCTCCGCCGCCGTTTCCTGGCTGGCCGTTAATCGTCCGTGCTGAAACATCATCTCGGTGCGATGAAGTTGTTCGGCGGCCGAAAGCGCCAGATCCCCGCTGACTGACAGCAGCAGAATAGAAGAGATTCCCAGCCAGACTACGATCCACCCTTTCCCTGTCCGTTGGTTTTGGACACCGGACCGTTGGTCCCCCCATCTCCAATGCAGCCCATTCTTGTGCTGATCATGTTCAGTGTGATCTCGGTCTTCGTCGGAATCCCCGATTCGGAATCCGGTTCCGATTCCCGCAGGCTCACGGTCGCCAGATAAATCCTGCCGAAATGCGGTACGTCGATCGCGTGGCCAAACGTCCGCCCCGGGTAAGAACCCTCGGCGTGTTTGACCAGCGAGCATTCGATCGACCCCTGCGGAGCGGAACTCGACGGAAGTCGATTGTATCGCTCGGCAATCTCCTCAGGGAGATTGGGCTGTTTCCTGATCTCCTGATATTGGCTGTCGGCGCATGCCAGAAAAGACTTATCGCGGCTGTACGGCACATCGCCGTGCGTCCTCTCTCCCAAAAGATCTGGTTCGAACTCAAGATGTACCGGGTGGCCGGCTATTCTAAGATTCTCAAAGCGCGAGCCGAGAAACGTGACAGACGGCACGAATCTGTCCGTCATGTAGTCCGTTCCAATCTGCGCAACAATGCGGTCGGCCGTTACAACATCGAGGATGTTCAAGCCCTCGACCACCGCAGTGGCCAGCGTGGTCATGCCGTGTCCGGCCTTCAGACTTTTGGTCCCGGCCACCTGGGTATAAGCAGATCGAAAGGAGATGACTCCCTCAAGCCTGTAGTTATCCGCGCGCTCGGACCGATAACCGCCCTCGGCAGGCAGGCTCACGAACGCCTGCGGATAGATTTTCTGCTCCAGCGGTCGCCTCAAATATCCTTCAAGGGCGAACGCTTCCGCAAAATAGTAGGAATCTCGTTTGTCGGGCATAACCGTTCATGCTCACTTTCCAGAGAGAGTGGGACTACTCGTCAAAGCGAACATCCAGAACCCGCCGGTCCAGCTGCGTCCGACTGCCCTGAGCGGTGATGCCCGTGATAGTAAGCGCATACGAGCCCGGCTGCAATCCGCTGCCCGGAATCAGCAGCGACATCGTCCCGTCTCCGCCGCCAGGAGCCTGCACCGTCTGCGACCAGAACGCCTTCCCCTGTGGATCCGTCATCCCGAAATCCAAAGACGTATACGTACCGTCATTCGCCACATCGATCAGCAGCACCGCCCCGGCCTTCCGATCCGCCATCACAGTCATCGATCCGCCGGCCCGCGTCCCCACATGCAACGTCGTCCACGGCGCAACCCGCGGCGTCGACGCCGCATGCCGCAGTCCCGGAATCGTCGCCAGATTCTGATACCCAACCACCGCCAGCAGCGCAGCAAACGCAGGCACTGCCCAGGCGGGCCGCATCCAGCCAAACCAATCACGACGCTTCGGCTCCGTCTTCGTCCGCACCGGCGTCGCAATCGGAGCGGGCTCTGCTGTAACCCCCGCCGGCGAGGCCATCAGCGGCAGCTGCACCTTCGCCTCCTGCAGAAACGCCGCCTCCGCTCGCACATCCAGCCCACACTCATAGCACTCGAAGAAATGCTCTTCAAATGCATCCCGCTGTTCGGCGGACAGCTCTCCCAGCAGATACCGCTCCGTGGCCATCAGCTGAACCGCTTCGCTGTGTTCCATCTAGTTCAGCCCTCCGTTTCCAGCTCTCTCCAATAGTGATCCCGAACCGTCAAACATTTCAGCGCACTCCACCGGGACCTCCCATCCGTTTCACATACGCAGCCTTGAAATTCTGCTTCGCCCGAAACAACAGAACCCGCAGGTATTCGCCATCCACTGCAAACTCCCGGCAAACCTCGTCGCGATCCCGTTCATCCAGGAAAATCGCCTTCAGCACGGCTCGATCCCGCGCCGGCATCTCCTCCAGAATCTCTCTCACCTTGCCGCCCAGCTGCCGCGCCACCGCAACATCGTGCGCGCTGGCCCCAGTTGCCGGAAGCTCCGGCCGGTCCTCTTCGTCCAGCGACTCGCTCCGCGACGTCGACCGGTAGTGCTCGAACAGCACGTTGTTGCAAACCGTGCTTACGAACGCGCCCAGCCGCTCCGGCTGGCGCAACCCGTTCTCTCTGCGCAGCGTCGCCAGAACCCGAGCGAAGGTCTCCTGCCGAACATCCTCAATGGCCTGCCGTGACTGCAGCTTCGAGCGCAGTTTCAGTTGCAGCAGTTCCGTAAAATACCCGACAAAATGCTCCTGGGTCCGAAGATCGCCGGCGCACAGACCTTCGACGTAACCCGCGTCGAACGCGTAAAACTGCAATGGGGTCCTCGCAATGCTGGGAGGGGGAAAGTATAGCATCGGCCCGTTTGTGGCCGAAGAACGCCCCCGGTGATCGCGCCCCGCCGTCTGCGCACGCCGTGGCACTTCGACTCGCTTCTCTCCAGCCCCTCGAACCGCTGCAGGACTCATGCCATCGCTCCATCGGTCGCTTCACGCCGCACCACCCTCCCCAGCCGGCAGGCCATGCTGACATCGGCCCGCCAGTGGAGAAGGGGTCCATGCCAGCCGCCGTTCAGGCCCATGGACAGCAACAGAGCGAACTCAGGGCAGAAACAGGCACAGCAGTACGACAATGTTTCCCGGAAGTTCCACCGCGCCGGCTGCGCCATCGCTCGCTCTCCTGGGAATTGCCCAGCCCCGTGGGTCGAAGGCGGGCCCCAATCGAGGAGTCGCCGGCGCCGGTTAGCGTCATCCGATCCACGGCACCATAGTGCCCAGCATCGGTCCCGCGTTTCACCGCCCCTCGATTTTTCTCCGCAATTGTCGGTTCCGGGGGAAGGGAGCGGGAACGAGCGCTACACCGAACATTGCCCGTCCCGCGCCATTGCATCGCCAGGCAGGTGAACAGGCGATCGGCATCGGCTCATACAGCTGGCTTACGGATGCTCCGCCATCCAGCGGTCGATCCGCTCCGCCTCCGCATCGCTCAGCCGAAACGTCGCCGCGGGAAGCACACCATCCACCTGATCCGGCCGCCGCGCTCCCACAATCGCCGCCGTGATCGCCGGATTCCGCAGCGTCCAGGCAATCGCCACTACCCCGGCCTCCACGCCGTGCTCCTTGCCGATCGCGCCCAGTAAATCCGCCAGCGCCAGGTTCCGCTCCAGTTTCGGCGGCTGAAAATTCGGACTCCGCTTCCGCCAGTCGTCTTCCGGCAAGTTGCGCACACGTTCCACCGTCATCTTGCCCGTCAGCAGCCCGGAAACCATCGGCGAGTAATTGATCACGCCAATGTTGTTCTCCCGGCAGAAAGGAAGGACCTCTTTCTCAATGTCGCGCCGCAACAGCGAGTACGGAGGCTGCAGCGAAGTTATCGGCGCAATCTTCTGCGCCCGCTTCATCTGCGCCACGTTGAAATTTGATACACCAATGAACCGAACCTTGCCCTGCGACTGGAACTTTGCCAGCGTCTCCCAACCTTCCTCAATTTCCTCTTCAGGATTGGGCCAATGAATCTGGTACAGATCGATCACATCCACGCCCAGCCGCCGCAACGAACCCTCCAGCTCCTCCTGCAACGACGCGCGTTTCAGGCTGCGATAGATCTGCCGATTCTGGTCCCAGCGCATCGAACACTTTGTGAACACCAGCGGCTTCTGTGCGCGCCCCTTCAGCGCCTTACCTACTACTACTTCCGAGTGGCCCAGCCCATAAACCGCCGCTGTATCGATCCAACCAACGCCGCTGTCGAGCGCGCGCTCGATCGCCGCAATCGATTCTCTCTCGTCCTGTGAGCCCCAGCCGAATTCCCAGTTACCGCCGCCGATCGCCCACGCGCCGTAGCCAATCGGCGTCAGTTCGAGATCGGAGTTGCCCAGCGTCCTCGTCGCAAACTTCGCAGAATTAATCCTCGCAGTTGTCGTCGTCGCCATAGTTTTTTGGATGCAGTCGAAGTTACGCACGCTTCACGAATACCGCTACGCGTCGATCAGGAACTTCCCTTCCCTCATGATCTGTTCATCTTCCACCCAGATATTGAATCGCAGCCCCACTACGTCGATATGCGTCGATGACCGCCACTCCGCGCCCGTGTGCTCACCGTATGGATTTCCAAACGCAATATGGATTCCGGGAAACTTCTCGTCCTGCAGAATGTTGCCAATCACCCGCTCTACGCCAATATTCGTTCCGATCGCAAACTCGCCCACCCGATCCGAATTCTCGTCCGTGTGTGTGTAAGCCTCAAACTCATCCCGCAGCTTCCCGTTCACCGAATTGCACCCAACAATCCGATTGCCCCGTATCTCAATGGTCAAAGGCGTCAATTCCAGCAGCCCAAACTGCGCGCACAAATAATCGCCGACCACACCGTCAACGACAAATATGCCATTCACTTCGCCCGGCGTCGTGAAAATCTCGCCACCCGGCAAGTTGCCCCACTTGTCCCGCGAAATAATTCCGGATGTCTTAAGCCACTTGTAACGCGGACTGATCTCCGCCCGAATATCGGTCCCCGCCGCCGTCGTCGCGCGAATCCACCGCGCCTTCCGCGCCTTCTCGATCACCTTCTGGGACAGCCGATCCACCCGTTCGTAATCGGCTCGCATCCCCTCGCACATAATCTGCGGCGTGATGTTGACCATGTGCGCGTGCCGCATTCTTCTGCGATTCACGATCTCGGTCATCTGCATCCGCGACCGCAGCTCGTTCCGCTGTACCTGCACCGCGAAAATGCTTACGTCCGAGGACTCCATGTCATGAAGAATTTCCGCTGGCATATCCACGAGCGGCCGAGCCGCCAGATCCTCCAGCACAAACGCATTCCAACGGCAGCCCTTGCCCTCCAACTCATGCGCCAGGGATGCCGCAATCGGCGCCGTCTCCCGATCACAGATCAGCGTCACCTTCTCCCCAGCCTCTGCGCGCAAACACGTACTGATCGCCACCCGCGCTCCCGGCACAAATTCAGCCGGAAAAGCCAGCTCCAGCAGCATGGAACGCGAAGACGAATCGGAAGAAAGCAGGGACGACGGAGGACCACTCATCCTGTCAATCTACCTGAAGTTTTCATGTCCAGAAAATGCGGAAAAGTTGCAGGATGCGCCAGCCACCCAACCCTGGCGCCGCATCAAGCCACGTTTTGCTTCTCCGCAACCGCAGGTTCAAACAGGCCGGCTTTTGTCTCCTCAGCCATGTAATCCACCACGGCCTTGAGATCGCCCGTCTCTTCGAAAACTCGCAGTTGCCGGTCAGCGCCGGTGCCTGTTTTCAAAATCGTCCGGATGTACTCAATCGCGTCCCGGCTGCCCAGTTCCTCCACCTCAGGATCAATCAGCGTCAGATACTCCTCGATTAAATCCCGCAGCGGCACTTCCTCCTGCTTGCCGAAGTCGATCAGCTTCCCATCCAGCCCATAACGCACCGCGCGAAATTTGTTCTCCATCAGCAGCGGCCGCGCGTACTGCCGAAAATCCTGGTTCGCCGCATGCAAACGATACAGGCAAGCCGCAGTCGCCTGGATCAGGGCCGCGATCGCCACGGTTTCCTCGGCACGTAGCGGAATGTCGCAGGCCCGCACCTCAATCGTGTTGAAGAACGGATGCGGCCGAATATCCCACCAGATCTTCTTCGCGTTGTCGATGCAGTTCGTCTTCACCAGCAGCGCGACGTAATTCTCAAACTCCGAATAACTCGAAAACGCATCCGGTATTCCGGTCCGCGGAAAATTCTCGAACACCTTCGCGCGATATCCTTTGTAACCGGTGTTCAGCCCCAGCCAGAAAGGCGAATTTGTAGCCAACGCCATGATGTGCGGCAAGAAATAACGCATCGAGTTCATAATGCGAATCGCCGCTTCGCGGTCCTCGATGCCCACGTGCACATGCAGCCCGAAGATCAGATTCGCCCGCGCCACCAGTTGCAGATCCTTCACTACCTGGTGATAGCGGGGATCGGGATAAATCTCCTGCGTGCGCCAGTCCGCAAATGGATGCGTCGCTCCCGCCACCAGCACCAGATCATGCTCCCGGGCGAGCTTGATCATCTCGCGGCGCAACTCGTAAATCTCTTCGCGAGCCTCGCTGATCGTGCGACAGACCCTCGTGCCCACCTCTACCACCGAGGTATGCATCTCGGCCTTCACCCGCTCTTCGAGGCGCATTTTGCCCTGCGCCAGCATCTCGGTCGCAATGTGCGAACGCAGATCGCGCGTCACCGGATCGACGGTCTGGTACTCCTCTTCAATACCCAGAGTGAACGAAGGCCGCATCGTGCCTACCGTTGTATGACGGAAGCCCACCAGGAATCAAGACAAACATTTCTCCGCCTGCTCTGCGCTCTCCGTGGGTCTTTTCGGGCTACTCGCTCGCAGAGATCGTGGCGACCGGCTGCCCCGCAGCCTTGGCAGCCTTTCCAGGTTTCTTCGCTGCGCTCTTTCCCGTCGGCCCCGGCTTAGCCGCTGCTTTCTTCGCGTCGGGCTTCTTCACCACCGCAGGTCCTTTCGGCGCGGGCTTGGTCGGCGCAGGCTTGCTCGGCTCAGCCTTCGCCTGTCCCTGCGGACCCCCGCCCAGATACGCGCTCCAGTGGAACTCCGGCACCTTCGGCTTCGCCGTCTTCACTTTCGTGATTGCCAGGTCCGCCACCGCCTCCACAATCCACTCAAAGTTCGCTTTCCCCACCGAATGCAAATCGGCATCCGGCGCCGGATTCATGAAGTCGATCGCGTAGGGAACCCCATCCTCCACCGCAAACTCCACCGTGTTCAGGTCGTACCCCAGCGCCCGGCAAAGCGTCAGCGCATCCCGTTCCACCTTCTCCAGCAGCTTCGTCTCCGCAGGCTTCGGGTTCAGCAAATACCGCTCCGCATGCGGCCGCCGCGGATCATAATACATGATTCGCACCTTCTCCTGCCCCACCACATAGCACCGGAAATACTCCGTGAAGTTCACCGCCCGCTGCAGCATCATGCACAAATCGCGGCTTTGGTCGTACGCGGCAAAGAATTCCTCGCGAGTATGCACGTGATACACATCCCTCCACCCGCCGCCATTCACCGGCTTCAAAAACGAAGGAAAGCCGATATACGAAAACACCGCCTCCCAATCCAGTGGAAATTGCAAATTCCGCATCGAACGATCCGTCGTCCCGGGCGGATAGTTTTTGTGCGGCAGAATCACCGTCGCCGGCGCAGCCACACCCAGCTTCGCCGCTAGTGAGTAGTTGAAAAACTTATCATCCGCCGACCACCAGAACGGATTGTTAATCACCGTCGTCCCGTGCAGCACCGCGTGTTTCAGAAACGCCCGATAAAACGGAATATCGTGCGATATCCGATCCACGATCACCGACCACGCCGGCGGCTTGTCCAGCCGGATGGCGCCAATCTCGACAAACTCCGCGCTGATCCCATCAATACTCTTGCTGTTGATCTTCTCTACGAGCGCGCCCGGGAAAGTATTCTCCATGCCAAACAGAACGCCGATTTTCTTCACGTGGCCGCCTTTCTTCAGGTTGTCGAAAGCGGAAGCGCGCCGCTCGTTCCGGCCGCGCCTGCGGGGGATGATTCCACATTAGCCGACCTCCTCCCCAGCTTGCAAAAATCTCCGTGGAGAATCCGCCATAACCCCAGGCACTCCCAAAAACATCAGCGCCGCTTCAGCGCTTCCAGTTCGTCGAGCGTCTTCGGCCAGTCCTGCTTCAGCAGCCGCGACAATCCGCGATCCGCCAGCAGCTTGCCGCCCGTCTGACAGCGCGCGCAATAATCTGTCTCGTTGTCCGCGTACCGGATCCGCTGAATCTTCTCTCCGCATCGCGGGCACGGCTCTCCGAATTTCCCGTGCACTGCCATCTCCCTGCGAAACGCCGTCACCTTCTCCGGAAATCCGTCCCCGGCCTCATCGCTCAACCGCCTGATCCATAGCTGCAACGTCGTCTGTGTCGCCTCGTGCAGCGTCTTCCATTCCTCATCGCTCAGCCGATGCGTCAGCGTCACCGGCGAAAGCTCCGCCGCGTGCAGAATTTCATCCGAATACGCATTCCCAATCCCGCTCACCAGCCGCGGATCGGTCAGAGCCCGCTTCAGCGTGCGATTCTCCGCCGTCAGCGCCGCCCGAAACTCCCCAAGACTCGCACTCAGAACGTCAATCCCTCCCGGATCGGCCGCCCGCAGCGCCTCTTCTCCCGCAAAAACATGCAGCGACGCCCGCCGTTTCGACCCCGCTTCCGTCAGCACCAGCGATCCCGACGCAAAATCAAAAGCCGCCAGCGCATTCCGCCCCGCCAGCTTTGCCCCCGGAGCCTTCCAGTGCAGCCGCCCCGCAATCATCAGATGCAGAACCAGCCAAATCACCCCGGGGTCCCCAGCGACGGATTTAGGTCGTTGGGATGGTAGATCGCCTTCGACGGCAATCGCAATCCGTTTCCCAACGCGCCGCAACTCGCGCACCACGCGGCCTTCTGCACTCTCGAGGGGTGGCTGCGCCGTCCGCAAAAGCGTAAAACTCGCCAGCCGGACACGCTCCAGCTTCTGGCCCAGGATGCGCTTTTCGAGCGCTCTCAGGTACGCTGTGATGTCGGGCAATTCGGGCATCGCTTCGTATGGTATCTCGCATCCATCCGCATTTCGCACCTCATCCCAACCCCACTGGCAAAGCCCCGCCTCTGGTTCGCGTCTAAGAGAACCAATGATGGAATTTCACATTTCGCGTGAAGTTCGCGACCGCTACCAGGTCAGCGATACGCTCTTCAACTTCGTCGGCAACGTAATCTTTGCGGACCTCGCCACCTGCCGCCAGCTCGCTTTCCGCATGACCGAGGTTCGCGCCGCCTCCGGCCTCGATCCCGTCAACCCCGGTGCGCTCTTTGCTATGGGCCTGATCGACGAGATCAGCCACGCCATCGTCGCGCGCTATCGCAGCAGCCGCGACCCCCAGGTCTCCCAGGCCGCACTGCAGTGGTTCTCCGCGCGCGTCGGCGAAGACAACGTCGAAAAACTCCTCCGCACCTTCGTTCAGGAATTCCCCAACGTCGACATCTACCGCGGCCAGGTCAACCTCGACCAGTGGCTCGACAACTCCACCGAAGGCCTCGCCCATCGCGAAGCCGTCCTCGAAGAGCTGATGCTCCTCTGGCTCGCGAATCAAAACCCCGCCTTCCGTCCCTTCCGCGAGCTGTTCGACGACACGAAACTCGCCCAGAGCACTGCCTACAAACAGGTCACCGCGCAACTCGGCAGCTACTTCGCCACGCGCCCTGCCACCGGCATGGGCCGCGGCAATCTCATCGACCTGCTCATCGCCCCTATGCAGGCCGCGCCTGACTCCCTCAGCGGCCAGCTCGCCTGGATTCGTGAAAACTGGGCTGACTATCTCGGTGGCAGCCTGCGCAAAGTTCTGCTCGCCGTCGATGTCCTCAAAGAAGAGGAACTCGCCATCTGGATGCGCTTCCATCCCACCTCCCGCCATCGCTGGCACGACCCCCTCAGCGACACGCCCCACTCCGAAGTCCCCGACTTCCGCCGTCATCCCGGCGACATCGAGTACGAGCGCTTCAGCCCCGATCAGGAGTGGATGCCCAACGTCGTGATGATCGCGAAGAGCACTTACGTCTGGCTCGCGCAGCTCTCCCGCCAGCACGGCCGCGCCATCGAGCGCCTCGACCAGGTTCCGGACGAAGAGTTGCAGACCCTGGCGAACCGCGGCCTCAATGCCCTCTGGCTCATCGGACTCTGGGAGCGCAGCCGCGCCTCGGAGCGCATCAAGCACATGCGGGGTCAGCAGGATGCTGTTGCCTCCGCCTACTCCCTCTTCGAATACAGCATCGCCCACGATCTCGGCGGCGACCACGCCTATCGCAATCTCCGCGAACGCGCCGCCCGCTACGGCATTCGCCTCGCCTCCGACATGGTTCCCAACCACATGGGCATCGACTCCCCGTGGGTCGTCGAGCACCCCGAGTGGTTCCTCTCCCGTCCCGACCGTCCCTGGCCCTCCTACAATTTCAACGGTCCCGACCTGTCCTCCGACGGCCGCGTTGAAATCAAAATCGAAGATCACTACTACGATCAGTCCGACGCCGCCGTCGTCTTCCAGCGCCGCGACAACTCTTCAGGCCACACCGAGTACATCTACCACGGCAACGACGGCACCAGCTTCCCCTGGAACGACACCGCGCAGCTCAACTACCTCCGCGCCGACGTCCGCGAACAGGTCATCCAGACCATCCTTCACGTCGCGCGTCTCTTCCCCATCATCCGTTTCGACGCCGCCATGACCCTGGCCCGCCGCCACGTCCAGCGCCTCTGGTTCCCGCTCCCCGGCTCGGGCGGCTCCATCCCCTCGCGCGCCGAATTCGCCCTCAGCCAGGAGCAGTTCGACTACGCCATGCCCCACGAATTCTGGCGCGAAGTCGTCGACCGCGTCGCCGCCGAAGTTCCCGGCACTTTGCTCCTTGCTGAAGCCTTCTGGCTTCTCGAAGGCTACTTCGTCCGCACTCTTGGCATGCATCGCGTCTACAACAGCGCCTTCATGAACATGCTCCGCGACGAAGAGAACGCCAAGTATCGCTCCGTCATCAAGAACACCGTCGAGTTCGATCCTGACATCCTCAAGCGTTACGTTAACTTCATGTCGAATCCCGATGAACGCACGGCGATTGACCAGTTCGGAACCGGCGACAAATACTTCGGCGTCTGCACCATGCTGGCCACCCTCCCCGGCCTTCCCATGTTCGGCCACGGCCAGATCGAAGCCTTCACCGAAAAGTACGGCATGGAGTACAAGCGCCCCCGCTACGACGAAACTCCTAACCAGCATCTCGTCGAGCGCCACATGCGCGAGATCGCCCCGCTCCTCAAGAACCGCCACGTCTTCGCCGAAAGCGCCAACTTCGCCCTCTTCGATTTCTGGCTCGACAACGGCACCGTCGACGAAAACGTTTTCGCCTGGTCCAATCGCTCCGGCGATCAGCGCGCCATTGCCGTCTACCACAACAAGTTCTCCAGCACCGCCGGCACGCTGCACCACTCGTCATCCCGCACTGATAAAAACTCGGGCGCTCTCTACAGCGTCCAGATTCACGAAGCCCTCGCGCTTCCCGGCGATCTCAACGCCATCCTTGCGTATCAGGACAACGCCACCGGCCTCCACTATCTCCACCGGCTCAGCGAAATTCGCGAGGGTGGCCTGCGTCTCAACCTTGGCGCGTATCAATATCACCTCTTCCAGAACTGGCGCGAAATGGTCCCCACCGCCGACTACCCGTGGGACGCCCTCTGCGCCGACCTCAATGGCACCGGCGTCTGGAGCCTCGACGAAGCCCTCGCGAAATTCAAACTCCGCCCCGTGCACGAAGCTCTACGCGCCGCTCTTCGTGCCGATGTCCTGCGCTGCTTCTCCGATCTCATCGAAGCGGACAGCCTCGACCACGGGGTCTCCCACCCCCGCGCCCATCAGGCACCCTGCAGCCGCGAAGAAACTCTGGCCACGCTGGAGAAAAACGCCCAGCGCTTCTTCCAGACCGCCCTCGAATCCATCTACAGATCGCGCCAGACCGAAAAACCCCAGGAGCAGCTCGCGCCCGAGCACAATGGCCACATCGCACCGAGTCCATCCGCAAGCCCACTTGAAACCGCAACCATCAAAACCACCGCGCCCCCAACTCCCGCAGAAGCCGCCCGCTCAGCCGCCGGGAAATACCATGCGCTTCTCCTCGCCGCAAGCAAACTGCCCGCCCTCGAGCCCGCCTTCACACACAGCTGGCCCGCTGACGCGCGCGTCGTCCTCCCCAGCTATAGCCCGCAAACCACCGCCGTCATCGTATGGGCCCCGGTCGTCGCCTGGTGTCTGCTGCGCGCCTTCGCAAACATTCTTCCCGCGGATCGAAACACCGGCGAAGTCTTCGACCGCCTCTACCTCCGCTCCGCCCTCGCCGACGCCTTCCACCCTCTCGGCCTCGAAGGCGACCAAGCCTACCGCGCAGCCGCTCGCGTGCGCATCCTGATCACTCGAACGCAGCCACAGGAACCGGCCACCGTCCGGCAGGCCCGCGCCTGGGACGAACCCGACATCGTCTGGCTCACCGGCCTCCACGAAGCCCAGGGCCACCGCTACTTCAATAAGGAAGCCTACGAGCAACTGCTCTGGTGGTCGGCGCTCCCCGATCTCATCGCCACTGCGGAAAAAGACCCGACAGCCAAATCTCCCGCCACGCAAAAGGTCCTGCGTACCTTCGAGCACGAAGCCGAATTGGCAATCGCAGCAGCAGCAAAAGCCGGCTACCGTCTCGATGAAATGCTCAAGCCCGATGCCATATCCGCGGAAGAAATACGCACACAACCCATCGATTCTGAAACATCAGGAGCGCCCGTCAGCGAAGTTACAGCGACAACGCACGACGGCTCCCATTAACCACGCGAGCGCTATACTAACCACTGCCCCACACTCGCCGGGATGGCGGAACTGGCAGACGCAGCGGACTCAAAATCCGCCGGCCCTCGCGGCCATGGGGGTTCGACCCCCCCTCCCGGCACCAAAGCAAACATCAAACATCGATAGCTTAAGCAATCATTTCCTGGCAACAGGTTGCGGCGCCTTTTGCCTCAGGCCACCGCCTCTTTACCGTCGGGTATGCTGGATTCCTCGATCCGGCTGCACGCCGCCTTACGACGAAACCGATGAAGCCTCTTCTCTCCGCTCTTATGTTCTGTCTCTGCTCTGCGGCCTTCGGTGAATCCGTTATCACCACGCGTCCGGAGGATTCCCGGGCCATCTATCTCGACGCGCCTGCAGCGAACGCCGACAGTTCTGCTGCACTCCAGGCGGCTATCGACAAGGCCGCGGGTACGGGGCGCGAAGGCATCGTCTTTGTCGCGGCAGACCGCTATACGCTCACGCGCACCATCTACCTTTGGCCCGGTGTGCGCCTCATCGGCTACGGTTCCGCGCGTCCTGTCTTCGTATTGCCGCCCCGGACGGCAGGCTTCCAGAAGGGCATGGGCGTCATGGTCATGTTCAGCGGCCTGGCGCCCGGCGAACTCACCCGCGCCGGCGGCCGTATCGCCTTCCCGCCGCCCGGTTCCGTTCCCCCCAACGACCATGTCGCCGACGCAAACTCCAGCACGTTTTACTCGGCGATCGCCAACATAGACTTCGAAATCGGCAATGGCAATCCGGCTGCCGTGGCGGTCCGCTTCCATGTAGCCCAGCACGCCTTTCTCGCTCATATGGACTTCCACATCGGCTCCGGCCTGGCTGCGCTCTACCAGGTCGGCAACGAAGCCGAGGACCTGCACTTCTACGGTGGCCGCTACGCCATCCTCACCGAAAAGACCTCGCCCGCATGGCAGTTCACCCTCATCGATTCCACCTTCGAGGGCCAGCGTGAATCCGCCATCCGCGAACACGAAGCCGGCCTCACTCTCATCCGTGACAGCTTCCGGAACGTGCCCACGGCCATCGATCTCGATCCTGGGTATCCCGACCAGCTCTGGGTTAAGGACTCGCGATTCGAGAACATCTCCGGCCCCACCGTCATGATCAGTCTGGAGCAAAGCCCCCTCACCGAAATCGGATTTGAGAATACGATCCTCAGCAACGCGCCGCTTTTCGCCCAACTGCGCGAAAGCGGCAAAACCGTTCCCGGCAAGGGCACACTCTATCTGGTCAAGACTTTCAATTACGGACTCATCGTCCCCGGGGAAGGCCAGATAGGCACAATGGGTATGCAATATGAAGCCGTTCCGCTGGCTTCGATGCCCGCTCCACTTTCACCGGCCATCCGCGCCCTTCCGCCCAGCAGCGAATGGGTCAACGTACACACGCTCGGCGTGAAAGGCGACGGCGCCAGCGACGACACGGCCGCCATTCAACAGGCCATCGACGTGCATCGCGTGCTCTACTTCCCCAGCGGCCATTATGTCGTACGCAACACACTTACCCTCGGACCCGAAACCGTGCTCATCGGCCTCCATCCCACGCTCACGCAGATCGATTTGCTCGACGAAACTCCCGGCTATGATGGCATCGGCGCACCCAAACCCGTGATCCTGGCTCCGGCCGGAGGCGCGAACATCCTGAGCGGTCTCGGCGTCTTTACAGGAGGAATCAATCCGCGCGCCGCAGGGGTGCTCTGGAAAGCTGGCGAGCAGTCGCTCATCGACGATGTGCGTATCCTTGGCGGCCACGGCAGCGGCACCAACCCCTACAACAACAACCACACCGCCGACCCCGATCTGCGCAAACGCTGGGACAGCCAGTACCCCAGCCTCTGGATCGCCGACGGCGGCGGCGGCACCTTCGCCGACATCTGGACACCCGACACCTTCGCGCAGGCTGGTTTTGTCGTGTCCAACACAAAGACGCCAGGCCATGTCTACGAACTGTCCAACGAGCATCATGTCCGTAACGAGATCAAGTTCGATCACGTAGAGAACTGGGACATCAACGCCCCGCAGACCGAGGAAGAAGCCGGCGAAAGTCCCGAGTCGCTTTCGCTCGAAATCGACTTCTCCCGCAATCTCACCTTTGCCAATTACCACGCCTATCGTGTCACTCGTTCGCGCGCGCCGTTTCCCACCGCTGTCCTCATCTCTAACTCATCGGACATTCATTTCCGCAACGTTCATGTAAATGCCGAGAGCGGTTACGCCATCTGCGACAACAACGGTTGCGGCACCTTCCTGCGCTTAAGCAAGTTTCCCTACGAAAACGCCATCGAAGATGTCACGCATCATCTCGAAGTACGCGAGCGCGAGTTCGCTGTTCTGGACGTCCCGGGCGATCCGCACCAGCCCCGGCCGCCTGACGCATCTGCCGTTCTCGCTCCGGGAGCAGGAGTGAAGAACCTTGAAGACGGCTTCTTCTCCATCTCCGGCGCAGCCGTCGACGCGGCAGGCAAGCTTTACTTCGTCGATCGTCACAACCAGCGCATCTACGCCTGGTCGGAGAGAGAAGGGCTCGCTATAGAGCGCGACAATCCCCTCGATCCCGTCAATCTCGCTTTCGACAAATCCGGTAACTTGCTCGTGCTCTCCTCCGCCGGCCCGGAGAGCACGGTTTATACCTTCCGGCCAGGCAATTCCGCCGAAGAACTCAGCGTCCTGAACCCCCAGGCCTCCCGGCCTCACGTCAATGCATCCGTCATTCTCCCCGTGAATTGGTGGAACAACGGCGAGTTCAAAGACCAGCTCGATCTGGAGACGATGCGGTTTACAACACTGGCCGAGATGTTCGCGGCGGATGTGACCACGCCAAAAGCGCGCGAGTACGTATCGGCCGATGCCAGCGTATTTTTGCCCGCCAGCCGCGTCTTTCAGCAGGGCCCTGCGGCGGATACCTCAGGCTGGCGCTTCAGCGACAACCTCGACACCTACGGGTTCCTCAGCGCCGCGCCCGGCCAGCGCGTCTATGTCAGCAGCGAGTCGGAAGACATCACCTACAGCGCCCGGGTGAACGCCGACGGCACCCTCTCCGATCTAAAACCCTTCGCACAGCGTGCAGGCGAAAGTGTCGCCGTTGACAGCAACGGAAATGTCTATGTGGCGAATGGACAGATCTTCGTCTACTCGCCAACCGGGAAGTTGATCGCGCAGATCGACGTGCCCGAGCGTCCATTGCAACTCATCTTCGGCGGCGCAGATCGAAAAACGCTCTTCATCCTGGCGCATCACGCTCTCTTCGCCGCCAGGGTGCGTTGATTCTCGCGGACACCAACCTTACACCCATATACACCCGATTGGCGGGCAAAGCCTCGGGCTTGCAGGGGCAAGTGTGGGGAACGGTTGGTGGGCAGTTGACTGCGGGCGACGAAGACCCCTCCTGATCCGGACAGGAAACCTCGCGGGCAGTCGATCCCTTGGGCGAACCGGGCTAGAAAAGCAACTTCGCGCCGAACTGAATCTGGCGTGAGGTTGTGGATGTTGCAGTCACCACGCCACCGGTTGGAGAAACTCCGCTCGTGGCCGAGGAGTACACGACCTCGTTGGGTGTTAAGAAGTTTGCGCGATTCAGGATGTTGAAGAACTCGGCGCGAAATTGAAGATGCAGGTGCTCGGTTAGGTTCGAGGACTTTGCCGCCGAGAAATCCAATTCCGAAAGACCGGGGCCGGTCAGCGAATCACGGCGGACGTTGCCGTAGGTCCCCGTGGCTGGTGGAAGAAATGCATTGGGGTTGAAGAAGTGGCCCGCGGTGCGAGGATAGAGCTGACCGTGAAACGCGGGATTCCAGTTGGGGCGGACCGGGTTGCGCGTATCGCCGTTGCCGGTGGGGTTGTAGCCGAGCTGGGGTGAAAACGGGAACCCGGAATTGACGTTCAGGATGCCGCTGGCGCTCCATCCGCCCGCCAGGAAGCGTGCCGGTTGCGGGGCACGGCTAAGGAAGCGGCGGTTGCTGCCAAAGGGGAGATCATAGCTGGCGTTGATGGCCCCGGCGTGGCGCACGTCGGTCGCGGCTGGGCCCCAGTCCAGTTTTGGATCCAGAGGAAATTCGACGAACGCAGGAGTGTTGCCGCTGACGCTGGTATTCCACGCCGATCCGTCGTCGAGGTTCTTTGAGAAGGTGTAGTCGCCGCGAAACTGGAGGCCGTTGGCGAAGGAGCGCCGGACATCGACCTCGAGCGCGTTGTAGGAGCCGACGCCCTGGGAAACCCACGAGGTGGAATTGGCGAGGCTGGGATTGGCGTTCTTTGAGCCGGCCGGATAGTACGGCGATCCATCCGGCTGGAACTGCGGCACCGGTTCATTCATGTCTTCGGACAGGATCTGGTGATAGCTATGCGAGCCTATGTATCCGGCGGTCAGCGTCGTGTGTGGGGCGATGGCCTGCTCGATGCGCAGGCTCCAGTTAAGGACCGCCGGCGTGGAGATGTCCGGCTGCACGTTGCTGGGTGAAACCAGCGTGCCGGCAGGTGGCGGAGTTCCGGGGGTAATGCTCAGTTTTGACACGGAGATATTTTTGATCGACTCCGCCGTGTTGAATGGAGCTGTCTGATCGAGGCGGTAGTCCAGCGTGTCCAGCAGGCTGTGGTAGAGGCCGAAGCCGCCACGGACAGCGGTTTTTCCGTTTCCAAAAACATCCCACGCGAAACCGATGCGCGGATTCGGCAGGAAGACGGCGCGATTGGTCGCCAGCGCAGAGCCACCGATGACAGGCTGCGTCTGCAGCACGCCATTCACGATGGCATAGTTGGAGGCTCGTCCCTGCGCTTCGTTCCATCCGTTGGTGGATTCGGCGCGGAACCCGGCGCGGAGTTCGAAGTGCGGTGTGACTTTCACTGTGTCTTCCACGAACCACGCTCCTTCGAGAGAACGCCAGCCAAGTTCGGTGGGAGAGGGGACGACGGTGAAAGTGGCCACGGTTCCCTGAAGAAAGGAGGCGAGCGTGCTGAAGGAAGCCTGCCCGTACTGATCCTGGGCCAGAAGATCGTTCGACTGGACGCGCTCAAGCCATGCGCCGGCCTCGAACTGATGCCGGCCTTTCGACTGGTAGAGGTGATCGTCGACAGTAAAGAGATTGCGTGCGGCGGTATTGTTGCTGCCGACGTTGGTGCCCGCCTGGGTGATCTGCGAGGCTCCGTTCGAGGCGGTGCTGCCGCTGATTACGATAGCGCCGACAGGCTTGCCCACAACCCATCCCGGCAGATCGATGGGCGTGGCGCCGTTGAAGACGTATCCTGCGCGCGAGAAGCCGAAGCGCGCGGTGTTGAGCAGCGCGGGTGAAAAGACATGCTGCTCCTGCACGCTGGCAACCTGTTCGCGCAAGCTCTCGGCAACCCGGCTGAGGGGGTTCTGCGTGGGTGTGTCGGCGTCGCTGTCGTCGATCGTGTAGACGGCAACGATCTGATCGCGCGAATTCAGATTGGCGTCGAAACGCGTCGTGCCAAAGTCTTCGCGGATGTGCTGCTCGGGATGGCTGAAGGCTTCCGCGATGCCGCTGCCAAGCTCCGGCCCGTTCGCCACTGGCCAAAGAGCCAGCAACGGTTGCACCGACGGTACGGCAGCCGCTCGCGATGCATTGTCGGGAACGAGTGTGACGGCGCTCAGGCCCCAGTTCTGGCGAAATCCTTCATAGTTGCCGAAGAGAAAAAACTTATCTTTGTGGAGCGGCCCGCCGAGCGAACCACCGAACTGATTGCGCTGGAACTCCGGAATCGATCCGGCGTCGAAGTAGTTGCGGGCATCGAGTGCGCTGTTGCGGACAAATTCGAAGGCGGACCCATGCAGCTGGTTCGTGCCGGAGGTGGTGACGATGCTGACCTGCGCCCCATCGCGTTTGCCATAGGCGGCGCCATATGTATCTGTTGAGACATTGAACTCGCGGACTGCATCGACTCCCAGCAGCTGCCCGCTGGTACCGCCAGGAGTGACGTTGATGAGTGACGCGCCGGTGTATTCGATCCCATTGAGCAGGAACAGATTGTCCTGAGGGCGTCGGCCGCTGACCGCGAACATATTGCCGACCGAGGAGTTGGAGGTCCCGATGCTCCCGGAGCGTTCCGCGGTGTAGTTCACGGTCGCCGGATTGAGGCTGATGAGCTGGTCGTAACTGCGGCCGTTCAGCGGCAGTTCCTTGACCTGGTGTTCGTCCACCAGACCTGAAATTTGCTGGGTGGTGGTATTCACAACGGCCGGGCTGGCGTTAACGACGACTTCCTGTTGCACCGCGCCGATCGTGAGCGTGAAATTAAGATCGAGACTTTGACCAACGGCGAGAGAGATGCCGTTTTGCTGTTCCGACTGAAATCCTTCGTGCGCAGCGACGACGGAGTAGTCTCCAACGCCCACCGAGGGTGCGGCGAAGCGGCCGCTATTGTCGGTGGTCAGCGTTCGGGTCGCACCGGTTTGCGTGTTGCGCACGGTCACGCGGGCGCCGGCAATTGCGGCTCCAGTGGAATCACGGACTGCGCCGTTGATGGTTGCTCCAACGATTTGCGCGGGAAGCGTGTAACTCAGAAGCAGAACGGAAGCGAGAAGGAAAAAACGTCGGGGATTGCGTAAGTTCATATCTTTCTCCTTAAAGTTGCCGGTGCCGACTGGCTTCGGCCAAGTCGTACCGAAGATGTTGAGGGATGCCCGCGACGCGGGCCTTGCGAAGAGAGTTCTCTAGCGACAACAACAGGCGAGCGCCCGCCGGGTGGCGGGTGTTGCAAGCGGCGATGGTGTGTGCGAGAAGCTCATCCTGAACTGGTCTTGCTTGTGCAACGTCTGCGATAAAGGGCCGATGTCGGAACTTCTTCTATCTAACTGCGTGCCAGAGTGGTCGCCTGCCAACACAGCTGAATGCCGATGGCGAGCAGCCACAGAGAAAGAGCGAGGCGCATGGCGCGTGTGGGAAGCCGCGGCGCCAGGGTGCTGCCGGCGATAGCACCGACCATTCCGCCTGCAATCAGGCGCACCAGCAAGCCAGGGTCGAAGCCACCATGGACAAGGTGCAGTCCTCCGCCAACAACCGAGAGACACAGGCCGAAAGCAAGGTCGGTACCGACGACCTGCGTCGTCTTGAGGCGAGTCAGGCTGAGCAGCGCGATGGTTCCCAATGCTCCTGCGCCGGAAGACGAGAAGCCGACTTCCGCGCCGACAGGAAGCATTGCTGTCACGAGCCACCCAGGGCGCGGCTCCCGGTTCTCGTCGACCTGAGCGGGGCGAAAGTGGCGATAGATATGCCACGCCGAGGAGAAGGCGATCATCGCACCAAGCGCGAGATAGAACCAAACCTTGTTGCTCTTCAGGCTGACCGCGTCGTGAAACAGAATGGCGCCAAGGATGACTCCGGGAATCCCTGCAAGCAGCATGATCCCCAGGGTTCGCCAGACCACCTGACCGCGCCACATCTGCACTGGCACTACAAGCAGCTTGACGGCCGCGGAGTAGGCGAGCGCCGTGCCCACCGCCACGGAAACCGGCACGTGAAGAAACAGAATCAGCAGAGGCGCGGTCATCGTGCCGGCGCCCACGCCGGTCAGGGCGATCAGCACTGCGATCACAAATCCGAGCAGCAGCTCCATATCTGTCTTCTTGCCTCTCTCCTGCTCACGAATCCTAAAGGTGAATACCGCATTCGAGCTTGCGCCCGGACCATCGTCCCGAGCGCGGATCGTCGGGGTCTGAGGGAAGGCTGGTACAGGGTGCGCAGCCAATACTCGTGTAGCCCTGCTCATAAAGCGCCAGCAGCGGAATTGCCTGGGCCGACGCGTACTCCCACACATCGCGCGTCGACCACTCCGCCAGCGGGTTCAGCTTGCGAATGATCGCCCCGTTGGGCAGTCTGAAAGTTTCATCCATCTGAAGGTTGGCGCGCGATTTCGACTGCTGGCGGCGCAGTCCCGTAACCCATACCCGATACGGCGCCAGCGCTTCGAAAAGCGGCCCGACCTTTCGCAATGCGCAGCAGCGGTCGGGCGCGGACTGATGCAGGATGCCGAACTGCGACTCCTGTTCCGCGACACTCTGCGGGGGGACGATGTTGATCAGGTTCAGATCCCAGTCCGCAGCCATGCGGTCGCGGTATGCCAGTGTCTCCGGGAAGTGATAGCCAGTCTCGAGAAATAACACAGGCACGCGTGGCAGAATCTCGCGAACCATATGGAGCAGCACGACGTCTTCTGCCTGGAAACTGCTGGTGACGCACACATCTTCGGCGCGCTCGAGATTCTGGCGGAGAAACTGCTGTGCTTCGGCGGCACGGCTTTCTGCAAATACAGTCATGCGTCACCTCCCTGAGAAATGCCGCCCACGACGTCGAGCTGCTGGAGAATCGCGTCAGCGTCATCGGCGGGGACTTCGGCATGTTGCTCGCCGTCGTGGCCGATGAGCACAATCGATTCGTTATGGGTGCTCTCGCTGATAACGACCGCGCCGGCGAGGACCAGCGGCAGCAGTACATCGCGATCCGTGACGCGCGTGCGGACCACCAGAGCGCCGCGCTCCAGCAGGCGGCCTTCAAGATCGCGAGCAAGTGACGCGCGGTTCCCAACAACGATCAGGGCGCCGGACGATGTGGATCGCGCATAGTCTTCGAAGGCCCGAATCATCCCCGCTCCAGCCGTAGCGTTGTCGCTGGGGTCGATCAGGATAAAGCTCCCCGTCGCGCGATTTACGCGATACGGATCGGCGAGGAGGGGACGGTGCGTTTCGACAACAACTTCGCCGATCGCGTTCAGATCCAGTGCGCCGGCGGGATGGGAGGCGAGGCGCTCGACATCGATGCGGGAGCGAATCTCGGCGATGCGAGCCTGTACCGTCTGCGTCGTTTGCTTGAGAAGCCAGGTCGTGCCCGGACGCAGCGGCTTCGCCTGCATCCATACGATGTTGGCCGAAAACTTTCGGCTCCGCTGCGGGGCGGCAACCGCGCCGCTCAGCATGTCGCCGCGGCTGATGTCCGCTTCGTCCTCAAGGGTCAGCACCACCGACTGCGGCGCCCGGGCCTCCGCCAGGTCGCCGTCCCAGGTGGAGATGGAGCGGATGCGACTGCGTATGCCCGAGGGCAGAGCGATGACTTCATCGCCGGGGCGCACGATGCCGGATGCAATCTGTCCGGCGAAGCCCCGGAAGTCCTGATCCGGACGGATGACGCGTTGAACCGGGAACCGGAAAACGGTCTCCGCTCGCTCCGCTGCCAGCGGAACCGTCTCGAGGAGTTCGAGCAGGCTCGGTCCCCCATACCAGGGCGTGCGCGCGCTGCGACCGACGACGTTATCGCCGTCGAGGGCGCTCACCGGCACGGCGATCAGCTCAGGAATTTCGAGTGCCTTGGCCAGCGTCAGCAGATCGCCGCGAAGCTGCTCGAATCTCTCTTCAGAGAAGCCGACCAGGTCCATCTTGTTGATCGCCGCGATGACCGTAGGAATGCCGAGCAGCGCGGCGATGCAGGCATGGCGGCGAGTCTGGTCCAGAATTCCTTTGCGTGCGTCGACCAACACCACAGCAACATCCGCGGTGGAGGCTCCTGTGGCCATGTTGCGCGTGTACTGCTCGTGGCCGGGAGTGTCGGCAATGATAAATTTCCTCTTCGGCGTCGAGAAATACCGGTAGGCAACGTCGATCGTGATGCCCTGTTCGCGCTCGGCGCGCAGCCCGTCCGTCAGTTGCGCGAAATCAATCGCCGAATTGCGGGTGACCGACGCAAGGTGATCGTCGTAGACGTTATTGGAGTCGTAGAGCAGCCGCCCGATGAGCGTCGACTTGCCGTCGTCTACACTGCCGGCGGTGCTGAAGCGGAGCAGATCCTTGCCGCGTTCAGCCGCGAGCATCGCCTCGACGCGCAGATCGGCGTCATCCGCCAGCGCACAGACAGCCTTCTCCGGAACGGGCCACGCGAAGTTGTGCAGGGCCATCAGAAATAGCCCTCCCGCTTCTTCAGCTCCATGGAGCCGTCCTGATCGTGATCGATGACGCGATTCGCCCGCTCGGAATTCCGCATCGCCATCAGCTCGGCGATGATCCTGGGAACGGTGTCGGCATCGGAACGGATCGCACCGGTGCAGGGACTGCACCCGAGCGAGCGGAGCCGGCAGCGAACCCACTGTTCCTCGCCGGGCAGGCCGCGGACAAAGCCCTGCTCAACGGGAATCAGGCTGTCGCCGCGCACCAGCATCCGCCGCTCTTTGGCGAAGTAGAGCGGGACGATGGGGATCTTCTCCAGGTGGATGTAGTGCCAGACATCGAGTTCAGTCCAGTTGGAAAGCGGGAAGACGCGGATGCTTTCCCCCGGATGGATGTTGGCGTTGAAAAGGTTCCAGAGTTCCGGCCGTTGGTTCTTCGGGTCCCACTGCCCAGCGCTGTCCCGGAAGGAGAAGATGCGTTCCTTGGCGCGGGATTTCTCCTCGTCGCGTCGCGCCCCTCCGAAAGCGGCATCGAAGCCGTGGGCACGCAGTCCGTCGAGCAGGGCCTGAGTCTTCAGCAATCCGCAGCAGCGGCGTGTACCGAGCGCCACAGGATTGGCGCCGTCTGCGAGTGCTTCATCATTGCGCCAGACAATCAGCTTCAGGCCCAGCTCAGTCGTATAGCGATCGCGAAATTCCAGCATCTCGCGAAACTTGTAGCCGGTATCGATGTGCATGAGGGGGAAAGGAATTGGCGCTGGGAAGAATGCCTTCTGCGCCAGGCGAAGCATCACGGACGAATCCTTGCCGATCGAGTAAAGCATGACCGGCTTCTGGAACTCCGCGGCGACCTCACGGATGATGTGGATGCTCTCGGCTTCGAGCTGGCGAATATGGCTTAGCGAGCGGTGAGAGTTGGCCGCCGGGGATTCGTCGATCAGTGTGTGCATCATCATGTCTCTTGGATTGCTCGTAAAAAGAGAAAGCCCGCGTCAGCAGGGGCTGAAGCGCGGGCTTAATGGGTATGAAAACGGTAGAGGCTAATTCACCCACAAGTCCGGCGCGCGGTGCAACAACATGCACACACGGTCGCGGGACTCGGGCAGAACCTCATGCCTTCCACAATAGCACGAAGACCCCATGCAGAAGGTGGTTGTCCAGGTTGGAATGTTGGATTGGCCGTAAAACCGGATCTCAGCAGGTTTAAGGGGCCGACCCCTGCCGCCGCAGGAATGCTCAGGATCAGATCATTCAGCGCAGTTCGCTCTGCATGAGGCGTCTCGCTGAAGCAAGGCCTTTGCGGAGGTCCGCGTCGTCAGGCGCAAGCAAAAGCGCGCCCCCAAATATTTCCCAGGCTTCGTCAGCGTCTCCGTTCTTCAGCAGCGTTTCGCCCTGGGCGGCAAAGGCCTTCGCGAGACTCGCGTGCGTACGCGCCAGATCCCGGGCCATCAGCTGACCCTGGGTTCGATTGCCGCTGGCGATCAGAGCCTCCGCCAGCAGGACTCGCGCTTCGAGCCGATCGTCCGCGCCCAGGCTGCTCACCTTCAGCTCATTATCGAATGCGCGAACAGCGCCGGCGGCATCTCCGCGCTCCAGCGCAATCTCGCCCAGCACATGCAAGGCGTCGGGAGTTTGCGAATTCGCAGACAGCGCGGCCTGAGCAAACTGCGTGGCGCGTTTGACATCGCCGAGATCGAGCCACGCGACGGCTTCGCGAGCCTGCACCTGTGGATCGAGGGCGGCCTTGTCCAGGTCCGCCAACGTGTCTTCAGCCTGCGCCCGCTGGCCCGCACGTGCGAATGCCGCCGCCGCGGTTGCCTCCACCAGAGGTTTCGACGACAAAGCGGGACCAAAGAGCTGAAAGGTCGCCGACGCCTCGCCGTATTCTCCGATTGCAAATAACGACATGCCGAGGTAGGCGCGAGCGGTCGCGTCGTCAGGGTGAGCCGCGACTTCCTGGCGGAGGGCTTTTTCGCTCTCTTCATACGAGCCGCTGAGGAATGCCGCAAATCCGAGATTGCGCATCACTGGATCGAGCGTCGGATCGTATGCAGCGGCGTAGTGGAGTGGCACAACGGCGGCAGCGTAATCGTGCTTGCGAGCCAGCGCCGTGCCCATATCGTTGAGACTGTTTGCCACCACCTCACGCACTTGCTGAGGAGTGGCTTTGATGCCGGTTTTTGCGATCACCGTCCGCGGATATCGGGAGGGACTACCGGGGGAGCCGGGGTCCGCAACACCGGCGCCGGCGTCGGAACTGCGCTCCCCAAAGTCGGCCTGTGGCGCAATCTGCTGCTTCAGCGCGTCCTCGGCCGCGATGCGCGCCGGATCCACGGCGCTTCCCTGCTCTTCGGCAATGCGATCGAGAACAAGCAATGCGAGCCGCACCTGACCCGGCTTTCCACGCTTGCTGCTTTCCGCTAGCGAGAGGTAGTTCTCGAGCGCCGGGGATGCGTCCGCGGGACGATCCTGGTCCCATGCATTCATCCCGAGCAGGTACCACGGTTCAGGCGCCGACGGATCGGCGGCGAGTGCCGCATGCAGGTGGATAGCCGCCGCCTCGTATCGGTGGTATTGCGACTCGATCAAACCGAGAGACAAATTGCTGACGAATCCTTTCGGATCGAGACGCTGTGCTGTGGTGAAGGCCTCGAGCGTCGGCTCGTTGTACTGAAAGCCATTGATCTCCCACGAAGCCATGCCGAGGGCAATCTGCGCCTCCCGCGAGTTGGGCTCGAGTTCGACGCCACGAGCTGCTTCGCGCAGAGCATCGTCGCGATCAAATCCCTGTTCCATGGTTTTGGAGAGCGCGATGCGCAGATCGGCCGAGTCCGGATTGGTGCTCAGGATGTGCTTCTCCAGTTCCCCGGCGTCGGCGGTTTCGCCGGACACGAGCTCCGATCGCAACAGAAGAAGCTCCGTGGGCAGATCGGAGACAAGCCGGTCAGAGGATGGCAGCGCCTGAAGGGCTTTGCCGCTCTCCTGGTCTTGTGGGTCCACGATGGCCAGCAGGCGGAGAGAAGCCACGGCAAGGTCGCGGCTGGATTCAAGGATTCGATCCGGATCGTCGGCCCTGACCGCAAACTGCTCAGCGACAATCAGCGGTTTCATCTCCGGACCGAAGAGATCGGGGTCGGGCACAGCGTTGCCGGATGCGACTTGAGCTGCGGCCGCGCCCGCCGCGCAGAATACCAGGAGAAGAACGAGCGATGGAACGCGGCAGCCGTGATGCCCGGGCAGAATGGTCGCAGGGTCGGTCATCGTCTCAATCCGGAAAAGGCGCGCCGGCTTTGACAATACGAATGTCGTGATCCGTAAAGTCGTAATGAATGCCGGCCATCTTGATTTTCTCCATGTGGCACGACGTGCAGCGAGACTTCGCTACAGGACAGGCCGGCTGGAGCGCAGCTCCATGCGCGTTACCAGGCAAGCCGTTCGCATGACAGCGGAGGCAGGCCGCATCATAGCCGGCGGCATCGCGTTCCAGCGGCTGATGAGGATTGTGGCAACCGAAGCAGGTCAGGCGCGCATCGCCGGATTGACCCCAACAGCGGCTCTTCTCCAGCCGGTACGCGGGGAAACGGGCAGTGAGCGGGCCGACAATGCCCATCAGCTCGGCGTCTTTTGGCGTCGAGTGGCAGGCCCCGCAGAAATCCACGGCCACCGCGGGCGAGAGTCTTGCGGGGTTCACGATCTTCATGTTGTCGAAATCCGCCGCCTCCATAGCCTCGATGTGAGCGCGTCCTGGTCCGTGACACGCCTCGCAGGTGATACCGGGCTCATAATGCGCAGCGCTCAGTGGCTCGGTGGTGGTGAGCGCGGTCGCATGACAGGAGTAGCACTCGCGGGCCTCGAACTCGGCCAGCTTGCGCCCCTCCGCCATCTCCAGCGAGACCGGCGGCGCCGCCAGCCGTCCGGGAGTCCGGTCGAACCCATGGAGATCGGCAAAGTAGTTGAACCGGCTTTCGTAGAGCTGTCCCTTTTCCCACCAGAGATAGC
Source organism: uncultured Acidobacterium sp. (assembly GCA_964535525.1). Lineage (GTDB taxonomy): Bacteria > Acidobacteriota > Terriglobia > Terriglobales > Acidobacteriaceae > Palsa-343. The sequence continues at coordinate 48,084 of CAZHTJ010000004.1, read as the reverse complement.
TTTGGGCAATGGCGCCGGAGCCAAAGGCCCACTGCAGGGGTTCCGCATGCTCACGCGTTCCATCGCTTACGGTGAGAATGAATGAACCGTTCGCGCGCCCAACCTTGTACTGCCAGGAACCAAACGAGAAGATAGGGCCGGTGTGCGCGGAGAGGACTGCTGAACTGGCCGCCGGCATCAGTGTGCGCGCCATCTGGGTTGTCACTTGTGTGCGTGCAATGCCCGCGTGGCACCCGGCGCAGGCCACCTCGCCCGCGAACTGGGATTCATCCGCCACTTGCCGTGTGGGCCACCACTCCGCCTGCTTGAGATGCTCACGCGTCGTGGATGGCGCCGGGGGTGCTGCGTTCTCCGGCCCATGCGCAAGGGCGGTTGCCATCACAGCCCCGCACGTGAGAACCAGCAGCGGCAGTTTCCATCCGGAAGAATGCATCGGCAGGGGAAGCACTATCACTCTACCAGCGGTAAAGTTGGACGCGCTACAAAAGACCCGTTTGTCACGCGAAACTGACGAGCTGGCCCGGTGCTATTTTGCCGGCGGCGGCACGACTTTCTCCAGCTGAGCGATCTGCTGCTTCACCACTTCTACATTAGGTCCGGGCGGCATATAGGTCAGGCAGTGCAGCAGATGCTCCAGCGCGCCCGCGTACTCACCTCTCCCGGCCTGGATGACAGCCAGCAGCTGTTCGGTGTTCGGCGCGCGGTGGCTGGGGTCCATCGACAGGGACGTTTCCGCGCTGTTTTCGGCCCGCGCACGATTGCCAAGATTCAAATTGCCCACGGCATTGAAGTACCAAATCTGCGGCGTACCAGCCGGATTGAGCCTCAACGCCTGATTTGTAGCATCCACTACGGCCTGCCAGTTCTTCTGCAAAGCGGATAGCTCAGCAATGGGCTCGTAGGGTGGGATGTAATTAGGATCGGCGCCCGCCGCCTTCTTATAGGCAGTTAGAGCATCTTCAGGGTTGTCCTTCTGTTCGAGTTGGCCAAGATGGTACCAGGCCTCGGCAAACTTCGGATCTATACTCACAGCCTTTTGCAGGTGCTGTCGAGCGCTGTCGAAGTGCTTGTCAAGATCATCGTTGTGGGCCCTGTCGAACTCCTTCAGAGCCTCCGCCGGCGCCGATTCGGTTGTCGAGCTGACGATGGAGCCGGTCGCGCGTTCATCCGGGGTCAGCGTAATTGTGCCAATCGAAGGATCATCCTCAATCGTGCGGTTGGCGATCGTCAGGCGTGTGGAGGTGAATCCTTCCACGACCGCGGTAACGCTGCATCCCACCAACTGCGATGGCTCGACGTGGTTAGGATCTTTCTTCTGCGAGATAACCTCGCTGCCCCGGGAAGGAGCCACGATGTAAAAGGCTCCCTTTGCATCCGCCACCGTGTTATAGCGCGCCTGTGCACCGCAGATCACGACCACCGGAATGGGATCCCATGGCAACTTGCCGGCCGTCATCGCCACCTTGCCGAAGAACTGCAGGCTCCCTGTCTGCTTGTTCATCAGCATCTCCATATTGGCGTCTTTGCCCACGTCGCTCACGGCTTCAGCCCCGCCGCTGTTCGCTATTGCGGGAGTTTGCGCCCGCATGGCAGCCCATGGAACACACAAAATGCTCAGAATTGCGGCAATCCGCATCTTGCTCTTCATCGGTCCTCCCGAATAAGCCGACAAATGTGATGCTGCAGCGGCGGTCATTCAGGTGCTATTTCGCCGGCGGCGTGACTACTTTCTCCAACTGAGCGATCTGCTGCTTCACCACGTCCACATTGGGCCCAGGGGGCAGATAGGTCAGGCAGTGCCGCAAATGGTCCAGGGCGCCCGCGTACTCGCCTCTTCCGGCCAGAATCACAGCCAGCAGTTGTTCCGTGTTCGGAGCACGGTGGCTGGGATCCATCGACAGGGCGGTTTCGGCGCTGGTTTCGGCCTGCGCGCGATTGCCGAGATTCAAATTGCCCACAGCGTTGAAGTACCAAATCTGCGGGGTCCCGGCCGGATTGAGCTTCAATGCCTGATTGGTGGCATCCGTCACCCCCTGCCAGTTCTTTTGCAGAGCAGAAAGCTCTGCAATAGGCTCGTAGGGCGCGATGTAGTTGGGATCGGCCGCCGCTGCCTTCTGATAGGCGTTGAGAGCCTCCTGAGAGCTGTTTCCCTGCTGGTCGACCTGGCCGAGATGGTACCAGGCCTCGGCAAATTTCGGATCGATACTCACCGCCTTCTTCAGGTGGTGGCGGGCGCTGTCGAAGTGTTTCTCAAGGTCGTCGTTGTGGGCTTTATCGAACTCCTTCAGAGCCTCAGCCGGCGCCGATGCCGTTGTCGAACTCACGCTGGAGCCGGCTGCGCGCTCATCCCGGCTCAGCGTAATTGTGCCCAGCGAGGGATCGTCCTCCAGCGTGCGGTTGGCAATCGTCAGTCGCGTGGATGTGAAGCCGTCCACCACCGCGCTGACGCTGCATCCTATCAACTCGGACGGCGCCGCATGGCCGGGATCTTTCTTTTCCGGGGATAGCTCGCTGCTCCGGGCGGGAGGCGCGATGTAAAAGGCCCCCTTGGCATCCGCCACCGTGTTGTAGCGCGCCTTGTCGCCGCAGATCACGACCACCGGAATCGGATCCCACGGCAGCTTGCCGCCGGCCATCGCCACCTTGCCGAAGAACTGCAGGCTCCCCGTCTGCTTGTTCATGAGCTGGCCAAAATTCGCGTCTTTACCCACCGTGCTGGCCGATTCCGGGCCGCCGGCATTCGACCCCGTGGAGGGACTTACCTGCCCCCGCATACCGGTCCATGTAACACACAAAATAGTCAGAATTCCGGAGATCAGCAGGTTACTTCTCATCGCGTGCCTCCGCGTCCGCGAACAATTATACGACTCACGCAAGGACACGGAACGCCGGAATCTTCGCCTTCCCGAGACATTCTCAGCTCATCGAGCTAGCTCCACCTGCCAGTGCCTTCGACGATGGTGACGTACCGGTTCAGCGGCAAGTCGGAGAACCGCTCCACCTCGCCACTCGGCAAGGGCCAGGTAATCTCGAGGCTGTCGATCTTCGTTCTCTGGCCGATGCCCAGGACCACCCTGGGGTCGTGAGACGATAAGAAGCTGCCGCCCCCAACCTTCACCCGCGAGCGCTTCAGGTCCCCGGCCTGATAACTAACCCGGGCGCCGATTGCATCCGGATTGCACTTCCGGCCAATCAGGTGGACCCCGAGCCAGTTGTTGCGACGCCCAACCTGATTGTGCAGCAGCAGCGGCGCCTCATCGTTGGGAACAATCAGCACATCGACCCCGCCATCATTGTCGAAATCGCCGATCGCCAGGCCGCGCGCGGGAAAAGTCCGCGAAAATACCGGCCCGCTCTCCGCGCTCACATCCCGAAACATCTTTCCCTCATGATGAAAGAGGAGCAATCGCTGCCGCCACTGAATCCTCCCTGAGGCCTCCTGCAGCAGCTCATCCGGGAACCCGTTCGCCGCAATCAAGTCGAGGTCACCGTCGTTATCGTAGTCAAGAAACTTCAGACCCCAGCCACTCATCCAGCGAGTCGACATCCCGATGCCCACCGGAGTCGCAACATCGTTGAAAGTGCCGTCGCCATTATTCTGATAGAGGGAGAAAACCTCCTCATCGATATTCGCGACGAAAAGGTCCATCCACCCGTCCTGATTGAAGTCGGCCGCGTCCACTCCCATCCCCGAACGGGCGCGTCCATCTCTGCTGTACGCGACATCGGCCTCGAGACCTTTGTCTTCGAACTTGCCGCCGCGGTTCATGTACAGAAAGTTCGGCACGGTGTCGTTGGCGACAAACAGGTCTATCCAGCCGTTGTTGTTCAAGTCCGCTGCCACAACGCCCCACGCCTTCCCCAGGTGCTCGGCGATTCCGGTTGACTTACTAACATCCGTAAAGGTGCCGTCGCCGTTGTTATGGAACAGCCAGCTGGGCTCGGGACTGAAAGTAGTAGGAATGCAATAATGATGCACTCCGGCAGCATCGGTGGCGCAACCGCGTGATAACTCAAACTGGGCAAACTGGCACACAAACAAATCCAGCCGGCCATCGTTGTCATAGTCGAACCAGACAGCGCTCGTGCTCCACCCGCCGGCGCCCACTCCCGCTCGTTCCGTAACATCGGTAAACGTCCCATCGCCGTTATTCCGATACAGGATGTTTCGTCCGCATTGCGTTACATACAAATCGGGGAAACCATCGCCGTTGTAGTCCCCGACGGCGACTCCCTGTCCGTAGCCCCCGCCCGGCACGCGCGCCTTCTCCGTGACATCGGTAAATGTCCCGTCGCGATTGTTGCGATACAACGCATTCCGCAGCGGGCGAACCGGCGTAAAGAAGTTTGACTTACCGCTGTTAACGAAATAAATATCCATCCAGCCGTCGTTGTCGTAGTCAAGAAAGGCACAGCCGGCTCCGCTGCTTTCCGGAAGATACTTCTGTGCGGATCGGCCCGCGTCATGCACCCAGCGAATGCCGCTCTTCTCGGCAGGCACTTCCTCAAAGGGATAGATCCCCGGCGGAACAGCAGCCTGGCTCAGCGGGGTCCGATAGAGAGCCGAACCTGCCGCGGCAAGCGCTAAACTCCGGAGCAGCTTGCGGCGAGAAAAATCCCCGAAGGGCCGGACGGCTCCGTATTGTGATCGAAAGGCCACGAAACCCCTCAGTATAATTGGCGATGGATACACCCCATGCCACAGCAGGCACTTAGGTCCATTTGCCTCGGATTTGCTCTATCACCGTGGGCGGGCCCGGCCTGGGCGCAATCCGCCCCACCACCCCAGTCCCCAACCGCCGCTACCGCGGATTCGCCCGAATTTGCCCGCCTGAAGGACCAGGCCGCGAGCGAAAACGAAGCCGGTAAGACCGCCGACGCCATCCGCGACTACCAGCGGGCGCTAACTCTGCAGCCTGACTGGAAAGAAGGATGGTGGAACCTCGGCATGCTGCAGTACAGCACCGGCCAGTTCGGCGATGCCAAATCTACCTTCGAAAAAGTAACAGTGTTTGCGCCAAATCTTGGCATCGCCTGGGGCGTTCTCGGATTGTCGGAGTATGAGACCGGCGATTACGACGCTGCCCTGAGACATCTGGAGCAAGGTCAAAAGCTCGGAATGCAGGATGACGACGAGATTGCCCGCGTCTCCGAATATCATCTTGCCCTCCTTTGGATTCGAGCAGGAGAGTTCGACCGCGCGTCCATACTGCTGAAGACCCGATTTGGCGCCGGTACCGTGCCCCAACAGGCGAAGTTCGCGCTGGGCCTGGCTACGCTGCGCGTCCCGCTGCTGCCCCAGCGCATCGACCCCTCGCAGGAAGCGCTGGTTCTGGCAGCCGGAGACGCGGCGTTCAGCGATGACCCGAAAGCTTTCGCCGCGCTTCTCCGCGCGCACCCCACAGTTCCCTGGCTTCACCTGGCAACCTGCCGCTCCCTGGCCAGAGCAGGAATGGCCCCCGCTGCCCTGGAGCAGTGCCAGGCCGAAACGCGCATCTCGCCGAAGAGCCCTCTTCCCTGGATCGAAGCCACCCGCCTCGAGCTTCAGCAGCACGCACTGAGCGACGCCCTTCAATCGGCCCAGACCGCAGTGCGCCTCTTTCCCAACGACGCCGAGGCCCACCAGATGCTGGCCCAGGCGGCAGATGCTGTCGGGAGAACCACCGAAGCGGCGAAGGAGCGCGAGTTGGCAGCGGCCCTCCCGCCTGCCCAGACTCAACCCGAGGAGCGCATCGTCCAGCTCTACGCCAACAAGAACGTGCAGGCGGACGAAGCGCAGGCGCGATGGAAGCAGGCGCTTGGGGAGTACGTGGCTGCGGACTACCCTGCGGCCAGCGCCGACCTGAAGGCGTGGCTGGCCTCGAATCCCTCCAGCGGCACGGGCTGGGCGCTGCTCGGATTGTGCGAGTTTGCGCTAAAAGACTACGACAACGCACTCATTCATCTGGACCGCAGCGCGAAACTCGGCCTGAACGCCAGCTCTGAATCCATCGATCAGGCCCGATACACCTACGGAATCCTGCTCGTGCACGCCGGCCGATTCGACGAGGCCGAAACCATCCTGGCCACCGCGTGGCATCCGGCCAGCCCACTGCAACCCAAAGTCGAATTTGCCCTGGGCCTCGCGCTGCTTCGTCGAGCCGAGTTTCCCGACCAGACCACCGCGACCGAAACAGATCTGGTTACCGCCGCAGGCAGCATTGCCATTCTTCTGGAGCAGAGCCAATACGACCAGGCCTTCCCGCAATTCAAACTCCTGCTCGACCGTTACCCCAGCGCGCCGTTCCTCCATTACGCCTACGGAACCGCGCTGATCGCCCTCTCCGAGTTCGACCAGGCGACGGCGCAGATGCAGGCGGAGCGGACCATCTCGCCGCGCAGCGAGCTGCCCTGCGTCAGCCTCGCCTCCATCGCGCTCCGCCAGAGCAACCCGGCGCCCGCGGTCCAATGGGCGCAATGCGCTCTCGATCTGAATCATGACTCGGTCAGCGCCCATTACCTGCTCGGGCGAGCCAGCCTCGAGACCGGCGACCTGAACACAGCAATCCGCGAACTGGAGATCGCCAGCACTCTGAGCCCCGAAAGCCCCGAGATTCACTTCAACCTCGCCAGAGCCTATGCGAGGGCGAAGATGACGGACAAAGCACAGCGGGAGCGAGAGACATTTTCGCGATTGAACGACGCGCAGAAAGCTGCCCAAACCGCGCATCCCTGAGAGGCAGATCGTTGCGCTCAACGAAAAGAAATGGCAAAGACAGAGGGAACTATTTCCGCACTCGCACGTCTTCTCTGCAGCACAAGCAGACCAGTGTTTCGCGCGACGGTGGTCAGTATAATCAGAACCGAAATGCGCTCGGCCGCCGTCTTACTTACAGTCTTCCGCGGCTTGAAGTCCGTGGCACGACAGTAAGGGCTGGCAAGAACCGTTCGTTTGCCGGAGGTCATGGTGGCCATGTTCCGATCCATTTCGCTGACAGCGTTTTCGTTGTTTTCGCTTGTTGCTCTGGCCCAGCAAACCGGCACAGGCGCCGCGCCTCCACCGACTCTCAAGGTGACCACTCGCCTGGTGTACGTCGATGTGCTGGTGCGCGACAAAAGCGGGCGGGTAGTGACAGGCCTGACGCAGCAGGACTTCAGGATCACCGAGGACGGCAAGCCGCAAACCCTCCAGTTCTTTGCGGCGCACCATGCGGAGCTCCAAAATCCTCCGCCGGCGGCAGCGGTTCCGGCACCGCCAATGACTGAGTTCTCCAACGTGAACGCCGGCGGCGCGGCGCGGCCCATGACCATTCTGCTCTTCGATCTGCTCAATACTCCCACGGACGATCAGCTAACCGGGCGCGAGCAGATGCTGAAGTTTCTCCGCACTCTGCCGCCGGGCGAGCAGCTTACCGTGTTCACGCTGAGCAACGATTTGCAGATGACCCAGGGGCTCAGCGGAAGTCCAGCGCTGATGGCGTCCGTGTCGAAAATGCTCCGTCCGGCCCAACTCGGTCTCGAAACCTCGAAGACAGAGGTCATGCAGGACGATCAGGTCGCGGCCAACTTCAAACGGCAAGCCGCGCCGTCCGGCGCCAGCCTGCCCGGACCCATGGCATCGGACAATGCCGGCTCCAAACCCGATTCCCAGGCCTACGAAATTCGGGCGCGGGGCACCATCTCGGCGCTTGGCGAGCTGGCGCACTCCATGTCGGATTATCCAGGACGCAAGAGCCTCTACTGGCTCTCGGAAAGCTTCCCCCTGTCGATCGAAATTGTGGGAGCTCCGCTCAATACCGATCCATCGTCGGGCTCGGCCGCCCAGTTCAATACCGCCCTCATCGGTCTCCAGGGTCATTTCAGTCAAACCTCGAGGGACGAGATGCGAGACACTCTCAACCGCATGGCCAGCGCCCGCATCGCCGTGTATCCCGTTAGCATTTTCGGATTGGCCTCCCAGGCCTCCAGCGCCGCCGTGACTTCGACTACCGAGTTTGGCGGAGACAATCCTGGCGACCCACGCGGCGGCTTCTTTACTCTGAATAACCTCAAGGTCGAAATGAACGACCTGGCGCTCGCCACCGGCGGCGAAGCCATCTTCGGAAACAACGATATTGCCGGAGCCATGCGCCGCACCATGGACGAAAGCGCCAGCTACTACACGCTGGCCTATACGCCTGCTAACGCCAGGTGGAACGGCCAGTTCCGAGCCATCCGCGTGGATGCGGCCGGCGGCCTGAACCTCATCTACAGGCGCGGTTATTTTGCCACTCCGGATGCCGCGGCCGCCGATTCCGGCGAGGACTTTGCGCGCGCCATGCAGCCCGGAGTTCCCGAGGAAACCGGGCTGCGGCTCCAGTCGAAGATCCTGCCCCCTGATCCGCAGCATCCAGGACTGCACTTCATATCCACGATCAATACCGCCGATGTGGCTTTCAGCACCACGCCCGACGGCCATCGTCGCGCGAAGCTGTTCGTCCAGCTGATCGCGTTCAGCGATGCCGAAAATCAGCCAAAAACTCTTCCGCAGACTTCGGGCACCCTCAACATCGATCTCGATCCGCAGAAGTATGAATTCATTCTGAAAGCCGGCATCGCATTCCCTCAGCAAATGGACCTGAAGCCGGGGAAATACCGCCTCCTGCTGGGCGTGAACGACGTGAACAGCAAAAGGCTCGGCACATTGGAAATGCCGATTACAGTTCCCGCCGATTAAAGTTGCCGGGCGGGATCGAAGGGAACCTGCGCTTCTGCACACGATCTCTGGAAGGCTACGGAGAGAAGCCATGTTACGACTTCTTCGAATTGCTGCTTTCTTTCTGCTCCCTGCAATTGCTCTGCCTCAAGCAACCGCCTCGGGCCCCACCGAAACCAATCCCACTTTTCACACGAGTGCCCGCCTGGTTTATGTCGACGTGGTGGTGCGCGATGCGCACGGCAATGTGGTTCGCGGACTCACGCAGGAGGACTTCAGGCTTTTCGAGGACGGCCAGCCGGAGAAGATTGCGTTCTTCCGCGCGGACACGCCGAAGCCCGCCGCCGCGCCGACTTCGCCCCCGGCGGACCTCGGCCGGAGGAGAGACGCGTTCACGAATGAGACCGCCGTCGGTGAATCGAATCCGATGACGATTCTTCTGTTCGATCTGCTGAACACGCCGAATGACGATCAGACTTTCGCCATACAGCAAATGCTCAAGTTTCTGCGGAACAGGCCGCCGGGCGAGCACGTAGCTCTGTTCACTTTGACGAGCGGGCTGCAGATGACGCAGGGGGTCACCGGTAGTCCGGAACTGGCGGCTGCGGCGTCGAAAATGCTGGTCCCGAAAGACCAGGGCCACGACCCATCGAGGACGGAAACGGCCCTGGACCTTGAGATGGCGGCTGAATTCGCTCGCCAGGCCGGGGGCTCGGGAGCCATGATCAACGGCATGAAAGTTTCTGAGAAAAACGACTACAGTGCTCGTACCACCAGCACCGTATCGGCCCTGGCGGAGCTGGCGCGGACGGTGAAGCCTTATCCGGGGCGAAAGAGTCTCTACTGGATCTCGGAGAGCTTTCCCCTGACCACTAGACCTGCGGGAGGCTTGCAAAGTGGGTCTCCGGAAGGAAACATGGGGGGAAGGCTGGAGAGAGGGGCGGAGGAGACCGCCAACTTACTTTCCGATGCACGGATCGCGCTGTATCCCACCAGCATTCTGGGGATCGTTGCGGTCCCGGCAAGATCGAATACCGCTGGTCCAGGAGATGTGTTCTTCAACCTCGGCAATCTCAAAGACGAGATGAATCTTCTCGCCGGTCGTACCGGCGGCGAAGCGATCTTCGGAACCAACGATGTGGCCGGTGCGATGCAACGCACCATGGACGACAATGCCACCTGGTACACATTGGCCTACTCGCCAACGAACCAGAAATGGAATGGCCAGTTCCGCGCGATTCGTGTCGAGGCTGCGCCCGGTGATTCCCTGAGCTACCGGAAGGGATATCTCGCCACTCCCGATGAAGGAAGAAAGGAGCCGGGCGATGACTTCCAGCGCGCCATGGTGCCGGGCTTCCCGGAGCAGACGGCGCTCACGCTGCACTCCAGGATTCTGCCACCCGATCCGCAGCATCCGGGATTGCTCGTCGAGTCCAACATTAATGCTGCTGACGTAGCTTTCACTGCGACGCCGAGCGGACATCGCCAGGCCAAGCTCTTCGTCCAGATGATCGCTTACAGCAATGCAACGCATCAGCCGAAGAACTTGCCGCAGACTTCGGGCACGTTGAACATCGACCTCGATCCGCGGAAGTATACATTCATCCTGTCCGCTGGAATCGCCTTTCGTCAGCAGTTGGCCCTGAAGCCGGGAACCTACGTCGTATTGCTGGGGGTCAACGATCAGAACAGCCATAAAGTGGGCACCATCGAGATGCCCATTACTGTGCCGGCGAGCTAACCGGCAAGGAGTACATCCGTGACCAGGCCGATGCTGGTTGCAATCCTCGCCGCAATGATCTGTCCCCCGCTCCACGCCCAGCAGATGACCGTCGATCAGTTGCGCAACCTGCTCACGGCGCAGAAAACCGCGCACAAGTCCGACGGCGATATAGCGGGCAAAGTCGCAGCTGTCGAGCTAACGGAACAGTTGTCACCGCCGACTCTGAACAAAATGGAGGCCGCTCTCCAGCCCGGTTCAAAGACCATCGAAGCCCTCGACCTCCAGGCCGATGTTTCGAGTTTCCTCGACCCTCCTCCCGCTGAGCTGCCCGCAAAACCTCCGCCGGACGCCGCAGACCGCGAGCAGATGCTGCGCAAGGCCATCGAATTTGCCGCGATCACCATGCGCCGCATGCCGGATTTCTTTGCGACTCGGACAACGAGCAGCTTTGATGATCGGCCTTTGCAGATTTCTCTCGGCGGCTGGTATCCCGAGCACAGAAATCTGCATCCGGCGGGCACGTTCACCCAGCAAATCACGTATCGCGACGGACACGAGGTGTCCGACCAGGGGACTGCCACGGACGTTTCAGCACCTAAGCCCCACGCATCCCCGGACGGTCTCACCACCACCGGCGAATTCGGTCCGGTCCTGGCCACTGCCATCACCGATGCATTGAAGGGGCAGATGACCTTTAGCCACTGGGAACAAACCCCCGCCGGCACGACCGCGGTCTTTCACTTCCAGATACCTCAGGATGCCTCCCATTATCCGGTGAACTTCTGCTGGATCGAAGCGCCGCGCCTCAACTCCTATCGGCACATCAACGATATGGCCGACGCGCAGCTCAACTGCTACAAGGGCACCCCTGCCTATCACGGTTCCATTTCCATCGACCCCGCCACCGGAACCGTCCTGCGCATCGCTATCGAATCGGAGCTGCCGCACTCGGGTCGCCTCGCCCGGGCCGACATCCTGGTCCAGTACGGCACAGTGGAGATTGGCGGGCGCCTCTACACTTGCCCCGTGCGCGGCGTGGCCCTCACGCTCATCCGCTTTCCACCTACTGAAGTTGCTCCCGCCAGAACCATGCTGTGCCTCAACAATGCGACCTTCTCGAACTACCACCTTTTCGCCTCCACCGTTCGCGTCACACCGGCGCGCTAAAGACGTCTCCGCCAATGTGACGAACGACACCGAACCCGGCCTGCGTGGCCCTGTAATCTGCATGCAATTATCTGGCTGCATTCGCCGCGCAGCTTTCTGCGAGCCAGGAGGCCTATGAAAACGCGACTGAGTCGAGTTATTCTTGCCTCCGGTCTCCTCGTTGGTTCGGTTCTCCTCGCAGGCCTCGCGTTCTTGCCCTTCCACGCGAGGGCCGCCTCGCAACCGGCAAGCGGCGCGGCAAAGCTCACCATCGACTATCCACTCTCCGGTTCCATCTTCCCACCCGAAATCACCGCACCTACGTTTCTCTGGCACGACCCCAGTACGGCAAGCCACTGGACCATCGAAGTCTCCTTTGGCGGCCATGGCCAGACCCTTCGCGTGAACAGTGCGGGAGAGTACATGCAGCCCGGCGAGCTCGATACCCGAGCCGGCACCAGCCTTGAATGGACCCCGGATCAACAATCCACCCACACCTGGAAGCCGAATGAAAAAACCTGGGAGCAAATCAAGCAGCTTACCGTCAAAGCGCCTGCAACGGTCCGGATCACCGGATACGCAGACGCCGATACGGCGCAGCTACTGTCACTGGGCAGCATAACCATCTCCACTTCGCCTGATCCGGTCGGTGCTCCGATCTTCTATCGCGACGTTCCTCTGATGATTGCGCCGCTCGTCGGACCGGGCGCAATTCAGCCGTTACCACCCACCGCTCTGCCCCTCATCAAGTGGGAACTGCGCGACATCGGTCAGCCGCGCAGCCACACCGTCATGGAAAATCTGCCCACCTGCGCCAACTGCCACTCCTTCTCGCGCGATGGCAAAACCATGGGCCTCGACATGGATGGGCCGCGCAACGACAAGGGCCTCTACGCCCTCGTCTCGACGTCAAAAGACATGACCATCACCAACCGTGACGTGCTGCGCTGGGCCTCCTTCAAAGAAGACGCCGGGCCCCTGACCTCTGACCCCACCGTGAAGCGGTTCGGGTTTATGTCGCAGGTCTCCCCCGACGGGAAATACGTGATTACGTCCATCGCTCCGCCGGGAACCAAAGATACTCACGGCGCCGAGGCTCCAGGATTTGCCGCCGGCGTGGTCAACCGGTTGTTCAGCATGAATTATCAGAACCTCGCCTTCACCCAGGTCTTCTTTCCCACGCGCGGCATTCTGGCCTGGTATGACCGAGACAAAAAGAAGCTGCGTCCGCTGCCCGGAGCCAACGATCCGGCGTTTGTCCAAACCAGCGCCTTCTGGTCGCCGGATGGAAAATACCTGATCTACAGCCGCGCCAAAGCTGTCGATCCCTACCCCCCAGGCGCTCCCAAGCCGACCTGCGCAAACGATCCGAAGGAGCCGCTGGTTCAGTACGACCTCTATAGGATTCCGTTCAACAATGGCAACGGCGGGATGGCCGTCCCTGTGCTTGGCGCCTCGAACAACGGCATGAGCAATAACTTCCCCAAGGTCTCTCCCGACGGCAAGTGGATCGTTTGGGTCCAAAACCGCACTGGCTTGTTGATGCGTCCCGACAGCCGGCTCTTCATCGTCCCGTTCGCGGGCGGCAAGGCCCGGCTCATGACCTGCAACACGCCAAGGATGAATTCCTGGCACACCTTCTCGCCCAACGGGCGATGGCTCGCGTTTTCATCCAAAGGCCGCTCCCCCTACACGCAGCTGATGCTCACGCACATCGACGCTCAGGGCGATGACTCTCCAGCCATCCTGGTCGACAACACGACGGCGGCCAACCGCGCCGTCAACATTCCCGAGTTTCTGAATATCCCGCAGGGCGGCCTGGAGAAAATCGACCCTCAGGCGACGGAGTTCTACCGCCTCTTCAATGACGCCTACGCTTCCATCGAGAACGCGCAGTATCCGCGGGCCATTGAAGCGATGCGCGGAGCCATCCAGCGCGATCCTGATGATCCCCTCGCGCACTACGGCCTGGCCTCCGCCCTCTCAGCCAATGGCCAGGAACGCGAAGCTCTGGAGGAATACCGCAGGGCCTGCGCACTCAACCCCAAAAGTGCAGCCTGGCTCGACCACCTCGCCGTCTCGCTCGCCAATAATGGCGATACGGACGAGGCCATTGCGACCTGGCGGAAGTCGCTGTCGCTAAAACCGGATTCTGCCGCCACCGAAACGGACCTCGGAACCGTGCTTTTCGACAGCGGAAATAAACAGGAGGGAATGGAGCACCTGCAGCGAGCCGTCACCCTCGACCCCAACCTTCCCGATGCACACAATCATCTCGGCCAGGCCCTGGCGGAGTCAGGACAGACGGATGCAGCAGTCGAGCAACTGCAGAAAGCCGTCGAGCTTCTCCCGGATTCCGCCGAGTATCGCTTCAATTTGGGCTACATTCTTGAGACTCGCGGAGACTATACCGGGGCCGTTGCGCCGCTGGAAAAGTCCGTCGAACTAAGCCAAAGCAAGAACTGGCGCTGTCTCGCCGAGTTAGCGCAGGCCTATGACAAAACCGGTCGATCCGCGCAGGCCGTCGAAGCAGTGCGAAGAGCGCTCGATCTCGCCCTGCAGGAACACAGTGACGAGTTAGCGACGAACCTCCGGAAACTCCTCGAACGCTACCAGCAGGACAGCGCCAAAGCACTGAATGCCAGCCCCGCCGGAAGCAAGCCGTAGCCTCTGCCCTGCTCTCAAGGACGCTTCACCAGTGTAGGTCTGGCTACGCTGGGATCAACAACGCCTTTGCCCTCGAGGACGTTGTAAAAGCGATCGGCAGCGAGGTTGGTAAAGTTTTCCACCAACCCCGAAGGCCAGTGAATCTCCACCTTGTCGATCTTCGTGGCCGCACCCAGGCCAAAGTGAACGCGAAGGTCGTTCTGCGATAGATAGCTCCCGCCACTATGGATTTCGCCAGTCTGCGTCATCCCTCCAGCGACAATTTTGATGCGCGCGTTGAGCGCTGCCCGATTGCTCTTCGTGCCGTCCAGCTCGAAGCTCACCCAGTGTCGCCCCGGCACGCCGTGATTCCGCAGAATCATCGGCTTGCCATCCAGATCTTCAACCACTACATCCATATTGCCATCGTTAAACAAATCGCCAACGGCCAGACCCCGCGAGACACGCCGCTCCATCAACGCCGGTCCGGCCTCGTCGCTCGCGTCGCAGAACGTCCCGTCCTTCTGATTCAGCTGCAGCAGGCTCGGCTGGCGATATCCACCGCCCGATGGCAGTTGATCCACTTGCGGATACACGTGGCCGGTCACGGTGATCAGGTCCAGCCAGCCATCGTTGTCCAGATCGACGAAGGCCGTTCCCCACTTCACCCATGGCAACGACGGAAGCGCTACTCCGGACGGGTAGGAAACCTCGTCAAAGTCCCAGTTACCCTGGTTGCGGTAAAGTAGATCGTTCTCGTCCGTAAAATTCGTAACGTGAATTGACTGACGGCCAGTGTGATTGTAGTCCCCCAGAGCAATCCCCATAGAAGCCTGTTCAGAGCCGTCTTCACTCACCGCCGTGCCCGATTGTAACCCAATATCTTCGAACTTACCGTTCCCCAGATTCTTGTACAGATACTTAGGAGTTGAGTCATTCGTGATATAAATATCCGGTCTCCCGACGTTATTGAAATCTTCCCATACCACGCCTAACCCGTAATATCCATCGGGGTCGCTGACCCCAGCCGCCTTCGATACGTCGGTAAATGTGCCATCCCCGTTGTTATGAAAGAGCGAGTCGCCGGCGCCGCGCAGCCCTCGCGGTCCACACTGCACATCCAGCCCTCTGTATTTGCAGAACGACGCGCTCCCAAACTTCGGCATGTCGTCCAAATGGAAATCGACATAGTTAACAACCATCAGATCGACAAAGCCATCGTTATCGTAGTCGCCGAAAGCCGCCCCTGTGGAGTAGCGCCCATCGCGAACATGAGCCTTTTCCGTGACGTCAGTGAACGTGCCATCCCCATTGTTGCGGTACAGAACGTTCCCTCCAAGGCATGTGAGATACAAGTCGGGCCAGCCGTCGTTGTTGTAATCCCCAACCGCGCCTCCATTAGCAAGGCACGATGTATTCAACCCGGATTTCGCGGTGACATCGGTAAAAGTGCCATCGTGATTGTTGTGGTAAAGCGCTCCCTGAGCACTCACTCCCTTGAGCGCCTGATCGACCGTAGGCTGATCGGTGAAGTAGATATCCGGCCAGCCGTCGCGATCATAGTCGATCAGTATCACTCCCCCGCTCATCGACTCCATGATGTATCTCTTCGATGGATCGGATGCATGCGTGAAGGTAATATGCGTGGATGCCGTGACGTCTTCGAGTTGCGGAATCGTGCGCCCGCTGCACTTTGTCGACTTCGCGCCCGGCGGCGGCGGCGGTGGTGTCGGATGACCTTCGCCCATCTGTGCGGCGGCGACACTCATCGCGCAGAATGCAACAGCAACGGGCCGCAGGGACCTCAACCATCGAATGAACAAACGAGTCGGATTTCCTTTCCTAATGGCTTTGCTGCCGGATTGCATCGGCAACACGTGCGCGCGCCTGCGCTTTGAGTCCCTTGTAGATCTCAAGTTCGCGGTCCGCATCCGCGTTCCGGCCCAGCTTCCGCCAGGCCGACTGCAATTGATAGTGTATGTAATCCTTGTCCGGGCTGAGGCTCGCTGCGGCCTGGAGATGCGCCGCCGCGTTCGCGAAGTCACCGCGATCAAGTAGAATCTTTCCCGCTTCATACTGCGCATTCGCGTAGTCAGGGTTTGCCGCAATTACCTTAAGATACAGTGCAAGCGCCTCGTCGATCTTCGATTCCTGCTGGTCGACAAACCCCAGGTGGTACAATGCATCCGGTTCTTCAGGCACGACGTCCAGCTCGGCCTCAAATTCCTTTGCTGCTTCCGGCCAATGCACCCAGCGAATGTAGGCCAAACCCTCGTAGAAATGCGCCCGCGGCAGATTCGCATCCGACTCGAGGGCGCGCTCGAACGTCGCGACCGCGCGCGCATAATCGCCAATCTCGGTCCAGAGCTGGCCCACCAGCAGCAGCGTCTCGGGCGCACGCGGTTGCGACTCATAAGCGGCTAGCACCTCGGTAGCTTTCTTCATATCGCCGGTGTGAGCCAGCGAAGCGGCCCAGGCATAGCCCGTCTCGCTGTCCGTCATGCCGACTGACCCAAGAGGCTCAAACGTGCGCGCGGCATCGGCATACTTGTCCGTGGCGAACCACGACAGACCCAGCATCCCGCGCACCGCCGACGAATTGTCGCCCTCCCGCAGCGCCGCCGAAAGCGCGCGTGTGGCCTCCGCATAGTCCTTCGTGCGAAAGGCACAGAGGCCAAGGTTCTTCTCGAGGCCCGGCAGACCGGGATCCCAATGCTCAGCCTGCTGGTAGAAACTGAGAGCCGCAGGATAGTCCTTCTGAATGGCGTCGGCCGTTGCCAGGTCGTTGTAGGCAAGAGCCAGCACCGACTTCAGTGCCCGCTCCCGATCGCTCGCTGCCGCCTGCTGCGCCGCAGTCAACCTCCGGGTCCCAGGAGCATCGTCGTTGTTGCGTACAGCGGGCGCCGATTGGTCCTCCTGCCGGCGGGTCAACGGCACCACCGCCGCACCCATCCCGTTGCCGCTCTCGGCCTGCGTCCGGCTCACTTCCTGCTGCGTCTGCACCATGATCTTGTTCTGCAGCTCGCGTGCCTTCGCGGCAAAAGCATTGCTCTCCTCCGTACGCCCGCTCTGAGCCGTAATGCGGGTCAGATCGACATAGGCCCGGCGAATCTGATAATTGGTGCGCTCCTCGTCGCTGCCCGTCAGCTGGATCGCCCTGCGCATCATCGCCTCCGCTCGATCCGTTTTGCCTTCGGCATACGCGTTCATGCCCAGATAGAGAGCCGGGTCGGGCGATGCAGGATCGATGCGCGCTGCGGCAGTCAGGTACTTATCGGATTCCTCGTACTTGCGTTCTCCAGACGTGGTCAGACCCAGCATGTAGTTAGCCAGATAATCGTTGGGATAGAACTCGGCCTCCTTCTCTAATTCCGTTTCGATCGCCGGAGTAGGCTTCCAGTCGTTCAGATAGAGCTGAGCCAGTCCGAGGAAGTAGTGGGCGTGCGGTGTACGCGGATCGATTGCAATGGCACGCTGAAATTCGCGAATAGCGCCCTGCATATCGCCCCCATCGCGAAACGCCCGTCCCATCAGTACATGGAGGGACCCGCTGTCGCCAGCGATTTGCTTCATCTGCGCGAAAACCTCAATTGCCCGCTGCTTGTCTTCCGGCCTCTTCGTTTGCAGCAGGCACTCGGCCAGCGGATACAGGTTATCGACCGTAGGTTCGGCCGTCGCAATCCGCGTGAAGGGCTCAACTGCTTTGACGTACTCCCCCTTCTGGTCGAGTGCGCTGGCTAGCAGCCTGTCCGCACCGAGATTGTCAGGTTCTGCACTGTGCGCTTTTTCCGCTAACTCAATAGCCTCGTCCAGATGCCCTGACTGGAGCTCGGCATAGCCCAAAGGCTCATCGATTGCAGGGCTGTCTTCAAATTCCATCGAGCTGCGATAGAGCCCAATGGACCCGGTATAGTCCGATTCCACCAGTTTCAAACCAGCAAGTTCACGCAACGCCGACGCGATCACCAGACGATTCGCAGCCGCAACCGTCGATGCGTCGCCGGAGCTGCGCGCCTGCTCCGCGGCTGCTACACGCGTCTCGAGCTCATCGGGCGCCGATTGCCCCTTGTGGGCGTCGGCAGGCCGATGCGAGGTTGACTGCGCCGCCCCGAAAGAAATAACTCCGAACAAGGCGAAGAACGCCAGCCAATCCAACCGGCAAGAAAGCACCGCAGCATGTCTCAATCGAGATACACAGAGCGAGGGGGGCGACCGCATGGAGAAAGTTGTGTCGATTCTACTCCACAAAAAGCTGCGGAGCCTGTACCAGCGCTCCGCAGCTTTCGTATTGGTTCAACCATCAGGCCCTGAAGCTCTCGTCCTAGAACGAGAAGTTCAGAGAGTATTGCAGCTCGCGGTTGCCTCTGACAGTTTGCAAGCTGGTTGGCTGTCCCAGAGACGGCGCTCCGGCGACCACACCCGGGAACGGCGATGAGGTTCCAGCGCTTCTTTAGTACGGTGTTACCGAAACGTCGTTCAGAGTCCCCCCACACCACGCATAGCCGCCCCCTCCTCCAGTAGAGGCGACCATCTGGAAGCGGAACTGCAAAGAGGATAGATTCGAGACGTTGACATTGAAATACATCGGATCACCAAGCCCTGACACGCCTGTGTTTGAGCCCGCTATGCTATAGAGAGTAGTCCAAGCACGCTCATCGTCGGATTGATACTGGAGATTATCCTCACACCCCCCCCGATAACTGCTGAAATTCCACGCAAAATCGAGGTTGGCCGTTGCACCGTTGGCGGATACGGAAGGAAGTCCCGCCACAACGCCCGAATAACAAAATATCGTCCCGCTCCCGTTTTGATTACAATCGGCAGTCATATAAGACGGAGTGGCGTTATAGCTCTCACCGAACGCTGGACGCGCCACCGTGCAAAGCAAAAGCAACATAGCGGCTGCCACACCAAATACCCGGCATACACTTACGAACATAACAAATCTCCTTTGCAGGCTGCTACTGCGTGAACACTATGCCGATGATCGATGCAGGGACCTCACCACCGGCAATGCCACACACGGGAACCCTGGTCTTCTTCTTAGCGGAGCCGAACCAGAGGTTAGCACTCCCGTAAATCAAAAAATCAACGCGATTATAAACCTGTAGTCGCAGACGGTCAACGGCCTTTTTAGGGAACCTCTGAAATACTCTGCGCTCCACAGTCCATGCGGTTAACTTGGGTTGTGGAGGAACTGTAAAAATGCACCGCAGCCTGTCTCAATCGAGGTACAAGGGGCGAGGGGGTCAACCACATGGAGAAAGTTGTGTCGATTCTACTCAACAAAAAGTTGCGGAGCCTGTACCAGCGCTCCGCAGCTTTCGTATTGGTTCAACCATCAGGCCCTGAAGCTCTCGTCCTAGAACGAGAAGTTCAGAGAGTATTGCAGCTCGCGGTTGCCTTTGGCCGTCTGCAAGCTGCTTGGCTGCCCGAGGTTCACGCCGGCCGATTGGCTCGTGACCACATTGTTCGTCGGAGAGCAAGCAGTGGTGCCGCAGGCGATCACGCTCGGCGTGTAGCCTTCGCCTTCCAGTCCGCCGCTGTTGAAGTTCGGGTGATTGAGGAAGTCGAAGAAGTCCATAGCGAACTTAATTCTGTACTTCTCCTTAACCATCCAGTTCTTGGCTAACTGAGAGTCCCAGTCCTCGGTCGGAGCGCCGTAGCAATAGCCGCGATGCTCGATGTTGCTCGGAATGGTTCCCAGTGCGTACCCGACCAGGGTGAAGGCCCCGGAGTTTACAACGTGGTTGGTCTTTTCTCCCGTGTTGCAACCCTGCCCGGTCACCAGAGGACGGTTGTTGCCGACGTAGCCGGTGCCGATCAGTTGGGAAATCGCGCCCGTCGGGTTGTTGGCGTCTTTGTAGCTTCCGTTCGCAAAGATGGTCAAAGAGCTCGCGTGGACCGCATCGATGATCCCGTTGACCTCCCACCCCCCGACCGTTTGTTTGACGAAATTGTTCTGATTAGCAAACTTCGGCAGGTAATAAACCTCGTTTGCCACGAAGATATCCGGACGGTTGATGTTGGTGTTCCCTTTGTCCAGATTGCTTTCTGCCCCGTAAGTCTGGATCTCCTGGTTGGCGCTGCCGGAGGAGTTGTCCTCTTCCACATCGCCGACCGAGTGTCCCCAGGTGTACGCAGCCTGGAACGTTGACGGGCCCACCTGTGAGCGGAATAAAGCCTGCAACGAGTGGTAGGTGGCATGCCCTTCACGCCCAAACCCATTGATCTGCCCGAAGTTGAAGGCCGGCCGATACGGGTTCGTTCCGGTGCCGTTGCTGTTGAACACGGCCGCCGCCCAGTCCGATTGCGGGATCGGGTTGAATTGCAGCATCGAAGTCAGGTGTTCACCAGTGTTCCCCACGTACCCGAGTTGCAGCGAGGTATTCCGGTGCAGTTCCTGTTCGATAGTGACGTTCCACTGCCAGCTGTTCGGCGTCACAGCATGCGGGATTCTCGCGAAGTTCGGAGAAACCGATCCGCCCGCAAAGCCCGCCGCCGTAGTGCAGCCGGTAGTCCCGCAGACCCAACTGGTTGCCGAATCCAGCGGACGGTTGGAGCTTGCCGCCAGCGAGAAGGGATCTCCCTTTTCCATTCCTTCATCCTGGCCCACCAGCTCTCTCTGGAAGAACTGCCCGCCGCCTGCGCGGAGTGCCGTTTTCCCGTTCCCGAAGATGTCCCACGCAATGCCCAACCGGGGAGCAATGTCGTGGTTCGACTGCGGGATCAGGGCCTTATTCGACCCCTGCGTTCCGTTGGACAGGTTAAACGGTACACCCAGACTTGCGAACAGCTTGTTCGCTGCCTGGCAGGGTTGGGTGCCGGGCTGGACGATCAACCCATTGCATGCATCGGTTTTATTGGACGTTGCCTCTGACGCGCTCCAGTTCGCCAGGCTCCAGTTCGCCCATTGATTATCGGCCGAAAATGGCTCGCGATAGAAGGACCAGCGGAAACCGAATTCGGCTGTCACATTCTTGTTGAGCTTCCAGCTGTCCGAGAGATACCACTCATAGTCGTACCATTTCACCTGAGCGGTGATGTCCGTGCTGTTCTCGCCGATGCTGGCAAAGACCTGTGGTGAGGCGCCGGTGCCCGGAACCAGCACGTTGGCCAGCGAGTTGTTCGTCTGTACGCACGCCGGCACCCCCGCCGTCGGAGCGGCTGGCGGTCCCGTCTGGCCTGCCGCGCAGTAAATGGGGCCATTCGGGAAGCTCGGACGGTCCTGTCCGTTGCCGGAATCTTCCACCTTGATGTTGTTTCCGTAGAAGAAACCTGCCTTCAGCGTGTGGTTGCCGCGCACATTGGACAGGTTGTCCTGAACGGTGTAAAGGTCTTCGTGGTTCTTGTAAGGAGCGATGTTCCAGAACGAAGCTTCGCCCTCATAGGAGCCATACGGGTTGAATCCGCCCCAGTTGCCGAAGAACGCGTCCGCTTCCTTCAGCGATGCCGGGAAAGTCGCCGGATACGCCGTTTGCAGTGCCGGAACGATGCTGGCCTTGGTGCCGCCCAGCGTCGTGATGATGGCGTTATGCCCGTAGCCGAACTCGACGTCATTAATCATGCTGGGTGTGATCGTCGAGCTAAGCTTCGCCATCACGCTCTTCGAGGGCTGGCTCCAGTTGGATTGCACCGTCGGGAAGTCGGACTCGCCCCAGAAAGAGTCGCCTACGTTCGGCGCCGGATTCGTCCACGAGTCCTGCGTCCACCGGAACGTTACCCGATTCGATCTGTTGATATCCCAATCCGGCCGCACGTTCCACTCGCTCCAGTTCAGCGGATTGTTGATGGGCGAGGCCCAGTTAAAGCCCGATGAATTCAGCGTTGTCCCGGTGCTGCCCACATTTGGCAAAGGATAAAACTGCGCCAGCAAAGCCCCCGCCGGATCAACGGTCGTCAGCTTGTTGGGGGTGCCTAGCCACGCAGGAAAGCCCGGGTTGGTGCCGGCGCCTGGGATAGCGGCTCCGCACTGATCGGAGGTTGCTGCTCCATACCCGCTGAAGTCGCCTGCGGATTCCGCAGCGGTTGGAACGCAGGCGCCAAACGCGCTCCCGCGAATTTCCTTGTTCCACTCCTGGTTCCACCACACGAAGAGATGGTCCTTCCAGACCGGACCCGCGCCGTAGTAACCGTAGTCGTTGCGGCGCAGCTTGGCTTTGCCCACGTTCAGCTGGTTATTGAAGAAGTTGTTCGCATCCAGCGCGCTGTTCCGGCCCGCGTAGAAGAACCCGCCGTGGATCGTGTTCGATCCCGACTTCGTCGTGATGCTGATGATCGCACCCGAGGCCTGTCCATACTCGGCCCCGAAAGAGTTGCGGATCATCTTGAACTCGGCGATCGCTTCCGTCGAGGGATAAACCAGAATCGTGCGGTTCGAGCCGACGTCGTTGTTATTAACGCCATCCACCAAAAACAGGTTATTCGTGTACGGATTGCCGTTCACCGAGAAGTTGACGCCGCCCTCGAGGCCCTTGTCCTCGCCGTCAAACGATGCGGCGGGACTGACACCCGGAGAAAGCTGGGTCAAACCAATGAAGTTTTCCCCGTTCAGCGGAAGTTCGCGGGTCTGCTCCCCCGTCACAACTTCGCCGACCGATGCCGACGCGGTTTCCACCTGGATCTGGTTCGCCTCAACCGTCACCGTTTGGGTTGTCGCACCCGGCGAGAGAGAACCGTTGATGGTGGTGTCCGTCGAAACGTGGACTTCCACGTCGTCGACTTTGAATACCTTGAAGTTCGGAGCGGTGATCGTAACCGTATAGGTTCCCACCGGCAGCTGCGCCAGCGAGTACGCCCCGATCGAAGATGTGACCGTGTTGAACGACACGTCGGTCGCGGTGTTGGTCACCACGACTTTCGCCCCAACGATAACGGCGCCCGTTGCGTCCGTCACGTTGCCGACGATCGTCCCGTAATAAGCCTGTGCGTGAATGGCAGCAGGTACCATCGCCAGCATCAGAATCGTAAAAATTGCCCAGATTCTGCCGCTCGCTCGAGTCCCGATCCATCTGTTTATCCACGCTGATGTCATGGTGCCTCCTGATAAGGCGGTTAGAACTTCCTGTTGTTTTTCTCTGCCCGCTTTCCTTTTGGGATCGCGACCAGGACTTGCTGAGGAGCCACTAGACAGCCGCAAACGCTGAACCCGCAGGCCCGATAACCCACAGCGTTCGTGACAGCATGACGTGGCCCGGTGAAAACGAGCCAGTATTCTCCCTGGGAGCATCCGCTGTCAATCGAATTCTTCTTTTAGTTAAACGTTTTGGCCAGACTGAGAACCCTCAAAACAGGTCTGACCAGACCATGTGCCGAATAGCCTGTCAATCTCACCCGACCGGTATCTCCGTGGCGCCTCCAAAGGACTGAAAGCATGAGCGTTTGGCGGAATGATATCGATATCATTGCGATACCAGCCCCGGCTCGTTCCCCGCTTCCCTGAGCCGCAGACGGCAATAGCGCGCCGAGGAAAACGTGTCACCTGCGACCCGGCCGTGGTGCTTAGCCGGCGTTGATGACCGCCTCCGCCTGTTTTGCCTTCGCGATTCCGGACGTGCTCGGCTGGCATCCGCACGAACAGCGCACCACCAGCTTCACGGGCAGGATCAGGCGGTGGCCCGCCTTCGGCGCCGCCCTGCCCAGGATGCGCTCGAAAAGCAGATTCGCCGCCGCTTCCCCCAGTTCGTAGATCGGCTGACGAACGACGGTGAGCGATGGCTGCATCAAGTCTGCCGTTTCGAAATCGTCAAAACCAACCATTGCCATCCGCTGAGGTATTTGAATCCCCGCTGCGCTCAGCGCGTGCAGGGCGTACCGCATGCAAAGATTGTTGGCTGCGAAAAGGGCCGTAGGCGGCTTGCGGCTCCTCATCATGGAACCAATCAGAAACATCGTTCTCTCCGCCGTGCAGCAATCGATGTAGGGTTCCGGCGCATGACCCGCCGCGGACATCGCTTCGCGATATCCCGCATAGCGGGCCTTCATGGTGTACAGCGTCCTGCTGAGACCCAAAAACGCAATCGACCGATGGCCGTGGCCCAGAAGGTGTTCGACCGCACTCCGGGCCCCCGCCCGGTTCGGAACCAGGACCGAGTCGAAATGTGACCCCGGCGCGGGTCGATCCACCGTGACCACATGCACGCGGGAGAACCCCTCGCCGCTGTAGTATCGGCGCTTGTCCGAGACCGGAATGATGACCAGCCCATCCACCTGCCGGCGCAGCATCTGGCTCGTCTGCTTTTGTTCAATGTCCGGATTCTCATCCGAGGTCGTGAGGATCACCGAGTAGCCGTGTTGCTTCGCTACCGTCGAAATCGCGTGCGCGCACGTCGCGAAGAATGGGTCGTAAAGATAAGGAACAATCACGCCGATCGTCCTGGAACTCACCGTGCGCAGACTTCGAGCCACTTCGTTGGGCTGGTAGCGGAGGATCTTAATGGCCCGGTAGACCCGCTCCGCAGTTGCCGCCGAGACGCCGGCGCTTCCCGTCAGCACCCGCGACACGGTCATCTTTCCAACTCCCGCCAAACGGGCCACGTCTGCCATTGTCGCGTTGCGCTGGATCATTTCCGCCTTGTTGTTCCTGTTCCCATTGTTTCTTGCCCCGCGCCCCGCCCGTCTATGTCACCAAAGCAGAAAGGGTACCCCTTCAGTCATCACTGACAACGAAATAAAGTGGACCCGTGCTTCCAGCTGGTTAGCTCGCAGAGTCACCCAGCCCTCCTCCCGCCTGCAGCAGGGAAGCGCGTTCGGCGCTCGACGTTGCCCGCAATGTCTATCGGCGTAGAATACGGGCGGCTTCACTCCATGCAGGATCGCAGGTCAGAGAGGGACGGATTCGTGCACCCCATTCTCGAAGTTCCCAGGCGGACAAGGCGCCCAAACCGCCTCTTTCTATTTCTGATTGCCGCCATTCTGGCAGTTCTCGTCGGCAGTCGCACCGCCCTGTCTTACTTCGTCGATTCCCTGTGGTTCGGCTCTCTCGGCTATCTCGACGTCTTCTGGAAGAGCTGGGGACTTGGATGGGGCGTCTTCGTCTCGTTTTTTTTGGCGACGCTCATCCTCTTATATGGTTGGTTTCTCGCCTTGTGGCGGATGCATCAGCCGGATCTCCCCCATGACCGGGCGTTCTTTATTGGTCGCCAACAGATGAGCCTCCCGCTCCGGCGCGGTCTGCGCTATCTCGGCATGGTTGGCTCCCTGGCCATCGCGGCCATCGCCGCCGCCACCATGATGGCCGAGTGGCCCACGTTTGCGCTCTACTGGAACGCAACCCCCAATGCCCCCGCCGGTGTCGATCCTGTCTTTGGAAAACCGCTGAGCTTCTACCTGTTCACCCTCCCGGCGTGGCAGCTGATCTGCGGCTGGCTGACGGTGCTCGCGGTGATCGCCTGCGTGGCCGCTGTCGGCTTCCTGGTGATTGCCGGCGGCACCAGGGCGCTGACGCAGGAACGCGACAGTCTCAGGCTGTCCTTGCCCTGGCGCGGTTTCTCAATTGCGTTCGCGTTCTTCCTGTTGATTCTCGCGGCGCAGGTCTATCTCGGCCGCTTCGACGCTATGCTGGACACCAATACCATCTTCGGCGGCGTGAACTATACCGATGCCCATGTCCTCATCACCGGCATGTTGCTGGTGTCGATGGCGCTGGTGCTGGGTGCTCTCGCCGCGGCCGTCAATGCGGTCAGAACTCCGCGCGTGCGCTGGCTGGTGGCCGCCGTGCTTCCCGCGGCGGCCTGTTTCGTCATCGTCCACCTGGTGGGCTGGTATGTCAGCGGCATTATCGTGAAGCCGAATCAGCTGGAACGCGAACGGCCCTACATTGCCTGGAACATTGAGTGGACCCGTCGGGCATGGGATCTGGACCAGGTGTCGCAGCACGAGTTTCCTGCGGACACCTCGCCCGAGGCCGCCGCTCCTGCTGGCAATCAGGCCACCCTCCAGAACATCAGGCTGTGGGACTGGCGCGCGCTGCAGGACACTCTGCGCCAGATCCAGGAGATTCGGACTTACTACGATTTTCCGGACATCGACATCGATCGCTACAAAATAAATGGCGACACGCGCGAGGTCATGCTGGCTGCTCGCGAACTGAGCGTGGACAAGCTGCCGGACAGCAGCCGCAACTGGATCAACGAAAAATTGATCTACACGCATGGCTACGGCATCACCATGAACCCGGTGAATGGTTTCACCCCGGAAGGCTTGCCAACACTGCTCCTGAGTAACATGCCGGTGCAGAGCACGGTTCCCGGTCTAACCATCACGCGCCCCGAAATCTACTTTGGGCAAATGACCAACACAGACGTCTATGTCAAAACCCGGCAGCAGGAATTCAACTACCCCCAGGGTCAGACCAACAACCTCACTTCGTATGAGGGGACTGGCGGCATCGTTCTCGGTGGCCTGCTGCGGAGGATTCTGATCGCGGCCGATCGGGGCGACGTGTGGAAGCTGCCCTTCAGCGACGACATATCCGCACAGAGCCGGCTGTTGATGCGGCGGAACATTCTCGATCGCGTGAAGACGCTCGCCCCGTTTCTCACCTGGGATGCCGATCCTTATATCGTCATCGGTGACGATGGCCGCCTGTTCTGGATGCTGGACGCGTTCACAACCTCGGACAGTTATCCCTACTCCAGTCATTATCCTCTCGGCGATAACACCGTCAACTACATGCGCAACAGCGTGAAGGTGGCGATTGACGCCTACAACGGGACGACTACGTTTTACGTCTTCGATCCACAGGATCCGATTCTCGCCGCCTGGCGCCGCATCTTTCCTTCTCTTTTCCGCGATGCCTCGGCCATGCCCGCGGACCTGCGGAAGCATGTGCGCTATCCACAACTGTTGCTCGAGGAGCAGGCGGCTGTGTATGGGCTGTACCATATGAGCGATCCGGAAGTGTTCTACAACCGCGAGGATTTGTGGACGGTGGCATCGGAGCTGGGTATGGGCGACTCGGGCGAGCAGCAAACACAGACCATGGAGCCTAACTACGTCTTGATGAAGCTGCCCGGCGAGCCTGCCGCGGAGTTTGTTGAGATACTTCCTTTTACTCCGGCCAATCGCAATAACTTAATCGGATGGATCGCCGGCCGCAGCGATGGCGCGAATTATGGCACGTCAATCGTGTACGACTTTCCAAAAACAAAGCTGATCGATGGTCCCATGCAGATTGAGGCGCGTATCGACCAGAACGCGCAGCTTTCGGGACAGCTGACGCTGTGGAACCAGCAGGGATCGCACGTGCGGCGAGGCACGCTGCTGGTCATTCCATGCGGACGCGCGCTGCTCTATGCGGAGGCCATCTATCTGCAGGCGCAACAGAGCCCCATGCCGGAACTGCGCCTGGTAGTCCTCGCATTACAGGATCGACTCGCCTATGGGCCCACTTTCGAGGCCGCAATGGCTTCACTTTTCGGCGGGGAAACTTCTTCGCTCACCGGGTCGCCTGCCGCTTCGGAAGCGGCGCTTCCCACCCCAACGACGCCAGCGAGCGGCAATTCCGCGGGCCGGAACCCCCTCATCGCAGCCGCGGCTCAGGACCTGGCCGATTACCAGCGCCTCACTGCGGCGGGCAAGCTCGCAGATGCGGGTCAAAAACTTGAGGATCTGAAACGAAAACTCGACCAGCTGCAGTCGTCCCAGAAGTGACTTACCGGGAAGATCCGGCTGCGTGTTCGACCTGACGAGCTACCGGACTTCACCTCAAGGGAACCATGCAGCGCCATGGGATCGGCTGCCGCCGGTCATGAAATTCGCCGCGCCCGGCACAACCTTCTGGAAAGCCGGTCACACTGATGTTTTACTGGGCGCAGAGTAACGAAGCGCATCGCGCCGAACGCTATCCGCTGTCTGCTAAAGAAGGGCGTCCTAGACGCCCTTCTTCAGCGGCTCCCAAACATATTTGTGAATCTGCAAACTCAGCCGCGCCGGAACCCCATCCCGCAGCATCCACTCCACCAGCTCCCGCGGATCCACCAAACAGTTCTCCGAACTCCGCTCCCCCGACGGCGCCTTCGAAAACGCCGGAGACAGCAGCACCTGCCCCGCCCGCTGCTCCAACGCATGCTCCCGAATGAAATCCCGCGCGAATTCGTAATCGTCACGGTTCGCTATTACGAATTTCACCTCATCGCGCTCCGTCAAACACTCCAGATTCGCCAACCGAAAACTCCCCGCCTCCCCCGACCCCGGACACTTCACATCCACAATTTTGTGTACCGCCCTCTGAACCCGCTCCAGGGCCCGTTCCCCGCTCGTTTCGATCATCAGTTCGTAACCCAACTCCAGCAAGCGCGACATCAGCGGCACCAGCTCCTTTTCCTGCAGCAGCGGCTCCCCGCCCGTGAACTCAACCAGCCGCACCGGCTCGAGCTTCTCAATCTCGGCAACCACTTCATCTTCGGATAATTTGTAACCGCCGGTGAACGTATATTCCGAATCGCACCATGCGCAGCGCAGGTTGCACCCCGCCAGCCGCACAAAAATGCACGGAACCCCGGCAAAACTCGATTCGCCCTGAATGGACTTGTAAATCTCGATCAGATACACGGGGCTAAGAGGAGTGGGGAATCAATTCGACAGCAGCTCGTCTCGATGCGGACGCGAGATCGGAATCCAGGGTAGCCAATGGAAGTTTCAGACGTAATGCCAGCTCCAGATATACGGCATCGTAAGCGGTCAGCGAATAGGCCTGCATCAGAAGCAACAACTTGGAAGTGCTGACAAGGTGAACCGTCGTATCCGTATGCAGCTCAAGGGCTGCAAACGTCTTCAGAGCAACTCGAAGGCCCACCTCATCCAGGCGCTGGCTGCGATAGGCCCGTCCGAGAATGTTGCACATTTCAACGTGCCACAGGGAAGGGACAAAAATCGCCCGATGCTCAGCCAGCTTCAAGACCCCCAGCGATTCCGCTGACTGCTCGTCCTTGAAGCACCAGCTAAGCGCCATAGAGCTGTCGAGCACAAAGCTCACTCAGAATGCCCCTCGTGAATAAACTCCCGCCAGCTGCGCCCGTCGCGACCGGAAGCGGAGGTCGCAGTTTTCATATGCTCGATCAGGGCGTCGACTGCATCGCGCGCCCTCGCGTTGCGCGAATCGCCGGCCAGCCGTTCCCGCATCAGCAGGCTCGCGTAATCGGAGACACTCATGCCTGCTTCTGCCGCTGCTCTTTCCAGCGCGCTCTGCATATCTTCACTGAGATTGATTTGCACGAGAAACCTCGCAGTTCCAGTATACAAAATACGCTACTCGTAATAAGTCGCCGTCGTCGTGTCCGTCTCGTAGATCGTGCAGTCCTTCACGCGCACCCGCCCGCTGGTCA
>CAZHTJ010000004.1:1983-18469 GCA_964535525.1 uncultured Acidobacterium sp. | reverse complement strand
GTCGTGTCCGTCTCGTAGATCGTGCAGTCCTTCACGCGCACCCGCCCGCTGGTCATTTCGCTCAGCTGCCGGTTGGTCTCGTCGTAGAAATACCGCGCCAGATTCTCCGCCGACGGATTGATCGTCGTGAACGGCTCCAGCTCGTTCAGCATCTGGTGGTCGATCCTCTCGATCACCGGCCGCATCACATGCTTCAAATCCCGGAAATCCAGCAGCAGTCCCGCACCGTCCAGCGTCTCGCCGCACAGCGTAATCCGTACCTTATAGTTATGCCCGTGCGGATTCTCGCACTTCCCCTTGTAATTCCGCAGATAGTGCCCCGACGAAAACCCGCGCTCCACTGTCACTTCATACATGTTTTTCGATGGCTTCCCAAACGCAAATGCGCGCTCCCCTCATTCTATCTGTCGCGCGAACCGGGTCCCCGCCGTCCGCGCCGCTGCTCCCGCCTCTCCTCGTTCCGCCGATCCACCTGCTCGAACATCGCCGTCATCACCCCCAGCAGCGCCACCACCAGTCCGCCCACCGTCATAAACAGTGCGCTTGTCTTCCACAGCGTTCCATTCGCCGGCAGCGCCGGCTGCAATCGCCCCGACGTCAGCGACATCCCGAAGCACACCACCGCAAACAACAACAGCACGCCCGCCAGGATGTACAAATTCCGAGCCACCCGCCAGTCTACCGTGCATGCATCGCGCCCGATCTGCCTTTCGCTACCGGCTACCGGCTCCCAGCTGCTCCTGTACCCTGTACGCTGAACGCTGAACGCTCGCCCCTATGGACATCTCCATCGTC
This sequence comes from uncultured Acidobacterium sp., assembly GCA_964535525.1. Classification (GTDB taxonomy): domain Bacteria; phylum Acidobacteriota; class Terriglobia; order Terriglobales; family Acidobacteriaceae; genus Palsa-343. The sequence continues at coordinate 17,674 of CAZHTJ010000004.1, read as the reverse complement.
ATCCTCGATGACAACCCAGGCAGCCTCGATCTCCTCTCCACGGCCCTGGCCCGCGAAGGCGTCATCATCCACACCGCAGCGCGCCCCAGCGAAGCGCTCGATCTCATCCGCCGCCTCCACCCGCAGCTCGTCCTCACCGACCTCGTCATGCCCGAAATGTCCGGCCTCGACGTCCTCAACAGCATCATGCAAACCGCACCCGCCACCGACGTCGTCCTCATGACCGCTCACTACACCACCGAAACCGCGGTCCAGGCCATCCGCAACGGCGCTGCCGACTACCTCGAAAAGCCCATCCGCCTCCCCATCCTCCGCGAACGCCTCGGCCGCCTCATCGAAGACGCACGCCGCCGCCAGCAGCTCGGCTCTGACTCAGAATTCGAAGGCATCATCGGCTCCAGCCCGCGCATGGCCGAGATGTTCGCCCGCATCCGCCGCATCGCGCCCCACTACCGCTCCGCGCTCATCCAGGGAGCCACCGGCACCGGCAAAGACCTCGTCGCCCGCGCCCTCCACGCCCGCAGCGCTGTTAAAGGCCAGTATGTCGTCCTCAACTGCTCCGCCGTCGTCGAAACCCTCTTCGAGAGCGAGCTCTTCGGCCACGTCCGCGGTGCATTCACCGGCGCCGACCGCGACAAACCCGGCCTCTTCGAAGCCGCCAATGAAGGCACCCTCTTCCTCGACGAAATCGGCGACATGCCCATCGCCACCCAGGCCAAGCTCCTCCGCGCCCTGCAGAATCAGGAAATCCAGCGCGTCGGCTCGCTCCAGTCGCGGAAAGTCAACGTCCGCGTCATCGCCGCCACGCACCGCAATCTCCGCCAGGCCGTCGCCGACCACCTCTTCCGCGAAGACCTCTACTATCGCCTTGCTATGGTCGAGATCGCCGTGCCCTCGCTCGCCGAGCACAAAGAAGACCTGCCTCTCCTCATCCAGCATTTCGTCGCGAAATTCTCCCGGCAATTCGGCAAACACATCCGCGGCATCACCCCGCGCGCCAGCCTCGTCCTCGAACGCCACTCATGGCCCGGCAATGTTCGCGAATTAGAAAACGCCATCGGCCACGCCGCCATGATGTCCGAGTCCGCCGAAATCGACGTAGCCGATCTTCCCGCCGCGGTTCTCGCCGAACCCATCCTCACTCGGCCAGCCGACGCCGCACCCAACGCCACAGCAACAGGCAACACCCCCGAGCCCACCGAACCAACACCGCACTCCGCCGCGATCGCCGAAGACGCCCCCCTCGCCGAGCACGAACGCCAGCTCGTCGCCAGTGCTCTGGAAAAGGCAAAGGGCAACCAATCCCAGGCCGCCCGAGCCTTAGGCATAGGCCGCGACGCCCTCCGCTACAAAATGAAAAAGTACGGCCTGCTCTGAGAAGAAGCGAACCACGAGCAAAAAACGAGTGAGAAGCGAGCATGAGGCGAGCGTAGAACGCGAGAAGAGCAGCAAAATGGTGAGCTGAGCAACGAGCTGATGCCCAGCTGTTAACTCCCTCTCTTTTTACTCGCAGTTCCCTCGTATTTCGCTCGCTTTTCGCTCGCACTTTGCTCGCTCACGCGCTCTCTTCCCGCTCCAGCGCCCGATCCGCCGCATCCTTCAGCATGCGAGCCACAGTCTCCCGCAGAACCTCCGGCCCCGCAGGCTTCGCCAGATAATCGGTGAACCCCGCCTCCAGAATCCGCTCCCGATCCCCCCGCATAGCGCTCGCCGTCAGCGCCAGCACCGGCAGATGCTCGAACCGCGCCTCGCTGCGCAGCGCCGCCAGCACCCCATAACCATCCAGCCCAGGCATCTGCAGATCCAGCAAAACTAAATCAGGACTCCCCGCGCGCGCACGATCCAGCGCCTGCTCCCCATCCTCCGCCTCGATCACCGAGTACCCAGCGCGCTCCAGCACCAAACGCAGCAGTTCCCTGCTGCTGGGCCGGTCGTCAGCGATCAGAATCAAAGGTTGTTCCGCAGATGAGGACATAATGCGCACTCAGCTTCAGCAATTCGCAACGACGCGAGCACACCAGGCTATCGGATGAACTGGCTCTGGGGAGCGATGCAGCCATCCTACAACTCCGCCACAGCCGTGGGAAGCGTAAACGTAAACCGGCTTCCCTCCCCAGGCCTGCTGTCCACCTCCATCCACCCGCCGTGCATCTGCACCAATTCCTTTGTTATTGACAGCCCCAGCCCCGTCCCCTCCCTCACCCCCCGCGTCGTGTTCCCCACCTGATAAAACTTGTCGAAAATGTTCTCCTGCTCCTCCGTCGGAATGCCCACTCCCGTATCGCCAACCGTCACCCGCACAAACCCCGCCTCTTCCTTCATCTCGATCCACACCTTGCCCCCCTCCGGCGTGAACTTCACCGCGTTGCTCAGCAGGTTGTAGAGCATCTCCTTCACCCGCAGCGGATCGGCATCGACCATTGCGTCGCGTTCGCCCCACTCCTCAATGGCGATACCCTTCGCCGCCGCCCCCGGCCGGATCGCATCCAGCGCCTCGCCTACGCTGCGCGTCAGCGGATAGACCTCCCGCTTCAACACCAGCTGCCCCGCCTCAATCTTGCTCAGATCCAGCACGTCGTTGATTAATTCCAGCAAGTGCTCGCTGTCGCGATGAATGTGTCCCACGAACCGCTGCTGCGCCTCGCTCAGCGCATCCTCCTGCAGCAACTCCGCAAACCCAATGATGGTGTGCAGCGGCGTCCGCAGCTCGTGGCTCATGCTCGCCAAAAATTCGCTCTTCAGCCGGTTCGCCCGCTCAATCTCCCGATTCCGGGCCTCCAGCTCCCCTGTATATTGCTGTTGCAGCCGCCGCACCTCCGTCTCCGCGCGCTTCCGTTCCGTCACGTCGCGAATCACCGCCGTTACGTGGATCCCGCCTTCGGTCTGGATCGGGCTCAGGCTGATCTCCACCGGAAACAGCGACCCATCCCGCCTCTTCGCGTGCAGCTCCAGCCCCGTCCCCATCGGCCGCGTCCGCGGATGTTCCAGGTAGCCGTCCCGATGCCGGTAATGCATATGCCGGATCGTATCCGGAACCAATAGATCCACCGACTGCCCCAGCAGCTCATCCCGCACGTACCCGAACATCTCCTCCGCGATGCGATTCACCATAACGATCTGCCCACTCGCCGACACCTCGACAATTCCGTCTGGCGCCGCCTCCAGCAGTTGCCGGAAACGACGCTCCAGCCGCGTCTGCTCCTCGGCCACCAGCCGCTGCTGCCGCTCCGACATGTCGATGTGGGTCTCCATCACATGCGGTTCCGCCACTCCCAGCTCCCGGATCCACCGGCTCAGCACCATTACCCGCTCCCCCTTGCGTGTGCGGTGCAGCAGCTCCCCCTCCCAGTGCCCATCGCGTTCCAGCGCCCTCGCCATCTCCTCCTGTGGCTCCCTGAAGGTCGTCTGCAGCAGCTCGTGGCTCACCCGTCCCACAGCCTCCGCCGCCGTCCAGCCGTACAGCCGTTCCGCCCCTTTGTTCCAGTACGTGATCCGATCCTGATAATCCCGCACCAGAATCGGCTCGTATGCCTGATCCAGCAGCTGCGCCTGCCTCTGCGCCTCTTCTTGCTGTGTTTTCTGTTCCGTAATATCGCGCGCGATCTTCGAAATCCCCGTCAGCTTCCCCGCACTGTCCCGCACCGGCGAAAGCGTTAGCGAAACCACCAGGCATCTTCCATCCTTATGCCGGCGCAACGTCTCGTAGTGCTCCACCACGTCGTCGCTCCCGATGCGCCGCAGCAGCTCCCGCATATCGTCTTCATATCCAGGCCACGCCAGCATCGTAATCGGCTGCCCAACCGCCTCCGCCGCCGTGTGCCCGAACATCGCCTCCGCTCCCCGGTTCCACGTCGTGATCACCCCGTCCAGCGACTCGCTGATGATCGCATCGTTCGAAAACTCCACAATCGACGCCAGCCTCTGCCGCGCCTCTTCCGCCTCCCGCCTCGCCGTAATGTCCCGGCTGATCCCGGCAAAACCCAGCAGCTGTCCGTAGGGACCAAAAATCCCAAACGCCCGCATGTCCACCGTGATCAGCTGCCCTGTCCCCGCGTGCCGCAGCCGGAACTCCCCGGTCCATGCGTCCCCCCGCAGCAGCACCGGCAAAATCTCCCCGTCAAAAACCTCCCGCTGGTTTTCAACGTCCGTGTCGAACACTGGAAACGTCTGCACCTCGTCCGCTTCGCTCAGCCCCAGCAGCTCCCGTCCCGCGCGATTGATGAAACTCGTTGTCAGCGTCGGATCGGTCAGCGTCACCAGGTCCGGCGTGTTCTCCACAATCGCCAGCAACCGCCGCTGGTTCTCCGCCGTCCGCTTCTCCTCGGAAATATCGCGCCACGCCAGCAGTGCGCCCTCCACCTTGCCCTTCGCCCCAAACAGCGGCCGCGCCCGCATCTGGATCCAGTACCCCTGCCCCGCGCCCGGCGGCCGAACAAACTGCTCCCCCTCCACCGTCTGTCCGCGCAGCGCCGCCGCCCCCGGCAAATCCTCCGCCGGCCACAGCGTCTGCCGATCCGGCAAATAGATCCCGTACGCCTCACTCCAGCCTTCAATGTTCGGTCCGCTCGAGCGGATCCCGTACAGCCTCTCCGCCGCCGCGTTCGCAAATTGAACGCCCCCGTCGCGGCCCAGCACCACCACTGCCTCGTCCAGGTTATCGACCAGCGCCCGCAGCAATCCCCCCAGCGGCTCAGCTAACCCGCCCTTCGACCCTTTCGTCGACCCGTTCGCCGATCCGCTCTGCGATCCGCCCTCGCCGGCCCCGCCTCTTGCGGGCGCGCGCGCTCCTGCGCCCGGTTTCTTGCTGGAATTCCGCTTCTTCATCGCGACAGGCTGATAGTGTACCCGCGCTCGCCCCCGACACACACCCGCTGTGTCATTTCACGCAGATACGGTCACCACCGCGCCCGTTCGCGCAGTTCCCCACGCTCCACGCTCCCGTTTCCCCGCTTTTTCTGCCTCTTTTTGGATATTCCAGCGATGGCCCGCAACTTGCTTTCCCATCAGCGTCAGCCAGGGGACTCCGTTTGAAGATCGCGTTAAAGCACAGCGGTGGCGCTCGCTTCACCGCCGAGGCCCGCCATCATCGCATCCCGCTCGACCAGCCCACCGAGGACGGCGCCACCGACCAGGGCATGTCCCCGGCCGAGCTCCTTCTCGCTTCCCTCGGCGGATGCGTCGGTCAGCAGGTGGCCCAATACCTCGCCGCCCGCGGCCTCTCCGCCCAGGGACTCGAAATCCGCATCGAAACCCAAGCCTCCCCGCGCCCCCTCCACTTCGGCGATTTCCACGTCAAGGTCATCGCCCCATCCCTCAACGACCGCCAGCTTACAGCGTTAGAGAAATCCTTCCCGCCGGGCCTGGTCCTGAACGCTATCCGCTCGGAAAACAACCTCCGCATCACCGCTTCCTCCGCCGCTGCCAGGCCCTCCTGAAATCAAGCGAAGGAGCTCCACAGCCCACCGGCGGCTCAGCACCCGGCCGAAGTACCTATCGAACTGCACACTCTGCCGCTTTCGCAGCAAGAAACTCCTCGAGGAATCCCTGCCAGACGCCTGGCCGCTCGGACAGATGGAGCCCATCCAGATATTCTCTGTCCATATGAATCTGCACAGCAGAGAGTGGGCCGCCCCCCGCCCTGGCGACGGCATCGGCGCAATGAACCGCGGTCAGCGTCGAAAACTGCTTCTCAATAGCCTCCGAGGGCCTGTGGTGATAGGCCACCGCGTCCACCAGCGACGTCGGCAATCCCCACACGCTCATCAAATACGCGCCTAACTGCGCATGAGAGCAACCCAGCACCTCCGTTTCAAGAGCCTCGATCGAACGGCTGTCCGTCTCCCGCAACTTTTCGACCTCGCTGTACTCTTTTGGCTTCTCCGCGAGCAGAACGACCTTGCCCACATCGTGCAGCAGACCCGCCGCAAAGCACTCTTCCGCCATCGTCCGGCTGCCGGTTTCCGACTCCGCAATTCGCTGGCCGAGGGAAGCGACACAAACACTGTGATCCCAGAGCTGGGAAAGATGGCTGGCTAGCGCGGAATTGCCCTGGAACCGCGAAAACACATGAATGGACAGGGTCAGAGTTCGTACCGTTTCCACGCCGATCAGTGACACCGCCTGCTGCAGGCTCGATACCCGCCCGTGAGCTCCGATGAAAGCCGAGTTCGCGAGTTGAAGAATCTTGGTCGCCATTCCCACATCTTTGGCGATGATTTGCTCGATCTGCGCGAGCGACGTCGTTTCCGATCGCAGCGCCGCCGTCAGTTCGCCGTAGATCGCAGGCAAACTCGGTATCGAATGCAGGCGGGCGATGCTGGCCGCGATCGAAGGATTCCTCACCAGATCGCGCGTTTGAAACGCCTGGCTCAGACGAAGCTTCAGCTCACGGATATCGCACGGCTTGGCCAGATATTGGTGCGCCGGCGTGATCGAGCGCAGCACCGCCTCTTTCTCCGATTGCCCCGACAGCACGATCCTGACCACCTCCGGATAGCGATCCTTCACCCGTTCCAGCAGCTGCGCCCCGTCCATCGAAGGCATCCGCATGTCGGTGATAATGGCGTCAAAGGAGGACCGCTCCATGGCTTCCAGAGCAGCCTGACCGCCTGGCGCAAACGTCATCTCCCATTCCTGACGCATCTCGTGCAACCCTCGCCGCAGCCCCGCAAGGACCATCGTGTCGTCATCCACGAACAGAAGATGTTTCGGCATCGCTCCCCTCCTGTTCCTTTGCGGAATCGACAGGCAGGTGGATGAAGAACGTGGTGCCAATGCCCGCCTCGGATTCAAACCAGATCTTCCCGCGATGCTTTTTCACCACCACGCTGTGCGCGAGGGTCAGCCCCTGCCCGGTTCCCATGCCCACTTCTTTCGTCGTGAAGAATGGATCGAACACCCTCGTCCGTATGCTCTCCGGGATTCCTGTGCCGGTATCGGAAACCGCGATTTCCGCGAACCGCCCGCGCATCCGCGTCCGAACCGTAATCTGCCCCTTTCCCGCGCCCTGCTGCTTCTCCTGAATCGCGTGCGCCGCATTCACGATCAGGTTCAGCACCGCCTGATTCACGTCGCCCGGATAACACACCACCAGCGGCAGAGTTTCGTCGAAATCCGTCACCAGCTCCGCTACGTATTTCCATTCGTTGCGCGCGATCGTGATGGTCGACGCGATTCCCCGATTCAGATCGGCCTCCGTCTTGTCGGCAAGATCCGGGTGCGAAAACTCCTTCATGGCCCGTACAATCTTCGCCACCCGCCGCGCCCCATCCAGACTCTGCGCGATCGCGTGCGGAACCTCCTCCTCAATAAACTTCAAATCGCATACCCGTTCTTCCTCCGACAGACGATCCATCAGTTCCGGCGATAACTCCTTCCCATGGTCCTGTATTGCGGTCCTGTAGGATTCCACCAGCCGGAAGATCGCCGCCCATGAGTCCTCGAGGAACGTCAGGTTGTCCGTCACGAACTGCGTAGGCGTATTGATCTCGTGCGCGATCCCGGCCGCCAGCTGCCCGATGCTCTCGAGTTTCTGCGCCTGCCGAAGCTCGCTTTCCAGAGCCCGGCGCTCCGTGATGTCTTCCTTGATGGCCAGGAAATGCCGGATGATTCCGTGAGCATCCATCAGCGGCGAAATGTTTGCCGCTTCCCAGAAGATCTCCCCGTTCTTTTTCCTGTTGCAAAACTCACCCCGCCATTCCCGGCCGTCGAGAATCGTGGCCCACAGCGTCCTGTACATTTCCTTGGGTGAATAGCCGGAATTCAGCAACCGCGGCGTTTTACCGCTCACTTCTTCCAGCGTGTACCCGGTACACTCCGTGAACTTGCGATTCACGTAGCTGATCCTGCCCTCCACATCCGTGATCACAACCGTAACCGGGCTCTGTTCGACGGCCGCCGACAGCTGCCGCAGCTTCTCCTCCCTCCGCTTGCGCTCCGTGATATCGCGGAAGGTCCAGATGCGCCCATGGTACTGTCCATCTTCGTCATGAACGGGGGAGGAGTACCGGTCCAGAACCGTCCCATTCTTCAACTCGATCTCGTCGCGGCTGGTTTGCTCCCGATGATCGTAGAGATACCGGACCCGGCCCAGAAACGACTCCGGATCTTTGGTCCTCTGCACGGCGTAACCCAATATCAGTTCGTCATTGCGGGTTCGGATCAACTCGTCAGGGATGCCGAAGATTTCGACGAATCGGCGATTCTGAAGAACCTGACGGCCGGCTGCATCCACAACCAGGATGCCGTCGGTCGTTGAGTTCGTCTGTGCCTCCAGAAATGCCGTCCGCGTTCGCAGGTTCTCCGACCACTTCCTTTCCGAAATATCGCTGAGCACTCCATCCGCGCAGGTGACGCCGTTTTCCTGATACGTGCCTCTGGCTCTGTTGTGCAGCCAGAGCCAGGTCCCGTCTCGGCTCTGAAAGCGAAATTCCACATCGAACGTTGCGCGCTTCGAAAACAGCTCCTCCATCGCGCTCTCGAGCCGGCTCAGGTCGTCCGGATGCACGCGCCCCAGCAAAAACGGCACTCCCCCCGCGCGAATCTCCTCCGAGCTGAACCCCGTCCAGTCCTCGATCTTCGGGCTGACATAGACGACCCGCCCGTTCTCGTCCGCCGTCCACGCGACGTCCGGTTGATTGGCGAGGATGCGCCGGAATTTCTCTTCGCTCTGGCCCAGAAGTTTCCTGGCTTCGTTCGTCGCGCTGAGGGTCGCACTCATCCACGCCGCGGCCAGGGCGCCGATCAGGAACGGTACCAACCAGAGCCATGCCGCCGGCCTGATCGCCAGCATGTGGAGCGGAGGCAGAAAGAAATAGTCGAGCGTCCATGCGGCGAGCACCGCGGCGAATATCCCAGGACCCCGTCCGCCCCACCAGCCACTGGCCGCCACAGCGATAAGAAACAGATACTGGGCAGAATGGGGCACGGCTGCGGAAAGCAGCTCGGCCAACACCAGCGCCATGCCGATCAGGACCGGCGCCACTCCATAGCGGGCGATTCTGCCCCTCAGAAATGCTCCCACGAATTCTACGCCTCACACCCGTCCGCATTTCTCATCGGCATCCCAGCCGGTCGCATCACTCCTGCTCCCGCCTGTTGTCCGATCCCATCCTGCCGATGTAGGAAGCAGAATCCCCCAGGCAATGCGGGATTTGAGAATTCGTGTCCTGCCCTGCGCCACACCGGCTCCGCGCTGCCCCCCATCAGGCGGCCTCTCGAGCCGGCCCCCGGGGCTGCTCTCACGACTCAGGCTGCGGAGGACCATCTGTGACCGACAAGATCCTGTTTGTTGACGACGAACCCTCGGCCCTCGAAGGCTTCCAGAGAATCCTCCACCGCAAATTCAACACCACCACTGCCTCCAGCGGCGGCGAGGGCCTCGTCAGGGTAGAAAAAGACGGCCCCTTCGCCGTCGTCATCTCCGATATGCGCATGCCCGGCATGAACGGCGCCGATTTCCTGGCTCGCGTGCGCCAGCGCGCCCCCCTCACCGTCAGGATGCTGCTCACCGGCCATGCCGACCTGCACAGCGCCATTGAGGCCGTCAACAAAGGAAATATCCTGCATTTCCTCACCAAGCCCTGCGAGCGAGATGTGCTCGTCGCTGCGATTAACAGCGGCCTCGATCAATACCACGCGGTCATGGCGGAGAAAGAGCTGGTGAAGAACGCCCGCGCCCTGGCCGGCTCCGGGGTCGGCTCCGGGCTCGGCTCCGGTTCCCTCCCGGACCAGGGCGATCCCTGCCTGTGGGACAACTTTGAAAGCTCCGCCGGTCTGCCCGGGCCCTCCCAGGCCAAAGAACATCTCCTTCCGCTCCTTGGAAAGGACGCGCAGTGTTACCTGGTCCTCCTCCGCCTTCCCGTCCTCGAGACCGTCGAACAACGTTACGGTGAATCCGGAGCCGCCGACTACCTCAAAGCCGCGGCCGGATTCCTGCAGCAGGCCCTGCGCGCCGGCGACCTCCTCTTCCACTGGCGCCGCAATGTCCTCATGGCCGTGGTGCGCAGGCACATTTCCGCCGCCGCCATCCGCATGGAGATGGAGCGGCTGATCGCCGATACCCGCGGATACATCATCGAGGTCAGGGGCAAGCCGATGATGATCGCCTGCCTGATTACCTACGACCTCTTGCCGGCGACCCAGTTTTCCGATTTCGCCGAGCTGCTCAGGGCCTGCGACCCCAAAATGGCGGGCAGTTTGCGGGAGCCCGCGCCAGAGCCATAATCGTGCCCGCTCCCCCTCATCGGACCCTGCCCGCATGGCTCGAAAGCGCCGGCAGCCACCCGGAAACCCCTCTCCTTCGCTCCCTCCTCGAGCATCACCCCGATGCTGTCTATTGCATCGATGCCGAAGGCCGGATCCTCTACGCCAACCCCGCGGCGTGCCGCTCGCTCGATCGCCCTCCAGCGGAACTATCCGCCCTGCCCTTCGCCGGCATCGATGAACATTGCGCGGGCGAAGGCTGGGCCGCGCTCTGGAACGAGCTCCGCAAGCGCGGCTCGCTCACCTTTGAATCGCTGCACAGGACCAGAGCAGCACGCCTGCTTCCGGTCGAAGTATCCGCCACCTGGCTTCAGTTCTGCGGCAAAGAGTACGGCTTCGCGTTCGCACGCGATATCTCCGCCAGCAAGAAGGCGGAAATCGCTCTCCGTGAAAGCCGCGCAAAATTCCAGGCCGTCTTCGATGGAGTAGAGGCCGGGATCTTCATCATCGATCCGGAAACCCACTGCATCGTCGATGCCAACCCCGTCGCTCTGGAACTGGCGGGGACCACGCTCGACAAGGTCGCCGGCGCCGTGTGTCACAGCTTTATTTGCCCGGCGGAGAAGGGTCGTTGTCCGGTCACCGACCTTGGGCAAACCGTCGACAACTCCGAGCGCATTCTGCTCACCGTCGCGGGACAGAAGCGCTCGATCATCAAGACGGTCAAGCCGGTCGAGATGAACGGGCATCGCTATCTGCTCGAAAGTTTCCTCGATATCGCTGAGCGCAAAGGCGCCGAGAAGGCCCTCGAGAAACGGACCGCTTACCTCAACACCCTGGTCGAAACCAGTCCCCTGGGCATTGTCGTGCTCGACAGGGAAGAGCGAATTCAGTTGTCGAACACCGCCTTCGAGCAGCTCTTTCAGTACACACGCGACGAAATGCGCGGCGCCCGCCTCGGCGATCTGCTGATCCCCGCCGGCCTCGCTGCCCAGGCCGATCGTTTCACGCACGAGTGTCTGAGCGGCCGCGGCATACAGTTCACCGGCCGGCGGCGTCGCCGGGACAACGCGCTCATCGACGTCGAGGTCTATGGAGTCCCCCTCGTGATCGGAGGCCAGGTCGAAGGAATCCTGGCCCTCTACCAGGACGTCAGCAGGCGCACCCGGATCGAGGCGGAGATGGCGGAGCGCCATCGCCTCGCGACGCTCGCTGCCGACGTTGGGCTCGCCCTCACCGCAGCGGAAAGCCTCCCCCAGGGCCTGCAGCAGTGCGCCGATGCTCTGGTTCGCAACACCGACGTGGCCTTCGCGCAGTTCTGGACCATGAACGAGAGCGATCGCCGCCTCCAGCTGCAGGCCAGCGCGGACATTCAGATCGATGGCGGCCCCCATCGCAAACGGATGGACCTTTTGACCCTCCAGCGAATTGCTGAGACCGGCGAGACACAGCTGCACCGCGCCGCGGAGCAGGATCGCTCCCCGGGCGATGCGGGCTGGCAGGCCGGGCTGGCCTTTGTCGGCTACCCGCTCAAAGTTCGGGATCAGGTGCTGGGTGTGGCGGCGGCCTGGGCCAGCGAACCTCTGACCGACGCTGCGCTCCAGGCGTTCGAGTCCGTCGTCAACAGCATTGCGCAGTTCGCGGACCGCAAGCGGGCGGAGGAATCGCTGCGTGCCAGCGAAGATCGATTCCGAACCGCCTTTGAAGAAGCTCCCTACGGCATGTGCATGAACGGACTGGACGGCCGCTTCCTGCATGCCAACGCCGCGCTCTGCCGGATCCTCGGCTACTCCCCGGAAGAACTGCTCGCCGGAGCCTGGCAGCAAATCACCCATCCGGACGACCTCGAACTTTCGCGCCGGACGGTTGCGCAATTCGCCAGCGGCGCCGCGACCACCCTCGAGATCGAAAAGCGTTACCTGCATAAGAGCGGGAACGTGGTCTGGGCGCGCGTGAACATCTCGGTCGTGAAGAATAGTCTCGGCAATCCTTCCCGTTTCATCACCCAGATCGAAGACATCACCGGCCGCAAGCGGGCTGACAACGCGGAGGCGTTCCTCGCCTCGCTCGTGAAGTCATCCCAGGACGCCATTATCGGAACAACCCCGGAGGGAGTCGTTGTCAGCTGGAACCGCGGAGCCGCGGAACTCTATGGATACAGCGCCGAAGAGATGATCGGCAAGACCTCGTCAGTCGTGGTATCGCCCACCCAGGCGGATGAAATGCCGGAACTTCTCAAAAACATTCGTCAGGGAGAAAAAGTCGCCGGATACGAGACCGTGAGGATTCGCAAGGACGGCCGGCGCGTGGATGTCTCGCTTGCCATTTCGCCCGTTTTCAACGCGGAAGGCACTGTAACCGGCGCCGCCTATATTGCCCGCGACATCACGCGCCGCAAGCAGGTCGAACAAGCCCTGCAGACCAGCGAAGAGCGCTATCGCGACCTGTTCGAAAACGCCAGCGACCTCGTCTACACATTTGACCTCGATATGGGCATCACCTCTCTCAACCGCCTCGCCGAGCAGACCATCGGCTATGCCCGAGAGGAAGCAACCCGCATGAACCTGCGCCAGCTCGTCGACCCGGAGCATTGGAAGCGCATCGAGCAGGTCCTGGCGCGGCTGGTCGGCGGCCACCCTCCCGCCAAATTTGAAGTGGATATCAAAGCCAAAGACGGCCGGCGAGTGATGCTGGAAATCAACCCGCGCCTGATTTCAAGAGACGGCAAGGCCGTCGGGATCCAGGGAATCGCCCGCGATATCACCGGCCGCGACGCCGCGGAAATCGAATTGCGCCAGGCGCAAAAACTGGAATCCGTCGGCCGCCTCGCCTCCGGAATCGCCCACGAGATCAATACCCCGATGCAGTTTGTCGGCGATAACGTGCGCTTTCTCCAGGATTCATTCGCCGAACTCCAGGCTTTGCTCGCCAAGCTTCGCGCTCTGTGCAATCCCTCCCCCGGTGTCGCCCTTCCTCCCGAATTCTCGGCCGAATTCCGCCGTATCGAAGCCGAGATGGACACCGCCTACATCGTGAAAGAAATTCCCGAAGCCATTGCCCAGACCCTCGACGGCGTCGAGAGGGTCGTCACCATCGTGCGCGCCATGAAAGAGTTTGCTCACCCGGAAAGCAAGGGCGTGGCTCGCGTCGACCTCAACAAAGCTCTCCTCAATACCCTCACCGTAGCCCGCAACGAGCTCAAGTATGTCGCCGAGGTCGTGACTGCCTTCAACGACCTGCCTCTCGTCATTTGCAGCGTCAGCGACATGAATCAGGTCTTCCTGAATCTGCTCGTGAACGCCGCCCACGCCATCGGCGACGTGGTGGGCGACACAGGCCGCAAGGGCACGATCCGCCTTGAAACCAAAGTGGACGGCCCCGCTGTCCTCATCTCTGTCGCCGACACGGGCGCCGGCATTCCCGAGAACATTCGCGACCGCATCTTCGATCCCTTCTTCACAACCAAAGAAGTAGGCCGCGGAACCGGTCAGGGTTTAGCCATTGCACGCTCCGTGGTCGACCGCCACAAAGGCAGCCTCACGTTTGAAAGCGAAGTCGGCAAAGGAACAACCTTCCGCATTCGCCTCCCCATCGACGGCGCTGAGCTTGAGCCCAGCCCGCCTGAGAACCGGAAGGCGATAGGGCTGACGGGACAATAAAGTGGCAGTGAGCACGTGACCCTTACGTCTGAATGGCGGTTATTGCCCGGCGGAAACAAAGCTCAAACAGCGGCCAACGGAAATATTGTCGGTCATTCACCCTCCATTCATCTGGCATTGACGTTTGCATTCCAGACTAGCGGGCAGGTGGCCCAGTCAGAGGTTTCTGGGCCAGCCCAGGTGGAGGAAGCAGATGACCGTCGCTTCTGTTCTGCCGTTCGCAGCTTCTATTCTGCCGTTCGCAGATGTGGTGCTGCGAGGTGCCGAAGTGCTTCTTCTCGCCACGTGCGTGTGGTTGAAGATTCGGCGGTAACACAACTCGGCAGGCTCAAACCAGGGCCTGCCGACCCTCCCCACCTTAAACGAAGCCCCCCGCTCGCGTGTGTTTATTCACGATAAATAAATCTCCCGTGAACAAAAGATGAATCCGGGCGATTGGATTGCGGGCGTCCGAGCCCGCAGGCGAAATCCTGAGCGACCCAAAGGGGAGTCGAAGAACCTAATCCCTAATCCCTATCCCCTAATCCCTGTTCTTCCCTAATCCCTATCCCCTAATCCCTGTTCTTGTGGTAGGCGAGGCGGGAATCGAACTTGAGCCGCTTTGCGGGCGTCCGAGCCCGCAGGCGAAATCCTGAGCGACCCTGAGCGAGCGCAGCGACCCGAAGGGGAGTCGAAGGACCTCTTCGCCTCAAATCCCCGGGGTCAAGTCTGGTAGGCGAGGCGGGAATCGAACCCACAACCCCCGGCTTAGAAGGCCGGTGCTCTATCCAATTGAGCTACTCGCCCGTACCGTCTCCATTGTAGCCAACAGCCCAGCCCGCAAAATCCCCTCCCAAGCCCCCCGCGCCGCCTGCGTATCCACTCCGCAACCCGCTGCATACACCGTCACCCCAAACCCCTCGCCATCCCTCACCCGCGCCCCCCGAATCACCAGATCCACCCGCCCGCACCCCAACCCCCCAACCACACGCAGCCGATCGGTTGCCCGTCGCACCCACCCCTCATGCGCGTCGAACGACCCAAACATCTCCGAAGACCGCGCCACCACATCCACCCACGAAGCCCACCCCGCCCCGCACTCCGCCGCGCAATCGAACTCCAGAGGATCGATCTCCTCCCGCTCCAGCTCCCACACGTCGCACTTCACCGTGAACACCCCGGACCCCGCTCCATTCAGCATCAGCAGCGCCTCGCGCAAAACCGGCTCCGCCACTGCCTCCGCAATCTCCCCCACCCTCTCAGGCGACAGCCGCAGATCGACAAACCCGCCCCAGTCCGCCTCGATCCCCGGCAGCCCCGCGCCCACCTCCGCCGCCCAGTCAGCCTCCAAGCGACCGCTCCCCAGCCAGACCAATCCCGCCCCGCACGATGAACCCGAGCAGCATCGCCTCCGCCCATCGCCCATCGGCGTTTCCTTCCGTCGCCGGACCTAAGAACGCGCAGTGCCCTCCATGCTGCGTCTCCACAAAACTCACTTGCGGATTCCCCACGAGCGCTGCCCTCGTCTCCGGCAGCATCCGGATAAACGGATCGTCCACCGAATGCACAATCAGCGTCGGCACCCGCAGCGCCCCCGCATACTGCGAGCTCGCCACCGAATAGTAGTAATCATCCGCATCCCTGAACCCACCATACCGCGCCACAATCTCATGATCGAATCCGCGCATGGTGCGAATCCGGTCGACCGGCGCATCGGCGTAAATCCTCGGGAACAACGCCATCCGCCGCCGCACCCGCGCCAGCATCGATTTCAAAAAATGCCGCTCATACATTCGGTTCTGTAATCGATGCAGCGCCGCCGACGAAGCCGCCAGATCCATCAGCGGCGA
>CAZHTJ010000004.1:0-1883 GCA_964535525.1 uncultured Acidobacterium sp. | reverse complement strand
GCCCATCGCAGCACCAGATTCCCGCCCATCGAATACCCAACCAGCGCGACTGCCTCCACCCCCTGCTCGCGCACAACCGCCTCGACCACCCGACCCACATCGCCCGACCGCCCTGAGTGATAAATCGTCGGCGACAGCTCATCCGTCCCACCACAGGTGCGCATATTCATCCGCACCACATTTAGCCCCGCCGCCAGCGCCCGCGCCGTATTCCCCACGATGTACTTCGACTCCGACGACCCCTCAAGCCCATGCACCAGCACCACCGTCAGCCGCTGCCGCCGCACCTCCGGAGCCTGCCAGTGACAATGGCACAGCACCCGGCTCGGCCCGTAGCCGCCAACCGGCCCCTCCACTTCCACCAGCAATTTTTCCGGTTCAGGCAGCACCAGCTTCCGCGGCAGAAAATTCCCCGCCAGCGTTTGCAGATGTCCGCTCCGCATCCAGCGCCGCGGAACAAACTGCGTCAGCCAATCCGGTTCCGCCCTCTCCTCCGCATCGCCCGGCTGTGGCGCCAACACTGCGCTCACGGCTGAGCGCTCCGCACCGCCGCCAGCACCGACGCCGCCCACAGAGCCCCCGTCGGCTCCTCTTCATGCTTGAAATACGCGAACACATCTCCCTTCGCCGCGCGCTGCTCGAGCCCCGCCGTGATCTCCGCCAATTGCTCCTTGCTGTACTCGGTCTTCCGCCGCCGATAGCACCCAAACGAAGCCGTCGCCACATCCGGCGTCTCCAGCTCATCGCTCTCCGCCACGCACAGCGCCGCCTCATGCCGCTCCAGCAGCTTGTAAATCGCGGGGTCGAACCACGACACATGCCGAAACTCAAATGCCATCCGAAACCGGCACGCCTTCGCATCCGCCAGGAACTGCGCCAGCCGACCCTCGTCCGCCTTGAAATTCGGCGGCAGCTGAAACAGCACCAGTCCCAGCCGCCCCGCATCCAACACCGGCTGCAAAGCCCCCGCAAACGCCTCCAGCGTCGGCGCCGAATCCTGCAGCCGCTGAAAATGTGTAATCCGCTGCGGAGCCTTAAAGGAAAATCGAAAATCCTCGCCCGTCTGCGCCAGCCACGAGTCAATCGCGGTCCGCCGCGGAAAACTCCGGAACGTATAGTTCACCTCGACGGAATTCAGCCGCGTCGCGTAATACTCCAGGAACTTCTTCGACGCCAGCTTCTCCGGATAAAACGCCGGCTTCCACGTCGGATACGCCCACCCCGAACAGCCCACAAACACCCGGCTGTTTGCACCTTGCTCTGTCTGATTTGTCATGGGAGTACGCCGCGCGAAGCGCCCGAAGGCCGTTCATTGGGGCGGCTAGTGGGGATCGAACCCACGACATCCTGAGCCACAGTCAGGCGTTCTGCCGCTGAACTATAGCCGCCATGCCAGCCCTGATTGTAGCATTGGCCCCACAGCCTTCTCGCGCCGCGCGTGCATCCGAAACCCCAATGCCAGAGCCCCAAAAACCCGAAATCCTCCCGCCAGAAAACGCCGCGCCCCTCACCCTTCGCAAGCGCGCCGAGCAATGGTTTTCCGACGAGAACATCGACTTCTTCGCGCACCTCCTCGACGACTGGTTCCGCATCCCCTTCACCCCCATCCGCGTCGGCCTCGACGGTCTCATCGGCCTCATCCCCGGCCTCGGCGACATCCTCGCCGGCCTCGCCTCCTTCGTCATCGTCCTCGCCGCCTGGATTCGCGGCGTCCCCTGGGTCACCCTCGTCCGCATGATGGTCAACATCGGCATCGAGGTCATCATCGGCTCCATCCCCCTCTTCGGCGACATCTTCGACATCGCCTGGAAAGCCAACCGGCGCAATTACAAACTCATGACGCGCCACCTTCGCCAGCCCCACCGTCATACCTGGAAAGACTA
>CAZHTJ010000003.1:55960-113435 GCA_964535525.1 uncultured Acidobacterium sp. | reverse complement strand
ATTTGTGCGCGGCATTTGTGGGCGGGCTGGGATTGGTGCCGGGCGCGAACATCGGGGCGGAGGCTTCGATTTTTGAGGCAGTGCATGGGTCGGCTCCCGATATTGCGGGGAAGGACATTGCGAACCCGACAGCGTTGCTGCAGTCGGCGATTTTGATGCTCCGGCATCTGGATGAGTCAGCGGCGGCGGACGAGGTGCAGGCGGCGCTGGAGAAGGTCTACACGGAGAAGAAGACGCTGACGCGGGATGTGGGCGGGTCGGCGGGGACGCGGGCTTTCGCGGACGCAGTGATTGCAGCGCTGGGGTAGAACTCACTACAGAGAGCACAGAAGATACAGAGGGGAATGAGAATGAAACCTGGTCGGATGATGGTGGTGCCATGCGTAATCCTGCTGGCCGTCGGTGGCTGCAAGAAGGAGTCCGCGGGGACGGGTTCGGCTCCGGCGTTCACGACCATTGACTGGTCGACCGCGGGGGCGATCCAGGGGACCGTTCATTATGTGAAGACGCTGCCGAAGCCGATTGAGATCGACATGAATCAGGATCCGGCGTGCACGCTGGGTCCGACGCTCTATAGCGAGCAATATGCGGTGAGCAATGGCGGCGGATTTGCGAATGTCTTTATCTATATAAAGGATGGGCTGGGGAACCGGGTGTATGCGGCGCCGACGACGCCGGTGGACATCGACCAGAAGGGCTGCCGGTATGTGCCGCACGTGGTGGGGGTGATGGTGGGGCAGCCTGTACGGTTTACGAACAGCGATCCGACGATGCACAACGTGCACATGGTGCCGACGGTGGCGGGGAACGCGGCGGCGGATATTTCGCAGCCGCCGGCGAACGGCGCGAATGGCGCGCAGGACGCGCGCACGTTTAAGTCGCCGGAGCTGATGATACCGGTGCGGTGCAACAATCATCCCTGGATGCAGGCCTTCATTAATGTGTCGGCGAACCCGTTCTTCGCGGTGTCGGATGTGTCGGGGCGGTACTTCATCAAGGGTCTGCCGCCGGGGACTTATACGGTGGCGGCGGATCAGGAAGTGGCGGGGGAGAAGACGGCGACGGTGACGGTGCCGGCGCAGGGGACGGTTACGCAGGATTTCAGTTACTAAGGGCAGGGAATAGGGTGTAGGGAGTAGGTGTAGAAAGCCGGGTCACGGGCGACTAAGTGCGCTGCGCGAGACTTCAGCCCCAGTAGTTGTCGGGTATGTTGACGACGATGGGGTCGGGAGTGCTGCGGACTACGATCCAGCGGAAGGGGTGCTCGTTCGAGGGGTTGATTTCCATGTGGGGCGTCCATGCGGGGACGTGGAGGAAATCGCCGGCGCGGATGCGGGCTTTGGATTCGCCGTGCTCGCCCCACAGCGGATGAGCGACTCGCCTTCGAAGACATAGACAACGCGGGTCGAGTGGTAGACTTTGATCGTTTGACAGGACAACCGCGATGAGAGCTGCAATTCATGTTTTCTCTTTGTTAGTTCTGGTCTGCTCTGCCCCAGCAGCTCTTGCCGACGCGGGCGTCTTCGCCGGAAATGGCCAATCCCTTCATCAAATCACTTCGAAGTCGATCCAGCTAGCCAGCATTGACGTAACGATGGCGCTCGGGCGAGGGCCTTACCTATATGACGGCGGTGTGGCAGGAATGGACCGGGCGCGTTATCTGTGTAAGTTCGTTCTGCACAGCAAATCCGATCAGCCTGAGGACGCGGAGATTGGATTTCCCGTCGATTCCGAATTCGCCGAAGGTGACACTCCAGTTTCGCCTGCCGATTCGGCGAACTGGGTATTGGAGTACAGTTTCATCGCCCGGGACGAAGGGGAAACGTATCACGTGGAATATGTGCACCGGAAACCAAAGGGTGGCCCGGGTGAGTTCGCGTTCTTGTTTACCTGGAAAATGAGCTTCCGGCCTCAGGAAATAAAGACGCTCACGGTCTCATATGAAATGCCGATCTCAATGGGCTTGATCACGACCGAAAAAGAGGAGCAAGGCTCTCGTAATACACAGTCTCGCCGACCCGAATCGACCGTGTTCCAGATGGAGACGCTGGATTTGGGCACTATGGAGCAGGCCGGTTATATTACCTCGACCGGGTCTTCCTGGGCGGGAAATGTGGAATCCGCCACTTTCACGGTTTACACTGAACCGTTCGAGGAATACCTGAACTATAGGGGCGTGTTAGAGGCAACCGCCAACAGTGACGCTTCCAGGGCCGCGGCGGAACGGGAGAACCCGTTTCCAATTAAACATCCGTGGTGGTTCAGAACGGTGTCCCCCGATGGCTGGAAGGCAGTGAAAGGGGGAATCCAGTGGAAGTACCAGAACTACAAGCCCCAAGATCCGATCATCGTTCGCTACTACATGACGGAGTTCCCGCGATCGCCTGTGGACGTTGACACTTTCGTGAACCGGATTTTGAAGCGCCTTGGAAAGGGTGAATCGCAAGCTAACGCGCTTACTGAGGTCGAGCAGGTCCTACTGGCCACCTACGGAAAGGAACCAACCGATCCGGATGCGCGTGCTTATGTCGAGCGACAGCTTTGGTACACACCTCGGAAGGATTTCTCACTAGCAAGTCTGAGCTCGACGCAAAAGGGGACTGTGGAAGCGCTCGATGTGAGAATTGCGCAACTTAAAAAAGAGTGAAGGAGCAAAACAGCCGCGGATCCTTCCGCCTCGCGATGCTCGTCGTCAGGATGACAGGCGGGTGCTGGGTTCGTGAGGGTACGCAGGTGACTATGGTGGTTTCGCTGGTTGCTGGAATGCGCTGAGGGCGCGCCCGCAGCATTTACACTGTCGTCATAGCCATTGGGCAGGCCGTTTTGTGTTGGGTGCGGCTGGTGGCGTGTAGCTGAAGAAGGCGACGCGATGCGGCAGAGGGTTGGGATTTTGGGGGCGACCGGGATGGTCGGGCAGCGGTTTATTCAGTTGCTGGAGAACCATCCGTGGTTTGAGGTGGGGTGGCTGGCGGCGAGCGACCGGTCGAGCGGGAAGCTGTACGGCGAGGCGGTGCGGTGGAAGCTGGATACGCCGCTGCCGGAGCGGGTGGCCGCGATGCCGGTTTCTCCTGCTGCGCCGGAGGGTGCGCCGCGCGTGATCTTCGCTGCGCTCGACGTCGACATTGCGCGCGAACTGGAACCGCAGTTTGCTGCCGCGGGCTGCGCGGTGATCACGAACTCAAGCGCGTTTCGCATGCAGCCGTCGGTGCCGCTGGTGATCCCGGAGGTGAACGCGGATCATCTGGCACTGGTGGAGAACCAGATGTGGCGGAAGGAGTCGGGCGGCTATATCGTGACGAATCCGAACTGCTCAGCGATAGGGTTGGTGATGGCGCTGAAGCCGCTGGTGGACAGGTTTGGGGTTGAGGCAATTTTCGTGAGCACGATGCAGGCGGTGAGTGGCGCGGGTTATCCCGGCGTGGCGTCGCTGGATATTTTGGGGAACGTGGTGCCGTTCATCAAGAACGAAGAAGAGAAAATGGAGGCGGAGACGCTGAAGCTGCTGGGGCGGCTCGATGGCAGAGTCGTGACACCGCTGGCGGCGAAGATGACGGCGCACTGTAATCGCGTTGCTGTGGAGGACGGGCACACGGGGAGCGTGAGCATTAAGCTCGGGAAGAAGGCTACGCGCGAGGAGATGATTGCCGCGTGGGCGGAGTTTGCGCCGCTTGCTGGAAAGAATCTGCCGATGGCGCCAGCGCAGCCGGTGGAGTTTGTGGCGGCGGAGGATCGGCCGCAGCCGCGGCTGGACCGGATGAGGGGGGCGGGGATGGCGGCGACGGTGGGACGGCTGCGGCCGTGCGGGCTGCTGGACTGGAAGTTTACGGTGCTGTCGCACAACACGATTCGCGGAGCGGCGGGCGCTGCATTGCTGAACGCTGAGCTGCTGGTGTCATTGGGCAAGCTCGACCCGGTGGCTGTTCCGGCATGAACCGGCTGGTGGTGATGAAGTTCGGCGGGACCTCGGTTGAGGACGCGGCGGCGATCCTGCGGACGGCGCAGATTGTGGCGGGGCGCGTGGCGAAGGGCCTTGAGCCGGTAGTGGTGGTGAGCGCGATGGCGAAGGTCACGGACCTGTTGCTGTCGGCGGCGGCCACGGCGGCGAAGGGCGATCGCGCGAGCGCGCTGGCGATTACAGAGCGGCTGCGGATCCGGCATCACGATACGGCAACGCAGCTTGCTATGGGGAAGGAACTGCGCGAGGATCCGCTGGCGGCGATGCGGCCGGACAGTGAGCTGACGGCGACGCATGCGTGGATGGAGAAGGAATTCGACGGGCTCGAGGAGATTTTGCGTGGGCTGGCGGTGGTGGGCGAGCTGACGCCCAGGATCAGCGACATGATCGTGTCGTATGGGGAGCGCGTTTCGAGCCGCATGATCACGGAGGCGTTTGCGCGGTGCGGGTTGAGTGCGGTGTATGTTGATGCACGGCAGTGCATCATTACTGACGCGCAGTATGGCAAGGCGATTCCGCAGGACGCGCTGATTGAGCGGCGGCTGAAGGACAAGGTGGTGCCGCTGCTGGCGGAGGGACGTGTGCCGGTGATGGGCGGGTTCATCGGGTCGACCGAACAGGGCGTGACGACGACGTTGGGCCGCGGGGGTTCGGACTTTACGGCGGCGCTGGTGGGCGGCGGGATCGATGCGGGCGCGATTGAGATCTGGACGGACGTGAACGGCATTATGACGGCGGACCCGCGGGTTTGCCCGGACGCGCTGCGGGTGAAGACGATCAGCTTTGAAGAGGCGGCGGAGCTGGCGTATTTCGGCGCGAAGGTGCTGCATCCGGCAACGATTTTGCCTGCGGTGAAGAAGAATATTCCGGTTTGGGTGCTGAACTCGAAGAATCCGGAGAACAGCGGGACGCGGATTACGGCGCTGGCGGCGCACTGCAAGAGCCCGTTCAAGTCGATTGCGGTAAAGAAGCGGCTGACGATTATGGATGTGGTGGCGAGCCGGATGCTGATGTCGCATGGTTATCTGAAGGCGATTTTCGACGTTTTCGATAAGCACAAGTGCCCAATCGACATGGTTTCGACGTCGGAGGTCAGCGTTTCGATCAGTCTTGACTCGAATGAAAAGCTGCCGGCGATTGCGGCGGACCTGAGCCAGCTGGCGGATGTGAAGTACGAGGGGCGCAAGGCGCTGGTGTGCATGGTGGGGGAGAATATCCGCGGACAAAACGGCATTGCGGCGAGAGTGTTTCAGAGTGTGCGGCACGTGAATCTGCGGATGATTTCGCAGGGAGCGTCGGAAATCAACATGAGTTTCATGGTCGAGGAAGATGATGCGGATGAGGCGGTGCGGTCGCTGCACGCGGAATTCTTTGCCGATCCGGATCCGGCGGTTTTCGATCTGGAAGCGACAAGGCAGGGAGTAGGGAGTAGGGAATAGGGAGCAGGAGTAAGGCTGACCGGGGGATCGAGGAGCGAAGAAATGCTGTTCCTGGTGCTGGGGCGGGGCAGGACGGGGAGTTTGGTGGCGCAGGTGGCGCACGAGCGCGGCCACGGCGTGCGCGTGGTGGGCGAGGAGGAGAATCGCAATGCGGCGGCGTTGACGGCGCCGGTGCTGGCGGGGTTCGACGCGGTGATCGACTTCACGACTCCGGAAGCGGCGGTGCAGAATATGCGGGCGTGTCTGGCGACGGGGGCGCGCGTGGTGGTGGGGACGACGGGGTGGTATGCGCATCTGGACGACATGAAGGCTCTGTGCGCGCGGCGGGGCGGGGCGCTGCTGTACAGCACTAATTTTTCGGTTGGGGTGCAGGCGCTGTTCAAAGTGGCGCTGGAACTCGCGCTTGCGGCGCCAGGATACCGGTTCAGCATCACGGAGACGCATCACGCGACGAAGAAGGATGCGCCTTCAGGGACGGCGCTGTCGCTGAAGAAGATTCTCGAGAGTGCCCATCCTGGTCTTCAGGTGGAGATCGTGTCGAAGCGGGAAGGCGAAGTGGTGGGCATTCACGAGGTCGAGGCACGGTCGGACAACGATGTTCTGGTGCTGAAGCATGAGGCGCACTCGCGGTTGGGATTTGCGGAGGGCGCGGTGCGGGCGGCGGAGTGGATCGCGGGGAAGACGGGGTGCTGGGATTTCGAGGAGATTGTGGGGAAACTTTGAAGCGGGCGCAGAGGACCGGGAACTGCCCGAGAACCGGGCACCGACCTTTGGTAGGTCGGTGTAGAGTGAAGTTGTTATGAATCTGCAGGGCTGCGGGACGGCTTTGGTCACGCCGTTTCGGGCGGATGGCAGCATCGATGAGCGGGCGCTGTACGACCTGGCCCGCTGGCAGGTGGAGAGCGGGATCGACTGGTTGGTCGCCTGCGGGACCACCGCTGAGACGCCGACTCTGGATGAAGGCGAATGGCTGGAAGTGATTCGCATTGTTGCGGATGCGGCTGGCGGTCGCGTGCCAGTCTGGGCTGGATGTTCGCACAATGCTACGAAACTGGCGGTTGCGCGGGCTCGGGCGGCGGCGCAGATTCCTGGTGTTACGGCGATTCTGACGGCGAATCCCTGGTACAACAAGCCGACGCAAGAGGGCCAGTTTCAGCACTTTAGGGCGGTGGCGCAGGCGGTGCATTTGCCGGTGGTGCTGTACAACATTCCTGGGCGGTCAGCGGCGAATCTGGAGCCGGCGACGGTTTTGCGGCTGATTGAGGCGGCTTCGAATATTGAGGCGGCGAAGGAGTCGAGCGGGAATCTGGTGCAGATTACGGAGCTGATCACGCTGGTTCCAAAGGAGTTTCGGGTGTTTTCGGGCGATGATGGGATGACTTTGGGGATTTTGGGCGTCGGTGGAAGTGGTTTAGTTTCAGTGGTGTCTAACATTATTCCGGCGGAAATGGCGGAGATGGTGAAGGCTGCGCTGGCTAACGAGTGGTCGGTAGCGCGGCGTCTGAATCGAAAGTACTTCCGGCTGATGCAGGGTATTTTCAAGGAGACCAGTCCTGGGCCAGTGAAGGCGATTTTGGCGATGATGGGCCGGATCGAGGAGCAGTACCGGCTGCCGATGGTGCCGGTTTCGGCTGCGACTCGGGCTTTTTTGGAGCGGATGGCCGGGGAGCTGGGGCTTTTGGTGCGCTCGCCGAGGGTTGAGGGCGATTTGCGGGTTTTCTAGCGCAGAGGGTGGAGGGTACAGGGTGCAGGTGGCCCCCGCTCCCCCTGGGTGCCCATTTCTTCTAAGTGGGGATGTCGGGGCTTTGGGGGCTGCTCATAGCTCAGAGCGCGCAGTGAGCGGAGATGGATGAGCTGCAAAAGAGATCGCGGGTGGTGGGTCGGCTGCGCGGGGACCGTCATGGGTGGACTGTTGGATCGAGGGCGGATCTTGCGGTTGCGTTCAGAACTCGACTCTGCCTTGGAAGGCGATCATGCGCGGGGAGCTGTCGCCCCCAAGGCCGACGCCGAGCAGACCGGTAGGAGGCGAGATGGTGCTTTCCAGGGTTCCGAAGCGGGCGGGAATGGATACACCCGGCACGCCGGCCTCGACTTCGCTGGGCAGAGCGAAGTTGGGATGGTTGAACGCGTTGAACCATTGCGCGTCGAGGCGGAAGGTGATTCCTTCCTTGATGGGGAAGGTCCTTGTGACGTAGAGGTCGGAGTTCGTGTAGTGCGGCCCGCGGACAGAGTTGCGCGCGGAGTCGCCGAACTGGCAGTTTACGGGCGAATCGCCTCCGACGCACGACCCTGTGGTTGGATCGACGGTCGAAACGAAGGCGTTGGGATTGAGCCATTGTTTAGTCCCCGCGACGGTGACACCCGCGATCGGGTTCTTTTGATACAAGGCTGCACGGGGAACGCGGTTGGCGTAGGTGGGCGCGTTGAACTGAACGGTACTGGCCCCATTCGCCTGAAAGACGCCGTTGCCATTGGCGATATACGGTTGGCTGAGGACGCTGAACGGCAGCCCGGAGTGCAGGATGGCGGTCTCCGACATCGACCAGCCTGCGAAGATCGAGCGCAGGAATCGGCGGCTGGAACGGAACGGCATCTGGTACAAACCATAGGCAGAGACGTTGTGGCGAACGTCGTAGTCGCAGCCGGCATATTGCCGGCTCAGCTCCCCGGGTAAAGGCGACATCAATCCTTGGGTGGAGAACGAGAGCAGGCCGCCGTTCGATACCTCGTCGAGGCAATGACTGAAGGTGTAGTTAGCGCGCAGAGTTAGTCCTCGCCATTGCTCGGTATAAGCAGTTTGGAGTCCTGTGTAACCGCTGTTAGCGTCGGTGCGAAACTCATTGACATTGCCAAAGCGCTGATCGAGCGGTCTCCGATACGGAAATGGAGCAAAGCATCCATCGCAGACGGTCTGGTAGCCGTTCAGCTGCACCTGGAAAGGCTCATGCAGGCCTCGTGTGCCGACAAAGTCGGTCCGCAGATTTCCATGCACCCCCATCTGCTGCTCGATGCCCAAATTGTATTGGTAGTAGTACGGTGTCTTGAGTGTTCCGCTCGGGAAGGTATTCAGGCTGACGGCCAGCGGGCAGGCAGGCGCGCCTGGCAGCATGCCCGCGCAGGGAGAGCCGCCGAGACGGAAGATTTGCTGGAAGGAATTGTTCGCATTCACCGCCGCATCGACAGCGCTGCCGGCTACTCCGGGTGCGATGCCAAGGCCGCCCACCTGGCCGCCGATGCCGCCGACGAAGGTCGGATCGTTAGGCGCATTCATGGCGCCGAGATCGGCAATCTGCATAGGGATGATGTCGTTGAAAACGCCGAATCCGCCATGCACGTCCGTGTGCGGACGCAGCTGATATGCAAATGAAACTCGTGGCTGGTAGATGAAAAGCGGCGTGGCGGGAAACAGCTCGTGGACGCCTCCCAACAGAACCTGGTTCAGTGGTTGATCGGTGTCGTGGGATGTGTCGAGGAAGGATCCAGCCGTGCGCGCGAAGAGGTTTTTTCCGCTGGTGACGTTGGTGTTCCAGGTGACGCGCATGCCATAAGTGACGGTGGCCCTGGCGATTGGCTTATAAGTGTCCATCGCATAGTATTCGAGATTGCCGGACGAAGCCCTCTCTTTCAGCGAAACCGGAAAGCTCTCGCTGGCCGTGTAGGCAGCGCCATACGTGAACTGCGCAAGATCATTGAAGGTCACGGTTGGCGCTGTGCCTTCGCCGAGGTCGTAGTTGCTTGTGTCGAGACGCCGCGTGTTGATACCGCACTTCCAGGAGTGCTTTCCGTGCGTCCAAGTCAGGTTGTCATTGATCTGCCATTGGGTAACTTTGCGGCCTTGCGGGTAGGTATTGTTATTACCGCCGATGGTCGTGAAGGGAACGCTGTCGCTGGCAGACGCCAGCACAATGGGGAAGGTCTCGAGCGCCTGAGAGTAGTTATTTGGTTCGAAGATGCTGGAGTACCAGCTAGCACCAGGATTGAATTGGTTGACGAAGGTCGAGGTGAAGAGATGGGTATAGCCCAAAACCAAAGTGCGCTGGGGTTGAGGCGAGTAAGAGTTGAAGAGAGTATTCACGGGATCGGTATAGGCTGCCTGGAGCCCTGTGTCCTGCTGGAAGCGATACCAGACACTGTTGTTGGCGTCGATGGTGTGATCGATCTTCACCACGATAAGGTTTTCGCTGTCACTGTTATTGAGTGAAGCCTGGCGCTGGCTTGCGCAGCCGTCGCCGTTTGTACCCAGGGGGCAACCGACGATGGGAACGGGAGAGCCGCCCGATGCGGGCAGCAGGGAAAACATCTTCCGGTAAAAGGGGATTTCCGCAGGCTGGGCGGGAAGGGCTGTGCCTGTGACCGGGTCGGTTCCGCCAGTCGCGAGCTGCCCCAAAACGAATTGCCGATAAGCCGGCGTTGGCAGGGTGATCTGGGACACGAGCGGGAGCGCAATGCGAATGCCCTCGTAATGCGAGAAGAAGAACAAACGGTCGCGCCGAATCGGGCCACCGATGCTCACACCGAATTCGTTGACGGTGGATCGAGGTTTCTTCGCGATACTGTCCGCGGTGTCGTTTGCATGAAGGAAATAATCCTCCGCATTGAACAGGGAGCCGTTCCATACTTCGTATGCGTCGCCGTGGAACGCGTTGGCGCCTGATTTAGTGAAGTAGTTAACCTGCGCTACGGCGTACCTTCCCTGATCGACGGAGAAGGAGTTGGTATTGACCGTCGCTTCGTCGACAGCGTCCAGGCCGATGACGAGATTCGTGGAGAGACCGATGTTCAGTCCCAGCCACGGATCGTTCGTATCGTAGCCGTCGAGGATGTAGCCGTTCGAAGTGGCAGGCAGCCCATTGAACTCCACATTGCCGTAGCCGCCGGCGGCTTTGGCATCGTTGGACGAGCCTGCCGTATTCATCAGCGCACCCTGTGCGAACTGTGCAATGTAAGTGAGGTCCTGCCCTGGATTCGGCAGCTTCTCGATCGCCTTCGCTTCGAGCGTCGTTGAAGTATTCGGATTTTCCAGACTCAGGAGTCCGGTGGGTGCGGCTGATACCTCGACCGTTTGCGCAGTGGCCGCAGGCGAAAGAGTGAAGTTCACGGCGATGGTTTGACCCACCGCAACGGTCGCAGGCTGCGACTCGGCGGGCGCAAAGCCTTCCGCCTGTACAACAATCCGCCAGGTGCCAGGATTGACCTGGGCAAAGAGAAAACGCCCGTCGGCGTTGCTTTTGGCGGTTCGATTTGATCCGGTGTTTACCTCCCTGGCCGTCAGGGCAGCATTGGGGATGACGGCTCCTGTGGCATCACTGATGGTTCCGCTGAGCGCGCTGCTCGTCCCGCTTTGCGCGTATAAAGCAGACGGGTTAACCGCGGTTAACAACAGCAGGAGTGCGAGGTTCTTTGGGCTTCGCATCGGCATGGACGGCAGCCTCCTGGGACGGGAAACGTTGGGGAAAGGGGAGGAAGGAGGTTCGGGGTTCGGATTTAGGCTCGCCTAAAAGATTAGGTTGACCTAAAATGAGAAGAGTGTCAAGCCGCCGGGAGATGCCGGACCATGCCATCGGGCCGCCGGGTTAACGCCAACACGGAATCAGTGGACAATTACCTGAAGGCGATCCTCGCCCTCAGCGGGCCGGAAGAGCGGCGTGTATCGAGTACATCCCTGGCCGGCCGGTTGGGAGTTGCGCCGGCATCGGTGACGAATATGCTGCAAAAGCTGGCGGCGTCTCCGTTGCCGTTGGTTGAATACGAAAGACACCGCGGAGTTCTGCTGTCGGCAGCAGGCAAGCGACGGGCTCTTGAGGTGCTGCGCCATCATCGCCTCATCGAGACCTTCCTCTACGAGGTGCTGGACTACCCGCTCGAGGAGGTTCACGAGGAAGCGGAGCGCCTCGAACATTTCATATCAGAACGGTTCGAAGAGCGGATCGCCGCGAAGCTGGGCCATCCCAAGTTTGATCCGCACGGGCACTGCATTCCGGCAATGAATGGAAAAATGCCGAAGCAGATTTCGAGGCCACTGACCGAACTTCCCGTGCCGGGGACTTTGGTTGTCGACAGCATTTCGGATCGCGATCCCCTCTTGTTGAAGCGGCTCAGGGCTCACGGCATCACACCGGGCGCGCGGTTACGCGTGACAGGTCGCCCCCCGGACGATTTTGTTTTGCGCAGCAGCGGCGCGACCAAGGCTCTGCGTCTCTCTCGCGATCTTGCAGGCGCAGTCCGAGTCCGTTCCTCCCATTAACGAGAGAGGGACAGGGAGGGGCGTGGCTATTGATGGAGCAGCGCCTCCGCAGGCTCCTGGGAGTTGCGGGGTTGGGGGCGAAACGACAAGGTGGGGAAGGAGGGGCCGTTTCGGGGAGGCAGGGTTACGGCAGGGTGTCGCACACGAAAACGGTATGTTGCGGGAGGGGCGCGCGGGGGTAGAATTTCGGGCGGAAGTGACCTGGGATTCACAGGAGGGATGAGGCCGTGATGACGAACTGGATGGGTTGGGCGGGGTTTGCGGGCTCTGCCGTTTTGGCTTTGGTGGCGGGATGTGGGGGGGGCGGGTCGGGGAGCGTGCCGCCGCCGCCGGTGAACGCGATTACGGGCGTGACGGTGTCGCCGTTGACCGCGACGGTAACGATTGGGACTACGGCGCAGTTTTCGGCTACGGTGAGCGGGACGGGGACGTTTGCGACGACGGTGACGTGGTCGGTGGCGGGGCCGTCGGGATGGACGGGGAGTGTGGGGTCGGTGGATAAGACGGGGCTGTATGAGAGCCCGTTTCCGGCTCCGGCGACGGTGACGGTGACGGCGACGGCGACGGGCGATGCGACGAAGAGCGGGTCGGCTACGGTGACGCTGGCGGCGCCGGCGACGGCGGCGGGGCCGGCGCTGACGGTGGATGCGGGGAATGAGACGCGGGCGATTAGTCCGCTGATTTATGGCGCGAACGGCTGGCAGCTGGACGCGGCCAGCGCGGCTGCGGCGAACTTCACGGTTCTGCGGTGGGGTGGGGACGCGACGTCGCGCTACAACTACAAATTGAACACGACGAACTCGGCCTCGGACTGGCACTTTGAGAATTTCACGGGGCAAAACGGGGCGTATCCGAACCCGGGGACGACGGCCAACTTCACGGATTTCGTAAAGGCGACGGACGCGGCGGGCATGGCGGCGCTGGGGACGGTTCCCGTGCAGGGATGGGTCTCCAACAGCAGCACGGGCAATTCGGGCTCGTCGCCGGCGTGCAGCTTCCCGCAGTCGACTTATCCGAACCAGCAGAACTACGACGGAGAGTGCGGCAACGGAGTTTGCCCGCAGGGCGCGACGTGCGGGACGGTGACGTGCACGAGCTCCGGCGGCTGCTCGCTGTACGGCAACGCGCAAACGCCGTCCATTACCAGCATTCAGGCGACGGCGCCCGCGTGTACGATGACGAGCCTATCCAGCGGTTGCGCGAACGGAGTTGCGACGTGCATGGTGCAGACGTGCACGCAAGCGGCGATGCCCACACCGGCGGGGGCGACGCAGTCGTGGGCCGATGCCACGTGGGCGGGGGGCTGGGTGAACAGCTTTGTGCAGAGTCCGAGCTATGGCACGGGGGCAAGCGGCAAGGGCGTGGCGTTGTGGGATCTGGATAACGAGCCGGCTTGGTGGGACGGGGTGCATCGGGATGTGCATCCTAACCCTTCGACGTACGATGAGGTGACGTGGGGCGGGATCAGCACGGCGGTGGCGATCAAGACGGCCGATCCTACGGCGGAAGTAAGTGGGCCGGTTATCGATTATTGGTGGAATTATTTTTATTCGAAGCAGGACATTGAGAATGGGTGGGGGAATGGGCCGTGCTACGAGCCGTGGGACCATCCGACGGATCGGGCGGCGCACGGCGGGGTGCCGATGATTGAGTACTATCTGCAGCAGTTCAAGGCGGCGGAGACGACTTATGGGAAGCGGCTGCTGGACTACGTGGATATTCACGGATATTTTGCGGCGGATTATCCTGCGGGGAGTGGGAACGGAGTGGGGCTGACGACGGCGGGGGACACGGCGGAGCAACAGGTGCGGCTGAACTCGACGCGGGCGCTGTGGGATCCGACTTATACGGATTCGAATTATCCGCAGCCGAATTACACGACGGATGCTAACTACACGGCGAATTGTACGACGCCGTTGCAGGCGCCGCAGGTGATTCCGATGCTGCAGTCGTGGGTGGCGAGCAGCTATCCGGGGACGAAGACGGCGATTGACGAATATAACTTCGGGGGCCTGGAACATATTAATGGTGCGCTGGCGCAGGCCGATGTTCTGGGCATCTTTGGGGAGTATGGGCTGGATCTGGCGACGCTTTGGCCTACAACGCAGTATGCGAATCAGGGTCCGGGAAACATGGCGTTCGCGATTTACCGGAACTATGACGGGGCTAAGTCGACGTTTGGGGATATGGCTCTGGCTTCGACGAGCGCGAACCCAGGGCAGCTGTCGGTGTATGGGGCGCTGCGAAAGTCGGATCAGAGCGTGACGGTGGTGGTGATCAACAAGACGTTCGGGGCGCTGACTGGTACTTTGTCGCTGAAGAATCTGACGGCGACGGGGAACGCTCAGGTGTTCCAGTACAGCGCGGCCAATCTGGCCGCGATTGTGGCGCTGCCGCCGGTGGCGGTGACTCCGCCTGTCAGCGGAACCAGCACGAGTACGATCTCTGCCAGTTTTCCGGCGTCTTCGATCAGTCTCTTTGTCATTCCGACGCAGTGAGGAGATGCAGCAATCTGGTATGTGAAAATGCCCCGACCGGGAGCCCTTCGGGAGCCGGGCACGCTCGCGGGCCTTTTCGCTGACTCCCACACCAGATTCCTTTATGCGAATTGGAATGAATCGGAATGAAAATGCGGAACGGAGCATTCGTAAGCAACTGATTTTGTGGTGGCCAGGGACGGGATCGAACCGCCGACGCCGGCCTTTTCAGGGCCGCGCTCTACCACTGAGCTACCTGGCCGCCGGAGGGATCCAGCCGGAGAGGAGTTGCCCGGGAACATCGGCTATTGCCGCCGCGCTCACCCGACAACCTCAGCAAGTATAACAAACCGAACCCGCAGCCTAGCCCTCCGCTGCCTCCTCCCGGCGCATCCAATTACAGGTCGCCACAAGGAGAAAACCCATGGCCGCCAAGCCCCAACAACAGCCCGAAGACACTATCGCCCGCACCGCGCCGGACACCTGCTCCACCCCTACTGACCGCTCGGCGCCGGCCGGCAGCAAGTCCTCGCTCGGCGCCAAAAGCGATTGCAACGGCCGCCCCACAACGGACGACTCCGTTGTTGAAGCGATGGACGAGCAGGGTCCTCTCGCCACGCCTCAACGCCCGGAGCACAGCTCCAATCGCCGGTGATCCGCTGCCGTTGGGCGTGCAATGGAGTTTTAAGCAGTCTTCTGCGCAGAAAAAGGGACGCCCATAGGCGCGCCCAGCCATCCGCTTACCGTTGTCCACTATGTTGCTGAGCGCCGACCGTCGGGATTACCGCACCAGCGTCAACACGCCCCGCACCACCACCGCCAAACCCATCCACAGCAATCCGCTCAGCAGCAATCCGCATATTGCGCCGCGCGCCGGAGACATCATATCCCGCTCTGCTTCCTCCGCATCGGTCAGCCGATATTCCGCTTCTGTCTCATGCCAGTGGCCGAATGCATCCAGCCCGGCGCCGTAACGAACTGCATCGATGGGAATCACCATTGCCAGCTCCCGCGCTCTGCCCAGGTTCGGAACAAAACCATCGTCGCAAAGGCGCTCAAAAGTGGATGTGACGAGGATCACGCTGCACCCGCCCAGCGAAAAATGCGTTGTCAGTTGCCTGTCCCCTGGAGTTGTCAGTCGCCTGTCCCCGGTTGCCAGTGACCTGCAAGCGGAAGTTGCGGACGCGATTAGGGTGGTGGACGCACGCTTCGCCGATCATGAAGACCAACCTCAGAATATGTTGAATGCCACGCCGCAAATGCGCGAAGTGGAACGGAGGGAATTGCCTTCGACTAAGGTGGCTATCAGGCGGACGCGCTCAGACGTACTCAAGCCATTCATGCACGCAATTATGCATGATCAGCTCAAGCATGTCTGGGAAAGTTTCCTTATAGCTGGCTGGACGAAAACAAGGGGACTCTGTCTTCCTCGCACTTTTTGGAACGGGTTCCCTGTCCCCATTGCGAGGGATCGGCACGCCCCATGCGTGACGTCTTCGGAAAAAAAGCCAAGACATCTTTCGATACGCGCAGATGCGCTGGCCGACGGCTCAGTTTCCCAGGCTTTCGTGCGCTTGTCGATCTTCCCTTCATATCTCACCTCGTTGCCTACGCAGCCGCCGTGAACTCCGTGAATACTGATTCCATCACCTTTGCAGACTCACGGCTGTTCACCGTGTACGTAAGCCGGACATACAAACTCCAAATTGATTTCCATAAATCGCCCTGATAATCCAGGCAGTTCACGTTTAGGCCAGCCTGCTGTGCAATGCCGTGATAAATGGGCCGACCATGAGAGATGCTGTGCTTTGGATCGAGGAATGGCTTGATCTTGGTCTTAATCATACTCACTGAACTCTTCGACATCATGCCAGATTTCAGTTCCTTAACGGCTATATCCGCAGCCAATGTCTGGAACGATTGGATTCTGCGAACGTCGCGAGCATCAAATCTCGCCAACTGCTGCAAATAAGGTTCCACCCGACCACGGGTTGCATTCGCTTTCCTGAGCAATTCCTCATATGCCTCAATGATTTCGTGGGCAGCCTGATAGTCCACTACCCTCCCACTCTCGTCCCGTTTCGGAATCTGAGGATCAATCGGGCCAAGCTCCGAAGTCGGACCAAGCAGAATTTGGTCAGCGCCGAAGCAAATCATCGTGGCAGCTGATTTTGCCATCTTCGGAACGATCACCGAGAACTTACCTCCACCGCAGGTCCGAAAGATATTTACGATGCGTTCAGCCGCGACGCCATCGCCCCCGCCGGAATTCAGAATGAGAAACAACTGCCGCCCTCGCATCTCGGTGTTGCGCAACACTTCCTCGATCATGTCGGCGTCGCTGTTCTCTATTGCCACGGGCCACACGAATGAAGTGAAGAACGCGACCACCCGAGCCTTGATACGCAGAGTAGCTTCAATCTGTTCCTCGATCTGCGTGTACAGTGGCTCTCGAATGAGGTGCGATTGACGTGTTTCGGACAGCAGCTCGCTGTACGTATTGGCCGTGTTGACGGGCATCTGGCTACGCTTTCTTCCAGCGCGCCTCCGCAGCTTTTCTGGCGATTTCCTTCTTTCGCCTGTCGGAAAGCTTGGCGGCGTGAGCTTTGCCGCCCTTTATACCACCCTGCCGCCCGATTGTCGCCAGATACTGCGAAACGGCATCTCTCTCAGGTAATGTCCCGGTTGATTCTTCTGGCACTCGGTGACCAGCTTTACCGTCAGAGCCGCAGCCTGATTCGCGTCTTTCGGCATCTTGCTTAGGCGCCTCATGCATTCAGTATGTCACGCTTGCAGGCACTCGCACGATACTCCTTCCTTGAGCGGACTAAGCAAAATGAGTCACACCCTGAGAGCTGGACCAACCTGGAGTTGTCAGTTGCCTGTCCCCTGTTGCCAGTGAATGCCAGTCTGATAGAGAGGTGAACTGGCGACCGGGGGACGGAAAACTGGCGACAGAAAACTGGCGACTGGGAACTGGCGACTGGACCAACCTGTAGTTGTCAGTTGCCTGTCCCCTGTTGCCAGTGAATGCCAGTCTGATAGAGAGGTGAACTGGCGACTGGGAACGGAAAACTGGCGACTGAAAACTGGCGACAGAAAACTGGAAACTGGAAAGATCGGAAGGCGTTCCGCTTCGGGGTGACCCTAGGCGCGCAGCCGGCTCCGCAGCTCCTCGGGAATCCGGTCCTGCAAGACCCGCGCCTGCTCCATCGCCATGCCCGTCAGATACACAGGAGCGGGAGTCGCAATGGCCACCAGGATCCACGCCGCCAGGGACGCCAGCAGTCCCAGCACGGCCGCAGCCTGTAGTGTCAGCACGACAATGCGGTGCTCCAGATGCATCACCACCGCCGCACTCCGCAGCGGCTCAACGTGGTGGATCACGGCCAGCGCCAGCAAAAACGCGACAATGCACAGGGTGCTCAGGCCGATCAGAGCAACATCGATGGTGCGATGCATCCTCTGCCGTGACCGGCAAAAGACACAGGTGGTCAGATGTTCCTCATAATCGGTGCGCATCTCGGGAGAAATCCCCGAAATGTCGTAACGCCAACTCGATAATATGTCGCCGACGACCGAATCGGTGCAGGTGCTCATCGTTTCAGGTCCTCATTTTCCCCTCACCTCGCCCAAGCCCGGCCGAATGCCCTGAGGTGAGAATCCAACGAAAGGGGCGGCTCCAAATCAATTATAAACCTGTTTGGTTACAGGACAATAGCTTCCAGAGCCCTGTCCTGCTCGGCGAGCATGAGATGGTTCGCCAGCAGACTCATCCGGTCCCGCAGCGCCCGCTCCGCGCTGATCCGCGCCAGCTCGGGAAGATTATTGTTCTCCGACAAGTGAGCCAGCACGACGTAAGCGGCCCCGCCGTCATAGCCCTTTGCCAAAAACTCCGCTGCGGCGTCGTTCGACAGATGCCCCACCCGTGACATCACCCTCTGCTTGACCGACCACGGGTAAGGCCCGTCCCGCAACATGTCTACATCGTGGTTAGATTCGAGCATCAGCACGTCGCAGCACCGAAGCTGCACACTGACGTTAGATGGCATATACCCCAGGTCGGTCGCAATAGCGATGCGAACCCCGTCCGCCTCAAACACAAACCCCACCGGATCGGCCGCGTCGTGCGGGATCGTAAACGGCGTTACCGCAATATCCCCAATCCTGAACCCGTTTCCGGACCGGAAATATTCCACCGAGGGAAGGGAAGTGGGATCCCGTTCCGGGGAAGCAGCGGTCTCCGCGATCGCCTCCTCTACGGCGGCCTTCTCCTCCGCATCCGGCTCGGCGGTGATGTCCGCCGAACATCGAGCCGGACCAGCGGCTATCGGATCGCAGCGCTCCAATTCCTGCTCGCTATTCCCTGATCCCTGCTTGTTTTCCTGAACGCTGTCCGGTGAACGCTGAAGGCTGGCTTTTCGCTGTTCGATCCACTCCGCATAGGTAATCCGCTTCTGCGGAGTCATCCACCGCACCCACGCCCGATGCGTCGGCTCGGTCAGATACACCGGGATGCCCAGCTTCCGCGCCGTCACCGCCATTCCCTGCACGTGGTCCTGGTGCTCGTGCGTGATGAGAATCGCGTCCAGGGCCACGGGCTGCTCACCGGCGGCCCGCATCCGCTTGATCAGCTCGCGGCAACTCAGGCCCGCATCCACCAGAATCCGCGTCGTGGCACTGGAGACAATGGTGCTGTTGCCCCTGGAGCCGCTGGCCAGCACCGTCATCCGCACCATGTTGCGCGCACCATGTTGGGAGCATACGCCGGATCGATGTGGAAGGTGTGTACCATTCCTCGTGTCAGGTCCCCAATCGGGTACCACGGCCAGGGCCTGAATTCCCATTCCGGGCAAAGCCCCAGGGGCCCCGGGATCAGTCCCCTCCAGTCAATGAGCGGTATCATCTACCTATGGCAAGTTTCCGCATCTCCGAAGCCGAAGCCGCTCGCGACTTTGCCGCGGTCCTGGCGCGAGTCCGTGCAGGTGCGGAAATCGTTATCGAAAGCGACGCCAATCCGGTCGCCGTCATCCACTCGCCCGCTCCGCCACGCCGCTCCATTTCCGATTCGATTGCCCTGGCTGAAGCTCGCTCGAAGGAACTGGGCTACAAGCCCATAATGGACGCCGATTTTGCCGCGGACCTCGAAGAGATTCTCCGCAATCGCAGGCCGCGCGACACCTCGGCATGGGAATAATTCTCGATACCAGCATCCTGATCGCAAGCGAGCGGCGCGGCGAGGCCATCGAAGACGTTCTTCGTCAGATCAGAGCCGTGCACGGCGAGCTGGACATTGCGCTCTCCGCCGTCAGCGCTGTCGAACTCACGCATGGCATCTATCGAGCCCAAACAGACGCCTCGCGTGCCCGAAGGCGTACCTTTGCCGAAGGCGTCTTCCATGATCTGATTGTGCATCCGGTCAATCTGGATATCGCACGGCTGGCCGGAAGGATTGAGGCGGAGCAGGCAGCGCTGGGCAACACGATTGCCTTTCAGGACCTCCTCATAGGCGCTACAGCCCTTCATCTGGGCTTCGAGGTCCTGACTCTCAACGTCCGCCATTTTCAGTCTATTCCGGGCCTGAATCTCGTCGCACTCTGACCTCAATAGCTATAAAACCCCCGCCCCGACTTTCTCCCCAGCCATCCCGCATCCACCATCCGTACCAGCAAGGGACAAGGCCGGTACTTCGGATCTCCGAGCCCCTCGTGCAGCACGCGCATAATGTCCAGGCACACATCGAGCCCGATAAAATCCGCCAGCGTCAGGGGCCCCATCGGGTGCGCCATCCCCAGCCGAAACACCTCATCCACCGCCGCCGGAGTCGCCACCCCCTCCATCACCGCAAACATGGCCTCGTTCAGCAGCGGCATCAGCACCCGGTTCGACACGAACCCCGGCGCGTCGTTCACCTCCACCGCCGTCTTGCCCAGCTTCTCGGCGAGGGTCGCGACGGTTTCGTAGGTTTCCTGCGAAGTCTGCAGTCCGCGAATCACCTCGACCAGCTTCATCACCGGCACAGGA
This sequence comes from uncultured Acidobacterium sp., assembly GCA_964535525.1. Taxonomy (GTDB): domain Bacteria; phylum Acidobacteriota; class Terriglobia; order Terriglobales; family Acidobacteriaceae; genus Palsa-343. The sequence goes on along the minus strand of CAZHTJ010000003.1, from coordinate 93,296 downwards.
TTAAAGAAGTGCATCCCGATCACGCGCTCGGGCCGCCCCGTCACCGCCGCCAGTTTTGTGATGGAGATGGACGAAGTATTCGACGCCAGAATCACCTCCGGTTTCGCGATCCGGTCCAGCTCCTCGAACAGCGCCTTCTTCACTTCGAATTTTTCTGTAGCCGCCTCCACGATCAAATCCGCCTCGGCCAGGTCCGCGCGATCCAGCGTCCCCTCGATCCGCGCCAGCGCATCGTCCATATCAACGAGCGAAATCTTCCCCTTCTCCGCCTCGCGCCCCAGGTTCTTGCGAATCGTCTCGAGCCCGCGATCCAGAAACCGCCGCTCCACGTCGCACAACACAACGTGCAGCCCGCTCCGTGCAAACGCATGGGCAATCCCGTTGCCCATCGTTCCCGCCCCCACCACCCCAACTGTCCCGATCTCAGTCATTGCGAATTACTCCAATCCTCGCTCGCGAAGAACGCAATCTCACCGGGCCGGCTCCCTTGAAGGCCCCCTGAATACCAACAGACCAAACCATCCGGCAAACACCGCGTACGCGACGAAAGCAGCCCACAGAACCCTCGACCCGTGGGCGGCGGCCACCGCCCGGAGCAGCGTTGCCGCGACCACGAAAAAGTGAACCAGATTGCCCAGAGCAACAGGGCGGCTGTAGATGCCGCCGATCGCGGTGCCCCTGGCCGTCCAGTTCACCATCGCAAATCCCAGATAGAGAGCTCCCGCCGCCTGAACCACCAGAACCGGGAAGAGGCGTGCCTGGCTCCCACCCCATGCGAGAACCTCCTGGGGCGCGAAGGTCATCAGCAGGCCCAGCATCAGCATGAACGCGGCACTCGAAATCATCAGGATTCGGGTCCGCATCTTCGTTGCCACTCTCGCTTTCCGCGGAGAGAACCCGCGCATCCACCCGCACCGCCGGCGATTACCGATTACGGATCGCTGTTCGCTGACCGCTTTTCAGCTGACCGATCCCGGCTACAGGCTACCGCCTACCGGCTGCACCTGGGCCACCACACACGTCACGTTATCCCGCCCGCCCGCTTCATTCGCCGCATCCACCAGCATCTCGGCCGCGCGCTCCAGATCGTCCCCCGCGCCCAGCACCCGCGCGATCGCATCCTCATCCACCTCGCGGGTCAGGCCATCGCTGCACAGCAGGAAGACGTCGCCCGGCGCGACCTCCATTTCCCGCACATCCTCGGTCACCGACGGCTGCGTCCCGATCGCCCGCGTAATCACGCTGCGAAACGGCGAACGCGCCCCCTCCTCGGCCGTCATCGTCCCCAGCCGTATCTGCTCATCCACCAGAGAATGATCCTGGGTCACGCGCTCCAGCCGGCCCGCGCGCAACAAATAGCACCGGCTGTCCCCGGCATGCGCCACCAGCGCCGGACAAGATCCCGCGCCAGAGCTTTGCTTTGCGCCCGCACCCGCCCCCAGCAGCAGAGCCACCAGCGTGGTTCCCATCCCATACAATCCGGGCTCACGCTCGGCCCGCTCGAGCACCAGCCGATTCGCCTCCGCGATCGCCTCATGCAGCTGTTCCCGCCGCGACAGCTCTCCCGGCTCGGCGCTCATCCGCTCCAGCACCACATCGACGGCCATGCGGCTCGCGATCTCGCCCCCCGCCGCGCCACCCATCCCGTCGCACACGATATAGATGCCGTGCTCCGGCCTCAGCCCAAACGCATCTTCATTGCTGCTGCGCACCCGCCCCGTACTCGTCCGCGCCGCCGCTTTCGCCGTCATCATTGCCTGGGTTGTGGAACCAGATTCACGATACACGAATCACCCCTGTCATCCTGAGCGAAGGTTGGCTCGCAAGGCGAGCCAGCCACAGTCGAAGGACCTCCCGAGCGTCAGCAATTCCGGCGAGCCTGCTCGTCGGAATTCGCGAGGGACTACCGGCTCCGGCTTCCAGCTTCGCTGTGCCCTCCGTCACCGTACCCCCACCCTGCCTCTTCTACAATCACCCTGAGGAACCACTATGCCGCGTAAGCCGCTGATCGCCGCCAACTGGAAAATGTACAAGACCCCCGCCCAGGCCCAGGAATTCTTCAGGAACTTTCTTCCCCTGGTGGCCAATCACGACCGCGACGAAATGGTCGTCTGCCCCTCCTTCACCTCGATCTCTGTGGTCATCGCCGCGGCCACCGGCTCCGGCGTCGCCATCGGCGCGCAAAACATGCACTTCGCCGACGAGGGCGCCTACACCGGCGAAACTTCGCCGCTGATGCTCAAAGCCATCGGCGCCACCCACGTTATCCTCGGGCACTCCGAGCGCCGCCAGTACTTCGGTGAGACCGACGCGCTCATCAACAAAAAACTCAAGTCCGCCCTCCATCACCAGTTCATCCCCATCGTCTGCGTCGGCGAAGTCCTCGCCGAGCGCGAAGCCGGCAAGACCGATGAAGTGCTCACCCGCCAGACGTGCGACTGCCTCGCCGGCCTCGCCACCGGCATCCATGCGAGCCAAGCCAGCCCCATCGTCATCGCCTACGAGCCGGTCTGGGCCATCGGTACTGGCAAAACCGCTACTCCGCAAATGGCCTCGGAAGCCCATGCCCACATCCGCGCCGAAGTGGCGAAGGTCCTCGGCGAGGAGACCGCCGAAAGTATCCGCATCCTCTACGGAGGCAGCGTCAAACCCGACAACGCCACAACGCTCATGAACGAACCCGATATCGACGGAGCCTTAGTCGGCGGAGCCAGCCTCGACCCTCAATCCTTCGCAAAGATCGTCAATTATTGATGTCGCGTCGTAACTGCAAGTCGACACAACCGGAACCCAGGAAATCTCTTAGCGGCATTTGCTGAGATGATCTATGTTGACGGCATGGACGGTCCGCACACCGGCGCAGCCGGTCGAGCGATATTCCACAGGAGACAGAAACATGAGCAGAGTTTGGTTCATCACGGGTGCCGGGCGCGGCATGGGCGTGGACATCGCTAAGGCGGCGCTGGCGGCAGGCTATGAAGTAGTCGCCACCGGTCGCAGTACTGACAAGGTGACCGAGGCTTTGGGCAAATCCGGCAATCTGTTGATCGTGAAGCTGGACATTACCAAACCCGCTGACGCTGAATCCGCCGTTCAAGCGGCCGTGGAGAAGTTTGGCCGCATCGATGTGCTGGTCAACAATGCCGCAAACTTTTATGCGGGCTTTTTTGAAGAGCTGACGCCGGAGCAGATGGAGCGGCAAATAACAACCAGTCTTATCGGCCCCATGAATGTCACCCGCGCCGTTCTGCCGGTCATGCGTAAGCAGCGTTCGGGCCTGATAATCACGATCTCCTCTACTGCGGGCCTGACCGGTTTTGAATTCGGTACCGCCTACGCGGCGTCGAAGTTCGGCCTTGAGGGCTGGATGCAGTCCCTGCAACCCGAAGTGGAGCCGTTTGGCATCGATACGATCACTGTCAATCCGGGCTTTTTTCGCACTGAGCTTCTCACGGAGGAATCGACCCATTTCGCAGAGCGGACCATTGAGGATTACAACGAGCGCAGAGCAAAGCAAATGGAGTTTTGGAAAGGCCACAACGGCCAGCAGTCGGGCGATCCCGCCAAGCTTGCGAAGGCGTTGATTACGATTGCAAGCCAGGATAAACCGCCGCGCCGATTTATTGCGGGCGCAGATGCGGTCGAGACAGCAGATAAGGCGGCTACAACGCTTCAGCAGCAGACCGATGCCTACCGTGAGCTCTCTTCTTCCCTCGCATACCCATAGAACCAGTCCGTTCCAGGTGGATGGGTTGCCAGAAGCTGGGAGAGATCTCCACCTGCAGTCGCACCAGAAACCGGGAAAGTGACCCGGCTCGACAAGGCTCCGAAATCGCGACACTATGTTGGAAGCGCCCCCGCCCACGGACAACCGCGCCGGCACGATCCAGCAACAAACACCTCCAGAACGCACCCGTAGCAGCGCACCCCCAGGCTCGACAGATTTCAGGCCCCATCGATTCCACCCTCAGAAAGGGGTCATTTCCATGGCAGCAAAAGTGGCAGATCTGTTGTGGGAGATGCTTGCCAACGCCGGTGTCAAACGCTGCTATGGCATTGTCGGAGACGCCCTCAATCCCGTCATCGACGGGCTACGCCGCAACGGCAAAATCGCGTTCATTCATGTCCGTCATGAAGAGTATGGCGTTTTTGCCGCGGTCGCGGAGGCGTATCTCACCGGCAACCCCGTCGCGGTGTGCGGGACCGCGGGCCCCGGTGTCGTCCATCTCTTCAACGGCCTCATGGACGCCCGCAAGGAGCGCGCTCCCATCATCGCGATTGCCGGCGACGTAGAGACAAGCCTCATCGACACCTCCGCGCTCGAAGAACTCAATCCTTACAAATTCTTCGAGGCCGCCTCTCTCTACACCGCGCGGCTCGTCAATCCTGAGCAGGCCCGCGCCCTTATCACCACCGCGATTTTCACCGCCGTCCTCGAAAAAGGACCCACAGTCATTTCGATTCCAGGCGACGTCGCCTCGGCGGATGCGCCCGGCCACTCCTCCGCAATTACAATCCCCGGCCCTCCCATCCTTCGCCCTTCCGATGCCGACCTCGGCCAGCTGGTCAAGATGATCGACGATGCGAAAACGGTAGCGATTTTCGGCGGCGACGGCTGCAGGGATGCCCGCGACGAAGTGGTCCGGTTGGCGACCAGACTGAAGGCGCCTGTCGGCTATTCGTTCCGCGGCAAACAATGGCTGGAACATGACAATCCCAATGCCGTTGGCATGACGGCCCTGCTCGGTTACGGCGGAGCGTACGAGGCCATGCATCAGGCCGATCTCCTGTTGCTGTTGGGCACGGACTTTCCTTTCACAGAATTTCTGCCCGGAAATAAAGTGAAGAAAGTCCAGATCGACAACAACCCCAAACACATCGGCCGCCGGACCTCTGTCGATCTTGGCCTTGTTGGGGACATCAAGGCGACCGTCGTAGCCCTGCTCGGCAGCGTCCGCGACAAGACCGATAGCAGCTTCCTGGATAAGCATGTCGCGGCCACCGCATCGTTCGACGAGCTCCTGCAGCACTACGTCACAAAGGGACCCGGCATCAAACCCATCCGTCCAGAGTTCCTCGCCGCAACCCTCAGCGAACTTGCTTCCGACGATGCGATGTTTTTCGCCGATACAGGAACGGCCTGCATATGGCTGGCCAGGCACGTCAAGGGCGGCAGAAATCGCAGACTCTTCGGTTCCTTCAACTGGGCATCTATGGCGAATGCCGCGCCCAACGCGTTTGGCGCGCAATTGGCGTACCCGGGTCGACAGACGATCGCGCTGTGCGGCGACGGCGGGTTCACCATGCTGGCGCTGGGCGATCTGTTGACGCAGGTGCAGCGAAAAACCCCAGTGGTTCAGATCATTCTCAACAACGAATCCCTGGACTTCGTCAATATCGAGCAGCAGGAGTCCGGCATGATCCCATTCGGCGTGGAATTCAAAAATCCCGATTTTGCCCGGGTCGCGGAGGCCATGGGAGCGAAAGGCATCCGCATCGAAGATCCCGCCGACGTTCGCGATGGACTCAAGGAAGCCCTCGCCCACACCGGCGGCCCCGTCGTGGTGGATGCGGTCGTCGATCCTCTCGCCTTGTCGCTGCCGTCGCATGTGCCTTTCCACACCGCCAAAGGCTTCACCCTCAGTCTCGCCAAACAGGTGTGGAGCGGACGGCTCGACACGGCGATCAAGACCATCGAACGGAACCTCAGGCTGGTTTGAGCAAGCTCGACCGCCGCGTTCTGGGTCAGACGTGTTCCGCACTTTGTTTTTGGCCGTGAAAGGCGGAACATGTCCCCAGGGCCTTCGGCCGCCGGCATCGAACCCACAGCCATGAACGAACCCTCGACCATCGCCGAAATCTTCTCGAACACCCGCACCATCGCCGTTGTCGGCCTCACCAACCGCGAAGGCCGCGCCTCCCTCGGCGTCGCCCGCTTCATGCAGTCCCAGGGCTACCGCATCATCCCCGTCAACCCCCAAATCGACTCCGCCCTCGGCGAAAAAGCCTGGCCCACCCTCGACGCCGCTGTCGCCGAGATCGAAAAAGAGGGGGCGGACATCGACCTCGTCAATGTCTTCCGCGCCCCCGCCTTCGTTCCGGAAATCGTCAAGGACGTGATCCGCCTGAAAATCCCGCGCCTCTGGCTCCAGGAAGGCGTCATCCACGACGAAGCTGTCGCCCAAGCCGAAGCCGCCGGAGTCAAAGTCGTCCAGGACCACTGCATCCTCAAAGAGCGCATGGCCGCCGGCTGGAAAAACCCCTGAGTGCGTTAACCTGATCGCGGCTCCCTCCATGAGATTCCGTCTTCCTGCCTTGCTCCTTGTCTTCGTCTGCAGCGCTTCCGCGCAGACCCCGCCGCCCTGGAAAGACGTCAGCACCGCTCCAGTCTCACGTAACCTCGATCCGGCCACGCTCTCTGCTGCGCAACGCTCCTCCCTCGCGTCGCTTCTCAGGCGGCACCTCGGCGGCTGGGAATGCGGCGGCGAGGACTTTCGGCAGTTGATCGAAGGCCTCAGTTTCGACCAGCTTCCTCTTGCTCCAGGCGCAAACGCAGTTCTCGTCAGCTCCGGTTCAGGCTGCGCCCGCGGCGGGCAGGGCGCCAACGGTGCGCTCTGGGTGGTCCGCTTTTACGGTGTGCACCCCGTTCTCCTCGCCAGCCCCGACAACCAGTTCAGCGGCTGGCTCTACTCCGTGCAGCCATCTTCGGGCCACGGCTATCGCGACATCATTCTCGGCTGGCACATGAGCGCTGCCGAAGCCGGCCTCACCTGGTTCCGCTTCGACGGTAAAGCGTACCAGCCCATCGGCTCGGCCTCGCTGCTCTCTGACGACGGTGAGAATTTAAGGATTGTCCCCAAACAGCCGTAGCCTTTGAACCGCTTCGAACTCGCGCTGCAACGTTTCCCCCAGCCTGAGTCTCCATCGCCCGTGCAATTCATTCACCCCTTAAGAACCCCCCACATAGAACAAATGCCCCCGCCTGCCGATAAGTGGATTGTTGGCGGAGAACAAGCGTGGACCATTCCTTCCTGGTCGAATTGGAGTCGGGCACAAGAGCCCAGCAAGCCTCGACAGCACCCTCCGCCGAGTGGACCGAGCCCCAACCTTCCCTCTTCGCCCAGGTCGAACAGCTTCTCGGCGGGGACTCCGAACCCGACCCCGCCTTCTTCATCGATAGCTGGACCGTGGGCGTCGCCGCCGCCTCAGAGAATTTCCTGCGTCGCCGTCAGGACCAAAAAAACACGCAGAAAAACCGCGAGCACGCTGTACCCGCTTTCCACACAATCTGTTCCTTCCCGCCCTTCATCACGATGGAGGAACCACTCCAGGACGCAGAGCTGTTGAACGAAGCAGAGCCGCCGACTCATAATGCGGACCTGTCGACTCCCCATCCGAACCCGTCGCCGCGCGGAGCGGAGCCGCCGTCAACACAGGCGGACCTCCCATCGTGGAACCGCGAGTTGCCGCCGCTCGGGCCATTTACCGGGCCGCTCACCCTCCACTCCGCCCGCCGGCTCCTGGGAGTCACCGCCGCCAGCACCCGCGACGAGGTCAAAGCTGCTTACCGCCAAATGGCCAGCCTCTATCATCCCGACCACCTCGCCCGCCACGGCGACGACGAACGTCACATGGCCACCGACCGCATGGCCTCCATCAACGAAGCCTACCGCCTTCTCTCGGAAGCGCGTCCCGCATAAACCGCCATAGATCCGTTAGCCCGCACCACCGCACACTCCAGTTGCACCGTCCCGGACGCTGCGCTCGGGGCAGGCTTTCAGTCGCGCTCGGACACAGGGGCGTTGGCAAAGGATGAAATAAGCGCTCTGTATGAGACGTTGATTCGTTCGAGGCGCGTTAGGTGAATCGAGCGCACGAACATTAGAATACAAAGTGATGGCTGGAACCGCACAAATCCCCTTGTATTCCGCGTCTAAGGTCGCGCAGGAGGCCCAGGTACGCGAGGCCGATAACGGCATGTGCTGGGCGAGTTTCGGCGAAGTGCGCACGAACGCGGACGAGCTGGAGCGGATTGTGCAGGCGGTGCCGGCAGTGGTGGCGGCGGCGCTGCGGCAACGGGCGTGGTACTTTGTGCCGCTGGCGATCGGGGAGAACGACGACACAGTAGTGGCGCCGGATTACACGGTGGACCTGGGGGATCGTGCGATCTGCCATCGCAACGTGAAGTTCGGCGGGTCGGAGTGCATCTTTATTTCGACGCGGCTGATGCAGGACCGGTTCGCGCTGGCGTTTGAGTTTCTGATCAACGTGGGGCACCACTTTGTGGATGCGGTGGGCGTGCCGCAGAGCTTTGCGGACCTGGTGTGGTCGCAGGCGACCAGCGATGTGCGGGGCGAAACGAGCCACGATGCGTGGGAGAGCCGGCGGCGGGCGATGGATCGCGGGCGCGGGAATGAAGTCGATGAGCGGGCGAAGTCGAGCTATCTGGAGTCGGCGTTTGCCGATGCGCTGGCGGTCTACATGCTGTCGCTGACGGTGGATTTCGATTATGCGGATCTGCGGGAGCGGGAGTATCCGCTGCTGGCGGCGCCTGCTCTTGCGGAGCGGTTGAGGCATGTGGCGGAGATGTTTCCTCCGAATACCGGATATGAGTTTGAGATTCGGTATCGGCGCAGGGGATAGCGGAGACGCGGCCGAGCTTGTACTACAAATTTCAATCGTGTAGTACACTTTCATTATGAAGGCTACTGTACAGGCTCGTCTTGACGAGGAGTCGGAGGCTGCACTGAAGCAGTTGACGCGTCGCCTGGGGTGGAGTCCTTCGCGGGTGGTTCGAGAGGGGCTGCGGCTGATGGTGCGCCATTACGGTGCGACACCGAAGAAGAGAAAGATCATCGGAATGGGCGAGTTCGAGGGCGGGCCACCGGATCTTGCCACGAATAAGAAATACCTGGAAGACCTGGGGCAGTGAAGCCAGTCCTGCTCGATACGGGCGTGATTGTCTCGCTGCTGCAACGCGAGTCACAACGCCACGAAGAATGTGTTCGGGCCGTTTCGAGTCTGAGCCGACCGCTGGTCACGTGCGAAGCAGTGATCGCGGAGAGCTGTCACATTCTGCGAAGATTTCCTGGGGCGCCGGAGGCGGTCGTTGCGAATCTCGAGCAGGGCGAATTTGAGATTCCGTTCGCGCTGTCTGAGGCGGTTTCTGAGGTCCGAGCCATCATGCGTAAATATCGGGATATCCCGGCGAGTTTCACGGACGCCTGTCTCGTTCACATGGCTGACGAGCTGGACACGGGTGACATTCTGACGCTGGACAGTGATTTCGTATCGTATCGCTGGCGCAGGACGAAGCCGTTTGAAATGCTGATCGCGCCGGCGAGGTGAAGTCATGCGATCGCGCGCTCGCAAGCCGGCTGCTCCTCTGGATGAAGAATCGCTCTACAACTACGCGGTGAAGCTGCTGGGGCAGCAGATGCGGACGGTCGCCGAGGTGAAGCGGCTGTTGCGGAGGCGTGTCGAACCGGGCGAGGCGGGTGTGGCGACCGTCGAGGCCGTCGTGGCGCGGTTGCAGTCGCGGAAGTACCTGGACGATGCGGGGTACGCGCAGGATTTTGCGAAGCTGCGGCAGGAGAATGCGAGCTTCGGGAAGCGCCGCGTGCAGCAGGATCTGATGCGGAAGGGCGTGCAGGCAACGGTGATCGGGAAGACGCTCGAGGCGGCCTACGAGAATGTGAATGAGGAGGATCTGGCGCGGCGGCATCTGGAGCGGAAGCGGGTGAAGAAGCCGGCGAATGAGAAGGAAACGGCGCGGGTGGTGCGGATGCTGATGCGGGCCGGGTTCGGGTCCGGAGTGATCTTCCGGATTTTGAAGACGTGGGATGTGGAGGTGGAGGGGCTGGCGGGGCTTGAAGGCATGGAGCAGAGTGAGGGCGAAGAGTGACGGACCTGCGTTCGGGGTTCGCGGATGGTCGTGCCCAAAGAAAGTTTCGATGCCACGCTTAGGATGAAGGAGCTGTGTCTGCCGCTGAAGCCGTGTGCTATTCTTCGACGTTCGATATGAGTAAGCGGACCAATCCGATACGGGTGCTGGTGGCGAAGCCGGGCCTCGATGGGCACGACCGCGGCGCGAAGGTGATTGCGCGGGCGCTGCGCGATGCGGGCATGGAAGTGATCTACACGGGCCTCCGGCAGACGCCGGAGATGATTGTGAGGGCGGCGGTCGAGGAGGACGTGGACTGCGTGGGGCTGAGCATCCTTTCGGGGGCGCACAACGCGATCGTGCCGCGGGTGACGGCGATGCTGCGGGAGCAGGGCGCGGGCGACATTCTGGTGGTGCTGGGCGGGACGATTCCGGAGCAGGACATTGCCGCGCTGAAGGAGCAGGGCGTGTCGGCGGTGTTCGGGCCGGGGACTTCGCTCGAGTCGGTGGTGACTTTTATTCGGGAGAATGTGGCGGCGAAGGGGGCCGGGGTCCAGCCTCTTCCATCCCTCGGCAGAAAAGCCCAATGAACGCCACCGCCCAACCCGCCAAACTCCTCGGCATCCCCCTCGGCGACTTCGGCCTTGTCTCCGCCCTGCTGCTCTCGCTCGCCTCCGGATTCCTCGCCTTCTTTGCCACGTGTTTCCTCGCCATCGTCGCGCTGCTCTGCTGGAACCTCATCGGCCACCATCACGTCAACTACGCCGACAGCTACCTTTACGTTGCCTTCCCCACCGGCGTCACAATCTTCGCCTTTGCGCTCGCCTTCTTCATCGGAACCTGGCTCCGCCGCCAGCTTTCGCAGAGCGGCGATGGCCTGCGCTGACCGCTGGCTCTGCACCCTGTATCCTGCACCCTGTACCCTGTACTGCAATGTCCGTCATCACCCTATCCGACACCGGTCTCATCCCCACACCCGAGCAATCCCGCGCCTTCTGCGCCCAGCTCGAGGCCGGCGACATCCTCTACTTCCCCGCAACCCCCGTCCCGCTTACCGCGGACGACACCAGCTTCCTTCTTGGCCAGCAGCAAACTGACAGCTCGCTGCACAAAAACATCGCCTACAAACCGGCCATCGACCGCCTCAGCGGCTTCGATGCCAAAACCGCCGACCCCGCCGCCGTCGAGCGTCTCCACCAGATCATGCGCGGCTACTCCAACTCCGTCGTCCAGTTCCTCGCACGCTTTCTGGCCCCCTACCAGGAACACTGGAAGCTCGACTACGCCAGCTTCCGTCCGCAGGAAGAACAAAACCGCGACCTGCCGCTGCGCCGCCGCAACGACCTGCTCCACACTGACGCGTTCCCCACGCGCCCTACCTATGGCGCCCGCATTCTGCGCTTCTTTAACAACATCAACCCCACGCGCACGCGCGACTGGATCGTCAGCGACCCCTTCGCCGCGACCGTCCGTCAGTTCGCTCCAGGGGAAATCGCGCCGCGCCCCGGCTCCGCTTTGTCGCGCGCCGCGAAAGCCTCCGCCCGCGCTATCGGATTAGGCGCCGCTATCCCCTCCCTGAAGCGCTCGCCCTACGACGATTTCATGATGCGCTTCCACAATTTCCTGAAAGAGAACCCGGCCTTCCAGGCCTCCTGCCCCAAATACCCCTTCCAGTTCCCCCCTGGGTCCTCCTGGATGGTCTACACCGACACGGTCCCCCACGCCGTATTGGCCGGGCAGTACGCCCTTGAGCAGACCTTCCTGGTCCGCCCGGAAGCCATGGTGCGACCGGAAATCTCCCCCCTGAAAGTGCTCGAGGAAATCGCCCACGCGCCCCTCGTCTGACACGCGTCCGACATGTGTCAGACAATGTCCGACACACGTCCGACGCGCGTCAGACAAGGGGAATCGCCGCCACTCCTGGGCCCTCCTCCCGCCCTTCCTCTGAATTCCTCATCCCCGGCCATCTCTCACGCATCCAAGAGAGCGCAGGAGGGGGCATCCGTCCATCATGGCCTCCCACATTGAGAACCCCTCCGCGATCCGCCCGGAGGATTCAGCATGACAATCCGTTCGAAGTTCCTCGCTCTCTCTGCTCTCGCCATAGCCCTGGCGAGTTGCCTCTCCACTGCCCCGGCACAGGTTGCCGTCACCATCGGCCCGGCGCCCATTTGCCCGTACGGATACTTCGACTACGCTCCCTACGACTGCGCTCCCTACGGCTACTACGGCCCCGACTGGTTTGTGGGCGGCGTCTTCATCGGAGCCGGCCCCTGGTTCCACGGTCCTCGCGGCTTCTACGGCCATGTCGATAACCGCTGGGATCCGCATCACGGCTACGCCGGCCCGCGCCCGGAACGCGGCGAGCAACCCTTCTCCGGCTTCCGCGCGACCGAGGCTCGCGATGGCCGCGGCCACGTCGGCAACGCCGACCACGACGGGGGCAGGGAACACAGCGGCGGATTTGCCGGAGGTGGCCGCCCCGGCGGTCGCCGGTAGACAATCGTTCCACCGCCAGAGAAGAGGCCCGCGCGCACGACGCGGGCCTCTTGTGTAACCTGCGACCTGTAACCTGCAACCTAAGATCGCACCGTGCCCTGCCCCTGTGGCATCCTTAATGGACGGGAACCCCAGTTCCCAAAACCTAACAACGTGGTGCTGACAACCATGACATTGAAAGCCCGAGCCGCCCTTGCATTGCTCGCCGCCCTCTCCGCGATGCCGGCCTTCGCCCAGTTCGCCCCGCGCCACATCTACAACGAAGACGCCGACCCGAAAGCAGAAATCCGCGATGCCCTGGCCACCGCCGCGCGCGAGCACAAGCGGGTGATCCTCGACTTCGGCGGCAACTGGTGCGGCGACTGCCAGGTCCTCGACATTTACTTCCACCGCGCCCCCAATGACGCGCTGCTCAATGCCAATTACGTCCTTGTCGACATCGACATCGGCCGCATGGACAAGAACGTCGACGTCGCCGAGAAGTATGAAGTCCCCCTCAAGCGCGGGGTCCCGGCACTGGCCGTCCTCGATGAGCACGGGCGCCTGCTCTACAGCCAGAAAAACGGCGAGTTCGAATCCATGCGCCGCATGGACTCGAACTCCGTCACCAATTTCCTTGAGCACTGGAAGCCCGGCGGAACACCGGCCAACAAGGGCGGGCTGTAGCAAGAGCTGGGAGCTGGGAGCAGGGAGCAGGGAGCTGGGAGCCTGGAGCCTCCGGGCGCAGGGAGCCTGTAGCTGTAGGCGAACCTCACTGTCAGGCAAAAGGGCGGGCAGCTAACCGATTTTCAGCTACTGGCCACTGGCTACCGGCTCGCAGGCCTCTGTACCCTGCACCCGCCACCCTGTACCCTGTAAGTCGTATGCTGCGCGCGCTTCAGCATCTTCGCCGGGCCGTCTGGTCCTCCTTCGGCCACAGTGCCTTCTCCATGGCCAAAGCCGCGGCTTACTCCGCCATGCTCAGCGTCTTCCCGGCGCTCGTCGTCGTCACCACTCTCATCGCCACCATGCCCTCCGGCGACGACATCCGCGGCGTCCTCCGCGGCGCTCTCCAGCAGGTGCTCCCGCCCGACACCATGCTGCTGGTCCAGAACTACTTCATCAGCTACCACACGCGCTCCGTCCGCATCGTCTGGGGCTGCGTGTTCGTCTCCCTCTTCGCGGCCATGGGCGTCCTGCTCTCTCTTATGGAAGGCTTCCGCCGCGCCTACCGGCTCCCGCGCGGCCTCTGGGGATTCTGGACCGAGCGCATCGCCGCCGTACTCCTCGTTCCCGGCACCATGGTGCCCATGGCCGCCGCTACCGCCTTCCTCACCTTCGGCCACTACATCGAAAACTGGATGATCGCCAACTCCGGCCACGAGCTCCATCTCTACGTCATCTTCTTCTGGCGTCTCGCCCGATGGGCCATCGCCCTGCTCGCCAGCGTCATGTCCCTCACCCTCATCTATCACTTCGGCATCCCGCGCCACAAACACCCCACCCGCGGCGGCAGGATGGCCTTCATCCGCGGCCGCTGGCGCGAAACCCTCCCCGGAGCCGCCATCGCCACCGCCTCCTGGTTCATCGCAACCCTCCTCTACGGCTGGTACGTGACCCGCTTCGCCGACTACTCGATCGTCTACGGCTCCCTCGGCGCCGGCATCGCCACCCTCGTCTGGCTCTACATGATCTCCCTCAGCGTTCTGATCGGCGCTGAGTTCAACGCCCAGCTCTTCCCCTTCCCCAACCTCCGCCCCGTTCCCGTTCCCGACGAAGAATTCCCCGGCGATCCCACCCTCCTCACCGCCAATCCAGCTCCCAGCCCACCCCCCGGTTCGTCTCCCGATCCCACTCTTATTCCGCCCCACGCTGCCCGTTCCGCCGCGGCACGGTAGAATCGTCTGCGGGTACCCCAGCACCACACCCGACTCATCTCCAGCGCGTCACCGTCAAATTACCAATGGGGGTTGGATGAACTTCTCGCTGCCAGGGCCAGGTGTCGCAGCCGACAGTCTGCGCCGCGCCAAAATCGTCGCCACGCTCGGCCCCGCTTCCTCAAACGAATCCACGTTTCGCGAGCTGCTCCGCGCCGGCCTCGACGTCGCCCGCCTCAATTTCTCCCACGGCACTCTGCCCGAAAAACTCAAGCTCATCGAAATGGTCCGCAAGATCTCCCGCGAAGAAAACAAAAACGTCTGCATCCTCGGCGATCTCCAGGGTCCCAAAATCCGCACCGGCCGGCTCAAGAACCGCATCCCTGTTCAGCTCAAAGCCGGCCAGCGCCTCACCATCACCCCGCGCGACATCCTCGGCACCTCCACTGTCATCTCCACCACCTTCCCCACCCTCGCTGAGAACCTCGAACCCGGCGCGCGCATTCTCCTCTCTGACGGCCTCATCGAGCTGCGCGTGGTCGAAATCCCCGGCGAAGACGTCGAGTGCGATGTCATCAACGGCGGCATGCTCGGCGAGCACAAGGGCATCAACCTCCCCGGCATTGCTGTCCGCGTCCCCTCGCTCACCGATAAAGATGAGGAAGATCTGGAGTTCGGCATGAAGCACGGTGTCGACGCCATTGCCGTGTCCTTTGTCCGCACCGCCGAAGACGTCCGCCACGTCAAATTCCGGGTTGCCGCCCTCGGCCTCGAAACCTGGATCATCGCCAAGCTCGAAAAACCGCAGGCCATCGAGAACCTCGAAGCGATTCTCGAAAATGCCGACGGCATCATGGTTGCCCGCGGCGACCTCGGTGTCGAAATGCCCCCCGAAAAAGTGCCCGCCATCCAGAAACACGTCATCCGCCGCGCCGCCGAGTATCGCAAGCCCGTCATCACCGCCACCCAGATGCTCGAGTCCATGATCGAAAACCCGCGCCCCACCCGCGCCGAGGCCAGTGACGTCGCCAACGCCATCTACGATGGCACCGATGCCGTTATGCTCTCAGCCGAAACCGCAGCCGGCAAGTATCCCGTCGAAGCGGTCAAGATGATGGCGAAGATCGTCAGCGAAACCGAGTCCAACCTCCGCGAAACCACCTCCTACGAGACGCACCATGGCAACCGCGTCCGCCTCTCCATCGCCGAAACCATCTGCGAGTCCGCCGCCCACGCCGCCGAAGACCTCGACGTCAGCGCCATCGCCTGCTTCACTGAAACCGGCACCACCGCCCGCCAGCTCTCCAAGTACCGCCCCAAGCCCCCCATCTACGCGCTCTCCAGCGTCGACGCGGTCATCCACCGCATGGGCCTGCTCTGGGGCGTCCACCCCATCAAATGTCCCAAGCTCCTCACCGCCGAGCAGATGGTCGACCACGCCGAGGCCATCCTCGAGCAGGGCGGCTTCGTCAAGCCCAAAGAGATCCTCGGCATCGTCGCGGGCACCCGCACCCGCGCCGGCTCGACCAACTTCCTCCGCTTCCACGTCCTCGGCGACCGCCTCACGGACGCGCTCGCCCCCCTCGGCCACAAAGCCTCCAGACCCCACAAATCCGCCGGCCGCAAACCCGCCAAACGCCATACCGCAAAAGGCAGCAGTTAGCTCCCGAACATAGCGGAGCGCGCGATAACGGATAGCTGACTGCGATAGGCTGCCTCCCAAAAGCGCGAAGGGGACCATGGTCGAGAAGCTCTGACAGCGATAACCGCACAGCGGTAAACCAAGCTAAAAAGGGAACGGGAGTCGTAGCCGACGACGAAGCGCTGTCACTATCTTCTAACTGCTCTCTTTTTAACCGCTAACCGCTATCCGCTATCCGCTAACCGCTAACCGCTAACCGCTGTCCCATTCCGGTACTTCCGTGCCAAAAAGAAGCGCTGCCCCCTTGACCCCCGCGCAGAATCCTCTGGACGAAAGCACCTTTCCGGTCAATAGTTAGGTCTAACGGTAATCTGATACCGGCACCGTTCCGCGGAAACCCTCCCTGCGATTCCCCGTCGCCTCCGGAGTTGCATCCGCCTGTTGTCTTTACCGGTCCCAGCGCTCCGATCATCGGCGGTGGACTATGCTGAAAACCGAAGAAACTCAGGAAATGCACGACATCGTCTTCCAGATCGCGAAAGCCCTGGTCGACGCCCCCGAACAAGTCACCCTTGATGTCATCGAAAGAGACGGCAGCACCATTCTGCGCCTCCGCGTAGCCCCCACCGATACCGGCAAAATCATCGGCAAGATGGGTCGGACCGCGCGTTCCATCCGCACCATTCTCGCCGCCTGCGGCATGAAATACCATCACCGCTTCTCGCTCGAAATCATCGAGGACCACAACCAGCCGGACTCCGACCACGCCGACGCGCTGGCTGCAGCCGGCTAGCACACCGCCAGCCCTGACCCCTCCCGAGCCAAGTCACATCCCGGCCCAGAATCCGGCGCCAACCGCAATGCAAACGAGCGCCACGCACGTTCGCCCAGCGGTGGGCTGTCAGCGAAGCGCGCCGTAAACTCTAAACTCTAATTCGGATTCGCCGGCGGATTCGCAGGAGGGCTCGTCTGTGACTGCCCCGAACTCGAATTCGCCCCGTTCTGCGGCTGCGAACCTGAGCCCGATCCCGAACCAGCAGGCTGCGAACCCGATCCCGAACCAGCAGGCTGCGAACCCGAACCCGAACCAGCAGGTTGCGAACCCGAACCCGTGCCAGCAGGCTGCGACCCCGAACCCTGCGCTCCAGAATCCGCGGGCTTCGCCGAAACCGTCGGCTTATACCCAGGATCGCCTGGCCGCTGCAAATCCGGCGGCATCTTCACCGGCTGCATCGATCCGGCAGGTTTGTCCTTATCGTTGTCCTGGGGCAATTCCTCGCCGGGCTTGCGCAGCGTGGGGGCCGCGCGCGGCGCATTCTCCTCGGAGCGGTCCACATCGGTCGCATCGCCCAGCTTCACTTCATGCTGATTCTTCGCGACCACCGGCTGATTGCCCCAGTAGTCGCCCATCTCGTTCTCGCTGCGCTCCTGGATGGGTTCGCCCACCTTCGCCAGCTGCACGCGCATCGCGAAGCTGCCTTCAAACCAGATCATCTCGACGGGCTGCGGGGACTCGCCATAAATCCAGATCTCGACCGGCTTCCCGTCCGCGCCCGTTTCCCGCACCTTCCGCATCGGCTGGCCCTTCGCAAACACCACCATGTCCCGATCCATGCCCACCAGCACCCGATGCTGCTCGATCGCCTTGCGCAGAAAATCCGGCAGCGTCTCGGCAAAAGCCTCCGCCGGCGACTTCACCCCGAAGTCGATCATCGGCTTCAGCAGCGCCTGTAGTTGTTCGCCGTTCAGGTCCGGCACGCGTTCTTCGAACAGAAGAATCAGCCGCGCTCCGGTGGGCGGCGCCCCGTTGTCGGAGGCCAGCGGCACCTCCGCCGCGCCCGCGCCGATGGCAATGTGCCGCAGGTATTTGTGCTTGTGCTCCGGGCCGCCGTTCAGGTCGAGCTCAATCGTTTTCTCGCGAATCCGGATGTCGGTCACCACCACCCGCTCGCCGGCTTTCACCGACATGCCCTTCTGGTGCAGTATCTCGACGTACTTCTCGCCCGTCGGATCCATGTGCCCGTTGGCGTGCAGCGTCAGACTCGCAATCGGCAGCGGCCGCATGGCAAACCCCTGCTCGGACTGCATGAATCGGATCAGCTCCTGGCGGCCCAGCTCCGTGATCGGCTGCTCGGGATACTTCACGTGCGTCGGTGCGAACTCGGTGTAGTGCTTCTCGACGTGCTCGGCCTCAACAACGAAAACCTGGGCCCGCAGCGGCATGGCGGCGACCAGAAACGGCAGCGTGCAAAACGCCGCCAGAGAGAGCAAACCGGCACGTTCAGACCTGGGCATAGAACCGCCTATTCGCGTGGGAGCCAGACTCTTTCAGCATGGCCCCGTTTGGAGGAAAATTCAAGCGTCGTGAATCCGTCAAAGGTTGTATGCCAGCGGATGCCTTGGCTCGTACAGCATGATGTCGTCCGCGCCAGGGACGGCCATCATGACGACGAGTCCGTACCCGTGATCCTGTATTTCGCCATGGAACTCCGCTCCTTTGCCCTTCAGTTCGGCGACCGTGTGCGCGATGTTGTCGCACATCAGGGAGATCTGATGGTGCCGCGGCGATTCGTACGTCTTGCCATCGTAGACGCTGTGGGTCGGGTGCACGCCCATCTCACTCCGCCCGGTCTTGAAGATCAGCCAACCCGCGCCTCCGCCCGCCGCATCCTCGACGTAGGGCCAGCCGAGGACGTCGCGAAGGAATGCGCGCGTTGCGGGGGCATCGTCGGAATAAATCAGGGTGTGGATGCTGGTGATCATCGGACTGAACTCCTGAGATTGCTCGAAATTCTACTCTTGCGGCCGATTGACTGGTTGGAGAGCCGGTTCCGCGGTTGCGTTGCCAGGGGATTTTGCTCCGGCGCGAATCAGTGCCCCGAGCCTCCGGCGTGGCCCGCGATCGCTGCAGGCGCCGGGTTTTTCACGTAAGTATCGAGCCAGTTGTCCATCTCCCACAGCATGTGTTCGAGCGACTCGCGCGCGGCATATCCATGCGCCTCCAGCGGCAGAAACACCAGCCGCACCGTCGCGCCGTGCCCCTTCAGCGCATCGAAGAAGCGCTCGCTCTGGATTGGAAAGGTCCCGGAATTGTTGTCGGCCTCGCCGTGAATCATCAGCAGCGGAGCTTTGATCTTGTCCGCATACGAGAACGGCGACATTTTGAAATACACATCCGGCGCCTCCCAGTAGGTGCGCTCTTCATTCTGGAAACCGAAGGGCGTCAGCGTGCGGTTGTAGGCTCCGCTGCGCGCGATGCCCGCTTTGAACAGGTCGCAGTGCGCCAGCAGATTCGCCGTCATGAACGCGCCGTACGAGTGGCCCATCACCGCCACGCGGTTGCGGTCGACCACGCCCAGACGCGCGCCCTCGTCGATGGCCGCCTTCGCGCTCGAGACCAGCTGCTCGACGTAGGTGTCATTGGGCTGCGCATCGCCTTCGCCGATGATCGGAATCGCCGCGTTCTCCAGCACCGCGTAGCCCTGCGTCACGAAGAACACCGGTCCGCCGGGCGAGAAGCGCGGGAACTGGTAGGGCGATCCGGTGATCTGCCCCGCCGCCGCGCGCGACTTGTACTCCACCGGATAAGCCTCCATCAGCATGGGCAGCGGCCCATCCGAAGCCTTGTATCCCGGCGGCAGATACAGATTCGCGCTCAGCTCCACGCCGTCCGCGCGCTTGTAGCGCAGAATCTGCTTCTTCGGCAGCGGCGTGTCGCCGTAGGGGTTGGGAAAGTCAGTCACCTGGGTCAGCTCTCCCCGAGCGTTGCGCAGAAAATAATTCGGCGCCTGCTCCTGCGACTCGCGCCGGATCAGCAGCACGCCGTTTGCCCCGTCGATCACCGTCCCTGGCAATTCATAAAACGGAGCAGCGGAGCGCCAGATCTGCTCCTCCTTGCCGGTCGATGTATTCATCACAGCAACAAGCGGACGGTCGCCTTCCGCACTCGCACCCGGCGAGCTGAAGTAGATGCCCGATCCATCCGCCGTCATGTTCAGCACCAGGTGCCCGGCGGCATTCTCCTTCAGCACAGGCCGCCCCGGATCCTGATACCGATTCTCCGACGAGCCCTCGTACAGCTTCCGCACCTGCGGCGCGCTGGCCGACGGATCGACCTCGCCAATCACGCGACGGCGATGGGCCCACTCCCGCTCGTTCACCAGCGCCAGGTGCTCGTTGCCCCACTCGATTCCCGCGAAGCGCATCGGGAGCTCGGCCAGAACCCGGGGCGAAGCGGTGAACGGCGCATCCAGCAGATAAACCCGATCCCGCACCTCCACTTTTTTCTTCGGATCGCCGCCGTCTCCGGCTTCTACCCACGCCACCGTCGCGGGCGCATCGGCCCGCCACTCGTAGTCGCGCGGCCCCGCCGGCACCGCGTCCTGCGCGATCGGAACATTGTCGGCGAGAGGAACGTCGGAGAGCTGCTTCTCCGCTCCCGTCCGCAAATCCACGACCACCGTGCGCTGCGGGAAATTCTCAAACGGCAGCTCGTACGAATAAGGATGATGGCTGCTCGAAATCAGCGCGTAATGCCCGTCCGGCGATGGTTCCGCGGAGTCGATCACCGCGGCTTTGCCCACCGGCTTCGACCCCCCGGCGAGCGAAACCACGCGAACCTGCGCGGTTGCGTAGTAATCGAAAAAGCGCTCGTCTTCAGGATTCTTCAGCAGGTCCTCGTAGGTCCGCGCCGGCGTCACCCGTCCCAGGTTTTCCTGCACCGCGGGGCCCGTCGGCACTTCCGAACGTAACGGCGCAGCGGCGCGCCCCGCCGGCACCGTCAGGCACAGCAGGCCGCGGCTGTCCGGCATCCACGAGCACGGATCGCCGAAAACTCCGTTCAGCGCCACGCCCGGAATGCGCGCCGCGTGGCCCGTCGCAGCATCCACGGTCCACAGGCTCAGACCCGCGCTCATACCCGCGCCCAGGCCCGCGCCCGGATTTGTGCCTGTGATCAGCACAAATGCGACGCGCTTCGCATCCGGCGACCACTGCGCATATTCGACATGCGGCTTCGCAGGCAGGCCCGTCACGGCGACCTCTTTGCCGGTGGGCAGCGTCTTGAACTTCAGCCCGACGATGTAGGGCAGCCGGCTCGGTCCATTGGTGCGCGGATTGAATCGCAGGCCGGCGAGCCGCAGTTCCGGCTGCGCCAGGTCCGCAATCGTCAGCAACCCGCCCGGCTGCTCGATCAACAGCGTTCGAGGGCCATTCTTCGATTCGGGCGAAACCACCACCAGCGGCGTCGGCGGCGCTTCCAGCAGATCGGCGATCGCCTTCGGCGGCTTTTGGTACGTGATGCTGCTTTGTGCAAACGTGGAAACAGCCACCAACACACCAGCGAAAATGCACAGCGGGGAGCGCATCGCCATCCGTCGATACTTCTTACGAGAGATTGTCCTTGTTGGGGGAAACTACAGGTGCGCCGATTGTAGCAGCACAGGCCCCGATGGGAGCGACGCTCTCCGCGTCCCGTAGCATTCCAGCGCGCTGACCGCTAACCGCTATCCGCTGCCCGGGTCGCTTTCTTCCAGAATGTCGAGCGAATAGCGATGCCGGTGCTTCATGCCCACCGCGCCCAGAATCGTCCGCATCGACCGCGCCGTGCGCCCCTGCTTGCCGATCACTTTCCCCACGTCGGAGGGCGCCACGCTCAGCCGCAAAATCGTCGTCAGGTCGTTTTCCTCGGCATCGACTTTGACTTCCTCGGGAATGTCCACCAGAGCACGAGCGATCTGGGTCACCAGCTCCTGCATGTTTTCCGGGCGTTCCGGCATAGGTTCCGCTGTAACCCACCAGGGTCGGATATCGGCTCGAGCCGCCGGATCGGTTGAGGAAACGTACTCCGAATCGCGGACAAGAAGCTGTGATCCGGATCACAGACAACTGGACCCTTCGCTGTTAGGAGCCCTGGCGGTTCCAGTCCGGTTGCATCGCACCCCCGTTTACCCCTACAGTGCTTCCCATGACTCTGACCGCGCGCCGCAGCTTCCTGAAACAGACCGCCGGCCTCGCCGGTGCCTTCTCCGTCAACAGCCTTTTCCACCAGGCCCACGCCGCCGACTTCAGCGCCGCCGCGCGCGCCGTCCGCGACCTCGCCCCGGCCGAAGTGGCTCAGAACGAGGACTACTGGTCCGTCATCCAGCGCGCATACTCGGTCAACCCCGACATCATCAACCTCAACAACGGCGGTGTCTCGCCCGCTCCCATCGTGGTCCAGGAGGCGGTCGAGCGCTATAACCAGCTCTCCAACGAAGGCCCGTCTTACTACATGTGGCAGATCCTCGACCAGGGCCGCGAGCCGCTTCGCGAAAAGCTCGCCTCGCTGGCCGGCGTCAAGCCCGGCGAAGTCGCCATCGACCGCAACTCCACCGAAGCGCTGAATACGATCATCTACGGGCTGCGCCTCAAAGCCGGCGACGAAGTCATCGGCACCAAGCAGGACTATCCCAACATGATTCAGGCCTACCGTCAGCGGGCCGAGCGCGACGGCATCGTCTACAAGCAAATCTCCTTCGATTTCCCCATCGAAGACGACGACGTGATCGTCCGCGCTTACGAACAGGCCATCACGCCGAAGACTCGCCTGATCCACGTCACCCACATGGTCAACTGGGTCGGGCAAACCCTGCCCGTCCGCAAAATCTCCGACATGGCCCACGCCCACAACATCGAAGTTCTTTGCGACGGCGCGCACTCCTTCGGCCTGATCGACTTCAAAGTCGCCGACCTGCACTGCGACTACTTCGGCACCAGCCTCCACAAATTTCTCTCCGCCCCCATCGGCACGGGCATGATGTGGATCAGCGAAGACAAGATCGAGAAAGTCTGGCCGCTCACCTGCAACTCCACGCCGCATTCGGCCGACATCCGCAAATTCGAAACCCTCGGCACGCGCAGCTTTCCGCTCGAGCAGGGCATCGGCGAAGCCATCAATTTCCACCAGGGCATCGGCCCCGCGCGCAAACAGCAGCGCATCTTCTACCTCAAGAACTACTGGTCCACCCGCGTGCAGTCCATCGCGAAGGTCAAACTCCACACCTCGCTCCGTCCCGAATATTCCTGCGCCATCGGCGGCGTCTCCGTCGATGGCATGACGCCGCAGCAGCTCGCCGGCGCGCTCTTCGACAAATACAAAATCCACACCGTCGGCATCGCCTGGGAAAACATCAGCTGCGTCCGGGTTACGCCGCACGTCTACACCACGCTGCCCGACCTCGACAAACTCGTCCGCGCCATCGGCGAATTGTCCGAGGCGTAGCGAGCATCCACGATGAAGCAACGGCCCATCGCCATCACCGTGCTCGGCTGGCTCTACATCGCCGTCGGCGCGGTGGGTCTGGTGGTTCACGGGCGCGAGTCGCTGCGCGCATTCCACCGCGAGGACGTGTGGATTATCCTCCTTGAGCTCCTTGCCATCGTCGCGGGCGCGTTCATGCTCCGCGGCGCCAACTGGGCGCGCTGGCTGGCCTTGCTGTGGATGGCCGCCCACGTCGTCATCGGCTGCCTCAACGGACTCGAGCAGGCGCTCTTCCACGCCATCCTCTTCGCCGGCATCGCCGTTCTTCTCTTCCGCGCCGACGCCCGCGCCTGGTTCCGGCCGAGGGTGGCGACCGGCAGTTAAGGCCACATGCCCACGGTCCAGGAATTCCACGATACTTCGGGGGGCGAAGCCGTTCGCGGCTTCCTGCACATGCCCGATACAGCGGCTCCAAACACGCTTGTTCTAACCCACAGCGCGGGATCGAACTGCCGCGCTCCCCTTCTGGTTGCCGTCGCCGAGGCTTTCGCGGCAACCGGACTCGCGGTGCTCCGCTGCGATCTGCCCTTCCGCCAGGCGCGCGCCACCGGGCCGCCCCTGCGCACAGCAATGCGCGATCAGGCGGGACTCCGGGTCGCGGTCGAAACCATGCGCCGCCATACCCACTCCAACCGCATCTTCCTCGGCGGCCATTCTTACGGCGGACGCATGGCATCGATGCTCGCCGCCGACGAAGCTGGCCTCGTCGACGCGCTGCTCCTGCTCTCCTACCCGCTGCATCCTCCCAAACGACCGCAGCAGATGCGCACGCACCACTTCCCGCACCTCGAAACGCCGGCTCTCTTCGTCTCCGGCACACACGACGGCTTCGGCTCGATCCCGGAGCTCGCATCCGCGCTTCCGTTGATTCCCGCACGGACCCGCCTGCTGCCCGTCGAGGGCGCCGGTCACGAACTCCTCAGCAAGCGCAACGAGGCCGACCTGCCGCGGGCCGTGGTCGAAGCGTTCCTCGCCTTCATTGCTTAGGGTTCGTGATCGGCGGGAAGCCCGCAGTGAAGCCCGAGGAATCAGGCACAGCAGGACGCGCTCTAAATGTGAAGTTGCAATAGGTTGTTGTCCATTCGGTCGAGAACTGGGAAGCTGATGTTGTCGAAGCAAGAGCTGTCCGAGGAGACCGAATGGACTACCAACATCATGCCCGCCTGTCGCCTTACAGTCGAGAAGTCCTTGTCAGAAATGTTGTGGAGGGCCGCTTGAGTCTGCGCGCGGCGGCGGCCGCGTGCGGACTCAGCCGACAGAGCGCGGGCAAGTGGATTCGCCGTTTTCATGAGGAAGGGTTTTCGGGTTTGCGGGACCGCTCCTCGCGTCCGCATCGCTCGCCCCGCACCACTGCGGCCGAGCTGGCCGACCGTGTCGAACAAATGCGCCGCCTGCGCTGGACCGGAGTGCGCATCGCCCAGGCCACCGGCCTGAGCCGCGCTACCGTCAGCCGTATCCTCACCCGCCTGCGTCTGAACAAAGTAAGAATGCTGGAACCGCGGATCCCCGTTATGCGCTACGAATACGCCACTCCCGGCGATCTGCTGCACATCGATATCAAGAAGCTGGCCCGCATCGTCAAACCCGGCCACGGCATCACCGGCAATCCCCGCGATGAGACCCGCGGTGCCGGCTGGGAGTTCCTCTATGTTGCCGTCGACGACCACTCGCGGATCGCCTTCACCGCCATGATGCCCGACGAAAAGGCCGCTTCCTCCGCCGCCTTCCTGTGCGCTGCTGTGGAATGGTTCGCACACTTCGGCATCCGCGCACGCCGCGTCATGACCGACAACGGTCCCTGCTTCTATGCTGACCACTTCCGCGATGCCTGCCGTGCCCTTGAACTCCGCCACCTGCGCACCCGCATCTATACCCCGCGAACCAACGGCAAGGCCGAGCGCTTTATCCAGACCGCCATCCGCGAGTGGGCTTACGCACGCCTCTATCAGAACTCTGCCGATCGCCTCAGCCATCTGGCTCCCTGGACCCACCAATACAACTGGCACCGCCCCCACTACGCCGTCAACCACTCCCCACCCATCACCCGCTCCGGCCTCGATGTCAACAACCTCTTGACACTCCACATCTAAAGGGCCTCAATTATTTCAAGAGTAGTTAACACCCTTCGTAATAACACCTGCGGGCGATTTTACGATCTGTGCAACCCCCTGTAGGCTCTCTCTTGCAAGTCCCCCGGCTCGGGAGCGCAGCTCGATCGCGCCTGTTCTCCGCACCCAGGTCCACGATCGTCCCTGTCTAAACATGCGACCCGAAACGTTGATCCAGAAACTCTTCGCCATCGAGCGCGCCATCGGCAACGCCAGCCCCGCCGCCCTGCGCGCGATGGTCATCGATGCGCAGGAAACCGCATTGCGCATGGACCTTGACAACCTTCACGAGATGGACGGGCTTCGGCGCCGCCCCGACAAAAATCGGCATGAGGCCCCCAGCGAATGCGGCGGGACGAACGACAGCTCGAAGTTGTCTCGCGGCGCATAGATCACGCGCTGGAGTTTGGGTTTTACAGGTGTTGTACTGCGGGCGCTCCGTCGGGTCCGTTCTCCTGGACGCCGCTCACATCCCGTGGGTGGCGTCTCAATTTACGAGAAATTTCTCAGGGGTTCTGGCCTCGGGCATTTCCGAAAGCGGCGAGGTGCGGCGGCTGAAGTCCATCAGCAGTTGCACGCTCTCGCTCTCCAGCAGAATGTCGATCATCTGCTTCTCTAACTCAAGCACGGTCTCTTCGGCCTCGAAAACCATGCTGCGAATCCGTGCCGGTTCCAGTTTGCCGATGGCTTGTTCGATTTCCAGTAACTGCGCGATAAGATGGGCGGTATTCATCAGTTTCCAGCTCCTTGCCGCAACCTTCCGGTTAGTGTGCGGTCTTCCTCCGAATCTGGCTGTGACCTGAATCACGCACCGTTCGTTGTGCAATCACCGCACGCCGCATCCCGCGTACGCGCATCCAACCGCGCACGCAGCAACGCGGAGGAGGCGTACGTTCGTGGACTAAGATGGCCGGGGAGGATTTTCCGCTATGCGCGTCTCCGCATCGCTCTTGTTGCCGGCGTTCCTGATTGCCTCGTTCGCCGCTGCCCAGTCCGGCTGGCCGCCAGGCCCTTCTCACGCAACCGTGACACTGTGGCCCAATGGAGCGCCGGCCCCGTCGACGCCGGCCGCGCCTGGGCCGAATGTCACGCCCGCGCTGCCGACGGGCCCGGAGCGCGATACAACCAAGCCGACAGATAAGCCGATCGCCGGAAGGCCTATTATTCGGCTCGGCGACGTCACTATCCCCACTCTGACCCTCTACCTCGCGCGCCAGGGCGCGAACACGGGCGCGGCGGTGGTTGTGTTTCCCGGCGGAGGCTATTCCATCCTCGCGATCGACCTCGAAGGCACCGAGGTCTGCGACTGGCTCAACTCGATCGGTGTGAACTGCGTGCTGCTCAAATATCGCGTCCCGGGGAGCGGACCTTATCCGAAGTCGTCCGCGGCATTGCAGGATGCGCAGCGCGCTGTGGGCATGGTGCGCCAGCATGCGGGGGAGTGGGGCATCGACCCGAAGCGCGTCGGCGTTCTTGGATTCTCTGCTGGCGGACATTTGGCCGCGGCCCTGAGCACGCACTATGATGAGCGTCTCTATCCGCGCGTGGATGCGGCCGATGAGCAGAGTTGCAAGCCGGACTTCGCCATCGTGATTTATCCGGGCTATCTCGCCATCGCCGATAAGAATTTTGAATTCAATCCCGACATTCCGGTCACCGGGAACACACCGCCGACTTTCCTGGTGCAGGCGGAGGACGATCCTGTTCATGTCGAGAACGTGCTGCAGTACTTTGAGCAGCTGAAAAAGGCGGGCGTTGCGGCGGAGCTGCACGTCTACGCCAAAGGCGGGCACGGGTATGGGCTGCGGCCGACGGATTTGCCGGTGACACACTGGCCTGAGCTAGCGGCTACCTGGCTTAAGACCATCGGCATGGTGGGAAAATGAAGCAAAGATTGTTACAGATAGCCGCGATGAGTGCCGCAATCCTGATCGTGTCCGTCGGTACGGCCCAATCCACCGCGCGCCAGGCGCTTGTGATCCCTTTGAGCGCGTCAGGCGGATATCAGGAGCTGCTGCAAGGCGCGCCGCAAACAGCCGGCGTGCGCAGCGGCTTCGTTCGTCTCAAGCCTGGCGAAACCGTTGGCTGGCACACGACCGGCGCGCACGAGGAGACGCTGGTGATTCTGCATGGCAAAGGCGCGGCCCTCATCGACGGCGAGCCCGATCACCCATTTGTCTCGCCCGCTGTTACCTATATTCCGCCTGCGACGCGCCACAACGTGCAAAACACCGGTTCGGAACCGCTGGAGTATGTGTATGTGGTCGCGCCGGTAGCCAGGAAATGATCAGCTGCCGGCTTCTCGCCACCAGCCAGCGCCCGCTAAAGCCGAATGTTCACCAACCCCTCGCCCGTAGCCGCCGGGGGATTGGTGGGCCGCTGGGGAGCGCGCCAGTAGTCGATAAACGAAATCTGGTGGACGCAGCTCACCGTGCAGTTGGGCGCGCAGCCTTTTTCCGTGAAGAATTCGCGCCTCAGATCGGCCTTCGTGTAGTCGGCCAGCGGCACGCCGGGATATCCGCGTTGCTGTGAGCAGTAGTGCACCAGCCCGTTCTCGCAGATATACAGGAACCGCGATCCCGCGCGGCACCGCCAGTCGTTGGGCTCGCCGTTCGCGATGTTCACCTGGAAATGATTGAACCGCGAATAATTCCGCTTCTTCCACGAACGCATCTCCGACCAGACTTTCCTTTCATGGTCGCCCAAGGGCTTCAGCTGCCCGCTGCCGTCATGGATGATCCCGATGGTCGACGTGAACCCGAGGCCCAGCGCGCGCCGCCCTATCGTCAGCGCGTCGTCGGGATTCTTGATCCCCCCGCCGACCACGGAATTGATGTTCACATGAAAATCGGCGTGCTCGGCCAGGAACTCGAGCTTCTTATCGAGCACCTTCAGGCTCTTCTTCGAAATCTCATCCGGCTGCACGTTGTCGATCGAGATCTGCAGGTGGTCGAGGCCCGCCTTGTTCAGCCGCTGAATGCGCTCCGGCATCAGCAGGTAGCCGTTCGTGATCATCCCGGCCATGCGGCCGTGGTGGCGGATGCGCGCGATGATCTGGTCGAGCTCCGGGTGGAGGAGCGGCTCGCCACCGGAAATCGTGATGATGCTGGTGCCGAGGCGGGCGAGGTGGTCGATCCGCCGGACCATCTCTTCGATCGGCACCGGCTTTGAAACGTCGTCGTACTCATTGCAATAAGCGCACGAGAGATTGCACCGCCGCATGGGCACAATCTGCGCCATCACCACATGGCGGGTCGAACCCAAAGCATGGGCAACCAGGCTCACCTCCCGCACCTTGCGTGAGGCAGCCTTCAGGCGGCGGGCGACGGTCATTTTGCGGGCCTGGGTCGTAACGACGCTGCCCATCGTTTCTGCCATATCTCTTCTATTGGAACATACCCGCCCATCGGTCGCTATGCTCAAGAATTGAAGGGCGGTTAGCAGGCGGTGAACGGGAAACCAAGGCGCTAATCGGCTTCGTACCGCGCCACCGCGACGCTGTAGTGCGACGCGATATAGCGTGGACCCTTCGAGGACTGCGCCAGGACGCGCACGTCGACCCCGCTGCCGCCGACGTGGACCTGAATGCCGGCATGAGGGGTGACGTGCGCCAGGACATTTCTGTCCGGCAGCACCAGAGAAGCATGGTTCTGGGGTGCGAGCAGCGCGTGGACCATGGTCAGCATGGGCCCGTCGCCGAATCCCGGCCGCAGCAGGTACGCCTTCCCCTCGAACAGGATCGTGTAGTATTTGTCACCGCGATGGTTACAGTTTGCAAAATAAGGATCGGGGGCGCAGGTGGTGACGCCGAGGTAGGTCGCTTCACGATAATCGGCAATCGGCGGCCTGCGCACCGAGGGCACCTGGGCCGCGACCGAGCCACAGCAAAACGCGCAGACCACGAGCGTCGCGGCATATCGGTGCACGCGCGCAGTCTATCAGAAGGGGGCAAAACGCAGCCGGTGGATTTTCCGTGGCGTTCGGATCAGTTCGCGACGGGCTCGCGGCTTCACGCCCCAGCTCGCGGGTCCTGGCTCCCAGGTTCTGGCTCCCGGGTTCTGGCTCCCAGGTTCTGGCTTGTTGCCTATTCTCCGATCTTCGGCGCTATACTGCGGCGATCCACTCAAAGGAGCTTGCCATGGACTCCAGAAGCGAAGCGGTTCTAGCCACCGTGAGCCCGGACTTAGCGACGAAAGTGCGCGCGGCTGCGGCACAACTCGAAGCGCAGGGAACCTGGTTTCTCGTTGTCTCCGGTTTGCGGACCGCGGCCGAGCAGAACGCCCTGTATGCGCAGGGAAGAACCACGCCGGGACATATCGTGACCAATGCCCGAGCCGGGTTGTCCATGCACAACTACGGCCTGGCGGTGGACGCGGTGCCGTACCTGAGCGGCCCCTCCGGCGCGCTCAACTGGACGCCGGCTACGCCTCAGTATCAGGCGTTTGTGGCGACGATGAAGGCGCAGGGCCTGATCTGGGGCGGCGACTGGGTGAGCATACCCGACGAGGATCATTTCCAGATGCCGGGCCTGGCGGTGACGCCGACCAGGGCCATGCAGGCCGACTATGGGGACGGTGGTCCCGCCGCGCTGGCCGCGATCTGGACCAAAGCCACATCGGGAGCCTACGCCTGAAAGGGGCTTCAGTGGCTCCAGGCTCTCGGCTCCCAGCTCCCAGCTGTTTTTCTAGCTCTTGTCCTTCGGCCGCCCTGCCACCATGTTCACGGTGCCCTCGTGCCGGTCGCGGATCACGGTGAGCTGCACCTGCTTGCCGCGATTGGCGTGCAGCGTGTGAACCCACTGGCTGGTCGTGGCAATATTCTGCCCGTTCACTTTCGTGATCACATCGCCGGCGCGCAATCCCGCGGCCGCGGCGGGACTGTTGTCGTCGACGCGCCTCACCAGCAATCCCTGCCCATCATGCACGCCGAAATAGTTCGCCAGCTGTGGTCCCAGCATGTCCAGGTCGAGGCCGGTGTAGAACGGGTTCGACGTCAGCGATGAAAAAATCCCGTTGCCGAAGCTGCCGCCCGTGCCCGCGGGCTGAGCATCGCTGTCCGGATCGGGAACCGGAATATGCTGCGACCACGCATCCGCTTCGAGCGTCGCCTTGTCCGCCAGCTGCACCGACAAGGTCTGCTGCTGCCCGTCCCGGCTGATCAGCAAACTCACCGTGTGGCCGGCCGGCGTGTCGTGCAGCATCCGCTGCAACTGCGCCTGCCCCACAATGGCCTGCCCGTTCATGCTGAGGATCACGTCGTGGACCTTGATCCCCGCCTTGCATGCCGGCGCGTCGTGATCGACCGTGGTCACTTCGACGCCCGTCGCCGCCTTCAGCTTCAGCTGCGCCGCGCGATCCGTATCCACGTCCCGCATCCCCACGCCCAGGTACCCCTGGGATGCCTGGCTCACCATCGCGGGGTCCTGCCCAGGGATGGCGATGTGCTCCTCCGCAGGCCCGGAGAACGAAGCTTCCGCCCCCAGCAGGCCCTGTTGCCCATGCACTACGTGCGGGAGTGACAGTCCGCATGCGGCGACTGCCGCAACCGGAATGATTTTCAGCATCGGCCTCAAAAACGTGCTCATACAGCGCCTCATCTTCTGCCTTAGTTTCTGACGAACCTGTGCAGCGCATCGTCAACCGGCTGGCTGACATTCATGATGGTACGAAAGCAGCAGCCGGTTGTCTCTACTGAATCTGCGAAACCTGTTCGAGGTACTGCCGTGACATCGTCCGGATGTGAGGATTCTGGTCCCGGTTGGCGACGGTTTGCAGAACCGCCTGCACCGCCGAATCGGCGTCCACCGGTTCCAGCAACCCAATGGCTTCCGTGCGAACTCCGGCGTCGGAATCGTGCAGCAGCGCCTCCAGAACGGCGTCCCGCACCCGCGTGTCGATCGGGACATACGCCTCGAGTCCCTCCAGCGCCTTGCGCCGCACGCCCGCATCCCGGTCGTAGCGCAGCGCCACCATCAGGGCGTTGCGAATCGGTCCGCCTGTGCACTGGTGCCCGGCGCGGCATTCCTGGGCCAGCAGGTTCACCGAATCGTCGTGAACCACAGGATTGGCGCGGTTGCGCGCCCCCAGCAGCAGCAGCTGCCGAATCTGCGGATCGTCCAGCGTCCCAAACGCGGTCTCCGGAATCACCCGGTTAAAGCGCACTTCAACGTTTTCCGAACCCGGTTCGAGCGTGATGCTGCTCACGCCGTCAATTTGCGCGGCGTCCACATCCGCCACCACCGGAACCGCGGCCGCGGCATTCTGCACAGGCTGGCTTGCATGCGCCGTACGCTGACCCGCGCGATAGCCGCCCCATCCGCCTGCGGCCACGCCCGCCACCAGCAGGAACATCGCCATGACCGGCGCGCCCTGCAACGTTCCCACGGCGCGGCGGAAGCGCTGGCTCACACGGCGAAAAAATCCGCCCTGCGGCATCGCGTCCAGGGCTTCATCGAGCCGCAGCCGCGCCCGCGCCAGCAAGCTTGGCGACGGCTCGGCCACCGGGACGCCGGACATGGCTTTCTGCAGCCCCGCGATGGCTTCCATCTCCTGGCGGCAGTGCTCGCATTGCGCCAGATGCTGTTCCAGCCGATGCGCCCGGTCGTCGGGTAACTCTCCATAAACCGACAGGACGATGTCTTCCTGTGCCAGTTCGCAATTCATAATCGTACGTGCCTCACTTCGCCTCGAAATTTTATTCCGACTGCTTTCCGGCTCTTTCGTCCGGTCTTCTTAGTAGCCCGTGGCCAGCTTTTCTAATCCCTAATCCCTAATCCCTGCTTTTATCTCAACTCAGCCAGCTTCGCCCTCAACTTCTTCGTTGCCCGGAACAGCGTGTTCTTCGCCGTCTCTTCCGTCGTGTTCAACATCTCTCCGATGGTCCTCAGCCGCAGCCCCTGGTAATGCTTCAACTCGAACACCATCCGCTCCCGCGGCGTCAGCTCGTCGAGCGCCATCATGATCCGCTGCCCCAGAAATTTCCTGTCCAGCTCGCGGCCTGGATTCGCGCCTGAGCGGTCGTCCGACACATTGGTGAGGAGGTCCATCTCTTCGCCCGACGAATCGATGACTACGGCCTGATCTTCGCGACGGGATTTGCGCCGGCGCAGATGATCGAGACAGAGATTTGTGACGATGCGATAGATCCACGTGTAGAACGAGCACTCGAACCGGAAGTTGCCCAGATACCGGAACGCCTTGAGGAACGCCTCTTGCTGTATGTCCTGCGCGTCCTGTTCCGACCCGGTGAGGTGCATCGCGAGCCGCAGGACCGCCTGATCATATTGACGAACCAAAGCGTCAAACGCCGTACGCGAACCGGCCTGCGCTTCGCGAATCAGATCGGTTTCGGCCAGGTTCTCCCGGAGGGGACCACCCATACGCGAGGATTGTATTCGAGGCCTGGCGGGGGAAGGCCGGACCGGGGACAAAAAGCGAAGCGCTTCAGCAGGCATTGAGGCTCCTGGTGGCGTGGGTTGCCGCGTCGGTTGCGAGACTACGCATCGCTTCAGACGATCCAGAATCGATTTGGTGAGCAACGCAATCGAAGGCGCGTCGCAGCCGAGCGCCAGGCCCCGGTTTCCAGTCTCCAGTCCCCGGTTTCCAGTCTCCAGTCCCCAGTCTCCAGTCTCCAGTTTCCAGTCTCCAGTCCCCAGTCCCCAGTCTTCAGTTCCCAGTCCCCAATCTCCAGTCCCCAGTCTCCTGATCACTGACAACTGACGACTGGGGACTGACGACTGGGGACTGGGGACTGGGGACTGATCACTGGCAACTGATCACTGATTGCGGCACAGTGCGCAAATCGCCGCTCCGTACCGTTCCGCCTTGTCAGGCCCAATCCCGCGAATGGTCAACAACTCCGGGAGGGTTCCTGGAGCAGCCACCACCAGCGCCCGAAGGATCGCATCCGAGAACACGAAGAAGGCCGGCTTGCCTGTCTGCGCCGCCTCCGCCTTCCGCCATTCCCGAAGCCTCGTCTCCAACTCGACCTGCACCGGCGTGAATTGTGCATGCGCCCGCTCTGCCCGCGACTCCTTCTCCTTCTCCGCGATGCGTTTTGCCTGGCGCCGCCGCCCCGCCGCCGCAACCTCGTTTTCCTCGGGAAGCAGAACCCCCAGCGGCTCGGTGTCGCCCAACCCACGGCCTTCGTTCGTCAGATACACCTTCTTGTACGCGACCCCCCGCCCCTCCGGGTTGGTCCACGTCGCCGGCATCAGCGTCACCAGCCCCGCCCTCGCCAGCCCATCCAGCAGCCGGTCGAAATACCTCCGATCTTTGCCGACGCCTGCCTCTGTGAACAGCCGTCCTGAGGCCATCCCGCGGGTGCTCTCCAACTCCGCCAGAATCGCGCGCGAATCGCGCTCTTCCTTCTGCGTCGGTTCCACATAACTGCGCGCAGCGGTCAGGTGCGGCGCGCAAAAATCGCAATGTCCGCACGGCCGGCTCGCGCCCGCAACGTCGCCAAAATGCCGCACCAGCGCGGACATGCGGCACTGCGGTGTTTCGGCATACTGCACAATGCGGTCCAGCTGCGCTTTCCGATGCGCGACCTGCGTCTTGTATCCGGAGCGCCAGTTGCTCGCCTCGGTCGCCCGCACCTGGCCTTCCATGTCCAGCTGCGCCGCCCCCTGCGAACAGAGCTTTTCCACCGCCTTGCTGAAAGTATAAGGATCCATTTTCAGCCGCTCCCACAGCGACTCCGGCGGCCCAAAGTCCGGGGTCAAAACGCGCGCTACCCGATCCAGATCCTCTACCGGCGGATAATCTCGCTCGAAGAAGCTCTCGTGAATCCGCCGATCCGCGAAGTTGTGCAGCAGAATCGCGCGCGACTCGTGGCCATCGCGACCCGCGCGGCCGATCTCCTGGTAGTACGCCTCGACCGAGCCCGGCAGCGCCGCATGAATCACAGTGCGAATATTCGCTTTGTCGATGCCCATGCCAAAGGCAATTGTCGCCACCACAACTTCCAGCTTGCTTTGCAAAAACGCGCGCTGCACGCGATCGCGTGTCCCCGCATCGAGCCCGGCGTGATACGCCGCGGCCGGAAACAGGTAATTCAGCTGCAGCGCCAGCTCATCGGCTCCCCTGCGCGACGGGGCGTAGACAATCGCGGGGCGCCTGGCCTCGACCGCCAGAAACTCCGCGACGAACGCCCCGCGCTCCGGTTTCGACAGCTCCACCACTTCGATCGCCAGATTCTCGCGACGGAAGCCGTGGATATAGAGCGAGGGCTCGACCAGTTTCAACTGCTCGACGATGTCCTTCTGCACGATCGGCGTAGCGGTCGCGGTCAGCGCGATGACAGGCGCGGGCCGCAGCAGCGGCAGATAATCGCCGAGGGTTCGATAGTCGGGCCGGAAATCGTGGCCCCAGCCGGAGATGCAGTGCGCTTCATCGATGGCGATCAGCGAGGGCTTGCGCTTCGCCAGCATCTCCGGAAAGCCCGGAACGCGCAGGCGCTCGGGCGCGATGAAGAGGAACTGCAGCGCGCCTTCGAGATAAGCGCGGCAGGCCTGGCGCGCATCGTCGCGCGAAAGCCCGGAGTGGATGCGCGCGACTTTCAGCCCCTTCGCCGCGAGTCTGGTCGACTGGTCGTCCATCAGCGCGATCAGCGGACTCACCACGAGCGCCGTGCCTCCGCGAGCGATAGCCGGAAGCTGATAACACAAGCTCTTGCCCGCGCCGGTGGGCATCACCAGCAGAACGTCGCGTCCTTCCGCAACGGAGCGGCAAACGGCTTCCTGGTTCTCCCGAAAATCGGAAAACCCAAACGCCGACCGAAGGAGAGCCACAAGATCCATCGATCTCTATTTTCTCCCGAGCCGCCCCCAACGCCCGCGGCACGGATACAGTCCGCATGCTGAAGTAATTTCAGGCATGAATTCTGTCGCCCTCAAGCGAATCGCCGAGCGGCGCGGGGATGTGGAAAACTTGTCAAGAGGGAGTCCCAAAATCCAAAGTAACAACTCCACATTTCATGTCACTTACACGCCAACAACTCCAAAGATATTTGGCAGGTTTATTCTCTGGACTCGGTATCCTAAAGATATAGGGTAGACAAAGAAATCTTCCCGTAACTCCTGTAGATCGGAACCGGCTAAAAAGCCTCGCTCACGCGAGGCCTTTTCACTTGCCTGGAGAAGCTGCATGACCTGCGATAGTCCAATACGCTCCACCGAGTCTGTATCAAACTCGGCTGCGCCTGCAGCAAACTTGGCCGCCTTTGACGCAAACTCGGCCGAGTACCCGTCAAACTCGGCCGACTATGCATCAAACACGGCCGAGTTATACATGACTTATCCTCAATCATCTGAGCCTAACTCGGCCGTGATTGACGCAAACGGCGCCGAGCCTGCATCACACTCAGCCAGGTATCTATATGACAGATCCCCAGTCACTTGCCGGGGTAATCGGATCGAGCCATTCCGCCAACGCTATGAAAATAAGTCACCGGCCGAAAATCAGACCCCTTCAAAATTTCGAGGGCCATTGTATTGGCCCTCGGAGTTGCCGGTCCGTGGTTTGGTGTCGGTAAAGCGTGGTGTTCCGGGGGAAGGTGTTCAGAGGGTGCTTCCGATAGTGTTGAATTCGTTGGCAATGTTGTTAGCGAGAGAGCCCATGGCGACGACAGCTCCAAGGGCGATTAAGGCAGCAATTAACGCATACTCAATGAGGTCCTGACCGGATTCCTCGTTGAAAAGGGCCCACAGCAGAGTCTTCAACTGCATCGCGATCTCCTGAGGAGCCCCACGATGATTGTTTTGGTCCCCCGGTTTCGTGGGGCTTTACCACTGTTAAGCCATTGAATCCTGCGGTTGGCTGAGAAGCAATCACACGGGGGAGGAATTACGTTAGGGTTGAAGCACGGAGCGCATGAGAAGAGGGTTTGCAGCGTATGAAATTCGGACAAGTGTTACCGCAGGAAAGCTGGCGAGTTTTTGCGCGCTCCCGAGGCGGGGATTCTCTCAGCCGACCATGCGCTCCATTTCGGTGGGCTTGAGGATCACGATCGAGGCGCCGTGGCGGGTGATGAGGTCGTCGCGCTCGAATTGGTTGAGGAGCCGGGTGACGGTTTCGCGGGAGGTTCCGGCCATGTTGGCGAGCTCTTCGTGAGTGAGGGCCATGGTGAAGCGCATCTCGGGCTTGCCGCAGGAATTGGTGCGGGCCCAGTCGAGGAGGAGCTGCGCAAGGCGGCCTGCAGCGGAGCCGGAGAGAGCGAGGCGGCGCGCATCGAGGAAGACTTCGTGGTATTCACGGGCGATGACCTGCGCGGCGTGGCGGCTGACGTCGCCGTAGTGGCTGAGGAATTCGAGGAAGTCACGGCGGCGAACACTGCGAACCTGGCAGGGCTCGAGGGTCTCGGCGGTGACTTCGTAAGGGAGGTCGTTGAGCGTGGCTGTGAGGCCGAGGACGTCGCCGGGGACAGCGATCTTGAGAATCATGGTGCGGCCGTCGCGGGAGGTGGCGGCGAGCTTGACCTGGCCGGAGCAGACCACGAAGATGCCCTGGGCGCGCTGGCCTTCTTCAAAGACGATGGAGCGGCTGGGGTAGGAGATCTGCATGGCAATTTCGTCGAAGCGCTCGATGGCCTCCTCAGGGAGGTTGCAGAAGAGGCGCTCGGAGCGGTCGGTGCACTGAGCGCAGCGATCGGGCACCTGGCGAGTCGCCGTGGGATTGCCATTTTTGGGTGGGTTAGACATCAGCTCCAGCTTTCGGCGGAAGAATTGCGGCCTCGCGCGCGAGGAAATGGATTGCAATGTCTCCTGGAGGGCCGCACTTGTTCCCCAGGCGGCCTCCAGGTCTCGACGGCAAATGAACGGGTGCAGGCGTCGCACAGCCAGATGACCCTCCGCAGAGTGGTCTGGCATTCACCCGCAATTCCGGAGTCGCCGAGGAAATCGACGGCGTAGATCCCGCCGCTGCGTAAATAGAGCGATTGGGCACCGCACGCTGGGTTCGCACACGTCATGTGTCGCTCCTGGAATTTGGACAGCACTGCAACCTCGAACTCAGCCGATGACTTCAACCGATAACTTCAACCGATAACTTC
>CAZHTJ010000003.1:0-55860 GCA_964535525.1 uncultured Acidobacterium sp. | reverse complement strand
AACAGATAACTTCAACAGATAACTTCAACAGATAACTTCAACAGATAACTTCAACAGATAACTTCAACCGATAACCAGGGGACTTGCGCATTCCTTGTCTTCGATTTTTTCGTCGACCAGCACAGGATTGACCCGAAGAGAGAGGACCGGGCAGGGCGCCGAAACGAGAATCTTGTAAGCAGCGGGCTCGGTACCGGGGAGCCAGCTGTGAGCCGGGGCATGGACGCCGAGAACGATGAGGCCGGCGTGGATTTCATGGGCTGCGGTGAGGATTTCCTGGACGAGGCTGCCGAGGGCGATTTTGGCCTGGACAGCGGTGTGGGGGCGCGCTTCGCCGGGGATCAGCCGCTCCAGCTCCTCAGTGGCCGCGGCGACCGCGCTGGCGGAATCGCGGGAGACAGCCGGGCTGGGCATGATGACGTGGAGCAGGGTAACCTGGGCTCTTAACTGTCTGGCGAGGCTGATGGACAGCGCGGCGCTGGTCTCGTGCGTGCCGGCCAGCGAGACGGGATGCAGGATGGTCGAGGGCGCTTCGCTGGTCTTACGGTGGGCGCGCGGGCCGATAGTGCAGACCGGGATGTCGACGGTCTCGAGGAGTTGGCGAGCGACGGAGCCGAGCACGAATTTCTTGAGGCCGCGGCGGCCATGGGTGCCGAGGATGAGGCGGCCTGCGCCAGAGTTGCGAACCACCTCAGCGACGATGTCGGGGACGAAGCCATGACGGACTGCGGCGACGCAGTCGACGCCCTGGGCTTTGACGTCGCGGACGAGACTGTCGAGCATGAGGCGCGCGTCGCGATCCATACGGAGCGGGTCGTAGTAGGGGACGGCGCCGGTTTCGACGGGCATGGACTCATGGGGGAGGACGGCGTGGACGAGGATGAGCGAAGCATTGCCGGCTTTGGCCTGGGCGATGGCGTGGGGCAGGAGGTATTCCGTGTCGGTGAGATCGGTAGCGACGACGATCTTGCCAGGCGCGGCGAACGCGGCATCGATGTTGCTGAGCGGGAGGGTCATGACTTCACCTCGCAGCGTTGCGAGCGCTGGATGACCCTAGTTTCGAGGGGGGTTAGGCAGGGAGGCTGTGTCCTGGCGCACACGGTGGTGTGATGGATGTCACAGTATCGGCTGGAGGTAACTGCTTTGGGGCCGGGAATGACGGAAATGCCGTCGCTACAGGGGTTTGGCGGGGGTGACGAAGCGGGTAATGGGTTGCGGAAGGCGCTTTGCCGCGGTGGATTGGATGGGTTTGACCGCGTCTCTGGCGGTTGTTAGGATAAGGGTGCGGGGTGGAGCAGCCTGGTAGCTCGTTGGGCTCATAACCCAAAGGTCGGTGGTTCAAATCCACCCCCCGCAACCAATTGAGCTGCAGCTTAAATTTTCCAATGGCTTAGGAGTTGCTCCTGGGCCGTTTTTGCTTTGGGGGATAGAGGTTCGACTGGAGCGGCTCGCAGAGAGTGCGCGTCCCGCGTGCGCGGAAACGTCAATCCGATCGTAGCGATGATGACGCCCCGGCGCTTCCGTTCGGGTTCGGAAGCGCGCTCGGGTTATTGGGAATCGGTTTGTGCGGAGGGGCTGCCAGCGGTTTGGGAGGGTGGCGGGACCTGCTCCTGCAGGCGGTAGCCGTCTCTGGTGCGGACGCGGTACTTCTCCATGCCGGGGCCGACCAGCCTCACGTTGATGGTGCGCCAGCCGCGATTCTGATTTGGCTTGGGGTAGTAGCTGATCGTATATAGATGGGCCAAATCTTCGCGGATGGAGGAGAAGGCCAGGCTCTCGTCGCGCCAGTCCTTGGCGAAGTAAGCCTTGCCGCCGGTGCCTTTGCTCATGCGCTCAAAGACGGCGCTGGAGACGGGCTCATCCTGCGCCTGGCGTGTGCTGATGATGTAGATGATGGTGCCGGTGGACTGGGCTAGCTCCTCGACGTCTTCGGGCGGGACGGTACTGGCGTTGTCGGGGCCATTGGAGAAGACGACGATCGCTTTGCGGCCATGCAACTGGGCTGCGTCGCGGACGGTGAGCAGCAGAGAGTTGTAGAGGGCGGCTTCATCGCCGGCGACGGTGCTGCGCACACCGCGCATGACCGTGGAGCGATCGGCGGTGAGGCTGGTGGCGCGGGAGAGATTGCGGCTGTAGGAGTAGAAGGCGATTTTGTTGGCGTCTTCCATGGAGCGGACGAAACCGGCGATGGCGTCCTGGGCGAAGACGAATCCGCGGTACATGTAGTCGCTGGTATCGAAGAGCACGAAGACGCTGGCTCCGGCGAGGTGCGGGAGCGACGTGCGCGTGGGATCGGCGGAGGAAGTCTGGGCCGGCGCAGACGGAGCGGGATCGGCAGGCTGAGAGGCGGCGGGGACATCGGATTTCGCCAGGCTGCGGCTGGACGGATCCGCATCGGCGACGACGGCGCCCTCGGGTGCGCCGCCCTCTTCAAACGAAGCGATCTTTTCCTGAAGCTTGTCCTCGCTGACGACGAAGTTTTCCGGGCGCAGGCCGGTGACGTAGTTTCCTTTGCGGTCGGTAACGGCGACGTTGAGCTGCACGAGGACGACGTTGACGAAGATGCGGGACTGGTCGGACTGGCCCTGGGCGACGGTGCCGGGGACAGTGGTCAGGCCAACGATCAGAACCGAACAGAGCGCGACGATCAGGAAGAATCTCATTGTTGTACCGCTCCCTTACAGAACCTCACCGAATGGTTATTGATGCTGAGAAACCGGGGCTAATGCAGCGATGTGGATGCCGCCCTGGCGGAATTCGTCGCCGGTCTGCTCCATGGCGCGCAGGATGGCGGGCCAGTCTTCGAGGTCGGTGGCGAATATTTTAGCGATCATGTGGCGGCTGAGCTCAGGAATAAGCAGGTTGAGGGATTGGGGGGCATAGCCCATTTCATCGGCGAGGCGGGCCCAGTAGAGATTGCTGGATTCCCAGGACTCACCCAGGAGGCCGTAGGCTTCGCCGGAGAAGGCGGGCAGAGGCTTGACGCTGAGGATGGCGCAGGCGTTGGTCTGCTCCAACGTGGGGTGGGGTACGCCGAAGTCTTTGGAGAGGCGGGCAGCGCTGGCGTCGGCGGGATTCTTCTGGACGAGGTCGTCGAGTTCCTTGCTTGCTGTTCCCCAGGAGGCGTCGTCGGCTGAATAGAGGCGGCGATACTCCGAGGCGAGGTAGAACTTCTCGGCCGGAGTGATCCGGGGCATGAGGGTGGCGATGTCGTCGGTCTGGAGAATGGCGCGCTCGGTGGTTTCGAGACGACGCGGGGTCATGAGATTGCCGAGGATGTCGCCGATGTGCTGGCGGAGTTGGGCGTTTCCGGGCGCGGCGAGCAGCAGTTCTTCGCCCATGCGCTGGTAAAGGGCGGCAGCGTGCATTTCGGCGGGACTAACATCCCACCAGCGGGGCTGGATGGCGTCGACGAGGAGAGCGGGGCCGGCGGCCTGCCAGATCAAAGCCTGAACATTTTCCGGGGCGATGAAATCCTCTTCCGCCGTGGCGAGGGCGTAGGGCAGGTTGGCGAGCGAACCGATGAGGTAAGCGCCGCCGCCGGCGGTGACGCCGATGCCAACCAGGTCGGGAGTGCTCCAGATGCGGCCGTAGCCGAGGATCGAGGCTCCGGAGAAGTCGTGCGAACGGACGAAGAGCGGATTGTTGTGGAGCACCTGGGCGCCGGGCGGTTCATACCAGGCGTAGTTCAATCCGACGAGGGTGTCGCGGAGAAAGGGCGTGAGCTGGCCGCGCGCGGCTTCGAGCTGCGCGGGCGATGGGGAGGACTGGATGACGTGGGTAAGGTCGGTGCGGACCTGGAGTTCGGCGTGGCGGCTGGTGTAAATCTGCGGAGCCCACGCGGCTTTTTCACCGGCGGTGAAAATGGCGCGGGGCATTTCGAATTCGTGGAGACTCCCGGCGAGGGGAATCAACTGATCCTTGACGCCGGAGCCGTGCGCCATCTGGTCAAGACCGTCGTTGAGGGCGAAGAGCGTATCGAGCGAGGCAAGGCGCTGATCGTCAAGGACAGAGCGGATGCGGTCGGCCAGCTCCTGGTGGGCGCGGCGGCCTGCTTCGGTTTGCTGCGGGGGACCGGCGAGCAGCTCGATGAATTGATCCTGGTTGAGATTGGGATCGCCGGAAGCGGCGGTCAGCGTGGATCGCAGCGAGTTGCGGGCCGCGTCAAACAACTGCACCGATGAGGTGACGCCGACGAAGGGATGAACCGTTTGCTGCCAGGAGGCGTTGACTTTGGCGACGGGAATCTCCTGCTGGCGCGCGAGAATTTCCCAGAGGCCCACGTTGGCCTGCAGCGCGCCCAGCGCGTTGGAGCGCAGCGTGGGATTGGTGGTGGCGGTGACCGCTTCTGCGGCGCTGAGGAATTGCGTAATGGAAGTGTCGTCGAGGGCAGGGAATTCTGAGAAGAGCAGATACCAGCTGTGGAACTGAGCAAACTTGGTGGCCATGAGGCGCACGGTTCCGTCGTCCAGACGCGCGTTCGGCGGACGAGCGGCATCGATGGCGCTGAGGGTCAGGTAAATCTGCAGCGGTCCGATGTCGGTGGGGAAGTTGGAACAGGCGACCAAAGTGATGAGCAACTGGTCTGGGGTATCCCAGGTGCGGGCGCTTCGCACCCAACCCTGGATGAGTTTGGGAGTTGAGTTTTCGCTGAGGATGTCCTTCCAGGCGGCGAGGGAGCCGGGGATATAAGGAGAACCATCCTGCTGCCACTGAAGGCGGCTGAAGAGGATGAGGAGATCGGCGTTGTGGGGAAAGACGCCCCTGGTGGCGGTGGAATTTCCGCCGGCGCGGCGATAGACGTCAAAGAGCTGCCTGAGGCGCGAGCCCTGGGTGAGATGAGCCTGCTCATCGCGGCTCACACGCGCGATGGCATCGTAGTAGGCGGCGAGCCAGCCACGATCTCTGGCGCACAGATGCTCGATGAACTCGCCGGGAGAATCGGGGTTAGCGCCGACGAGTTCCTGCCAGGCCTTTTCCGCAGAGGGCCCGCCAGGAACGAGAACGCGGCCCGAGCGGACGGAGATCTGGCTTCCGTAAAACTCGAGCGCGGTGGCCAGCGGGAGCAGCGACCTGAGATTGCGCGACTGATGGAGAGCGAGGCGGGTTTCCTCGTCATTTCTGGAAAGGGCCCAGTAGAGCCGGTCGACATCCTGATCGTGGAGCAGGACGTCGAGGAGGCTGCTTCCACCTTTTT
The DNA here is from genome assembly GCA_964535525.1 of uncultured Acidobacterium sp. Lineage (GTDB taxonomy): Bacteria > Acidobacteriota > Terriglobia > Terriglobales > Acidobacteriaceae > Palsa-343. Next base: position 50,663 of record CAZHTJ010000003.1, on the reverse strand, counting down.
GCCGCCAGGTGGTGGCGGCGGTCCAGTCCTGCTCGCGAAACAACACGGGAACATTGGTGGCGGGAAACTGATAGCTGAAGGGCGCGTGCTTCTGGAGGGCTTCTTCGAGGGCGGTGAGGGGGAATCCGGAGTCGATGGCGAGGAAGGCGCGCTCGGCGTTCGCGGTGACGAGGTAGGCCTTGTTTTCGCCGCAGCCTTCGGCGAACTGATAGCCGAGGATATCCACGAGGCGCTCGGCGTCGTCGCAGTTGGCAGCGTGGATGGCGCCGTCCGCGCCGGCGAACTGGCGGAGCTCGCGGGCAAACTGCACATAGCGGCGGAGGAGGACGAGATATTCGGTTTCACCGCCGTTTTCATAGCCGTGCAGCGAGACATTGCGCGCGACCAGCGGCAGCACTTCATCGGGTGTGGCCTCCTGGCTGATGCCAGCCATACGCAGGAACGAGCGCAAGGGGCCGGGGATGGCGACGGTCTCGCCCGCCGGGGAAGCTGCGCGGTCTCGCTCCGCGGGCGGGTGATCGGAGGCGCGCGGGGGGTCGAAACTGGCCGCGCTGGCCGCGAAGCAGGCGCAGAGGCAGAGGAGGGAAACCAGGAACAGAGCCCACGGGCGACGAGGAAGTTTCATGGCGATACCCTCCCAAAGCCTGGAAAACCGAATTGCGATCACTCACCCGTGAAGACATCCGGAGGCGGGATCTAACGCGTGGCCGCTGGGATTGGAACCGGTTGGCCCGCGCCTGTTACGGTCTCCGACGACGAGTCCCCTGACCGTCTGCTGGTGCACTCAGCAGCGGAAGGTGAGGAAAGGGTTCGTCGCTTCGCGGGTCAACTTCCCATCAGCCACGGGCAACCGGATTGTGCTGGAAACCCTGCGCGGGTGGCGAACCATTGTCGCAAATCTTTTGTTGTTTGGGCGAATTTCGTTCCGATGGCAGGGAAAGGCCGCGGAAATTCACGGTTCTGGAGCAGAGTTTTGACCCGGTGCTGACGTTTCGGTGACATTTGGCGGAGGTGGATGCACTGGTTTTGGTGCGATTGGGGTGTGTGGCCGGCGGGAAGCGCAGCGGCGAAGCGGGATGAGGTGCGTGGGCGGCGCTGGACCTCGAGCGCGGCGCCTGGAGTTGGGGGGCGGAGAGCATTGGACAGCGATGGCCGATGCGCAGGGCGGCGCAAGCCGGGCAGCGAGGTTTTCCTGCGGAGCGCGGTGCTGACAGCAGTAACTCTGACATGCCAGTAACTCCACGTGAAAAAGGGCCGGAATGTTACTGGAATTAATCCTGTGGAACCTACTCCACTTTTGTAGTAGTTACCTGGAACCATTTCGCATAACAATCCACACTTTCTGGTGATACGCTGTGCCGACAAATCACCTCAGCCAGGCTCATCGGCCGTTAACTGGAAACGCAGCTTTCATCCCCCAGGAGGATGCGTGCAAGCAACACTCGAACGTCCAGGCGTCTTCCGCCTCGCAATGTCCCTGGCTTTGTTGCTCGGTGCGGTTCTGTCGACCACCGGCTGCGGCACAGTGTTCGCTAACCTCGGCAACCTAACCGCGATCTCGGCTTCATCGGCGAGCCTGCGCGTGAATCAGCAGATGCAGATCACGACGCGGATGGAAATTACCGCAGTGCCGCTGACCTTCTATGTGAATGGCGTGGAAGGAGGCGACGCGGAAGCCGGCACGGTGACGCCCGCCGGCGTTTATACTGCGCCAGCCATTGTGCCCACTCCGAATACGGTGACTATCACCGCGACGGCCAACGGGCATCCCGGATACCCGCCGGGCACGCTGACTTTGGCGATCCTGAACCCAATCCCGGTCCTCGGCAGCGTGACGCCGTCGAACCCGACGGAAGGCACGACGCTCATCACGGTCCAGGGCTCGCAGTTTGTTTACGGCGCGCAGATTCTTTGGAACGGCGTGGCGGTTCCGACGACGTTTGTATCGGCGACCGAAGTGGCGGCTGCTGTCACGGCGCCTGCTCCCGGGACTTATCCTCTGGCGGTTGGCAATCCGAATCCCGGCGCGGCCAACTCGGCGACTTTGCCGGTGGCGGTCGGACCAGGTCAGGTAGTGCTGCAAATTGAGCCGAGCAACGGCACCGACGTGCGGGTGACGAATTCGCTGAGCCTTGGGCTGACGGTGACGGGCACAGCGAACACGGGGGTCACGCTGCAGGTGAATGGTGTGGCGGGTGGCAACGCCCAGGTGGGAACAGCTGTTTCGAACACGGATGGATCGATTACTTATACAGCCCCGGCGGTGGTTCCTGCTCCTAATAACGTGGTGCAACTGACGGTGACCAGCACCGATAACCCAAACGTATCGATCAATCAGAACATTTCGGTACTGAACCCTATCCCAATCCTAACTTCGGCTACCCCTTCCAGCTTTAATACAGGAACGGCCACGGTGGTGGTGCAGGGCCAGAAGTTTATTTCTGGCGCGCAGGTTCTGATGAACGGGTCGGCGGTGCCGACGACTTTCAACAGCGGGACACAACTGACGGCGAGCCTGACCTTGACCGAGGCCGGCAACTTCGATCTGCAGGTGCTGAATCCCAGTCCTGGACCGGCAACTTCGGCTGATTTGGTCGCGCTGGTGCAGGGTAATCCGCCCGTCCCGGTGGTGAGCCCGGAGGATGCATCGCGGTTTCTCGAGCAGGCGACGTTTGGCGCGACCGATGCGGATATCCATGATGTTTCGATGAACGGGTACCAGGCGTGGCTGAATGAGCAGTTCGCCCTTCCTGCGACGCCGCAGGAGCCCTTCGTCGAAGAGTCGCTGATCATCAACAATCCACCCTGCGCGGCGAGCGATCTGAAGTGCAACGCGGCGCTGTTTGTGCAGAACAGTTCGAGCGAGATTTACGTGCAGGACGCATTCTGGCAACAGAGCCTGGCCGCACCCGATGAGCTGCGCCAGCGCGTGAAGCATGCGCTGTCGGAAATATTCGTGGTTTCGACGAGTAACTCGTCTGTGCAGAATATGCCGCGGGGCGAGGCGAACTACTACGACTTATTGGGCGACGATGCCTTCGGGAACTTCAGGACGCTGCTGAATGACGTGACGCTGAACCCGATGATGGGTCAGTTTCTTTCGATGCTGGGCAACGACAAGGGCAACGCGACCACCGACCCCGACGAGAACTATGCGCGAGAGGTGATGCAGCTGTTTACTGTGGGCCTCTATCAGTTGAATGACGACGGCACGCAGAAGCTCGACGCCTCGGGAAATCCCATCCCGACTTACTCCAATCTGGACGTGATGGGGTTGGCTGCGGTCTTCACCGGGTTCAGCTGGAACGTGCCTGGGAACAACAGCGATACAGCATGGTCGAGCTGCTGCATTTATGTTGGGACCGGATTCGGTGAAGACCTGCTGCCGATGCAGAGCTACCCGAGCCATCACTCGACGGTGGAGAAGGACTTTCTCGGAGTGACCATTCCATCGTCGGGGACGCCGGACCCGGATGGCGACCTGAAAATTGCGCTGGACACGCTGTTCAATCATCCGAACCTGCCGGCATTCTTCTCGAAGCAGCTGATCGAGCATCTGGTGACCAGCAATCCCAGCCCAGCGTATGTTGGGCGCATCGCAGTTGTGTTTGAGAATGACGGAACGGGCGTTCGCGGCAATCTACAGGCGGTGATCACCGCGATTCTACTGGACCCGGAGGCTCGCAGCTCAGCGACGGACTTTGCCAATCCGCAATACGGCAAGGTGCGCGAAGCTCTGCTGCGCTACACGGAATGGGCTCGGGCGTTCACGGCGCAGTCGCGGACGGGCTCGTATGGGATTGGGAGCACAGAAGACCCGATCTGGGGGCTGGGCGAGATGGCTCTTCGCTCGCCCACGGTTTTCAACTGGTTCGCTCCGGGATATGTTCCGCCCGGCACCAGCATTGCACAGGCGGGGCTGGTTGCACCCGAGATGCAGATGACGAATGTCTCGACGGTGGTTGGGTACCTGAATTACATGCAGGACGCGATCGGCAGCAATGCTGCGAGCGGTTCGGACATCTTCTCAAACTACGGAGCGGAACTGAGCCTGGCCGCGACGCCGGACGCGCTTCTGGACCGCATCAATTTGTTGCTGATGGCCGGGGAAATGGATGGCACATTGCGCAGCGAGATACTCGGCGCGGTGAACGCCATCGATATTCCGTCTGGCGATCAGAATGCGATTAACGCGGCACTGAATGCCCGAGTTATGACAGCTATCTATCTCACGATGGCATCGCCATCCTTCAGTGCCCAATACTAAAAAGCGTAATTCCAGGGAGCCCGAGAAATGTGCAAGTGCATTAACAATAAATTCGAGCAGTCCCGCCGCCAGTTCCTGAGAACGGCATCACTCGCGACTATGTCGGGCATGTACGCCAGCCCGTTTATTCTGGGCCTTAACTCGCTGGCGGCGATGGCGCAGAGCACGGGCGCAACGGACTATCGCGCGCTGGTGTGCGTCTTTTTGCAGGGCGGCAATGATGGTCATGGCACGGTGATCGCGACCGACGCGGAATCGTTTTCGGCGTTTACGCAGGCGCGGTCCGGGGCGCCGGGGCTGGCCTATCCGCTGGCTGAATTGCTGCCTATCGTGCCCAACACCGCGCAGAGCGGGCGGACGTTTGCGCTGAATCCATATCTGGGCGGCATACAGAACCTGTTCAACGCGGGGCGGGCGGCGATTGTCGCGAATACCGGCACGCTGATTACGCCTGCGAGCAAGGCCCAGGTTCAGGCCAACTCGGTTCCGCTTCCCGCTTCGCTGTTCTCCCACTTCGATCAGACGGCGGCGTGGCAGGCCATCGCGTCGAACGGTGGCAGCGCGGAGCACGTGGGATGGGGAGGAGCGGTCGCCGATCTGATCGAGAGCATGAACATGAACTCCAATTCGATGTTCACGTGCATTTCGACCGCTGGGATCGCGCTGTTCCTCTCGGGGCAGACTTCGTTCCAGCTCAACGTGACGCCGGCCGGGCCTATTCCTATCTCGGGACTCGGGAATCCTTTGTTCGGGTCGCAGGCCGGATCGAGCGCGCTCAATTCGATTCTCACTGCGGAGGAGACGAACCTTTTCGCGAAGGAATACGAGGTGGTTGTCAATCGCTCGATGCAGGCGCAGGCGCTGCTGGCATCTTCGATGCTCCCCGCGGGAGTGGGAGGAGTCCCGAACCCGCCTCAGTATCTGGACCCGATGACGAACAAACTTACCGATAACCCGCTGGCTGCTTCGCTGCAGACCGTTGCTCGGATCATCGGCGGACGCGCCGGTCTGGGCGTGAACCGCCAGATCTTCTATGTGCAGCTGGGAAGTTTCGATACGCACGACGGCCAGGCTACCCAGCACGCTCGGCTGCTGACACAGCTGGGACAGGCGTTTGAGTACTTCGATGGATTGATGAATGCGGCGGGGATTGGGAACCAGGTGACGACGTTCACGGCGTCGGACTTTGGGCGCACGCTGACCAGCAACAGCGACGGCACGGATCACGGGTGGGGCAGCCACCATTTTGTGGTGGGAGGCGCGGTCTCAGGGCACGATATGTATGGGCAATATCCGGTGGTGGGTGTCGATCAGGCGAACGACGTGGGGGCGGGCCGCCTGATTCCGACTACGTCGGTGGATCAATATGCGGGAACACTGGCGCGGTGGTTCGGGCTATCCGACGGCCAGATCAAACAAATCTTCCCGAACTTCGCTAACTTTGGAACCAGCCCGTATTTAGGGTTTATGGGTTAGACATGCCCGGGTATATTCGGAGCCGGGCCCGTGGGCGGTATTTTGCTATTGGGTGAGGACTTCCTGGCCGTCGCGTTTGTAGACGATGCCGGCCTTCATGACAAAGCTGACTTTGCTCATGATGGCGATGTCATCGAGCGGATTGCCAGGAACCGCGACTAAGTCTGCGTACTTACCCGGGGTAACGCTGCCTAACTCATCGTCATGACCGAGTAACTGGGCTGCGTTGATGGTTGCCATTTGCAAGGTGTAGGCGGGAGGCAAACCGGCCTTGACGAGGTAGATGAAATCTTCCCAGTTCTGGCCGTGAGGGTAGACGCCGGCGTCGGTGCCATAGGCGAATTTCACGCCCCCCTGGTAGGCTCGGGTGACGGTCTTGATGATCTGCGGACCGACTTCGAGGGCTTTTTTGGTGACAGCGGGAGGGTAGGCGCCTTTCTTTGCCTGCTCGGCGACGAACTGCCCGGTGTAGACGGTTGGGCAGTAGAAGGTGCCGTGTTCCTTCATGAGCTGGATATCCGCGTCATCCATGAAGGTGCCGTGCTCGACGGAGTCGACGCCAGCGATGACGGAGCGGCGGATGGCTTCCGCGCCGTGGGCGTGGACGGCGACTTTCATTCCGTAATCGTGGGCGGTTTCGACGATGGCGCGGATCTCTTCCTCGGTCATCTGCGGGCCGGAGCCGTTGGTGCCGAGATCCATAACGCCGCCGGAAGGCATGGCCTTGATGAGATCGGCGCCCTCTTTATAGTGAAGGCGCACGACCTTCCGGGCTTCGTCGGGACCGTTGAAGATGGATTGCTGGGGGCCGGGATCGCCCTGGAGATCCATACTGAGGCCGTTGGTGTGGTCGGCGTGGCCGCCGGTGGTGCTGATGGCCGGGCCCGCGGTGAAAATGCGGGGGCCGACAACGGTGCCTTCGGCGACGGCTTTGCGGAGAGCCACGGTGTCGTAGTTGGTGTCGCCAACGTTGCGGACGGTGGTGAATCCGGCGAGCAGCGTGCGGCGCGCATAGAGAGTCGATCGCAGCACGTCGTCGGCAAAGTTGACGTGGGCGGCTTCGGCGTAGGTGTTTTTGCCAAACTGATCATCAAGGTGCACGTGGTCGTCGATGAGGCCGGGCAGGCAGGTGGCGCCGGTTAGCTCAATGACGGTGGCCCCGGTGGCCGTTTGTGTGCCGGACTCGACTTTGTCGAATTTGTTGCCGGAGATGAGGATGGTCGTGGGGCCGAGCATTTTGCCAGCCGTGCTGTCGAAGAGGTTCGGGCAGTGAATCACAGTGACGGCGGGCGCGGGGGCCGGGGCATCCTGGGCCAGGGCAACGGCAACGGGCAGACATGCGGCGACGATCATGGTTCGCCGGATCACACAGGTTAGGTTCATGGGTCTCTCCTCAAGGCTGAGCGTTGGGCTCAGGCTTCATCACTCTGATTTTTTTGCGGGCAGGAGCTTCGTTGCGTCCTTCAGCAGATCGACCTCGCGCTCGAGGGCCGCAGAGACGTGCGTGATCTGCTCGTCCGCCTCGGTCCATTTTTTTTGCTCGATGGCCTCGCGGACGCCGGGGATGGTCTTGACGCCGTAGCCGGTGTAGAAGCCTGGGGCGTAGAGGAGATGCTCGAACCACGGGCGATTGGGCAGGCCACGGTCGTCGGTGAGCAGGCGCTCGCTGCGGATCAGATCGAGGTTCAGTTCCGGAGGCGCGCTGCCATTGGCGGCGGCGAAGGCCTGGTCGTAGGCCCTGGCGGCTTCGGTGAGGTCGTCGGAGGCCTGATCGAGGGGGGCGAAGTTGAGATAGGGCGGCACGGGCTCGACGGGTGGCGGCACCATTTGCTTCCTCGGATCGTAGAGCGCCTGATAAACGCCATCAGAGATTTCCTGGTCGCGTTCCTTCGCGTCGTCGCGCTTTTCGGTGAGCAGGGTTTTGAGCTGCGTGTCATAGAGGTGCACGGTGTCGGCCAGGTCGGCGAACTGGAACGGGAGAATATCGGCGTCGGCCATGCGCATGACCATGGTGCCGGCGGTTTGCGCGAGGGCGCGGCCGTAGGTGAAGTCAGTATCGGAAAAGTGCGTGTACCAGTAGAAGTCGTCGTAGGCGGAGTGATATTGTCCGCCGCCTTCGTCTTCGCCGCCGTAGCCGAGGTTGACGCTGGCGACGCCGAGGTGGTCGATAAAGACGGTGTAGTCAGAGCCGGATCCGAGAGCGGGAATGCGCAGGTCGGCGCGGGAGCGAATTTCGCCGCGCGCCTGATTCGTGGCGCGGTTGATGTCGACGAGGCGCACACGCTTCCACACGGTCATTTTGGTTTCGGGATCCTGGATGTCTTTCGCCACTTCGTTGACGAAATTCTCCAGCGAGTGCGAGCCCTCGGCCCGGAAGTAGCCGCGGCCATTGCCATCGGAGTTGAAATAGGCGACGGCGTGCTGCTTCAACTCTTCGGCATGGGTCTCGGCCCATTCGGTCGAGCCCAGCAGCGCGGGCTCTTCGCCATCCCAGAAGCAGTAGATGATGGTGCGGTCCGGCTCCCAGCCCTGCTTGAGGAGTTCACCGAAGGCGCGCGCTTCTTCGAGTTCGGGGCTTGCGCCGGAAAGCGGATCGCCCGCGCCGTTGACCCACGCATCGTGATGATTGCCGCGGATGACCCACTGATCGGGATACTTCCTGCCTTTGATTTTCGCGACGACGTCGTAGAGGGGCTTGCGGTCCCAGTTGAAACTGACAGCCAGATGAGCCTTCGCGGTGCTGGGGCCGACGTGGTAGGTGAAGGGCAACGAACCGCGCCACGATTCGGGAACGGTTTCGCCGCCGAGAGATTTAAGGAAGGGTGTCGCGTCCGACCAGGAGATGGGGAGGACGGGAATTTTGGTGATGGTCTGTACCTGATCGATGGGGATCAGCTTCACGCCTTCAACGGCTCCGACGCCGGGCGTTTGCGGATCGCCGGGGTAGATGGGCATGTCCATGACGCTGCCGCGCTGCGCGCCATCGGCGGGACGCATGGGGCCTTGCGGGTAAGGATCGCCGCGGTAGAAGCCGTCGTCGCGCGGATCGGAGTAGATGATGCAGCCGACGGCTCCGTGCTCGGCGGCGACTTTAGGCTTGATGCCGCGCCAGCTCGCGCCGTAGCGCGCGATGACGATGGCGCCCTTGACCGAGATGCCCATGCGATCGAGTTCTTCGTAGTCCTCGGGACGCCCGTAGTTGACGTAGACGAGGGGCGCGGTGACATCGCCGTCGCGGGAGTAAGCGTTGTAGGTGGGGAGCTGCTCGTTGGTCTGACTGGATGTGGGATCGATGCTGAGAGGCGGCTCTTGTAGTTTCGCGGTGAAGGGCGTTGGACCGAGGAGTTCGAGTTTGCGCGACTTGGGCGTTGGAAAGAGTGCGGAGAAGGTCTCGATCTGCGCGTCGAGTCCGTACGATTTCAACTGCGCGAGGAGCCACTCGGCGTTGTCTTTGTCGTAGGGAGAGCCGACGTGATGGGGGCGCGCGGAGAGGCGGCGCATATCCTCACGAATGTGGCCGGGGTCAGGGAGCTGGCGGAATTTTTGTTCCCAGGTGACCTCGGCAGCGGAGTCGTCGGGGGTGTAGCCGCGCAGCGGGTGACCAGCATCGACGGCATAGGCGGCGACGGCAAGAAGGCAGCAGGCGGCAACCGGCAGGCGCATAGAGATGAACCTCACATGGAGCGCGGAATAAGTTACAGGGGATGCGACAGATTGCGTGATTGAAACACTATAGCCCATTGCGGCGAGCGGCCAGGGCTTTGCAGGCTCGTATTCCGCGATCTTTCTTCTCCGGGGCGGAGGGATTTGCGCCGTTCGCTGTGGGGCCGCATCCTTATATCTATGGCGGAAGCGACGGAGGTTGTGCCGGATTCGACGAAGACCTCGAAAGTGGAACATTTTCGCGACGGGCGGTTTTTCAATCCGGGCGTCGGCGAGCACGGCTTTGGCGACGCACTGCGATGGATGATGAAGCGGAAGATCGGCCCGTGGCGGCGATGGGTTGAGTCGACTCCGGGACCGAAGCCGCCGGCGCAGGTGGAAGGCGCGACGCTGCGCGTGACCTTCGTGAACCACTCCACGGTGCTGCTGCAAACGGAGGGGATCAATATTCTCACCGATCCGGTGTGGTCACGGCGCGTGAGCCCGGTGAGCTTCACGGGTCCGGAGCGGCACCGCGATCCTGGTATTCGCTTCGAAGATCTTCCGGCGATCCATTGCCTCTTAATAAGTCACAATCACTATGACCATTTCGACGCGCCAACGCTGAAGCGGCTTGCAGCCAGCCACAAGCCTGTTGTCTTTTGCCCGCTGGGTCTTGCGGAACCGCTTCGGCAGCTGGGATTCCGCGATGTGCGCGAACTGGACTGGTGGCAGTCGGAGGCGCTGGGAGAGTGGGGTATTGACTGCGTGCCGGCACAGCATTTTTCGGCGCGCACGCCCTGGGACCGGAATCGTACGTTGTGGTGCGGATGGGTGATCGAAGCGCCGCAAGGCAATCTTTACTTCGCTGGAGATACCGGTTTTTGTGAGGTGTTCGCGGCGCTGCGAGAGCGATTCTCGGGGTTCCGGCTGGCGTTGCTGCCGATGGGAGCGTATGAGCCGGAGTGGTTCATGGGCCCGATTCACATGACGCCCGAGCAGGCCGTCGAGGCGCGCGCCATCCTCGATGCGGAGACGGCAATCGGCATTCATTTTGGGACATTCGCGCTGGCCGACGACGGCGAAACGGAGCCTGTGGAGCGGCTGCAGCGCGCGTTACAGGACCGTGAAGACCGCGATAAATTCTGGATTCTGCAGGAAGGCGAAGCGCGTCCTGTGCCGTAAGCGCGGTGTTCGATTGGATATAATCGCCCTGGAAATCGTGGAGATACTTTCCAACCTGGCGTGGGTGGCCGTTGCAGCGGCACTGTTGGCTGTGTGGCTGACGGGACGGCGGCGCGGCCGCGCGGAGTCGCTTCTTCCGGCCATTGGGATGCAGCTGGTCGCGCTGGCAGTGCTGGTCGTGATTCTGCTGCCGGTTATTTCGGTGACCGACGATCTGCAGGCCAACACGAATCCGGCTGAGACCGAACGGATGGCGCGGCGCGGCGATGCGCAGCCCGCACCGGATCAGCCTCTTCAGCAGCTGCCGGTGGCGCTGGCCGTGCTGGCGTCGGCTCCCAGGCTGCCGCGGATGCAGGCGTGGGGATTCATCGCCAGGCAGCACTCGGCAGCGGAGGGTTTTCGTGGTTTTTTCCGCGATCTGCCGGCGCGTTCTCCTCCGGCGGCGTAGCTATTCCGCAGCCATTTCGATTTTTTCCGATCTAACGCCGATCGTCTGTGGACGATCACTGGATTTCTTTCTATGAAGCTCCGGCTTTCCGGAACCGGCTGGGTGGTGGCCTTGTGCGTCGTGTCCTTGGGGGGGCGCGCGCAGAGTGTGCCGACACCGCCGGCCGCGCCGCTGACACTCGCTCAGGTGCTGGACATCGCGCGCGCGAAGAATCCGTCGCTGCTGTCGACTGAACAGCACGTTGAAGCTACGAAGGCTGCGGAGATTACCGCAGGTCTGCGGCAGAATCCGACATTCACCCTCTCCGGCGCGGACATCACACTTCCGGCCAGCAATCCCGCGAGCCCGTATTCGTATGCGGCTAACCTGACGCGGCTCTTCGAGCGCGGACAAAAGCGGCGCTGGCGGCTCGATGTGGCCCACTCGACGACCGACGTGACGCGCAGCCAGTACAACGATCAGGTGCGCCAGACGATTCTCCAGATCAAGAACGCCTTTACGAACATGCTGATTGCGAAGGAGGCGCTGCGCATCGCGCAGGACAATCTCGACGGCTATCGTAAGACGGTGGAACTGAGCCGGGCCCGGCTGAACGCGGGCGATATCAGCAAGACGGATTTCGAGCGCATCGATCTGCAGTTGGCGGAGTTCGAATCCGATTACGACAGCGCGAAGCTGGATGTAACGCAGGCGAGTGATTCGCTGCAGCTGCTGATGGGGATAGAGAAGCCCGACGCGGCGTTCGACGTCACGGGCACGATTCAGCCCCCTGAAACGGCGGTGACTCTGGCTCAGGTGGAGCAGGAGGCGCTGGCTGCGCGGCCGGATTATCTGGCGGCTCGGCAATCTGTAACGCTGGCTGATGCAAATGTGAAGCTGGCCGATGCGGAAGGGACGACGGATCCGACGATCGGAGGCGAGTACGAACGCACGGCGACGTACAACAGCGCAGGATTCCAGGTTTCGATCCCGCTGCGCATCTTCGATCGCAATCAGGGGGAGAAGGAGCGGACGCGTTTCGAGGCGCAGTCGGCGCGGTTCGGGGAGATCGCGGCGCGCAATCAGGTGCTGAACGACGTCGATCAGGCGTGGGCCGCGTACGATGCGGCACTCGACCTGGCGAAGCGATACAACAGCCACTACACCGAGGAGGCGCGGCGGGTGCGCGACAACCTTGAATTCAGCTATCGGCACGGCGGAACGACGCTGCTCGACTATCTGGATGCGCTGCGCGATTTCCGCCAGGTCAACCTCGACGCGCTCACTGCCAATCAGCAGGTCTGGCTCGGCATTCACCAACTCAGCTTCGCAGCAGCCACGGAGATCGTTCCATGAAAAGGCACAAATTTCGCTCAAGTATGGCCTCAGTGGCTGCGCTGCTGGCGCTCGCTACGGTAGCGTGCCATCGCGACGAGACGCCTCCGCAAACCGCGACACCGAAAGAGCGCGTGGTGGAGACGGTGACGGTCCACCCACAGCAGGTGGCGAATCGGCTGGTGTTGCCTGCGCACGTAATGGCGAACCCGACGCAGATGGTGCACATCTATCCGCTGATCAGCGGCCGCGTTCTCTCGCTCAGTATTTTGCCGGGGCTCGAGGTCCGCAAAGGACAGAAGATCGGCACAATGCAAAGCAGTGACGCCGCTCAGGCGCGGGCGGATTTTGAGAAGGCGAGGATTGAAGCGGCGCGCGCCGATCTGCAGTTGAACCGAGCCAGGGAGCTTTTGCAGCACGATGTAATGGCGCAGCGCGACTATGACGATCTCAAGGCGCTGGACGATTCCGACCACTCCGAGCTGGAGCGCGCGCGGCAGGCGTTGCATCTTCTGGGATTCAACGAGAACGACACGTCGGACGTGGTTCCTATTCTTGCGCCGATCTCGGGCGTGGTGCTGGATGTGCAAACGGGTCCAGGTGAGTTGCAGCGGTCGCTGGACAACGCGACGACCATTGCGACGATCGCCGATATCGACACGATCTGGGTGGTAGGCGATCTGTATCCACGGGATCAGGGCTCGATTCATACCGGCGAGCAGACAGAGATCACCATCAACGGATATCCAGGGCTCACACTGCGTGGTTCCATCGACAACATCTCCGACGCAGTCGATCCTGTATCGCTGACACTGAAAGTGCGCGTGGTGTTGCCGAATCCGGGTCACCGGCTGAAGCCGCAGATGTACGCCAACATGGCGGTGATGGGGACGCAGCGCAGCGTGATTGTAGTCCCGGCAACGGCGGTGATTCAGAACGGGCACGAAGTGTTTGTATTTGTCGAGACGGCCGAGGCGAACGGGAGCACTCCGGCGAAATATGTGCGGCGCACGGTTACACTTGGCGAAACGAACGCGGACAACGACGAGGTCACGCAGGGGCTCAACGACGGAGACAAAGTAGTGACGACGGGAGCAGAGCTGCTGCGCGCGGAAGAGGCCCAGTAGCATGCAGGCGCTGATCCGGGTTCTTCTCCGCTATCGCAACGTGGTCCTGATCGTGTTCCTCGCGATGCTGGCGATCGGCGGGTACGCGTTTCTGCAGCTGGATATCGAGGCTTACCCGGATCCATCGCCGCCGATGGTTGAATTCATCACGCAGTACACGTCATGGTCGGCGGAGGAGATGGAGCAGCAGGTGACGATCCCGCTGGAAACCGGGCTGTATGGAACGCCGCAGCTGGATCAGATTCGTTCCATCAGCATTTTCGGTTTGAGCGACGTGAAGATGTATTTCGCGTTCGACAGCGATTATTTTACGGATCGGCAGGAAGCGCTGAATCGGCTGCAGCAGGTGACGCTGCCCAATAGCCTGCAGCCCCAGCTGTCGCCGGAGTCGCCGGTCGGGGAAATTTATCGGTATCAGCTGAGCGGGCCTGGATACTCGCTGAACGAGCTGAAGGCGACCCAGGACTGGTTGTTGGTTCGCGAGATCAAGCAGGTGCCTGGGATTATCGATGTCGCGACTTTCGGGGGCACGACGCGGCAGTATCAGGCGGAGGTCGATCCGAACAAACTGGCGACGTATGGGGTCACCATGACGCAGGTGGTGAACGCGGTGACCAACAGCAACGCGAACGCGGGCGGCAATTACCTGACCATCGGCAGCCAGAGCGTGAACGTGCGCGGCATCGGCCTGCTGCATTCGCTCGACGATATGCGCAATATCGTGGTCGCGGAGCACAGCGGCGTGCCGGTGCTGCTGCGGGATGTGTCCAACGTTCAGGAAGGACATCAGCCGCGGCTGGGGAAAGTGGGTCGCAGCGACTTCGGGCACAACGACGATCCGGACATCGTGCAGGCGATCGTGCTGCTGCAGAAAGGTGCGAAGTCGCTGCCGGCGCTGGCCGCGCTGCACGAGAAGATCGACCACCTGAACCACGGCAATCTGCTGCCGCCGGGCATGCACGTCAGCACGATCTATGACCGCACCAACCTGATTCACATCACGACGACCACGGTGCGGCACATCGTTCTGATGGGGCTGACGCTGGTGACGCTGGTGCTGCTGAGTATGCTGGGCGATTGGCGGATCACTCTGATTGCCGCGATCACGATTCCGTTTGCGGTGTTGTTCGCGTTCAGTCTGATGGTGCTGACAAATCAGTCGGCGAACCTGATTTCCATCGGCGCGATCGATTTCGGGATTCTCGTGGACGCGTCGATTGTGGTGCTGGAGAGCGTCTACCGCAAAGTGTCGCGGCGAATCGAGGGCGAAGAGATTTTCGATCTGATTCTCGCGGGCGTCGCCGACGCGGCTACGCCTGTGCTGTTCGCGACGCTGATTATTCTGGTCGCCTTCATTCCGCTGTTCACGATGCAGGGAGTGCCGGGAAAGATCTTCGCGCCGATGTCGGTGACTTACGGGTTCGCGCTGACGGGGGCGCTGATCTTTGCGCTGATCTTTGCTCCGGTGCTGGCCTCGCTGGCCACTCCGAAGAACGTAAACGTGAAAGGCGAAGCGAAGGAGACCTGGCTCAGCGGGTTTTTCCGGCGGCATTACGATCACGGGTTGAACCGGGCTCTTCGTTTCCGGGGAGTGGCCTGGATGGTTGCGTTTGTCGCGCTGGGATGCGCAGTGGTGTTGTTCCACTTCGTAGGCGGCGAATTTATGCCCGCGCTGGAGGAGGGCAATCTGTGGATTCGCGCGGACATGCAGCAGGACATCTCGTTTCAGTCGTCAGAGAAAATGGCCGATGATATTCGCGCGACCCTGCGCGCGTATCCGGAAGTGACGCAGGTGGTTTCGCAGATGGGCAGGCCCGATGACGGTACGGACGTGAGCACGTTCAACAACATTGAATTCCTCGCCGACCTGAAGCCGGCCGGCGATTGGAGGCCGCAATTCCACGGTGATAAGGAGCAGTTGATCGCTGCGATCAGCCGAAGTTTCGAGCAGTATCCTGGCGTCGATTTCAACTTCTCCCAGAACATTCAGGACAACGTGGAAGAGGCGATGTCGGGCGTGAAGGGGGAAAACTCGCTCAAGCTTTTCGGCAATGATTTCGAGGAGCTGACGCGGATCGCCGGACAGATCGCGGGCATCATGCAGAAGGTGCCGGGCATTACCGACGTCGGCGTGTTCGACGTGACAGGGCAGCCGAGCCTGCTTGTTTCGATCGACCGCACCAAGGCGGCGCGTTACGGGCTTCAACCGCAGGACATTAATAATGTCGTGCAGGCGGCAGTGGGTGGCGCACCGGTCACGCAGATTATCGACAACGATCGCCGGTTTGATTTTGCGGTTCGCTATGCGCCGGAATTTCGCAACACGCCCGATGCGATTGCGCGCATCCTGCTGCCGACACCTGACGGCAACCAGGTGCAGCTGGGGATGGTGGCGAACGTGACGATCCGCAACGGCGCCTTCATGATTTATCACGAAGGCGGGCGCCGCTACATCCCCATCAAGTTCAGCGTACGCGGGCGCGATCTGGCGAGCGCGATCCAGGATCTTCAGAGTCGCATGGAAGACCAGGTCAAATTGCCGTCCGGCTACGAGTACACCTGGGCGGGCGAGTTCGACAGCCTGAAGAAAGAGCAACGCCGACTCGCGCTCATCATCCCCGTCAGCCTCGCGGTGATTCTCATCTTGCTCTACATCCAGTTTCGCACCTGGCGCGACGCGTTCATCGTTATCGGGACGCTGCCTTTTGCGGCGATTGGGGGAATTCTCTCGCTGTTCATCACGCGAACGGCGTTCAGCATTTCGGCCGCGGTGGGGTTTACGTCGCTGACCGGCGTCGCCACGCTGGGGGCAGTCGTGTTTCTGTCGGGCATTCGGCGCGCCCAGCGTGAAGAGGGCCTGGAACGCGGGCTGGAGAAGGGTTGTCTCGACGAAATGCGGCCGGTGGTGATGGCCTGCATGGCGGCGGGCATAGGACTGCTGCCGGCAGCGGTGGCGACGAGCATTGGCGCGCAGGCGCAGCAGCCGCTGGCGCGCGTGGTGGTAGGCGGCATGATCACGACGGTTTTCGCGATTCTTTTCGTGATGCCGCTTTTGGTGCGGCGGTTTACGTCGAAGCAGGACCTGGCGCGCGAATTGCGCAGCAACAACGGCGAGGAAATCTGAGGATCATTCTCCGCGCAGCAACGCGGGCAGGCGATCCGGGCGAACATTGTCGTAGCAGTGCAGCGCGGTGAAGCGGGCGATGGAAGCGGGAATGCCCACAGCCGTGAAGCCGGGGTGACCCGTGGCGGGATAGGGTCCGCCGTGGTTCATCGCGGGGCTGACCGCGACGCCGGTCGGCATCTTGTCGTTGAGCAGGCGCCCGACTCGGCGGCGCAACACCGGAGCCAGCCGCGCATACAGCCCATCGTCCGCGCCCGATGCAGACGAATAGACGCAGCCGGTGAGATTGCCTTCGAGATGCTCCAGCACTTGCAGGAGCTCGGCCTCGTTGGCAACGACGATCGCCATGACTTCATTGCCGAAGGCTTCGCGCTGCAGCTCATGTGGCGCGGCAAGGAACGTCTTGCCGGTGACACGCAACAGGGTACTCGCATAGCGATAGCCGCTGCCGGGCAGGTTCTTGCCGCCGGTGATGAGGGTTGCGCCGGCCGCCTGGAGAGCCTCGATGGATTCGTGCAGTTGGTGGCGCGTGGAAGAGGACAGGAGGGCATGCAGCTCGCGGCTGTTGAAAGCCGAGGCGATTTCCTGCAGGAACGTCTCGGTCGCATCGCTCGCGATCAGCAGTGCGAGGTTGGGCCGCGTGCAGAACTGGCCCGAGCCCGCGGTGCAGCTGTCGGCAAGTTCCTTCGCCCACTTCTGCGTGTTCTCTTTCAGACCTTCCGGTAGAAAAATGACGGGATTCAGGCTCGACATTTCGAGGTAGATGGGTTTGCCCGCCTCATCGGCGGCGTTCTTCAGCTTGAGGCCCGCGCCTTTGCTGCCGGTGAATCCCACGGCGCCGATGCGAGGATCGCTGACCAGCCGAGTTCCGGTCTCGTGGTTCACCTTGTAGATCATCTGTACGGTGGCGGCGGGCAGGCCTGAGCCCTGGAGAGCTTTGGCCGCGGCCTCTGCCATCAGCTGCGAGGTGTACGCATGCAGCGGGTGCGCCTTGGCGATGACGGGATTGCCGGCTGCGATGGCGGCGGCAAAATCTCCGCCGCAGACGCCGTTGAACGCGAAGGGAAAATTGTTGGGACCGAAGACGACAACCGGGCCGATGGGCGCGAAGCACGAAGCCAGATTGCGCTGACGGTCGATGGTCACGCGACGCCATGTTCCCTGGCGTGCGGCCGCGGCTGCCTGGCGCAGCTGATCGGTGGTGCGCGGCAGTTCCACGTCTCTTAAGCGAGGAGATATGGGCAGCGCTGTTTCCTCGTGCGCGGCCTGCACGATGGCATCGGCGTTGGCCTCGAGCTGCGCGGCATACGCTTCGAGGAAAGCGGCAATCTTCTCGGCCGGAATCTGCTCGAGTTGGTGCGCTGCGTCGACGGCCGCTGACAGGGCGCGGTCGCAATCGCTCCATCGGCTCGTGGGGAATTCGCGGCCGAGCTTCTCGCCTGTGGACGGATTCTCCGGCTCGAAGACGGCTTCCGCGTCCGAGTCGCGCCACTCACCGCCGATCCAGACTTTCGCATTTGCTATTGCTGTTGGCATCGCATTTCTCCTCGCGACCATGAGCGTCTCACGCAGCGACGGGATTCACCAGCTCGCCGATTCCGTCGATTCCGATCCGCACCGTGTCGCCCTTCTCCAGCGTAAAGGAATCCGGGGGAACGATGCCGGTACCGGTAAGGAGAAAACATCCGAACGGGAAGGTTTGATCACGGTAGAGGTAGTCGACCAGCTCCTGGGGGCGGCGTTTCATTTGGGCGAGCGTGGTTTCGCCCGAGAAGGCGGACGCGCCCGCCCGCACGATCGCGATCGAAATTCGAGTTTCGGACGGGAGGGTTTGCTGGGCGATCAGAATTCCGGGGCCGAGCGCGCAGCTGCGGTTGTAGACCTTGGCCTGGGGCAGATAGAGCGGGTTCTGGCCTTCAATGTCGCGGGAGCTCATGTCGTTGCCGATGGTGTAGCCGATGATTTGGCCTGGGGGGTTGATGAGCAGCGCGAGCTCCGGCTCCGGTACCGACCAGTGTGCATCGCTGCGCAGGCCCACGGGCGCGCCGGGGCCGACGACTTTGTGCGGCAGCGATTTAAAGAAGAGCTCGGGACGCGCAGCGGTGTACACGCGGTCGTAGAAGTCGCCGCCGCCTGCATCCTTCGATTCGGCCATGCGGGCTGCGCGGCTGCGCAGGTAGGTGACACCGGCAGCCCAGACCTCCTGGTTGCCGATGGGCGCGAGCAACTGGGCCGCTTGCGGCGCAGCTACCGTCTGTCCGCTCCGAACCCGCTCCGCCAGAAATGCATGCACATCCGGACGCGCGACCAATTCGTCCAGCGTCTCCGGGACAACGTAAGCCTTGTTGCCCTCAACCATCACGAGCTCATTCGCCGTTCGATAGAGGATCACGTTGTCTCCTTGCCTTGTGGTGCAACCTCGGTCTTCGCCAGGTGGCCGTTGTTTGCGAGCCGCGCGGTAATGGCATCGACATCGTAAACGCAGCCGCCCCAGACGCCGCCGCTGGCCTCGACCAACGCCGCCCAGAGGCGTGTGTCGCCGGGCAGCGCCGGATGCGGCTGCAAATCGGAACGCGAGGCGCGAGAGGCCAGACGGCGGGAGCCTTCATCGGCTCCGCAGTGCTCGCCGTTCTCACCCACCAGATCCACGGTGGCGGTGAGATTGCCGCGATCGATGCGAATCTCGATGAGGTCGCCCTCGCGAAGTTTTCCGATGGGGCCGCCGACCAGCGCCTCGGGCGAGATATGACCGATGCAGGGGCCAGTAGAGACGCCGCTGAAGCGGCCGTCGGTGAGGACGGCGACGTGGCGGCAATGGGGCAGTGCCTTCAAGGCGGCCGTGATCTGGTAAATCTCCTGCATGCCTGCACCCTTTGGACCGCAACACAGAAGCACCACCACGTCGCCAGGGGCGACGCGGCCGGTGCGAATCGCGTCGATGGCGGCGCTCTCCAGTGTGAAGATGCGCGCTGGACCTCGATGGAAGAAGATGCCGTCTTCGCCGATGAGGCTGGGGTCGATGGCGGTGCTCTTCACCACCGAGCCCTCGGGCGCGAGATTGCCTTTGGGAAAACAGATGGTCGAGGTGAGTCCGCGAGAGCGCGCGCTCTGCGGCGAACAGATCACGTCGTCGGCGTCGATGCCGTCGCGCTCGCGGAGGTTCTGTTGCAGCGCTCGGCGGCGCTCGCTCTGTTCCCACCAGTCGAGGCACTCGCCCAGAGTGACGCTCGTCGCGGTCATCGCTTTGGTTTGGAGAAGTCCTGCCGCGCGCAGATGGAGCATGACCTCGGGGACCCCGCCGGCGAGGAAGACCTGGACGGTTGCGAAGTTGCGCGGTCCATTGGGAAGCGCATCGACGATGCGCGGCACTTCGCGATTCACGCGCATCCAGTCCGCCACTTCGGGGCGCCTGCGTCCGGCGGCGTGTGCGATGGCCGGCACGTGGAGGAGAAGATTCGTCGATCCGCCGGATGCGGCGTAGACGACCATCGCGTTTTCGAAGGCGGCGTCGGTGAGGATGTCCTGCGTCCCGATGTGCAACTGAGACAGACGCAGCAATGCGGCCGCGGATCGCGTTGCGGCATCGAGCCACACCGGTTGGCCGGAGGGCGCGAGTGCGGTGTGAGGCAGCGCGAGTCCGAGGGCTTCGGCGATGACCTGCGAGGTCGCCGCTGTGCCCAGGAACTGACAGCCGCCGCCGGGGGATGCGCAGGCGCGGCAGCCGACTTCCGCCGCATATTCGAGGCTGATCTGCCCCTGCGCGAAGCGCGCACCGATGGTCTGAATCCTGCCTGCGTCTTCTCCGTCTTCGGGCAGCAGCGTGACGCCGCCGGGGATGAGCACCGACGGCAGCTCTCGCGACGACGCCAGCGCCATCATCATCGCGGGGAGTCCCTTGTCGCAGGTGGCCACGCCGATGACGCCGGAGCGCGTGGGCAGGGAGCGCATGAGCCGCCGCAACACAATCGCGGCGTCGTTGCGATAAGGCAGCGAGTCGAGCATGCCGATTGTGCCCTGGGTTCGGCCGTCGCAAGGATCGGTGCATGCACCGGCGAAAGGCACAGCATCAAGCGCTTTGAGTTTGCGGGCCGCTTCAGCGACGAGGAGGCCCACTTCCCAATGGCCGGTGTGGAAGCCGAGCGCAATGGGCGAGCCGTCGGGCGCGCGGAGGCCGCCGTGGGTGCTGAGGATGAGCACCTGGGGTCCTCCCATGTGGGCCGGGTCCCATCCCATTCCGGCATTCATGGTTAACCCGAACAGATTGCCCGAGGGCTGGGTCAGCAGCATTTCTGGTGTCAGCGGCAACGCGCCGTCGGGCCCGCGCGCATGCGTTGCGACACTGCGCAGATCCAAATTGCGTGATTCCAGCACTTCTTCGACGCTGATTTTGCCGATGGCCTTCACGTCTTCCTGCCAGCCCGCCTCGCAACCGGCTCGTCGCGCTCGTGGGGCAGTGGCTTCATGCCGAGGAGCACTACTCCCGACAGGATAAGCGACAGCGACATCAGCAGGAACCCCGCGGCCGAGCTGCCGGTGCGGGTCTGCAGCATGCCGACCAGCAGGGTGCCGAAGAACCCACCGAGCGCGCCCAGGCAATTGATGAGCGCCATGGTTTCACCGGCGACGTTGCGCGGCAGCAACTCGGGCACCATCGCCCAGAAAGGACCGTAGGGCGCGTACATGCAGGTGCCGGCTACGATGAGGCAGGCGTAGGCGATGGTGAAGGAGCGATCTACGGCGAAGTAGGAACCGGCGAACGCGAGGCCCCCGAGCATGAGCATAGGCCACACATATTTCCGGCGCTGGCCCTGGCGATCGGAAAAATGCGAGACGACCAGCATCACGATCACCGCGACGAGATAAGGCACCGCCGCCACGAGACCGGTGGTGCCCATTTCTGCTTTGGTAGAGTTGCGAATCACAACGGGCAGCCAGAGCACGAAGCCGTAGATGCCGAGACTCCAGAAGAAATAATTAATGCAGAGGCGGACCGTATTGCGCTCGCGAAACGCGGCCCGGAAATTGGCGAACTGCGGGAGCTGGCGTTGTTCCTGATCGAGCGCGCTCTCCAGTTCCGTCCGCGCGGCCAGACTCAGCCATGGTGCATCGATGGGACGATCGCGCATCAGCGCCAGCCAGAAGAAGCCCCACACCACGGCGACCAGACCCTCGAGGATGAAGGCGAGCTGCCATCCCCAGGCGCGAATGAGAAAGCCGGTCAGCGCGGACATCCACAAGACGGTCACAGGATTGGCGAGGATCATGATCGAGTTGGCGCGCGAGCGTTCGGCACGGGCGAACCAGCGCGTGAGCACGATGAGCAGCGCGGGGAATACGAAGCTCTCGGCAACACCCAGGAGGGTTCGGTCGAGCGCGAGCAGCCAGAAGGAGCGGATGACACCGGTGAGAGCCGCGAACGCGCCCCACGCGACAAGCGCGCCGAAGATGAGCAGACGCGCGCTGTAGCGCTGCACCAGAATTACGCCCGGCACCTGCGGCAGGGAATAGCCGAAGAAAAACAGCGCGCCCAGCAGAGAGGATTGGTAACCGCCGATGTGCAGTGTTTGCGCAAGGCCCGCAGCTGCGCCGAAGCCGTAGTTGGCGCGATCGAGATAGGCGAGGCTGTAGGTGACGAAGACCGCGGGCAGGATGCGCGTCCATCGTTTGCGCAGCTCGATTTCGCTACGATTCATCGCATCCCCAGCCCAGACCACGCGGCTGCCAGATCCCGTCTGCTGTTCCCGATTCCCTGTCTTCCAGTCCCTAATCCCTGCTTCCTATTGCTGGTCTTTAGTCCTGATCCCCTTCGTCCGGCAGATCGGCTGGCGGCTTCTCCAGATTGATGCGGGCGTGGTGAGCGGCTTCGAGCACCTTGTTGAGCGCGGGCAGCTGGTTATCGCGGAAGTCATTCCATGCCGACGACACTTTCTGCACTTCTCCCTGCACATCCTTCGCCGCTGCCATGAGGGCTTCGGTGGGAACGTCGTCCGCCTGTTCGAGCTCGCCATAAACCTGGCCGACGGCGCCGTTGACCTCGTCGATGCCGGGGCGATGTTTCGCTGGATCACTGCTGAGCAGGGTTTTCAGCGCATCGCTGTAGGGCGCCAGCTGTGTGGACAGCGACGCATTTTGCGGCGCTTCGATCTGCTCCACTACGGCATGGGCCGCGAGATCGGCCCTGGCAACGGTGTCCAGCGCGTCAGCCATCGTGATCTGCGCGGTGTGCAGGGCTTCGAGGTCGGCGGTTGCGGTGTGAATGCGGGGGTCCATCCTGACGGTTAGCGTCTGGGATTCGCTGTGACCATCGACGGTGAGCCGCACTGTGTAGGCGCCGGGCAGGACCAACGGGCCCTGCGGCTTGAGAGGCGTTCGATGTGGCACCGCGGAAATCGGATATTCGTAGCGGGTTGCTGTGGGCGTGGTGGAGCGCAGATCCCACACCCAGCGGTGCATGCCGGCGGTGACCGGCAGTGGCACGTGCAGCAGCGGCCAGTAGGGAGGGATGAGATTGTTCTTCATCTCTTCGGGCGTGGGCGTTGCGGGATCCTTGCTGGAATAGCGGCGCAGCAGTTTGCCATCGCGATCGAGGACCTCGAGGGAGACCTCTCGCGCGCTGGAGGCCAGGCTGTAGTCGATCATTGCGCCATCGGGCGGATTTTCGCCCATCGGTTCATCGGGCGGCAGCGGTGTATCGGGGTACTGCATGCTGCGCACACGCCATGCGGCCGCGGGTTTGAACAGCATCGCTGTTTTCTCGTCAAAGTCCGCCGCCATTTCACGGAGGGGAGCGACGTCGTCGAGGATCCAGAAGGAGCGGCCGTGCGTGGCCACGACGAGGTCGTCGTCCTTTACGAGCAGGTCGCGCATCGAGGTGTGGGGCAGGTTGTACTGGATGGGTTGCCAGTGCGCGCCATCGTCGAAAGAGGCCCAGACGGTGCGCTCCGTGGCCGCGTAGAGGAGCCCCGGCTGCACGGGATCGGCGCGAACCGCATTGACAGGGGCGTTCTCGGGCAGGCCTGCGCCGATCGATTGCCAGGACTTGCCTCCGTCGTGGGTGCGAAAAGCGCAGGGACGCAGATCGTCGATGCGAAAGCGGTTCACAGCCACATACGCGGTGTCGTCATCGAAGCGCGACGCGTCGATCTGCGCGATTTTGCTCCACGGAGTGAGGCCGGGCGGCGTGATGTTCGACCAGTTGGCGCCGCCGTCGCGGGTGATCCACACCAGGCCGTCGTCGGTCCCGGCCCAGAGGGTCTGCGTGGTCTTGAATGACGCGGCGACAGCGTAGATGACGCCGCGCCGCTGTGCCTGCTGCTCCGCGGTCAGCGGCGGCAGCGATGCCGGCTGGCCGCTCTTCTCCTGGCTGAGGTCAGGGCTGATGGTCTGCCAACTGTGGCCGTAGTCGGCTGATTTGAAGAGATGATTCGAGGCGTAGTACATGATATGCGGTTCGACTGGGGAGAAGAGAATCGGCTCAGTGCGATCCGCGCGGAAATCGTGGTTGCGGACGGGGAGCGGCGTTATGTTTTGGACTTCGCCGGTGACGCTGTTGTAGCGCGAGACTTCGGTCCGGCCGGCTCCGTAGATGATCTCCGGATGCAAGGGATCGGGTGCGGCGTATCCATATTCAATGATGCCGGCCGGGTGCCACTCACGAAACGTGATGTATCCATCGTTGCCGCGAGAGGAGGTGCATACCGAGCCGCTCTCCTGCTGGCCTGCGCAGACCAGGTAGGGAAATGTATCCGTGGCTGCTACATGATAGAGCTGCGCCGTGGGCTGGTTGTACCAGGAGCCCCAGGTTTCGCCGCCGTTGACGGTGATGACCGCGCCCTGATCGCTCACGAGCAGCAGAATCTGCGGATTGATGGGATTGATCCACATATTCTGGTAGTCGTCGCCGCCGGGCGCGCCGCGCAGGGTGATCCAGGTTTTGCCGCCGTCAGTCGAGCGACACGTAACAATGCTGGTTACATACACGGTGTCCGGGTTCTTTGGATCCACCACCGGCACCGCCAGGTCCCCGCCCCCGATCTTCATCTCCGGCCGCGGATCGTCCGTAATCTTCACCCAACTCTCCCCGCCGTCATCGGAGCGGTACACGTACAGCCCCTGCGGATTCGTATAGCCCGCTGCCGTTTTCGTCGCCAGCGTCGCGTAAATGCGCTGAGGATTGCTGGCAGCGATGGCGACATTGATCTGGACCAGCCCGTCGGGGAGACCTTTCGTCAGCTGCTTCCAGGTGGAACCGCCGTCGACGGATTTAAAGAGGCCGCCGTTGGTTCCCGCGTAGCTGTTCGCATCCTCCCAGGGGCCGAGGGTTTCTTCCCACAGCGAGGCGTAAACGATGCGCGGATTCTTTGGGTCGAGCACGACGTCGGATCCGCCAATGCGATCGCCTTTATAGAGCACTTTTTCCCAGGTCTTGCCGCCGTCCTGGGAACGAAAGATACCGCGCTCTTCGTTCGGTCCATAAGGATGGCCGAGCACGGCGGCGAACAGGCGGTTCGGATCGGTGGGATCGACGGCAATGGCCGGAATCTGCTGACCGTCCCGCAGGCCCCCGTCTTTCCCTCCAGGCCGCGTCCATGTCTTTCCCGCGTCCGAGGAGCGATAGATGCCGTCGCCTACAGAGAGATCGGGGCGATGCAGACCTTCGCCGCTGGCGACGTAGACGATGTTGCTGTCGGAAGGGGCAACGGCGATGGCTCCGACCGACTGCGTGTCTTCGCTATCGAAGATTGGGTTCCACGTGCGACCGTAGTCGGTCGACTTCCACACGCCGCCGTCCACCTGCCCGATGTAGAAGACGTTGGGCTGATCGGGCACGCCGGCCACGGCGCGGGTGCGGCCGCCGCGAAATGGGCCGATCATGCGCCAACGCATCTCGGGCATCGGGCGGTCCTGCGCGAGGAGCGGTGCTTCCGGCAGGATCGCCGCGGCGAATGCGGCTGCAGTAAAAAAGGCGAGCGATACGGATCTTCCTGCGAAGCAGCGAATCATGGCGGCGTGAGATTCCTTTCAGAGCAGGGGTGAGTGGCAACGATAGCCAGCGCACATTCTATCGGAGAATAATTGCCGGGCTGGGCCTGGCGGGGTTGCGCGGCGGCTCGTTCGCATTCACAATCGACATACCCATGAACAGCGCCTGCTTCCGAAAACTGAGCCGCCGGACTCATTGGCTCCTTTTCCCCCTTGCTATTGGTGCAGTGACTTCAGCCTGTGGCCAGACTGTTTCCCCACAGCTTTTCAGCGGCCTGCACTGGCGGCTGGTTGGACCGTTCCGCGCGGGCCGCGTGGTCGCGGTGAGCGGCGTCTCCGGCAGCGCGACGACCTACTACTTTGGTGGCGTCGACGGCGGCGTCTGGAAAACCACGGACGCGGGCACGGTGTGGCAGCCGATTTTCGATGAAGAGCCGGTTGCGTCCATCGGAGCAGTGGCGGTAGCGCCTTCGGACGCGAAGATCATTTACGCCGGCACCGGGGAATCCGACATTCGCTCCAATCTGGCATCGGGCGATGGCGTGTACCGCAGCGACGATGCGGGCGCGACGTGGAAACACGTGGGCCTCGACGATTCGCGACAGATCAGCCGGATTCTGGTGGATCCATCCGATCCGCAGACGGTGTACGTGGGTGCGCTGGGGCATGCTTACGGACCGAACGACGAGCGTGGGGTTTACAAATCCACAGACGGGGGCGAGCACTGGACGCACGTGCTCGACAAGGGGCCGGAGATCGGTATCGCCGATCTGGCGATGGCGACACAGCAGCCGCGGATTCTGTTCGCCACGACGTGGAACGCGCATCGCCCGCCATGGAGCACCTATGCTCCGCTGGAAGGTCCTGGCAACGGTTTGTATCGGACCACCGATAGCGGGACGCACTGGACGCCGGTTTCCGGACACGGGCTGCCGGAAGGCGCGTGGGGGCGCACCGGCATCGCGGTGAGTGCTGACGGACGGCGCGTTTACGCGACCATCGACAGCAAGGAGCATGCCGGGCTTTATCGCTCCGACGATGGCGGCGATACGTGGATGCTGGCCAGCTCCGATTCTCGTTTGACGAGCCGCGCGTGGTACTTCAACTCGATCACGATCGATCCCAACGACGCTGACGTGCTGTACATGCCCAACGTCGCGCTGTACCGGACGACGGACGGAGGCAAGACGATCGAGATTGTGCGCGGCGCGCCGGGCGGCGACGACTACCACCAGGTTTGGGTCGATCCGAAGGATTCGAACCATCTGGTGCTCGGCGTCGACCAGGGCGCGAGCGTGAGTCTGGACCGCGGCAAAACCTGGACAACGTGGTACAACCAGGCCACCGCGCAGCTGTATCACGTCACCACGGATCACAAATTCCCCTACAGCATTTTCGGGGCGCAGCAGGACTCGGGGGCCATCGCGGTGCACAGCCGCTCCGACCATCAGCACGTGGATGCGCGCGACTGGTTTCTGCCGGGCGGCAGCGAGAGCGGGTACATCGCGATTGATCCGAAGGACGAGAACATCGTCTATCTTTCCGGAGCGTACGGAGGCGTGGGCCGCTTCGATCTGCGCACGTCGTTCAGCCAGAACGTGTCGCCGTGGCCGCTGGGCGGCTTCGACCTGGAGATCAGCAAGCGACGTTATCGCGATCCGTGGACGCCGGTGCTGGTGTTTTCTCCGGCGGACAAGACGTCGCTCTACCTGGGAACGCAGTACGTGATGAAGACCGTGGATGGAGGGCTGCACTGGACGCAGATCAGCCCTGACCTGACGGGCGCGGCGAAGAATGCGGATGCCGATGGGCCGACCACGCCGGAGAACGCGATGCAGCGCGGCTATGGTGTGGTCTACACGATTGCGCCGTCGCCACTGCGGCCTGACCTGATCTGGGCGGGCAGCGATACGGGGCGCATCCATCTGACAACCGACGGCGGTAAGACGTGGCGCGACGCGACGCCGAAAGAGCTGTCGCCATGGAGCAAAATATCGCTGATCGAGGCATCGCACTTCGATGCGGGGACGGCGTATGCGGCGGTCGATCGGCATCGGCTCGACGACCAGAAGCCTTACCTCTACATCACGCGCGATTACGGGAGAACGTGGAAACTGGCTGTGGAAGGGATCGGACCGCATTCTTTCGTCGGCGCGGTTCGCGAAGATACCGAGCAGAAGAATTTGTTATTTGCGGGGACCGAGTTCGGAATCTATGCATCGTTCGACGGCGGCGCCCACTGGCAACCGCTGCAGGTGAATCTCCCGGTGACTTCTGTGCGCGACATGAATATCAACGGCAGTGACTTAATTATTGCCACGCACGGCCGGTCGCTCTGGGTGCTGGATGACATCGCGCCCCTGCGCCAGGCAGCGGCTGTGCGGGATGCGCAGGCGTATCTCTTCAGCCCACCGACGGCGGTGCGCGTGGACAACGACGGATTTCTGGGCACGCCGCTGCCGCCGGAGGAGCCGCAGGCGGACAATCCGCCGAACGGCGCGATTGTGGACTACTATCTTGGGGCCGATGCGAGCAAGGTGACGCTGCAGATTCTCGATGCGCAGGGTCATGTGATTCGGCATTTTTCCAGTGCCGAGAAGGAGCCAGCGAATCGGCCGCTGCTGCCGATCGCCGAGCGCTGGTTTCCCAAACCCGAGATGCTTGTGACCAGCGCGGGCGAGCATCGGTTTGTGTGGGACCTGGCTGCGGGCGGTTCCAGCGCGGGTCTCGGCGATGACGATGAGGATGACGCAGCGGGGGGACCTCCGGGGCCGCGGGTGGCGCCGGGTAGTTACACGGTGCGGCTCGGGGTGGATGGGAAGACGATGGATCGCCCGCTGCGGGTCATCATGGATCCGCGCGCGACAGCGACGCCGCAGGTGCTCGCCCAGCAGTACGCGCTCGGCGAGTCGATCTATGGGCAGGTGCTGGAGGCGCGCAAGGCCATGGCGGAACTCGACAGCGTCGATAGCCAGCTGAAGAAGCTGGCTTCGGCGAGCGACAATCCCGCGGAGCTAAAAGATGCGATCAGCAAAGCGCAGGCAGCCCTCACCCGGATTCGCGCTGGTGAGCATGCTGCGGAAGCGAAGGGCCGGGAGTCGGAAGCCAGCCCTGCGGAAGCTGGCCTTGCGGAAGCCACTGGGGGGCTGGGCACCGATCTGCGGCTGGTCGAAAGCGGGGACCGGACTGCTCCAGCGGTCGCGATGGAGATTTTCGCGCGGATGAAGAAGGCGTCGCAGGACGGCATCGATGCGTGGCAGCAATTCAAGACCGCCGATCTGGCGGCGCTCAATGCCGCGCTGACGGCGGCGAACCGGGAACCGCTGAAGATTGCGGCCATCGAGGAGCAGGTGCACTACGCGATGACCCGATGAAGCCATGCTCTGCTCGGGCCCTGTATTCTGAGTCGGGCAAATCACAGGATGGCTGAACCGATTCGTGTCGGCATCGTTGGCGCCGGATTTGCGGCGCGATTTCACCTGCTCAACCTGCGGCGGGTTCATGGTGTGCTCCTTGAAATTACGGGCGTGACTGCGCGTTCAACCGAAAGCCGCACAGCATTTGCCCGCGAGCATTCTGTCCGCGCATTCGAGAGCTTTGCGGCGCTTTGCGAAGCGTCGGACGTCGTCGACTTGTGCAGCCCGCCTTCGACGCACGAGGAGCTTGCGGTGGAGGCGCTGGGGCGCGGAAAACATATCATCGTCGAAAAGCCGTTCACGGGATATTTCGGCGCGGGGGTCGAGGATTTTCGCGGCGATGCTGTGGCGAGGGAACCGATGCTGCGGCACACGATCGAAAGCTGCCGGCGCATGGAGGAGGCAGCACGAGCGGCCGGAAGGACAATTTGCTATGCGGAAAACTGGGTTTACGCGCCGGCAATCCAAAAAGAACGCGAGATTGTTACAAAATCCGGCGGACAGATCCTGTGGATGATGGGCAATCAATCCCACAGCGGCTCGCATTCGCCCTATTACGGGCAGTGGCGGTTCTCCGGCGGCGGATCGCTGGTCGGCAAGGGCTGCCATCCGCTGAGCGCGGCGCTGTTTCTGAAGCGGGTGGAAGGAATGGCGCGGGACGGAAAAGCGATTCGCCCCGCGACGGTGAGCGCGCGCACGCACGCGATCACCAAACTGCCCGGGTTCCGCGACGAGGGATTTCTGCGCACGGCCTACCAGGACATTGAGGACTACGGGCAGATGCACGTCACGTTCGCCGACGGAACGGTTGCCGATATTTTTGCATCGGAGGTGGTTCTGGGCGGAGTGAGCAACTGGCTGGAGGTGATGGCCAATAACCATCGCACGCGGTGCCAGCTGAATCCCATCGATGCGGTCGAGACCTTCACTCCGAGTCAGGATGCTTTTCGCGACGTCTACCTCACGGAGAAGATTGAGACGAAGCTGGGGTGGAGCCATCCGGCTCCCGATGAGGCCTGGCAGCACGGCTACCCGCAGGAGTTTCAGGACTTCATGGAGAGCGTTGCGACAGGCCGCGAACCGATGGCCAATGCGGGGCTGGCACGCGACACGATGACGATCATCTACGCGGCGTACTTCTCGGCGGAACGCGGCGGCGCGGAGACGCAGATTCCGGAATAGAGGTTGAGTCGCCTGTGGCGAGGCTTGAACGGTCAGCGCTGGCGGGCGAGGACCAGGGTGATGTCGTCGGGCTGCTCCTGGATGCCGATCCAGCTGCGCAGGGTCTGCATCACCTGCTCGGAGATGGCTTCGAGGCTCAGGTGGCGGTGGCGGCGCACGACTTCGAGGAGGCGCGATTCGCCGAATTCGCCAAAATCATTTTCCGGCTCGGTGACGCCGTCGCTGTAGGCGATGAGAATATCGCCGACGCCGAGGTGGACGGTTCCCTGCTCCCATTCGAGCTCATCGAGGAGGCCGACCACCGATCCACCGCGATCGAGGCGCGTTACCGTATCGTTAGCGCGGAGCAGCAGCGGCGGCAGGTGGCCGCCATTCGAGTAAACCAGGCGGCGGCTGATGCCCTCGTAGTGCGCGAGGAACAGGGTCGCGTATTTTTCAGGCTGGGTGCTGTTGTAGAGATGACGATTCAGCAGGGACAGGATTCTGGCCGGCTCCTCGAACAACTCTGCGCACTCCACTTCCTGCTCGCCCACGCGCCGGGTGCGCGGGTTCGCCAGCGCATAGGAGCCTTCGGTGACAAGCTCCTCGCCGGCAAAACGGTAGGCGCGGACGGCGGAGTGGAGGGTGGCCATGAGGAGAGCCGCGGAGATTCCTTTGCCGCTGATATCGCCGAGTGCGATGCCGAGGCCGGTGGTCCCGAAGAGGAGAAAGTCGTAGTAGTCGCCGCTGACCGTGCGCGCGGGCAGGCAGACGCCGTGGATCTCCAGCATGGGCAGCGCGACGCGTCCGTGGGGAAAGAGATTGGCCTGGACTTCCTGCGCGATGGAGAGCTCGTTCTGCATGCGCTGTTTTTCGCGCTGCTCGACCAGCAGGCGGGCCAGCGACGCAGCCATGCTGTTGAAGGAGCGGCTGAGCGCACCGAGCTGGTCGCGGCGCTTGACCTGGATGCGGTGATCGAGATTGCCGCCATCGATGGCCAGTGTGGCCTCATACAAGTCGTGCACCGATTTCGTAATGGTCTGGTTCAGGCGAACCGCGGCGAGGAAAGCGAGCAGCTCGAGGACCCCGAAAGCAATGGCAATCCCGATCAGGATTTCGCGGATCACATCCCCCACGTCCAGCGAGGTAATAAACAAGCGCCGGTAGAGCAGCGATGGCCGGGAGGTCACGTCAGCATAGACGTTGGTGGTATGCCCCGTTGACCATTCCCAGGTGGTCAGCGGCGCGAGGAAACCCACCGGCGCATCGTAGAAATGCAGAGGAGCCGGCAGAGTACCGGCTACGATTGCGTGCTTGCGCGCCTGGTTGATGTCCTCGCCGTTGATCTCGATTGGCCCCTGGCCCTGTTTGGGCCTCCGGGCACTGTATTGAAACTTGCTCTGTGGTGGCTGGGGCGCGGACGGCAACTCACCGAAGCTCGCACCCGGGAAGATAGTGACCCTGCCCAGACCTTCTGCAATGGCCTCGACGTTCTGCTGCTGGATGGGCACGCTCGAGATCACCACCGTCGTATGGCCGCCGATCTTCTGGATGTCAGCCGCGCGCAGCCAGAGCTGCCCGTGATCGATCACCAGGCCGCGGAAGGGTTCGGGTAACGACGGTACCGGGGGCGCCACAAGCGGCTGGATCGACGCGGGCTCCAGCGCAATCGGCTTCCCATCCTGGTAAGCCACAACGCCAAGGCCGGTGTACTCGTGCTCAGCCGGTGCGCTTCCTTCTTCCGGCAGCGACACGCTGCGTATGTGAGGATTTTGATCGAGCACGTGAGCAATATGCGTGGCCAGGTTGCTGTTGGCCGATCCGATGTGTTCCAGCTCGTCGTGTACGACGCTGGTGGCGGCGAAGATCGCAAACTGGCCGGAGAAGACGTAGAGCAGAATCAGCGCCAGCGTCACAAAGAGCACGACCGGCGTCAGACCCATGAGCAGGTAGGTGACGATGAGGCGGTTGCGGACCTTCCAGAGGAGGCGCAGGAAGATAAAACGCCACAGGAGCGGGATGCAGAGAAGGATGAGGAGGAAGAAGTCGAGGGCGGCGAGATCGCTGAAGAAGCGGCCAACGGTTCCGGGGAGCCATCCGGGAAGAGAGAGGCCGAGGTAGCCGGTAAAAAGCCAGAATGCCCCGCGATGCACGAAGCCTTCCGGCGGATCGCGGCGCACCAGGCGGAACACCACAACTTCAAACTTGCGCAGCCTTCCCATGTGAGGCCAGTCTAGAGCATTTCGCGCGGAAGGGAACGGCGTTGCGTGCCGCCCTACACTTTGATGAAGATCTTCTTCCGGTAGAGGATCAGCATCACCAGCCAGCAGACCAGGGTAAAGGCGATGGAGTAGAGGAGCGAGCCGAGTCCGGGAGGGCGAATGTGCGCGAAGGTGCGGGCATCGATCCAGGCGCCCAGGTTCAGATGCGGGCGGACGTCAATGGCCCACAGCGGCGCCACCAGCAGGTCTGAGAGTACGTAGCTGGCGATTGCGTTCGTGCCGAAGACGAGCCAGAAGTCCCAGCCCTTTCTCCAGCCCTTGATTTCGATGAGCCAGATGAAGAGCGCCCAGAGGACGGTGGAACACCCGCCCATGAAGAGCACGAAGGAGCTGGTCCAGAGCTTCTTGTTAATAGGGAACCAGGGATGCCAGAGTTGGCCGAGCAGGATGAGCACGAGGCCGGCGACGAGGAGTCCCAGGCATTTGCGCTCCATGGTTTGTTTCGTTCGAAGCCACAGGGCGGCAAGCATACCGAGCAGTGTGGTGCCGATGGCGGGAAAGGTGCTCAGCAGGCCCTCGGGGTCGCGTGTGTGCTCGTAGAGGCGGCCGATGTGCATGGTGCGATCGAGCCAGGCAACGATGTTCGCGTCCTTATCGAGGAAGGGGATGTCCCGGCCGGGAACGCCGAAGCCGGGGACGGGGACGAACCGCATCAGGACCCAATAGCCCGCGAGCAGAAACACCAGCAGACCTGCGTAGAGGACGACACGGTTGGCGAGCTGGCGGGTCCAAAGGTACAGCAGGTTGCAAACCAGATAGCAGAGGGCGATGCGCTGCAGTACTCCCCAGACGCGCAGATGCGACCAGTGAAAGAAGGGAAAGAGCGCGAGGAACAGTCCCAGCGCGAAGAGGATGAAAAAGCGCCGCAGGATGTGCGGGACGATGGCGCCGGGCGTGTCGCCGCGCTGGAGGCGGGATTCGGTGGAGAAGACGATGGTGACGCCGACGACGAAGAGGAAGGTGGGGAAGACCATGTCGGTGGGCGTCCAGCCATTCCAGTCGGCGTGCTCGAAGGGCCACCAGGCGTGGCCGCCGTTGTTGTTGACCATGATCATGAAGGCGATGGTCACGCCGCGCAGCACATCGAGCGAGAGCATGCGTGTGGTGGCGGCGGGATTCTGAACGGAAACGGCGGCCATGATTTGCTATCCGCGGGGGCGGTGATTGGGGACGTCAATAACTGTACATCCGGAACTTCCCGATGTGGGAGGCGTATGGCCCGGGGGTCACAGATGGGACGTTACCCTTCGGTGATCCTTTCTTGCCATTGTCTTTTGCCTGGATTTACGGCATTTTGTACGGAACACATGCGCTTTACAACCACTTTCCTGGCTTTCCGCGCCGCGGTGCGATGTTGGAGCTCAGCACTGTTGCTGGCTTCCGCGCTGCAGGCCCTGGGGCAAAGCACGGAGCAAACACGTCCAACCTCAACCGCCGATCCAGTCGCAACATCGCCAACCCCAGCGGCAAGCTTCTCCGCTCTCGCGCCCGCGGCGCCTCCTGTTTCCGCTTCGATCCGGCCGCTGATGGATTTTCGGGATTCCGACATCAAGTTCTCCCTGACCGATCTGATGGGGCTGCTGCGCGACCGTCGACATGAAGGGTGGGTGCTGGCGGCTTATCCCGATCCGAAGACGGGGCGGCCGCTGATCGGCGCGGGATTCAGCCTGGATTTGCCCGAGCGGCCACACGCGCAAACTGACCCCCTCAACCCTCACACTTTTGTCGAGCCGTCTTCGGCGGACCTCTGGCAGGCCGCAGGCCTTGATCCGGCGCGCCTCGATCAGGTTCTTGCCGAGTTCAACGACAACCTGGCGACATGGCGGACAATGAAGCGCCACCGCCGCAGAATCTGGTCGCTCGATCCACAGATCAGCGACGCCGAGGCGAGTTCGCTGCTGCGGATTGCGGCGATCCAGGCGATTGAGAACGCGCGGGCGTATTGCCGCGATTTCGATTCGCTCAGCGGGCCCCAACAGATGGCAGTGAGCCAGCTGGTTTACCAGATGGGCGTCAATCTCGGCGAGTTCAGCCGCTTTCTGAGCCTCATCAACAACGAGCCCGTCACCGTCTCGGCGTTCTCCGATCCTGGCGCCGCGTTGCAAGCGGACGCCACCGCCGCCGATCCCGAGCACTGGGACGCTGTGCAGCACTCACTGATGCAGAGCCAGTGGGCGCGGCTCTATCGCATCCGCGCTGTCGCTGTCATTGCCATGCTCGATCCGCGCTACCTCGACGATCCTGCGGCTTCAGAGGCGCGCGTTGCCGCTGTTCTGCGCCCTGCTGTTGCGCATCGGCGCAGAGGCCGGTCGACGGGCAGCCTTCGCACTGCGGTTTACCCTCGCCGCTCCAGTCACGCCGTGGCCAGGAAAGCTTCCAGCACGCACAGCAAGCGCAAGGTCTGACGATCCGCCTTCGGCTTCCCGCTTCCGGCTTCGATCCTCCCGCTTCCGGCTTCGAGCCTTTCTATTGCCGGTCTGGCGTGATCTTCACGAACATTCCGTCGGGCAATTCGCCTTCCAGCAGATGAACCACTCCGTCTTTCACGTAGCCTTTCAGGGGGTGCGGTTGATTCCCGCTCTTTGCGCCTTGCTGTGAGGCGGTTTTTGCCTCGCCCCCGGGGGCTTTGCGGTCCATTCCGCGATCCATTCCGCGGTCCATCGCAAGGTTGGCCAGGCGGTCGGCGCGCTGGTTTTTGCCGCGGAGGACATGCTCGACGCGAAATGCATCGAGCTCGGCGATGCGGCGTTTTGCTTCGTCGAAGAGCGGGCGCAGATCGGGGCTGTTGACTTTGTAGCGGCCCTGAATCTGCTTGACGAGGAGCTCCGAATCGGCGACGACGCGCAGCCTGGAGCGGCCTTCTTTGAGCGCCCATTCGAGGGCGGCGAGCAGAGCCGAGTATTCGGCGACGTTGTTGGTGGTTTTGCCGAGGAATTCACTGAGCTCGGCCAGTTTTTCGCCATCGGGGCCTTCGATGAAGACGCCGAAGCCCGCGGGACCGGGGTTTCCGCGCGATCCGCCATCGCAGAAGGCTGTGACCCAATCGGCTGCAGCACGTTTTTCATCCGCGAAGAGGCGGCCGCTTGTGTTTTCCGGGAACATAGACCGAGTTTAGCGGATGGGTCGGGGCGCGTTTTGCTGTGGTCGGGCTGCACCGCTTTTGGTGCATGGTTTCGATCGCGGGGAAATCGTGCTCTGGAAGGCAGTTGTGGCGGGCCCACTCAGGCCAAAAGAGGGCTTGAATGGGGCACCAGGCTTGTCGGGGAGGAACGTTGTGTTCGAGCGGACCGTCGTGCGAGGGTTGGGGCGTGGCGCGGGTTGGGACGGTGTGGATCGCGGGCATCTATAATCTGTTTTTGATCTTCCGTGATTGATCAGAATCTTTCCGTCACCAACCGCAACGCGATTTTCCAGCCAGATTGACGAGGTGATCGATGGCCGCTTCCAATCCCACACTTGAAATTCTGAAGCCGCGAGCCGAGTGGCTTGTTCGGCGCAAAGCCGAAGCAGCGCTGAACGGCGACACGAACATGTCGCAGATGCACTTTGCGCGGAAGGGTCTGGCGACCGAGGAGATGGCCTTTGTGGCGGAGCGGGAGAAGCTGCCGCTGGAGCTGGTGCGGGACGAGGTGGCGGCGGGGCGGCTGATTATTCCGGCGAACATCAATCACCCGGAGCTGGAGCCGATGGGGATTGGGGTCGCGACACGGTGCAAGGTGAATGCGAACATCGGGAACTCGGCGGTGACTTCGGAGATTCAGGAAGAGCTGCGGAAGCTGCACACGGCGATCCAGCATGGGGCCGACACGGTGATGGATTTGTCGACGGGCGGGGAGATTCCTGAGATTCGGGATGCGATTCTGCGCCACTCGCCGGTGCCGATCGGGACGGTGCCGATTTATGAGGCGCTGGCTCGGGTGCGGCGGATCGAGGATTTGAACATCGATGTGTATCTCGAAGTGATCGAAGAGCAGGCACAGCAAGGCGTGGATTATTTCACTGTGCATGCGGGCGTGCTGATCCAGTATGTGCCGATGGTGGCGAAGCGGATCACGGGGATTGTGAGCCGCGGGGGCGCGATTCTGGCGCAGTGGATGACGCATCATCACAAGCAGAATTTTCTGTATGAGAATTTCGACCGCATCGTGAAGGTGATGGCGAAGTACGATGTGAGTTTTTCCCTTGGCGATGGTCTGCGGCCGGGATCGGTGGCGGATGCGTCGGATGAGGCGCAGTTCAGCGAGCTGAAAACGCTGGGCGAGCTGACCGCTGCGGCATGGAAGGACGACGTCCAGGTGATGATCGAGGGTCCGGGGCATGTGCCGCTGGACAAGATCAAGGAGCAGGTGGACAAGGAAGTGGAGTACTGCTTCGGGGCGCCCTTTTATACGCTGGGCCCGCTGGTGACCGACATTGCGCCTGGCTATGACCACATCACGAGCGCGATTGGCGCGGCGCTGATCGGATGGCATGGGGCGTCGATGCTGTGCTACGTGACGCCGAAGGAGCACCTGGGGCTGCCGAACGAGAAGGACGTGAAGGACGGGATGATCGCGTACAAGATTGCGGCGCACGCGGCGGATATTGCGCGGCATCGGCCGGGGGCGCGAGATCGCGACGATGCGATCAGCTACGCGCGGTACACGTTCGATTGGGAGAAGCAGTTCGCGTTGTCGCTCGATCCGGAGACGGCGCGGTCGATGCACGATGAGACGCTGCCGGACGATTACTACAAGGAGGCGGCGTTCTGCTCGATGTGCGGGCCGAAGTTCTGCTCGATGAACTGGTCGAGCAAGGTGGATGAGTTCAACAAGAGCGTGCATGGGCTGGAGAAGCAGGATTTGAGCGAGCTGGTGGTACTGGAGGCGGGGAAGCTGGCGGCGAAGAAGTGAGGTTTCTGGGGTAACGGGCGGGGCGGAGAATCTCTTGCTGAATCTTGATGCCGGCCTTTGCTGTTTAGAGGAATCTACGCAACCAACAGGCACTGGGCTGTATCTGACCCAGGAGAGTGCACAATCGGAAGAGAGGCAACATCGGAAGGAGCAGGGCGATGAGTACGTGGAAATTTTGGGCAGCCTTTGGGGTGGGAGTTGCGGCGGGCGCGGCTCTGGCATTGATTTATGCGCCACAGTCGGGAGCACGGACGCGGCGGCAGATTAAGCGCGGCATCAACGACGCGACGGAGTACATCAAGGACACGGCGGATAACGTGCAAGATTTTGCCGGGAAGTACCTGAAGCGGGGCAAGGACGTGATGGGAGACGTGGTGGACTCAGCGCAGAACGTGGTGACGGCGGCGAAGCGAGTGACGACGTTCGGCTGAGAAGCAGGACCGGTCCCTCAGCGGCTTGAGGCCGAGCTGACTCTGCCGACTTTCCGGATGGCGTTCTCGGCGCGGGGGAAGTCATCCGCACCTGCGCATCCGGCGCGTGAAGATGGACGTCAGAACGCGTTATTCATAAACACCTCAATCGTCCTGACGGCGGCTTGTACGGATTTGAGGTCCTGGTCGGCTTGATTGATATCGCCCCGCTGTATCGCCTCGCCCGCCGCACGCATGAGCGGATCAATTTGATCGCGCGCCGCGACGACGTCCGGCGGAAGAGTTCTGCCCCGGCCCCTGAGGGTCCGCTCTGTCACATCCAGGCGGGCTTTGATGGTGGGGAGGTTGTGCTGATATGACCCGTATGTCAGTTGGAGCCCGGCCAGGTCGGGACCTCGCGGCCCTACCTTGGACACCGGGCGTGCCGGTTGGCTGGCGGGAACGTCCTCGCCAAGCATGCCCAGCAGCGTCTGCAGATCTGACTTTTCCGTAAGATTCGGACGCCCCGCCGCCATCCTGCGCGCAGCGTCCAGAACGGCGTTCTCACCGTGCGCGGCGGAAAGCTTTTGATACGCGCTGTCAATCTCGCTCGCGGTGTAGAGGTTTTGGCCGAACCCCAGCATCGCCCTAACGTATCCGCGCGGCTCGCTGCGAGTGAGCACGTCCTGAAATGCCGGATAGGGCTCAAACCGTGTCGAGCCGATGGCTGTCGTATCCAACACCCATCCGTCCTTCATTCTCTTCGGCGTTACCCTCACGGCATGCGCTGCCTGCAGGACAGCCGCCGAACCGAACGCCGCCACGTACCGACCGTACATACTATCCGCGAAGCACCATTTTGTGGGTCCAACAAAAGCGCCTCTGCTGTCGCTGTTACGGTCCGCCAGCAGACTCAGCAGATACCGGCGATCGTCGTCCAGCGTCATCAATTTCTCATAGGCGACCAGCTTGTACTTATAGACTCCGATTACTCCCTCCGGCATCGGGGTCAAATCGTTGACCTGGTCTTCTCTCGGCAACCCGGCCCTCTTCATCAGGGTTCCTTCGCTGTCCTTCGGCGCAAGAATTATCTTCTGCGCCGCTGCCACGGCAACATTCTGTCCCAGCACCCTCGCCGCGCTGCAAGCCTCAAACTTCGCTTCGGCCGGTTTGAGTCCGCCATCACGCAGATAAAGTAGCTCGGCGTAATGCTGCGCACCTTCGAACCCCACAGGGGAGCGTCTCGCCGCGTCAAATTCTTCCCAGTCGCGCACTTCCACATACTTCCTGTATTTGGCCCTGCTTGCTTCAATGGCCTTTTGCTCGCTGGCTCCCATCATTCCGAGTGAAAAGCCCGCAGCAAAATTCTGAGCAGGATTCCCCGATGCCGGGTGGCCAAGATTTGCGCGAACATCCATCGCCCAGTCATAAAATTCGTATGCAGCGTCTTCCTTAATCCCCCCGTCAATCAGCGGGGATCCGCCGTATCCCACGAAGCTAACCGCATTCACTTCGCGGACGAAGTCGATCCGATTGTCGGTGGCACGACCGTCCATGGTCATTCTCAACGCCGCGTTCACGTAGTTCAGGTCTTTCAGGAAGAGCCACTCG
Source organism: uncultured Acidobacterium sp. (assembly GCA_964535525.1). Taxonomy (GTDB): domain Bacteria; phylum Acidobacteriota; class Terriglobia; order Terriglobales; family Acidobacteriaceae; genus Palsa-343. Next base: position 11,326 of record CAZHTJ010000003.1, on the reverse strand, counting down.
GCAAATTCCTGGCTGGCCTTGGCCGCGCCCGGCTTGTTCGGATACGTTTCCCAAAACCTTTGGCGTGCGCGCGCGAGCCCCACTGCCATTGTCGTCTGTGCCCCCTGGGCGTCCTTCCAGGTCTCGCAAGCGGTGTAAATGCTCGGACTCGGATGGCGTTGAAGAAAACATGCCGGCATGTCGCCATTGCCGATCAGGACCAGGGTTCCCATCGCCGCGATGGCAGCGTCATCCAGGTGTACTCCCGGCGCCGGATTCGCCGAACACATGCACTGAGCCTGGCCCTGCATCGTGCCCGAAAGAAGCATGGCCGCCGACAGGAATGTATCCGCCACATACTTGTTCGATCGGTTCACGGAAAACCTCCGTCAATTCGTGCTGTAACGACCCTGGCCGAAGCTGACGGGAGGAAGGTATCACAGGGCGCTTTTCGGTGCGCAAGGAGAGGTATGGCTCGGAGTGTGTGGAGATTTGAGTACGAACGGCGAGAAATTATCGGACGGCGGCGGGAAAATCTGAAAAAATAGCAGCATGACCACGACTGCTGCTGCAGTTTTCTCCGACCGCATTGGGCGGATTGAGATATCCGCCACCATGGCTGTGACCGCGGAAGCCGCGAATCTGCGCGCGACGGGCGCGAAGCTGGTGGATTTTGGCGCGGGGGAGCCGCATTTCGCCACGCCGCAACATATTAAGGATGCGGCGATCGAGGCGATCCAAAAGAATTTCACGAAGTACACGGTGGTTGGCGGCGTGCCGGAGCTGCGCCAGGCGATTGTCGAGCGGCATGCGGCCGACTTTGGGTCGAGCTACACGCCGGACGAGGCGATTTTCTCGACGGGCGGGAAGCTGGCGATCTTTAACGCCATCCAGGTGCTGGTGGATCACGGCGATGAGGTGATTGTGCCGGTGCCGTACTGGGTGTCGTACAAGGACATTGTGCAGTACGCGGGCGCGACTTGCGTTTATGTCGAGGCGCCGGAGGCCGAGGGCTTCCGCATCACGGCGGAGGCGATCGAGCGGGCGATCACGCCGAAGACGAAGGCAATCATTCTGAACTCGCCGTCGAATCCTTCGGGGGCGGTGGTATCGCCGGCGGATCTGGAACGGATTGTGCATCTGGCGCACGAGCGCGGGATCTGGCTGCTGCTCGACGAGTGCTACGTGTATCTGCAGTACACCGGGGCGCTGGTGAGCGGCGGGTCGTTCACGGACGCGAAGGAGCACGTGGTGGTGCTGGGATCGCTGTCGAAGACCTACGCGATGACCGGGTGGCGCGCAGGATTTGCGCTGGCACCGAAGCCAGTGATCGCCGCGATGACCAAGCTGCAGAGCCAGTCGACGTCGAGCACGGCGTCGTTTGTGCAGAAGGCGGCGATTGCGGCGCTGCGGGGTTCGCAGGTTTGCGTGCTGGAGATGCGGGCGGATTATCTGAAGCTGCGCGATGAGGCGCTGGCGGGACTTGCTCGGATTCCGGGGATGACGTGCGCGAAGCCGGAGGGCGCGTTTTACGTTTATCCCAACGTGAAGGCTTATTTGGGGAAAGCGGGTGTGGGGACGGCGATGGAGCTGTCGAGACGGCTGCTGCATGAGGCGCATGTGGTGACGGTGCCGGGCGAGGCGTTTGGGACTTCGGAGCATATTCGGTTGTCGTACGCGACTTCGCATGCCGATGTGGCCGAGGGTTTGGCGCGGATGAAGAGGTTCTTCGCGGGGTTGTAGAGCGGAGGAGAGTTTGGAGTTTAGGGATTAGAGTTTTGGCGCGGCGCTCGACTCTTCCGCGAGCCCAGTCAAGCCAAAAGAGGGCTTGAATGGGCCACCCGCATCATCCGGGTTCCGGGAAGAAAAGCAGGTCCTTCGACTCGCATCTGGATTGATTGTTGCGCCCAAAAGCGCTTGCAACGTATGCGGAAGCTTCGCTCAGGATGACGGAGTTTCTGCCTTCTGTGAGATTTGTGGTGAAGTTAGCGGGCGGACTTGACCGCGCTGCTCGTGACGAGCCTTAACTGCGGGTCCTTCGACGTGCGTCTGAATTGATGCACGACGCAAAAAAAGGATTGGGCACCGGGCGAGTCCTCGACGCACTATGCTGGAGGGGACGTCAGGGGAGAACGCGGGAACCCAATGAAGAACGAACTTCGTTTTGGACTGATCGGCGCGGGACGCATCGGGCCGGTGCATGCTGAGACCCTTGCCTTCCGTGTGCCCCAGGCACGGCTGGTGGCCATCGCGGACCTGAAGCAGCCGGCCGCGCAGGCGGTTGCTGCGCGCTGTAATATTCCGAAGATTGTCTCCTCAGGGGTTGAGATTATCGCTGACCCGGGCATCGACGCGGTGGCGATTTGCTCCCCTACGGATACGCATGCCGACCTGATCGTGGCGGCTGCCCAGGCCGGCAAGCACATCTTCTGCGAGAAGCCGATTTCGCTCAGCCTGAAGGAGATCGACCGCGCGCTCGCGGCGGTGGAGAGCGCCGGAGTCAAGCTGCAGGTTGGTTTCAATCGCCGCTTCGACTCCAACTTTTTGCGTGTACGCCAGGCAGTGGTGTCCGGTGAAATCGGCACGCCCAATCTGTTTCACATCGTGAGCCGCGATCCGTTTCCTCCTCCGCTGACTTACCTGCGTCCCTCGGGCGGCATTTTCCTCGATATGATGGTGCACGATTTCGATATGGCCCGGTTCCTGATGGGCGATGAGGTTGAAGAAGTTTTCGCGGCGGGGGCGGTGATGGTCGATCCCGGCTTCGCAAAGGAGAATGATTTCGATACGGCGGTGGTGCTGCTCCGCTTCCGGGGCGGGGCGATCGGGACCATCGACAACAGCCGCAAGTCCACCTTTGGCTACGATCAGAGGGTCGAAATCCTCGGCAGCAAAGGGAAAATCGCCTCAGAAAATCGATACCCGAACCAGGTCGTCGTCAGCGGAGAGAAGTGCGTCTACTCCGATCTTCCGTACAACTTCTTCATGCAGCGGTATACGGACAGCTTCACGGCGGAGATCCAGGCCTTCACCGAAGCGGTGCTTGAGGACAAGCCCATTCGGGTGACTGGCGCGGATAGCCGGATGCCGGTGGTCATGGCGCTGGCCGCGGGCAAGTCGAGCGAGGAACGCCGCCCTGTTCGCATCAGCGAGGTTTCCGCATAAGACCGGCAGGAGGTCACCGGGTTCGAAACGGGAAAAATACGGTACCCAGGGGTTTTAGCCCGGCAATTGGTTATGGAAACAGCAGGTGGCCTGGTCTACGCTTCTTGCTGTGGGGTGAACCTGGCTTTCGCCGGGTTTGGGGTGGTTCGCTTTTTTTCGGAGCTCGTCCAGCTTGAGGATGAGCAAGGTTATGTCGTCGTGCTGGGGGCCCGGCAGTGGACTTATTTATGGCTGGGACGAAGAGGGTGTGGGGACGGCGATGGAGTTGTCAAAGCGGCTGCTGCATGAGGCGCACGTGGTGACGGTGCCGGGCGAGGCGTTTGGGACGGAGGAGCACATTCGGTTGTCGTATGCTACTTAGCACGCCGATGTGCATGAGGGTTTGGAGCGGATGGCGGGGTTTTTCGCGGGGTTGTGAGGGAGCAGGCCGGATCGGTTGAGTCCCGGCCAGGGGACCGAGGGCGGCGAAGTTTTGTCTTGACCAAGGCGACATTTTGATGGGACAAAGGTTAGACCCTATCGAATTGTGGGCCGACAGCATTTGCGTTTCCCTGCCTGGTCAGTCAGTTCGCACGCGGTCGACCAGTTGCCATAGGGCGCAACGGCCTACAAAGCGTGGTCTTCAATTGGGAGTGGATCCCCATGTTGAGCCACCGAGAGCAGGCGTGCCGCGATTCCGGTTGTTCACGCTGATTCGCGCGGCAACGCCAGAGGAAACAGCTGCCCTCCGATTGCACGACTTTTCCCCGGCCAAAGCGCGGTGTTACATCGTAAAACGGCGTTTAGAAGAGGTACGGGGGGCGACATGACCGATCGCAAAATCGTGGCAGTGTTCGGTGCAGGAGCGTCGCGCGCCTGTGGCGGACTTTCGCTGGGAGAGGTTCTCCCAAAGGCTTTCGACCGGGAGGGCATTGTGGATGAACCCTGGCACCGACTGCTGACGGATTTCCTGTCCGATGTGTTTGGTGTCAGCGGCCCGGATTTCGTTCAAAGGACGCGTCAGCCTGACGTCGGACTCCTTCTGAGCGTCATCGATATGACCATTGAGCAGGGACGGGGCCTCGTTTCTCAAAGCTGCCCGAGGCCTCCGTCCAGAGGGTGCTGGAGACCAAGAGACCTGGTGGGCATCCGCGAGATCCTGGACGGGCTGATCATCAAGTCGGTGCTGGACGCCTATCTGAAGCAGTTCGATGCGCAAAAGAAAGAGATAGAGATGGAAGAGATAAAGAGGCTCTATCCCCACGAAGTATTTCTCGACTACCTCTACGGGCTCGACAGGAATTTCAGTCTGATTTCGATGAATTACGATCTGTTCCTCGAGAGGGCAGCGATGCAGCACCTGTCGGGCCTGAAGGCAAGGGGCTCAGGCGGGACCCAGACGATACCGATCTACAACGTTTCATTTGAAGCACCCTACGCGGAACCAAGCTCTGGCCGGCAACTGCATAAACTGCACGGATCGATGGATTGGTTGTATTGCACTGGCTGCGGGCGGGTTCAGCTGTACCAGACCAGGCAGTGGCTGGAAGCGCACCGGCTCAATTCCGAGGAAGGGCCGGACAGCCGCCCGGTGAAAACGCTGAATGAGCTTTCCGATATGCTCCTTGATCCGGAACGGCAAGCCAAATGCGAATGGTGCGATGGGGACCTGAGGCCCATGATCATTCCCCCAACCCTCGCAAAGAACTACGCGAACAGCCATATTCGCAGGATCTGGAGCCATGCCGAGGCTGCGCTTCGCCGGGCAGATTCGTTGTACTTCGTCGGATACAGCCTGCCTCTTGACGACATCGTCGTGATCACGGCGTTTAAGCAAAACACGCAACACATCGATCGCAAAGAGATCGTCCTGATCCTGCCGGAAGATCGAGATGCGGAGAAGCGCTACAAAACTGTTTTCGGCCAGGACATCGAGGTATTCAACGGCACATTTGAAGAATGGGTGGCAAGGCAGGCTACCGAGATACCGACCTTCAGAGAATATAAGCACTACGAGGCAGCGAAGAGATCGAGAGATGACCAGGCGGCATAGCAGGGCTGTTGGCCACAAGACTAAGAAAAATGGGCACTGGGTCCAGGCTTCTTGCTGTGGGTGAACCTGGAGTTCTCCGGGTTTGAGGTGTTTTGGATTTTAGGCGAACGCTAGTCGAGCTTGAGGATGAGCATGGTCATGTCGTCGTGCTGGGGGGCTCCGGCGGTGAATTTGTCGCAGGCGGCGAAGAGGGCGTGGAGGACTTCGTCGGCGTGTTTGGTGCGGACTTTGGTGGCGGCTTCGATCATGCGATCCTCGCCCCATTCTTCGTCGTCGTGGGTCATGGCTTCGCTGATGCCGTCGGTATAGAGGAGCAGGAGGTCGCCGGGTTCGAGGGTGAGGGCCTGTTCGAGGTAAGGGGCGAGCGGGAGGAGGCCGACGACCGGACCACCGGCCTCGAGACGGATGACTTCTCCGTTGCGGAGCAGGACGGGCGGGTTGTGGCCTGCGTTGACGCATTCGAGGCGGCGGGTCTTGGGATCGTAGGCGGCGAAGAAGAAGGTGGCGTAGCGGTTCGACGCTGAGGCTTCATAGACCAGCACGTTGATTTTGTGCATGAGATCGGCGAAGCTTTGCGGACTGTTGAGGGAGACGCCGCGGAGCGAGGCGCGGAGGCTGGCCATGAGGAGGGCGGCGGAGATGCCTTTGCCGGAGACATCGCCGATGGCGAGGCCGAGGCGGCCATCTTCGAGACTGAAGACGTCGTAGTAGTCGCCGCCAACGCCGAGGGCGGCGCGGCAGGCTCCGGCGAGCGAGGCGCCGACGATAACGGGCATTTCCTGGGGGAAGAGGCGTTCCTGGACCTCGCGGGCGATTTCCATTTCGCGATTGACGCGCTCGCGCTGCGCGGCTTCGGAGGCGAGGGAGTGAGCGAGCTCGCTGACTTCGAGGGCGAGGCCGGTTTGGCGGGCGACGGTTTGGAGAACCTGGAGATCGGTGCGGGACCAGGCAGCTTCGGAGCGCTTGGGTCCGAGGGCCATGACGCCCATGAGGCGATTGCGGCCGGGCAGCGGAACCAGGAGCTCGGCGTTGAGGAGATCGAGGGCGCGGCGCTCGGCGGTTCCGGCCATGAGATACCAGGCGTCGGGGTCGTCGCGATAGAGGCGGGCTGGCTCGTTGGAGTTGGAGAGGTAGCGGATGGAGGAGGCCGCCGCGGGCAGGGCGAGGGCGCCGTCGGCGGAGAGGCCGACTGCCTGCTCGAGCTGGAATACCTCGCCATGGCGGAGGAGCATGGCGATCTGGCGGATGTGCAGGGTGTCGCAAACGGTGCGGGCGACGGTTTCGAGGAGGGGTTTGGTTTCGGTGAAGTGGCGGACCTCGTCGGAGAGTTCGTTGAGCATGACTTCGGCGTTGTAGGCTTCGCGAAAGAACTGGCGGTCGAGCCACTGCTCGAGGCGTTTGCTGACGCCGAAGCGGAGGGCGATGATGAGGGCGAGAAAGATGAGGGCGGTCCAGACGTCGGAGGGCTGGGGAACGCGGCGCTCGAACATGGGGAGGAAGAGGCGCAGGCCGATGACGACGAGGAGGGCGATTTGCAGGACCCAAAGGGTGGCCCTGGCGAGGGCGTAGCGGCTGCCGATGCGGAGCAGGACGCGGACGTCGAGAGCGCGCTGCACGACGACGACGTAAGCCAGGGTGAGGGGGGCGATCATGAAGAGCAGGGCGCCGGCGCTGCGAATCCAGTAGCCGGCTGCGGTGTTGCCGGTTATGCGGAAGGCGGGTGGCAGGTCAGGCAGCAGCACGAACACCAGGAGCAGGGCGCCCATGCCGATGCTCATGCCGGTGGTGAGGACGCGGAGACGGCGGCGGGCATCTTCAGTGGAAGCGGAGCGGAGCTTATCGAGGGTGAGGACGAGATAGAGGATGATGCTGAGGAGGTTGAAGGCGTTGATGACGGCGCTGGCGATGTTGCTGGCGCGGGTGAGGATGGGTCCGTCGCCGCCGCCGTAGTTCTCCATATAGATGGAGGGGTAGAGGACACAGACGGAGACGCCGAAGACGCCGAAGAGGACCCACTTGATCCATGGGGCGCGGGCGTCGATGCGGGAGCGCTCCGGAAACCAGATTCCGAAGAGGAGCAGGGCGGGGGCGCCGGCGAGCTGCAGGGTTTCGTACCAGAAGCCGCGGAGGACGAGAGACAGGCCGGTGGCCAGGCCCGGGTTGATGAAGACGACGCTGGGAAAGGTGAGGAGGATGAGGAGGAGCCAGGCGTTGCGATCGGCGGGACGGGTGAGAACGACCCAGTAGCCGATGAGGAGGCAAACGAGGGTGAGGAGGCCGACGAGAAGAAAGCCCTGCCAGAAGGCCAGGATGGGGGACATACGGCCGAAGAAATAAGGAGAACGGACCAGGGTGATGGTGAGCGTGGCAGGGGAGCCGCCGGCGCGGGCGACGTCGACGTCGAGGATGTCGCCGGGGTGGCTTTCGGAGAGGACGGTGGTCCATTGGGCGATGCCGCTGTAGGGCGCGCCGTTGAGTTGCTCGATGCGGTCGCCGGGCTTGAGTCCGGCGGCGCGGGCTTCGGGCGCGAGGCCATTTTCGTGAACCTGGCGCGAATCGGAATCGAAGTGGAAGGGAATATTGACGCGCTGGTCCCAGTGGACGCGGAAGTCCCAGAGGTCGACGACGCCGGCGATCCAGTAGCCGAGGCTGGCGACGATCCATAGAGCCAGAAAAAGGCGCAGGAGATTGGGAGAGGCGGGCTTCTTTCTGGTCCGACGTTTCATCCGTGGGGACATAGTAGAGCATTTCTGCGATGGAGAGCGCGGATTCTCCTTCGCGGAGAACGGTCTGGAACCGTTCGGGGGGGCCGCGGCGTTATGCTTGTTACGCACCGATACGCAGTAGGGAGGGGCGGAAGTTCATGCGTGTTTCTTTGGCGGGTTGGTTGCTTGTTGTGGTTTCGTGCGCGGCGCAGACGAGGCCGGCGATTGTGGGCGTTTCCCATATCGCGGTGTACACGAGCGATGCGGCGAAGGCGGAGCACTTTTACGTGCACGATATAGGGCTGAAGAAGGGGGACGATCCGGAAAACGGCAGCGGCGTCCGGTATTACGTGAACCAGGAGCAGTTTGTCGAGGTGCTGCCGATGCCCGCGGATGCGGGTGCGAGCCGGTTGGATCATCTGGGGTACATTACGCGGAGCGCGGAGCAGATGCGGGCGTATTTGGGCGCGAAGGGCGTGACGGTTCCCGATGCGGTGAAGAAGGGCAGCGACGGGAGCGCGTGGTTCGAGGTGCAGGATCCGGAGGGGAACAAGGTGGAATTTGTGCAGCCGCCGGAGAAGGTGCTGGGGACGAAGAGCACGGCGGCGCTGTATACACTCGGCGGGGCCGATCCGATCGGGCGGCGGATCATTCACGTGGGGATGTTCGTGCGGGATCGGGCGAAGGAAGACACGTTTTATCGCGGGCTGCTGGGGTTCCAGCCTTATTGGTACGGAGGGATGCACGAGCACACGGACTGGGTGTCGCAGCAGGTTCCGGATGGGCACGACTGGCTGGAGTACATGGTGTACAACGGAACCGGCGCGCCGGATCACATCACGCAGCAGCAGCTTGGGGTGTTGAATCATTTTTCGCTGGGCGTGGTGAATATGGAGACGACGGTGACGAAGCTCTACTCGGAGGATCGGCTGGGGGATGCGCCGGCGCGTCCGCAGATGGGCAGGGACGGGAAGTGGCAGTTTAATTTTTTCGATCCGGACCTGACGCGGGTGGAACTGATGGAGTTTTCGGCGGCGGCGAAGCCTTGCTGTTCGGACTTTACGGCGGCGAATCCGAGCCCGGAGGGACAGCCGTGAAGGGCAGCCGGTAGCCTGTGGCCTGTAGCCGGTAGCCAAGGCCGTAGCTGGGAGGCCGTGGCTTGGAGCCTGGAGCTGGGAGCCTGGAACCAATAGCGAGCTTGACTCGTGGGACTGTGTGCGTCCGGCGCGGGGCCCGGAGCATCTCAGCAGAAGCGGCGATTCTTCGTTAACACTTCTTGTTACAGTTCCGTGATAGCATGGCGACCGCTGCAGCGAGGGATATTGAGCTATGCCCGTAGCTACAATTGACGGAACAAAACGCGAGTTCAGCGCCGGGGAACGGCTGCTGGATGTGATGAACCGTGCGAGCGTTGCGGTGCCGCAGGTTTGTTATCACCCGCAGATGGGGCCGATCCAGACCTGCGATACATGCATGGTGGAGATGGACGGCAAGCTGGTGCGGGCTTGCGGGACGCTGGCCGCCGAAGGGTTGAAAGTGGCGACCGAGTCGGCGCGGGCGCAGAAGGCACAGCGCGAGGCTTTCGATCGGATCCTCGGGAATCATCTGCTGTACTGCACGGTCTGCGACAACAATAACGGCAACTGCACGGTGCATAACACGACGAAGATGCTTGCGGTGGAGCACCAGCAGATTCCGTATAAGCCAAAGCCGTACGACAAGGACTTCACGAATCCTTTCTATCGCTACGACCCGGACCAGTGCATTCTGTGCGGGCGGTGCGTGGAGGCGTGCCAGAACGTGCAGGTGAACGAGACGCTGAGCATTCGCTGGGAGGACGAGCATCCGCGCGTGTTGTGGGATGGCGGCGCTCCGATCGGAGAGTCGAGCTGCGTTTCGTGCGGGCACTGCGTTACGGTGTGTCCGTGCAACGCGCTGATGGAGACGACGATGCTGGGCGAGGCGGGATATTTCACAGATCTGCCGAAGCCTGCGCTGGACGGGATGATCGACGTGGTGAAGGGGATCGAGCCGGAGCTGGGGTACGGCGCGATTCTGCAGCTGTCGGAAGTCGAAGAGGCGATGCGGGAGTCACGGACGAAGAAGACGAAGACAGTGTGCACGTACTGCGGGGTGGGGTGCAGCTTCGACGTCTGGACGCGGGATCGCCACATATTGAAGGTTGAACCCGAGCACGGCGCGGCGAACGGGATTTCGACGTGCGTGAAGGGGAAGTTCGGCTGGGAGTTTGTGAACAGCCAGGACCGGCTGACGAAGCCGCTGATCCGCGAGGACGGGAAGTTTCGCGAGGCAACGTGGGATGAGGCTCTGGGGCTGGTGGCTCGGCGGTTCTCGGAGATCAAGGCGGCGCACGGGCCGGATGCGCTGGCGTTCGTGTCGTCTTCGAAGTGCACGAACGAAGAGAGCTACTTGATGCAGAAGTTAGCCCGGGCAGTGATCGGGACTAACAATATGGATAACTGCTCTCGGTACTGCCAGGCACCGGCGACGATTGGGCTATTCCGGACGGTGGGGTACGGCGGGGATTCGGGTTCTATCTCAGATATTGAGGCTGCCGAGTTAGTGGTGATTGTCGGTAGCAACACGGCGGAGAGCCATCCGGTGCTGGCGACGCGGGTGAAGCAGTCGCACAAACTGCGCGGGCAAAAGCTGATCGTATCGGACTTGCGGAAGCATGAGATGGCGCACCGGGCGGATGTGTTCCTGCATCCGAAGCCGGGGACGGATTTGATCTGGATGAGCGCGGTGACGAGGTGGATTTTCGATCAGGGTCTGGCTAAGACGGACTTTTTGAGTCAGTGGGTGAACGGCGTCGAGGAGTACAGGAAGAGCCTTGAACCGTTCACGATGGAGTTTGCGAGCCAGCGGACGGGACTGCCGGTGGAGACGCTCGAAAAAGTGGCGCGGATGATTGTGGACGCGAAGAGCATGTGCGTGCTGTGGGCGATGGGGGTGACGCAGCATTCGATGGGGTCGGATACTTCGACGGCGATTTCGAATTTGCTGCTGGCGACGGGGAATTACATGCGGCCGGGGACGGGAGCGTATCCGCTGCGCGGACACAATAACGTGCAGGGGGCGAGCGATCACGGCGCGATGCCGAATAACTACACGGGCTATCAGAAGGTGGAGGACCTGGAAATCCGGGCGAAGTTTGAGAAGGCGTGGGGTGTGACGCTGCCGCCGAAGGCGGGCCTGGACAATCACCAGATGATCGACGCGATCCACGAGGGCAAGCTGAAGGCGTTGTATGTCTTTGGCGAAGAGATGAGCCTGGTGGATTCCAACGCAAACTATGTGGACGCGGCGCTGGCGAAGGTGGATTTCCTGGTGATCCAGGAGATTTTCTTCTCCGAGACGTGTAAGTTCGCCGATGTGATTTTGCCGGCGTGCCCGAGCCTCGAGAAGGAAGGGACGTTTACGA
>CAZHTJ010000002.1:63374-116585 GCA_964535525.1 uncultured Acidobacterium sp. | reverse complement strand
CGACGCCGATGCCGCCGAAGTTGACGGCGGGATCTTTGCTGAAGTCATAGAAGGGGGGCTGGAGAATGCCGGCGGGGAAATTGATGTCGTTCTGCGGGGGGTTGTAGTAGGCGTTGACGGTGGGCGGAGTCATGCCCCACTCTTTTTCGTCGACGGGCTTGCCGACTTTATTCAGCTCATAGTTGAACTGGAATTCGGCGGAGTGGTTGAGGTCTTCGACGAAATTGGTGCGAGTGACAGTGAATTTGGAGTAGTCGCGCCACGTGTCGGGGTAGCCGATTTTCTGGCGGAAGGCGTCGAGCTTGGCTTCGGCTTGCTTTTTGGTGTCGTCGCTCATCCAGGGAAGGGCCTGGATGTCGGAGGCGAGAGCTTTTTTGAGGGCGGCGACGAGCTGCTCCATATTTTGTTTGGCCTGGGGCGGGAAGTTTTCTTTGACCCAGTCCTGGCCGACGGCTTCGCCGAGGGCGCGATCGGTGACGGCGGTGCAGCGCTTCCAGCGGGCGGTTTGTTCGACCTGGCCCTGGAGGGTTTTCTGAAAGAAGTCGAAGCTGGCATCCTGAAAGGGCTGCGAGAGCCATTGGGCGACTCCGCTGAGGGCATGGAATTTGAGGTAGGCCTGGATGGCGTCGAGGCTGGTGTCGGCGAGGAGTTGATTCTCCGCCTTGAAGAAGTCGGGCTGGCCGACATTGATGGTGTCGACTTTGGGCGCGTTGACGCCGGCGAAGTAAGCAGACCAGTCGAAGTTGGGATCCATCTGATCGAGCGCGGTGAGGGTCATGATGTGGTAGCGCTTGTCGGGATCGCGGAGCTCGCGGCGCGGTGTGGCGCCTTTGGCGAGGGCGGTTTCGATGGAGAGGATGGAGGCTGCGTCGGCCTTTGCCTGATCCTCGGTTTCGCCGGTGAGTTTAAGAACCGTGACAATGTAGGCGCGATATTTGTCGCGGATGTCCTGCATGTGGGGATCGTTCTGCAGGTAGTAGTCGCGATCGGGAAGGGTGAGGCCGCCCTGATGGATGGCTTCAATTTGCTTTGAGGAGTCGACCTGATCCTGCTCGACGCCGAAGCCGAAGAAGATGCCGGTGGGAGTTTTCGCGTCGAGGTATGCAGCGACGGCGGCGATGTCCTTCTTGTCTTTGATGGCATCGATGCGGGCGAAGAGGGGGAGGATCGGCTTGTCACCGAGCTGGTCGGCGAGATCGGTGTTCATGCAGGCGGCGAAGAAGTCACCGTACTTGTGCTGGAGGGCGGTCTTTGGGGAGTCGGCAGCTTTTTTGAGGTCGGTGTAGAGGAGGTAGCGATTGCGCTCGGAGAGCTCGTTGAAGCGGCCCCAGCGGGACTGGTCGCTGGGAATGGGGTTGGCTTTGCGCCAGTTGCCGCAGGCGTACTGATAGAAGTCGGTGCAGGGGTCGGCGGTTTTGTCGATGGCGCTGAGGTCCATGCTTTGAGGAGCTTTGGGCTCGACCGGAGTTTGCGAGGTGGTGTCGGAGGCGGCGACAAATTGCTGGGCGGAAAGGGCGGCGGGACTGACGAGCAAGAGAAGCGTCAGGGCCTGGCGCCAGGCGGAATCAACGATGCGCATGGGACTCCTCAGGAAAGACAGGGTACACGGTGCAGGGTACAGGTTACAGGGAACGAGCGGGAAGCTGGAAGCCGGAAGGGTAGTGGGTCAATTTCGGTCCACAGGCTAATGCCGGAAGAACAGAATCGCTGCAAGCGAAAATATCATCCCGAAGGCAAATCCTGTGAGCAGGACCGCAACGTCTCGTTTGTTCATGCCAGCCATGCTACGCAGTGCGCTTGAGGCCGTCCAGAATCGACTTCGGCTCCATCAGCGAAACCAGCTCCTCGATACAGCTATGATGAGCGCGCCGGAGTTCCAAAGCAAGAGCCTGTGAATTCAAACTGACCCACTACCGCCGGAAGCACGAAGCCGTGAGCAGAAAACTTCAGAAGATTTTGACGTGGAAGGTCAGGTACGTCTTTGGGTCTTTGCGGATAGCGGTGACGAGGTCGCTGGTGTCCATCATGACCTTATCGGCATGGTCGTATAGCTTGCGGTCTTTCAGCAACGCGCCGAGGCTGCCCTGGCCTGCGTCGATCTGCGTCAGCATGGAGTTAAGTTTGTCGATGGTGTCGGTCAGCTTGTTGGCCATTTTGGGATCTTTGGTGAGCATGCCGAGGCTGCCTTGTCCGGAATTAATGGTCGCGGTGATCTGGTTCAGGTTGTGGGTGGTCTCCTTCAGCTCGTTATAGAGCGTGTCGTCCTTGAGGAGTTTGCCCGCTGAGCCTTTGCCCTCGTCCAGCTCGGTGGTGATGTGGTTGGCCTTGGCAATCATGCTGTTCAGGCTGTTGTACATGGTTTCGTCTTTGAGCAGCTTGCCGATGGAGCCTTGTCCGTTGTTGACCTGGTCGACGATAGAGGACAGCTCATTCAGGGTGGTGAGGGCTTTCTTGTAGAGGGTCGGATCGTTGATGAGAAGGCCGATGGATCCGTTTTTGGAATTGAGGGTGTTCGCGATTGTATTGACTTGATCGAGGATGGTGTCGAGACGCTCGATGGTGCCCTGACTGGCCTGGATGACGTCTTGGATGTTGGGGGTCTCGGTGGTTTTGAGCTCGGCGTCGTTGTGCGCGGGGCCGTCGGTGGCGCGTTTGCTGTCGATATCGACGAGAGTATCGCCGAGGACGCCCTGGGTCTCGAGACTGGATTTCGAGTCCTCGCGAATGCCGATGGCATATTTGCGATTGATCTTCATGACGACTTCGACGGGGGTCATGCGGCGGGCGGGGTCGGTGACGATGTGAATGGCGGTGACGTTGCCGACGGTAACGCCGTCGAGGAGGACGGGAGCGCCGACCTTGAGGCCGGCGGAGTTTTCAAAGTAGGAGCGCAGGGTGAGGCGGGTGGTCCAGAAGCCCCCGGTGGAGTTGGACATGAGGAAAATGAGCGCGATGAGCGCGCAGAGGGCCACGATGACGAGCACGCCCACTTTCAGTTGTGACCAGCGCACTTCCTGTTGACCTGGCACGTAGATCCTCGGAAAAGAAGGCGAGCAAGAAGAGCCGTATGGCAGAGGATATCAGGAGCAGGGCTCAGAGCACAGGGCACAGGGCTCTGTGCACCGGGCACCGGGCTCTGTGCTTCTGATGAGGCGCGAACTCCTTGTGTTGCAGAACCGCGAAACCTTAACTGCTTCTACAGCGCATGGGTCCGATCGGTTCAATGCGCGGCGTAGGTTGTGGTGGCCTGGGTGCGGGCGTTGTAGACGGAGAAGCTGCCGTTGCGCGAGGCGGTCAGCTCGAGGGCGTAACCGGTGTCGGGGCCGTGGAGGTTGGCGATGAACGGGTCGGGCGCGTTGTCTGGACCGGCTTCTTCGGAGTAGTGGAGCTGCCAGAGAGCTTCGAGGCCGGGGATTTTGCGGAGGGTCTCGACGGTGGGCCTCGATCCGCCTTTAGTGGCGCCGTTATCCATGATGGCGACGCGCGGGGTGATGGCGTCGACCAGCGCAGGGCTGGAGCTTTGATTCCAGCCGTGGTGGGAGACGATGAGGATGTCGACGTGGCCGAGGCGGTTGGTGGGGCAGAGGAACTCCATCTCCTTGTCCCATGTCAGGTCGCCCAGATCGAGGATGCGGAGGTTGCCCCAGACGAGGTAGGTGCCCACGGAGCGGGCGTTTTCAGTCTGGTCGGCGGGGCGGGTTTCGGAAACCTTACAGAAGGGGTTGGGCTGGGGGTGAGCGGCCGTAACGTTTTCGATGAACATGCCATCGGTGGTGACGAATTCAGCGGTGAGTCCAGCAGCCAAGGTGAGCATGATGCCGGGTTGGGCGAGGATGCGCTTGTATTTTCCGGTGGCGAGGACTTTCTGATAAGCGTCGTATGCGTCGGTGGTGGGTTTGTCGCCGGTTTCGCGAAGAGGGCCGTGATCGACGAAGGTGGTGACGGGGATGCGGTCGACGAGCTGTGGCACGCCGCCGGTGTGGTCGACGTGGTAGTGGGTGAGCAGGACGTAGTCGATGTGGTCGAGGCCGGCGCGTTTGGCGGCGGCCAGGATGCGGTCCGCGTCGCGGCCCTGATAGTCAGGCCAGCCGGTGTCGATGAGGAGCGATTGGTGGTCGGGAGTGACGAAGAGCGTAGACTGGCCGCCTTCCACGTCGATGAAGAAGATCTTCAGATCGCCGGAGGGCTTCTGGGCGCGGAGGGTGGCGCAGGCGAGGAGGGCGGCGAGGACGACGAGGGCGAGGACGGCAGACTTCATGGAGGCTCCAGAGGCGTAGTTCGTGACCGAGACATGATAGACCCAGCAAAAGAAGCAGGTCCTTCGCCGATTCGACTCGCCTCCGGCTCGCTCAGGGTGACAGCGCCTGAATTGTTTGTTGCGCCGAAAGCGGCGCAACGTAATCGGCGGCTTCGCCCGGGATAACGGAGTGTTCTCTTTTATCGAGAATCTTTGGTTAACGAGAATCTTTGGCTGATCCGCGGGCGGTGGAAGCTGTTGCTGTCGGCGATGTAGGCGCGGGTTGTCTGGGGTTCGTGTCTTTGTGTTTGAAGTCGAGGCCGATGGCGGGGTGGGCGGTGGTGCCGCCGACTTTGATGGGGACGAAGGTGCCGGCTCCGTCTTTGGCGAAGAAGGGGTCGACGGGTTTGAGGAGCCAGGATTTCCAGCCGGTGACCATCTGCGAGACGTGGGCATCGAGGCGTGCGGTGCCGTTGAAGTCGAGAGCCTGGCCTTTGATGTCGTAGACGCCCTGCATGGCGATGTCGGCGCCGGGGACGCGGAAGTTGAGGGCGGAGATGGTGATTTTGCTGTCGCCGAAGAGGAAGTTGCCGCGCATTTCTGAGGCAATGTCGGCGGTGATGGGGGCCTGGTCCTGGTTCTGGTTTTGATCCTGGTCTGGTCCGGAAGTGCCGGTGTACGCATTGCTGTTGGGGGGCTGGTTTTTCGCGTTGGCGTTCTTCGCAGTCTTCATGGACTGGCCTTCGTCATTGGCCTGCTGGGCTTTGCCCTGGCCGCGGAGGCTGAGCTCGTCGATTTTGCTCTGGATGGTGTCGCTGGTGAAGTGGGCGCCGGTTAGATCGAAGGCGCCGTCGAGGCGGAGCTTGTCGGTGACGGCGGCGGGGCCTGGGGGCAGGTCGAATTTGGCGTGGACCTGGATGTCGCCGGTCATGAGGGGCTGGTCGGATTTGATGGCGAGCTGGAGCATGTCCTGAATGTGGCCGGGGTCGACGGTGACGTTGAGGCGGACGTCGCGGCCCTGGACGCCGGCGATGTGGACGACCTGGCCCTGGGCAACGATGTGGGTGTGGAGGAGCCATGCATCGACGGGCTGGAGGTAGGTGTCGCCGTTGGTGCCGTCGACGATGGCGTGGAAGGTGGTGTTAAGAGGGACGGGGCGTTTGGCGATGTCGAGGCGGAAGTCGGGAGTGGTGGTGGCGCCGTCGACTTCGATGTGGTTGAGCTGGCCCTTGTAGTTGCCGTCCGAGGAGAGCATGCCGGCGATGCCTTTGATGGTGCTGAGGTCAGCGTTGCGGAAGGTGTAACGGCCGTCGACGGGCGTGGCGCCAGGGTCGTGCTCGTTGAAGGGGCCGAAGTCGCCGGTGGAATCGATGTCGCCGGTGGGGCGTGGATTGATGAGGATGGCGTGGAAGCGCATGGGCTGGCCGGCGGCGACGGAGCGGAGCTGGATTTTGCTGATAAGGAAGTCGAGGGGGACCTTGCCGGGCTTGCCATTTTCGATGACGAGGTCGGCGCGGTCGACGTCGATTTCGTTGACGAGGATTTGGATTTTCCCGTTGCTGTGGTCTTCGCCGGGCTTCGGGGGGGACGGCTCGGATTGCTGGGCGGACTCCTGACCGCGGTTCATCTTCGGCATGTTGGCGCGCTGGTCTTTGGGCGGGAGGTGGATGTTGAGGCCGGTGACCTGGACGTGGTTGATGACGATGGGGGAGTGGAGGAGCTGATGCCAGTCGAAGATGCGGAAGCCGAAGCGGTCGACGGCGATCATGGGGTCGCTGCCGTCGAGGTGGTTGGGGTAGAGCTTGAGGCCGTCGCCTGAAACCTGGAAGCCGCCGTTGAAGATGACGTGGAACTGGGCGAGTTCGACGCGACTGTCGAAGCGTGTGCTGAGGGTTTCGACGACTTTGGCTTTGAGCATGGGGCCGGCGCGGTGGAGCCAGATGTTGCCGACGATGAGAGCGGCGAGGGCGAGGATGAGGAGGATGGAGGTGGTCCAGAGAAGGGCGATCACGAAGGGACGATGGCGGCGGCGCTGGACGGGCAGGGTAAAGGGTGCGTTTACGGGAGTGCTCAAGATGGATCGCCTTTTCTGATTGTGGACCGGGGTCAGGTCTCGTCCGGGCCTTTTGGTTAGAGACGGTCAGGGGGTCAAGAGGCTGCACGGCGCAGGGATAATTCGGGGTTTATGCTCGATGGGCCAGGGTGGTGTTCGATGACGGAAGGGAAGACGGGTTGAAGCAGAGCTCGGATTGACGACAAGTTTGGTTGATCGGGTTTTCCGCACAACCTCAGGCGCGATACATGCGGGCGGTGATTTGGCGGGGGACTTCTTCGAAGGCGTGGGGCGGCGGAGGTGGATTCGTCGGGACCCGCTGTGGGGGGCATGGGGCGCGAGCGTTTGGACAGGAAGCGAGGAGGGTAGCCGGTTCTTCTTGACGCGCATTCAATACAGATGTAATATGTATTGTAGATGTATGTAAGGCTGTCCGATATACATCACAGGAGCGACCTATGCGAGACGAAGCGTTAAGCCAAAAGCCACGTTCGGCGCTATGGAGCACCGGATATCACATACGGACGGGACGCTTTCAGGAAAAGCTGGTCAGGCGACCGAGAGCGACCCTTCTACCCAGAGAAGTGTCCACAATTCACAGCACTCCGGCGGCAGCGGGCGCTGTCACGGGGAGCCCGGTTGTCGTGGTTTCCTACAACAAAATAAAGATGTTAACGAATCGAAAGCGGGGGAGTCGGAGCCCGGGAGGGAGCGACCTCCGCATGCTTGAGGGAGGGGAGGGACCGGATGTCTTTCCCACTTTGGGGTATGTCCGATATGGGCATACCCCGTTGTATTTGGGCGGCCCGGATATCAAATTCTGCTTGCATGAGCATCAAAAGCATAATAGTCTGTGTTTCCAATGTGTAACAGACAGTACAGCGATGGCCCGAAGGCGATCGCAAGTTTATGAAGAGAGGGTAAAAAATGGCGAAGTCCACAGGGGGAGTCTCGGTGATCGAGGCTCCCGAAACTCGGTCCGATCCGCCAGCAGAGAAGAGGCTGAACCTGATTTTGTCGGCGGGTGCTTATTCGGATCTTGCAAAGATGGCGAGTCTGCGGCGCACAACCATGACGGAGATCGTTCGATTGGCGCTGGGATTGTTAAAGGTTGCTATATCCGAGGTGAATGCCAATCACAAACTGGTAGTCACCACGGAGGATGGGAAGGTGCTGAAGGAACTGATTCTTCCGGGTTGAGGAATCACTCAGGGTAATCGTCGTCAATGGCATCGAAGAAGGGAAGGTACTCGGGAGGTTCGTCGAGCACCGAAAGGTAATTGGGAGGTTCGTCGACCGCCGATATGAACACTTCAATGATTTCGAAGGGTTCGATCATCTCGATGGGGATAGCGGTCTCAGGCAGGCTCTCTTCCCAATCGGGATAGATTTCGTCGTTCTCGGCGGCCATCGATAGCCTGATCCCTCTGGGGAAGAATGCTTCATCATAAATGAGGCAAGGGTAAGTTATGGGCTAATATGACTTTCTCTTAGAGAGAGTGAGACGTTCGGTATTTCGCAGCGCAGGAGCAGACCGCAACAGGACGATAACTGACTGGGAATTAGCCGCGAGAGTATAATCTTCGCCTGTCGCTAAGCCCGCCGTCTATGGAACAGAGCCTTTGACCGTCAAACCTTCCAGGGTTCGCGTCTTTGTGGGATCGTCGGCAGAGAGTTTGGCGTTTGCCTACGCCATTCAGGAGAACTTAGATCCCTACGACGCGGATGTAAAGGTGTGGTCGCAGGGGGCGTTCGATATTGCGAAATTCGGACTGGAGAGCCTGCTGGAAGCGGTGCGATCGCACGATTTCGGCATATTCGTATTCGCACCCGACGACAAGGTGATAAGCCGGCACAAGAGGCATGGGGCCGTTCGCGACAACGTGATCTTTGAGCTGGGGCTCTTTATGGGCGGACTGGGACGAGAGAGGACATTCGTCTTCGCACCCAGAGGCGTCGATCTGCAAATGCCGTCGGATCTTCTGGGATGGAATGTCGAGCGATACGATCCCAAACGCGAGGATCGCACAGCGGCGCTGGGAGTATGCAGCAACAAGGTTCGAATGGCAATCCAGCGGCTGGGAGCCTTTCGTCCAGGTTCACCAACCAGGAGTGTGTCGACGATCCGGGAGCCGATCGAAGCTCGGCCGCCATTCAGGACAACCGCAGGCTCGCCGCGTGGCGCGGTAATCCGTTACCTGGTGGCGGGATCGAGCGCAGAGAAGAGCGAGTACGAGCAACGTGAGGGCAAGGGCAGGGGCGCAAAGCCGGGCCATGAAAAGGGGAAGCCGGGTAAAGGCCGGAACGCCGGCATGAGCAGTTCAAGCGCGTCCCGGAGTAATGCCGCTGCCGGCACCGGCGCCGGGGGTTCGAAAGCAAAGCGATCCACCCGGGGGCCTAAGAAAGGGCGGTAAAGAGGGGGTCGTTCAAAATAGCTCGAAAGCAGCCGGTCTGTTGCCGATGGGCCGGACGGCGAGTTGCAATCGCGTGCCGCAAACTGCACAGTCCGTCGATCAGGCGCGATACATGCGGGCGGTGATTTGGCGGAGGACTTCTTCGAAGGCGGGGTCGCCGTTGAGGAGGGCGAAGTTCTGGTCGGTGGAGAGGTCGAGGACCATGTAGTCGTGGGCGGCGATGGCGGCTTTCAGGTAGGTGACGGCTTCCTGCTTGCGGCCGAGGAGGGCGCAGGTGCGAGCGAGTTCGAATCCGGAGGACTGGCCGCTGTCGAAGTAGCGTTGCTGGACCTCGCGTATGGCCTCAAGGAGGCCGCGTTCGCCGCCTTTGGAGAGTCCGCGCTGGGCGGCGCCGGCGATGGCGGCCATTTGTTCGTCGTTGGAGATGACGGCCAGGCGTTTGGTCTGGTCGATGTAGGTGCGGTAGTCCTTTTCGGCGAAGGCGATACCGGCGAGATAGCGGGGAGCGGAAAAGAATTCAGGCTCGGCCAGCTCGATTTCGCGGAGTTTTTGAATGGCGGGGGCGCGGTCGCCGGCCCAGAAGCGGATGAGGGCCTGATCGGAAAGGATGGAGCGCGAGGCGGGATTGAGCTGCTGCGCTTTGTCGATTTCGACCATGGATTCCTGAAAGCGGCCGAGGGTGAGGAGTGAAGTTGCGTACCAGTGGTGGGCTTCCTCGTCGCGCGGATCGAGCTGGAGGGCGCGCTGATATTCGCTGAGCGCCGCGGGAACCTTCCACTCCCAGTAGAAGAGCGCGAAGCCGAGGGCCCGGTGGGCTTCGGCAAGAGAGGGATCGAGGGCGATGGCTTTGTTGGCGGAGGCGATGGCGCGGGGAAAGGCCTCGGAGGCTCGCATGGAGGTGAATTCGGGCATGATGTCGTAGCACTCGGCGAGGCCGGCGTAGGCCTGGGCGTAGTTGGAGTCATGGACGACAGCCTGGGTAAAGGCGTCGATGGCCTGGCGGAGACTGTCTTCGGTGCGGCGGCTCCAGTAGTAGCGGCCTTTGAGGTAGAACTCCTGGGCTTCCGGGTCGGGGATGTGGTGTGGGGCGGGACGGTTGTCGCCGATGAAAGTTCGAAGATGGAATGAGCGGCGAAGGAAGTGGAAGCTGTAGAAGAGGGAGCCGGCAAGAGCGAGGACGATGATCGAAGCCCGGATGAAGGCCCGTGGCGGGGACGGGACAGGGGGTACAGCCGGAACTGTGGGTGGTTCCGGCGAGGGTGGTACGGGAGCCACGACGATGGGTGGGGCAGGAACGGCCTCGTCGCTCGATTTGCCGTTGGCGGCAGTGGAATTGAGCCAGGCGGTGAGTTCCTGCGACCAGGCAAATACGCCGCCGCGTTCGCCCGGAAGCCGGTGAACGGGGAGGCCGCGTTCCTTTTCCCAGCGTTTGACGGTGCGTTCGTCCCGGTCAAAGAATGCGGCGATTTCCTTCCAGGAGTCGATCCGGCGATTTTCTGCGGTACTCCCCGCTGTCCGGGACATCATATGGGCCTCAACCCGAGCCGCGAGCTGCGCGCTTTCCTTGGATGTGGCCGAGGTGGAACCAGTATAGCGAGAGGGAAGGGAGGAGAAGACGAATTCCATGAATAGGGGAGGCGGTTCGATCCCGAAATGTCCTGAAATGTCCCTTTGCGAGGACGGAGTGCGGGAGGAGGCCCGGGGGAAGGGCTGGATCGAGCGAAGAAGCGGATGTCACGACTTGCCATGGATTGACCTTGCGTGTCTCTATCGCGCGGACCCGAGAGCATGCGAGGTTATGTGCGCACCTTGAAGCGGCGGCTGATTCGAGCATGGCCGCCGCTGATTTTTTTCTCCACACCGGGGTGCGATGAGGATGCCGGGCTGTACCCCACTTTCACCGGTTGCCTGCGCAGCTGAAGCGCACGATTGGAGGAAGTCTATGGACCATTGGCGTCGTCTTCCGGCGGGCAGCGGCGGTCTGGCCGCGCCAACACCAGGCAGCTCAACCTTACGCAAACTGGATCGAGGGCTCGTCATGAAAAGGCTGCACCGCTCGTTCACCATCGTTCCCGCAATTGTGATTTTGATTGCGGGTTGTTCTTCGACGCCGAAGGACGCATCGGCAGCGTCTTCAACGGGCTCTGGCAGCACGGCGGCCGCGCCGGAGGGAACGGGATCCGGATCGGGCTCGGCGGGAGCAGCGGCATACGTGAGCGCGACGCCATTGTCGAATCAGCTGACGACGGCGACGATCACCGATCCGTCGCTGGGCAACATCACGGCGGCGACGCTGACGATTCCGGCCGGGTGGAAGCTGCAGGGAATTGAGATGATCAGCGCGTGTACGTTTCAGCCGTGGCCGGTGTTTCGGACGTACTCGCCGGACGGGCTGATGCAGTACCGGATCGAGCCGGTGATCGGCTGGCAGTGGCACCCCAACGCGAGAGGCGCGTTGAACAGCGGGTGCGCGAATATCTCGGGGCAGATTTCGGCGGCCGCCTTCCTGCAGTACTACCTGGGCACGATGCAAGGCGGCGTGCATGTGGTGGGGACGATGCCGGTGGCGTCGGCGTATTCGCAGTGGGCGCAGGGGCTGGCAGCGCAGAAGAATCAGGCCAACAGCCGCGTGCCGGCGGCCATGCAGGTGCAGAACACAGGGGATACGGCGGCGCTGCGGATCGAAGTGGTGAACGGGTCGTTCGTGGTGGAGGAGCGGTTGCGGGCAGTGGTGGAGTGCTCGATGAACAATGATCGGAGCACAGCAATGAGCAACGCCCTGTACGGGGGGACGTGCTGGGCGCGGGTGGATGTGTTGACGGCTCCGCAGGGCAGGCTGGACGCTCTGGTGGCGCTGGTGGACAGCAACAATCTGCCGCATGGAGTGAACACGCCGCAGTGGATGCAGGCGGCCCTGGCGCGGCAACAGAAGCAGGGCGCGCAGGCGTTGGCGGCGTTGACCGCGCAGGAAAAGCAGGAAAGCCAGATGCTGTATCAGCAGTTCCAGCAGATTATGCAGAGGTCGCAGCAGGAACACGCGGCGTTTATGCAGCAGCAGGAGTCGCAGTTTGAGAGCGCGATGAACAACGCGAACGCGTCGATGAACGCGCAGAGCACGGCGGCGTCGGACTGGGTGGATTATGCGCTGGATCAGCAGACGGTAGCGGGTCCGAACGGCACGGCAAAGGTGTCGAGCGCGTATTCGCAGACGTGGACGGACGGGTCGCAGTGGTATCAGACGAACAATCCGAATTCGAATCCGAATGGCGTACTGAAGGGCAACTGGACGCTGACGACCAAGGTGCACGGGAACGGGCAGCCCGAATGATGGATGCGCTGACGGACGAATTGCTGGCCAATGCCGAGCGTCTCTACCTGACGGCCGTTGTGCGGGGTGAGGGAATTCCCAGCGGCTATCATGGGGAAGGCGGAGTTCCTGCGCGTCTCGAGCAAGGATTGTCCGCGGAGGAGAAGAGTGGCTGACCTGATGAGGACGTCGAACCCGACCTTGAACGACAAGGTATTCACGAGCCTGTCTGGCGCGCAGGGCGAGACGATGACGCTGGAGGGGACGGTCAACAAGACCGGAATCCTGTTGCTGTGCGCGGTAGCGACGGCGGCGTGGACGTGGCATCTGGCGATGAATCCGGCGACGTTGCCGCTGGATTATCTGTTGCTGGTGGTGGGGCTGATCGGCGGATTGATCTTCGCGCTGGTCACGACGTTCAAGAAGAGCTGGTCGCCGGTGACGGCGCCGATTTACGCGCTGCTTGAAGGGCTGGTGCTGGGCGGGATTTCGGCGACGCTTGAGCAGCGGTATCCAGGGATCGCGATTGAGTCGGTGAGTCTGACCTTTGGGACGATGTTTGTGCTGCTGCTGGCGTACCGGTCGGGGATGATCAAGGTGACGCAGAAATTCCGGCTGGGCGTGGTGGCGGCGACGGGCGCGATTTTCCTTTTTTACATGGTGGAGATCGTGCTGGGTTTTTTCGGCATTCACTTTGTTGCTGTGAATGGGTCGGGGCTGATGGGGATTGGGATCAGCCTGGTGATCGTGGGCATCGCGTCGCTGAATCTGGTGCTGGATTTCGATTTCATCGAGCGCGGCGTGGCGGCGGGCGCGCCGAAGTACATGGAGTGGTACGGCGCGTTTGGTCAGATGGTTACGCTGATCTGGTTGTATTTGGAGATGCTGCGGCTGATGGCGAAACTGCGGGGGAGACGATAGAAAGACAGGGAGTAGGGAACAGGGTGCGCGGGCTGAGGCCCGCGCCTTTGTTTTTGGATGAAGTGTCTGGATGATCGTGCTTCGCGCGATGCCCACTCAAGCCAACGACGGGCTTGAATGGGGCACCCGTTGAGACGACTATCGGCGATGTTCGAGAGGATGGGCGCGCAGGAGGCCTGCGCCTTCGCGGATGGTGATGATCCGATCGGCGTTGATGTTGGCGAGGTGGTCGCTGGCGCCGCTTGGCCAGTGGACTTCGAGGGCGTCGGCTTTGCTGGAGGAACTGAGGCCGAAGGTCAGGATCAATTCGCTCGATGATAGATAGCTCGATCCGCTGCGGAGCATTTGTTTTTGCGTGGTGGTGGCGGATTTTACGGAGACTTCTGCGCCGATGCCGTCGCGATTGGACTTTGTGCCGATGAGCTTGACGCGCAGCGCGTGATTCGTTGATCCCTGGTTGAGAAAGAGCGCGGCGGGGCCGGCGTTGGTGGTGATGACGATGTCGGGCGCGCCGTCATTGTCGATGTCGCCGTAGGCTGCTCCGCGGGCGACGCGGGGGGCGTCGAAGGACTGGCCCATGGTGGGGGCGACGTCTTCGAATCCTTTGCCGGCAAGGTTGTGGAAGAGGTGGGGTGGCTCGGCGAAGCGGATGCGCTGCTGGATGCGCTCGATCGAGTCGTCGAGATGGCCGTCGGCAACGTAGAAGTCGGGCCAGCCGTCGAGGTCGTAGTCGAAGAAGAAGCAGCCGAAGCCGAGGGTGAGGAGGCTGGAGCGGCCGACGGCGGAGGAGGGCGCGGTATCGACGAAGAGGCCGTTACGCTCGTTGTGGTAGAGGGCAAGCATCTGGTTGGAGAAATTGGTGACGAGGAGGCTGGGGTAGCCAGAGCGATCGTAGTCGGCCGCGTCGATGCCCATGCCTGCGCGCGCGACGCCGTCGTCGCTGTAGGCGATGCCGGCGGCGACGCCCTGCTCGGTGAAGGTTCCGTTGCGGTTGTTGATGTAGAGCTTGTTGGGCTGGGTGTCGTTGGAGATGGCGATGTCGGGCCAGCCGTCCTGATTGGCATCGAGGATGGCGACGCCGAGGCTTTTGGAGCCGGTGTCGTAGAGGCCGGCTTTTTTCGTGACGTCTTCGAAGGCGCCGTTGCCGCGATTGTGCCAGAGACGTACGGATTGGCCGGGATAGGTTTCGGGCGTGCAGTAGGACTTGGATTTGCCGTCCATGGAGCAGTAGAGATCTTTTTCGGGCGACCACTGAACGTAGTTGGTAACGAGGAGGTCGAGATGGCCATCGCGGTCGTAGTCGACCCAGGCGGCGCTGGCGCCGAGCTCGGGCGGGGTGGTGAGGCCGGCTTTTTTCGTAACGTCGGTGAATGTGCCATTGCCATTGTTACGAAATAAATGATTTTGACCATACGCTGTTACAAATAGGTCGTCGAAGCCGTCGTTATCGTAGTCGCCGACGGCGACGCCCATGCCGTACATGGGGATGGCGAGACCGGCTTTCCGGGTGACGTCGGTAAAGGTGCCATCGTGGTTGTTGTGGTAGAGGGCGGGTGTGGTCGCGTGGCCGGGATGGCCGGGCCAGGCGGTGCCGTTGACGATGAAGATGTCCTGCCAGCCGTCATTGTCGTAGTCGATGAAGGCGACGCCGGGACCGAGGGTTTCGGGGAGAAATTTTTTGCCGAAGGCACCGTTGTTGTGGTTGAAGTGGATGCCGGCTTTCTGGGTGATGTCGGTGAAGTGGATGGGCTGGGACGGAGCGTCAGGCGGCGATCCGGTGAGGGCGAAGGGGGAGAGTGCGGCGAGGAGTGCGGTTAGGGCGACGGCGCGGGGCATCCAGAAGACAGGGTACAGGGTACAGGGTGCAGGGTGCCAAGAAGGAGGGCCGATGCATCCTCAGCGTGAGATTTTTGTCGGCCGCTGCGCGACCGATTCCCCTTCGCCCAGAGAGCATCTGCTGTTCGAAAGTATTCGACTTCGGGGGGTCCGTTCGACTTCGCGCCGTCGAGCACCCTGCGCCGCTGGAGAGATCCTTCCCGGCGCTCCGCTCGGGATGACACGTTTTTGTTTAAGAGGCGGGTTGGAAGAGGGCGAAAACGGCTCCCTGGGGATCGGCGATGACAGAGTAAGTGAGCTGGTTTTCGACGGTCATGGGCGGAAGGATGACTCTGGCGCCGAGGCCGGTGGCTCTGGAGGTTTGCGCGTTGCAATCGGCAGTCTGGATGTAGGGCATCCAATGCGGCGCGATGCTGGGATGAAGGGTGTGTGTGGGCGGCAGGCCGCCGATGAATTCGCCGTGGTTTTTGATGTGGAGATAGCCGTCGGGGTCCTTGTCTTTGCCGAGGGTGAATTCCCAGCCGAATACGTCGCCATAGAATTTGGCGGCGCGGTCGCGATCCGGGGTGGCGAGGTCGGCCCAGCAGAAAGCGCCTGGCTCGGCGTAGATGCCGACGCCGTGGTGATGGCCGGGCTGGAAGATGGCGAAGACGGCGGCGCCGGGATCCTGAATGACGGCCATGCGGCCGACGTTGGGGATGTCGAAGGCCGGAGACATGGGATTGCCACCGTGCTCGATGATCCGGGCCACGGTGGCGTCGGCATTGTCGACGGCGATGTAGAGGAGCCAGTTGGGCGGGATGCCGATCTGGCGATCATCGTCTTTCATTCTGTACGCGCCGGCGGTATCGCGGCCCTTGAGGCGGAGCATGGTGTACATCATGTCGGGGCCCATGGGCATATCCTGGGCTTCCCAGCCGAAGAGGGTGGAGTAGAACTCTTTCGCGCC
This sequence comes from uncultured Acidobacterium sp., assembly GCA_964535525.1. Taxonomy (GTDB): domain Bacteria; phylum Acidobacteriota; class Terriglobia; order Terriglobales; family Acidobacteriaceae; genus Palsa-343. Next base: position 100,868 of record CAZHTJ010000002.1, on the reverse strand, counting down.
TGGCGGGTCAGTGGTGGAAAGCTCGAACCACACGAAGTTGCCGGGGGAATGCTTGTCGAAGTTGGGCATGGCGGAGATTGTAGGACTTTCAGGCGGAGGGTGGGGTTAAAAATTCAGCCGGTAGCCGGTAGCCTGGAGCCTGGAGCCTGTAACCGGGAGCCGGCAGCGGAGCCGGGAGCGATGTCCTTCGTCGCATGCGTCTCAGAATGAAAGTGGATGTTTGCGGAGGAGGACTCGGCAGTCTTTGCGCCAGTGTTCGTCAATTGCTATGAGTTCCCAGGGCACCGAAGGAGTGAAGGCGCGGAAGACGGTTTGGTTGGCGGGGTGGATGTGCAGGGCGGGGGCGACACAGTAGAGGAGGGGGTCTTTGGGGGAGAGCTCGACGCCAGGGAAGTAGCCGTGGCGGGCTATTTCTCCGGAGCGATGGAGCATGCGAACGCGGGTCCAGTAGTCGAGGGCCTGGAGGGGGAGGTGGAGGTCGTCGTCGGCTTTGAGTTCGAGGATGGCGAGGCGGCCCTGGCGGGTGACGGTGACGAGATCGAGGAGTGTGCGGCTGCTCGATGCGGAGGCGAAGAGCTGGGAGTAGACGGGATTGTTGCCGAGGGAAGGATCGAGCAGGGAGAGGTCGCGGCGGAGGACGGATTCGAGCCAGCGCTCGGGCTGGAGGCGGAAGAGCGGGTCGCTGGAGGAGTTGCCGGAGGTGCGGCCGTTGAAGAGACGATCCATGAGGTCGCGGAAGAGGTCCTCAGTGGTTTCGTCGATGAGGGTTTCGTTGGGACCGGCGCCGAAGAGGATTTCGTCCCGATGGGTGAAGGAGCCGGGGACGAGGGTGTGACGGATGCGGGCGTAGTCGAGGCCGTGTAGGGAGAAGGCGACTTCGGTGGCGGAACGGGGACGGATTTCGGTGGCGGCGAGAAGGCCGGGGGGAAGAAGATCGCGGAGGTGGGCGATGGCGGTCGCGGAGCGGTCGAGCGAGGCCTGGGGATCGAACGCGTGGGGGATTTGGATGGCGACGTTGCCGTCGTCGCCGATGGGGGTGGGTGTGAGTTCGGCGGTGGAGGAGTTGAGCTCGCAGAGCTCCCACTGGGCGAGGGCGGGGTTGAGCCAGGCCATGCGGGTGCGGGTGGTGGTGGCGGCGCCGGTGGGAACGATGACGCGAAGTCCGTGGAAGAGGCGGCGACCGCCTGCGTGCTCAGCACCCCTGCGAGCCAAACCCATGCTCGCCGGGGACCCCGCGCCTCGACAATAGTCGAGCCAGAGAATGCCGAGGGTGAGGACCCCGTCTATCGTCGCAGGAGGTTCTTCGGGGCCGACGCCGATGATGGCCCACGAGGATTGTCCTTTGGTCAGAATGCCGCGGGCGTAGGCAGGGCCGAAGCTGTGCTCGAGGTCCATGGCGGAGCGGAAGGCGTCGGGGGTCCAGCCGGGAAAGTGCGCGGTGAGAGCTTGTTCCAGGGTGCGGAGGTAACGGCGGCGGCTGGTGTCGCGCCCGGTGGGGGTGCGGAATTCGGGATCGGGGACGAGGGTGAGGGTTTGCGGCTTGCTCTGGCCGAAGCGGCGAGTTTCGAGGCGGAGGGTGTCGCGGCGCGGCTGGATATCGGAGATGGTGCGGACGAGATTCTTATCGTCGGACCAGAGGTGGAGCAGGCAGCGGCCGTGGTCGGCGGAGACGGAGCAATGAGCGAGGCGGAGGTCGAAGAGGAGGCGGCCGTCTTCAAAGATGGCGGCGTGGGGATGGTCAGCGAGGAAGGACTCGATGGCTTCCGCGAGGGCAGCGGGAACCGGGGCGGAGGATGGAGCAGCGGGGGAAGGCGGCTGGACTTGCATCTGGTTCGATGGTCCGCGCCGCCGCGGTGGGGGGCAAGGAAAAAGCTACCAGCCCATACGCTTTCGTAATTCGACGATGTGGGCGGTGTGGTGGCGGGAGTGCCAGTCGTAGAGGGCGACAGCTTCGGCGATGGACTGGCGACCGTTTTCAGGATGCATGTAGCCGCGCTGCCACTGATCTTCGGAGAGGGTGCGCAGCAGGAGCACCCAGCGGTAGTGCAGGGCGTCGAGGAGGCGGAGGGAGAGATCGGGGGAAGCCGTGAGGGAATCAGGGAGCTCGGCCCAGAGCTTTTCGTTATAGGGCTTGATGGTGGGCCAGTCTTCTGTGAGGGCGAGGCGAATGCGGATGTAGGCATTCATGTGGCTGTCGGCGACGTGATGGACGAGCTGGCGGACGGTCCAGCCGCCGTCGCGGTAGGGGGTGTCAAGCTGGGCGGTGCTGAGGCCTTCGATGGCGGCGCGGAGGTTCTCCGGAAGCGCGGCGAGGATTGCGAGGGAGGCGGGGTGATCGGTGAGGTTGGCTTCGGCGCGGCGGAATTTTCCGATGGGGTAGCGGGGATCGGGGACGGGGGGTGTGGGCGCGGTGGGCGCGGCGGCTGTGCTCATAGTCGGAAGGTACACCGGGGGCGAAGAAGGGGACAAGTCGAGGAGCTTGGAAGGCGCGGCACGGCCGGGGGCGTGCGTGGGTCACGCCCTACAAGGTATTAGGAGGGGCGATGATTGGGCGTGCCGTTGTGGGGTTTGTGGTGATGATGATGGTGATGCGACGACGCGAACGCGGACGCGGTGAACGCGAGCATGCAGCAGAGGAGGAATAGCTTCTTCATAGTTATCAGAATGGCACGAACGGGTGTCGACTGTCCCTGGAAATCAGATTAAGAATCAAGGAAGCTACGCGCAATACGGGTTACTGTAGTGATAAGAGCGCTTGTGGCGCTCGGCTGAGGGTGAACAGTGGAGCACAAGCGGTATTTCTTTGAGAAGTTCGGGGTCACGGAGCGGCTGCTGGAGCGGTGTCTCGGCGAGGCGTTGTCGGCGGGCGGCGATTATGCGGATTTGTATTTTGAGTCCGTGGCGGCGACGTCGCTGGGGCTCGACGAGCAGATTGTGAAGTCGGCGAGCCAGGGGGTGAGTGCGGGTTGCGGCGTGCGCGTGGTGAGTGGCGAGCGGACCGGATACGCGTACACCGACGAATTGTCGGCGGAGCGGTTGATGCGGGCTGCGCGGACGGCGGCGCTGATCGCGAGCGGGCCTGCGAAGCAGACGGTTCAGGGATTCACGGAGACGGATGCGCCGAGTTTGTATCCGGCAGCAGGGGCGGAGCTGGATACGGATCTGGCGACGAAGCTGGAATTGGTGCGGCGGGCGGATCGCGCGGCACGGAATTACGATCCGCGGATCACGCAGGTGAGGGCGAGCTACGCCGATGAGCTGCGACGGATTTTGATTGCGGGGTCGGATGGGACGTACGCGAGCGATACGCAGCCGCTGGCGCGGATGAGCGTGTTTGTGATCGCGAAGGATGTGGAGCGATCGTCGAAGGGGAGTTCGGGTGGCGGGGGCCGTGTGGAGATTGGATATTTTGCGGGCGCGAAGGGGCCGGAGCATTTCGCGGAGGAAGCGGCGCGGACGGCGATTTTACAACTGAGCGCGGTGGCGGCTCCGGCGGGCGAGATGGAAGTGGTGCTGGGTCCGGGATGGCCAGGAGTTCTGCTGCACGAGGCGGTAGGGCACGGGCTGGAAGCGGACTTCAACCGGAAGAAGACGTCGGCGTTTGCTGGGCTGATTGGGCGGGAGGTGGCGAGCAGCAAGGTAACGGTCGTCGACAACGGACGGATGCCTTCACGGCGTGGATCACTGAACGTGGACGATGAGGGATCAGCGACCCAGGAGACGGTACTGATTGAGGGCGGAATTCTGAAGGGCTATTTGAGCGACAAGCTGAGTGCGCGGCTGATGGGAATCGCGAGCACGGGCAATGGGCGGCGGGAGAGTTATCAGCAGATTCCGATGCCGCGGATGACCAACACGTATATGTTGGCGGGGGACGACGCGCCCGAGGACATTATCCGCAGCGTGAAGCGGGGGCTGTATGCGGTGAATTTTGGCGGCGGACAGGTGGACATCACGAGCGGAAAGTTTGTGTTCTCGGCGTCGGAGGCATACCTGATCGAGGACGGGAAGGTGACGGCGCCGGTGCGTGACGCGACTTTGATCGGGAACGGGCCGGAGGCGCTGAAGCATGTGTCGATGGTGGGGAACGATTTGGCGCTCGATGAGGGAATCGGGACGTGCGGCAAGGATGGGCAGAGCGTGCCGGTGGGGGTGGGGATGCCGACGGTGAAGCTGGACCGGATGACGGTGGGGGGGACTGGGCGGTAGCCTTCGTTTTGCTTCGTCGATCTGGGGATTTCTCACAGCTACGCGGCGCGCTTGATCCTGACCGTGACGCGGCAACCGAGTTTTGAGACGATATTGACCAGCGCATCGAGGGAGAAACGCGAAATCCGTCCGCGCAGCAGATCGTTGAGGCGCGGCTGCGTTACTCCGCAGCGCTTCGCGGCCTCGGCCTGAGTCCACCCATTTTTCTTCACGATCGCTTCGATCCTGGTCATGAGTTCCGAGCGCAGGGTGAGATTGGCCAACTCTTCCGGCGTGTCGGCAAGCGCATCCCAAACGTTGGCGAATTCTTCAGCTTTCAGTTTCCTCATTCTCTCCCTCGCATCATCTGTTTGAACCGGTCACGCGCTATCTCAATATCACGCTGAGAAGTGGCTTGGGTCGTTTTCGGGAAGGCGTGGATCACATAGACGGCTTCCGCGAGCCGTGCCGTGTAGACCACGCGGTATGTGCCTGATTCTGCCCAGATGCGGATTTCTTCGACTCCTTTGCCAATGGATGGCATCGGCTTGAAATCGTTCGCCTGAATCCCCATTCTGCAGCCGTCCTAACTGGTACCCAGCCTGTTGGCGAGCAGTCTTCGGAAACCCGCGCAACACCTTTCGCGAATCGCCGAGGAACCGAACCGGCTTCATGAAGGTATTATATCAATACGGATATACGGAGTAAAGCGTCCTTGAGAACAACTGCACAGGCGTGGATGGCGGATGAACTCGGCCAGGTTTTGATAGCTTGAGGGTATGGGTAAGGCAGAGGCAAGGGTGGTTGAGGCGCAAACCAATTTGCGGGAACTGGCGGAGTTTGTTGTGGCGCGCGCGCTGCTGAGCGGGGCGTCGGATGCGGAGGTGACGATCCGGGAGGGCGATGAGTTTTCGACGACGGTGCGGATGGGCGAGGTCGAGACGCTGAAGGAGTCTGGATCGCGCGGCGTGGGGCTGCGGGTGCTGGTCGAAGCGGAAAACGGGTATCGCGTGGCGAGCACTTCGTCGAGCGACTTTACGCAGGAGGGGATCGAGTATCTGGTGCAGGGCGCTGTGGGGCTGGCACAGGTGACGTCGGTCGATCCGTTTGCCGGCCTCGCGGAGGCGGCCGAATTTGGGCGGTTGAGCGGGGATCTGGGGCTGTATCACGAAGATGTGTACTCGCTGCCGATTGAAGAGCGCATTGCGTGGGCACGGCGGGCAGAGGCTGCGGCGATGGCGGCGGACACGCGGCTGGTGAACAGCGATGGCGCGAGCTTCGACGCGGCGACGGGCCGGAGAGTGTTTGCGAATTCGCGCGGATTTGTGGGCGAGTATCGGTCGTCGTACTGCTCCATCTCGGCGAGTCCGATTGCGCAGGGCGCGAATGGCGAGATGCAGCGGGACTACTGGTGGTCGCAGGCGCGGTCTTCTCGAGATCTGGAGCAGCCTGAGGAGGTGGGTCGCGAAGCGGCGCGGCGGACGTTACGCATGCTCGATGCGCGGAGGGTGCCGACCCAGCAGGCTCCGGTGATTTTCGCGCCGGAAGTGGCGCGGGGATTGGTGGGCGCGGTGTTCGATGCGGCGACGGGCGATGCGATTTATCGCGGGGCGTCGATTTTTACGGGGAAGCTGGGCGAGGAGGTCGCGGCGGCGGCGGTGACGGTGGTGGATGACGGGACGATTCCGGGAGGATTCGGGACGTCGCCGTTCGATGCGGAGGGATTGCCGAGCCGGCGGACGGTGATTGTGGAGAAGGGCGTGCTGAAGAATTACATCCTGAATACGTATGCAGGACGCAAGCTGGGGATGAAGAGTACGGGGAATGCGGGGCGCGGGCTGGCGGGGAATCCGTATCTCGATGCCGGGAATTTGTTTCTTGAGGCGGGGACGCGGACGGCGGAGGAGATGATTCGCGGTGTGGAGCGCGGGCTTTATGTGACGCGGATGCTGGGGCACGGGGTGAATCTGGTGACGGGCGATTATTCGCGGGGCGCGGCCGGGTTGTGGATTGAGAATGGCGAGCTGGCGTATCCGGTGCACGAGATCACGATCGCGGGAAATTTGAAGGAGATGCTGCGGAACATCACCGCGATCGGGAGCGACTTGGTGTTTCGCGGGGCGACGGCGGCGCCGACGCTACGGGTCGATGGTATGACGATCGCGGGGGCTTAGAAGCAGGCAACAGGGAACAGGTCGCTGGCCGCTACCAGAGGCGGCGGACGCCGAAGGAGTCGAGCTGAGCGTCGGTGCTGATGATAGGAATGTCCTCGGCGAGCGACTGTGCGGCAAGGACGCGGTCGAAGGGATCGCGATGCTGGCTGGCGAGACGGCCGGCACGCAGGGCGGAGCTCGCATCGATGGAAAGCAGAGAGTAGCCGGCCGCGTCGATGACCGCGAGAAAATCGCCCTCAAGAGCCTCTGCGCCCTTCAGTTTGCCGAGGCGGACTTTGGTCGCGATCTCCCAGGCTGAGGCGGCAGAAACGACGATTTCGTTGGACGGGTTCGCGATCGCCGAAGACGCCCGGCGGCTGAGAGATTTTGGGGACAGAACGGCCCAAAGGAGAGCGTGAGTATCGAGGAGAACTCTCACTTTTTAGCGCGGCGCCGCGCGGTTTTGCGGGGCCTATCCCCGCCGTTCCACAGGCGGAGTTCCTCCTCCGGCAGCGGCTCGAAGAATGCGCTCGTCAGGACGAAGCCGGGCGTTTCGAGAGCGCCGAGGCGCTTGCGCGGGACGGCCTCAATCGCTTCCAATTTAGCCACAGGGGTGCGGCTGCGGCCGGAAGTGATGATGACCGTCTCACCCTTGCGTGCCTTTTTTACGAGACTGGAGAGATTGGTCTTTGCTTCGAAGACAGTAGCAGAGATCATGACGTGTTCCTGCTAACTTATGTTAGCCAGGTTGTAGAGAACGGTCAACTGAATGGGGCGACGAGCGCTGGTGATGTTTCCGGAACAAATCCCGTATGATGCGGCGCAGCCGAGGTGGCAGGAGATTCCTGCTGCGGCGGGCGTGTTTGCGCTGTTTGGCGACGATGTGCGCACAGAGCCCTATGTGAGTCGCACGCCGAACCTGCGGCGACGCATTCGCAGATTGCTCGAGGCGCGGCCGGATCAGACGAAGCGGCTGCAGCTGGCGGGCCGCGTGGCGCGGATCGAATATGCGCTGACGGGATCGGATTTCGAGGCTCTGGTGCGGCTGTATGAGGCGTCGTGGCCAGTGTTTGGCGAGAGAACCAGGAAGCGGCTGCATCTTAAGTCGCCGTCACTGTTACGAATGACGGTGGAAAACTCTTATCCGCGCGTATATGTAACCAATCGCGTTACAAAAGCGGGGATGGAGGACCTGTACGGGCCATTTCCCTCGCGGCTGGCGGCGGAGCGGTTCTCCGAGGACATGCTGGACCTGTTCAAACTACGGCGTTGCGTGGATGACCTGGCGCCGGACCCCGCTTTTCCTGGCTGCGTGTACTCGGAGATGAATAAGTGCCTGGCGCCGTGCTTCAAAGGATGCACGGACGAGCGCTATGCGGAAGAAGCAGCGGCGGTGCGGGCGTTTTTGTGGACGCGCGGCGGGAGTTTGGTGGAGGCGCTCCAGAAGGCGCGAGACGAGGCATCGGGGCTGACGGAGTTTGAGCGGGCAGCGGAACTGCATGCGCGGCTGACGAAGGCAGAGGCAGTGGCGGCCGAGGCTCCGGTGGTGGTGCGGGCGCTGGCGCATTTGGATGGCGTGATTGTCCAGGCGGCGGCGGAGGCAGAGCACGTGGCGCTGTTTCTGCTGGCCAAAGGATCGCTGTATGGGCCGGTGCTCTTTTCTGTGGTGGGGATGCGGCATGCGAACGAGGCCGCTGGATCGACTTCGTTGTTTGCACAGCCGGTGAGATTGGTGGAGGCGGTTCCTCTGGAGGGACGAGTGGTGACGGTGGCGACGCGCGACGAGCTGGAGCAGAGGCTAGAGACGGCGTTGGCCGGATTGCGTCCGGCGACGGAGCGGCGAAGGGGCCGGGAGAAGAATCGGAGCGGGGAGATTGCCGACTATCTGTGCCTCTTCAGCCGGTGGTATTACCGTCCGCAGGCGAAGCGGGCGGGGGAGATTGTGTTTGCTGGCGAGTATGGCAAGGTTCCGCCGAAGGCGGCCCTGCGGGCGATTTCGCGGGTGTGGTTGAAAAGCAGGGAACAGGCAACTGGGAACAGGGAACAGGCAGTCGCGGGGTCGAGCTAGTGTTGCAATTGCAAGCGTGATTTGCCGGGGACGTGGGCCTCAAGAGCGGTTTCGAGGATGTTGGGGAACTGCTTTGGAATTTCGAAGAGCATGCCCTGCACGTTTTGATTCTGGTCCCACCACACGACGCGAAAATAGTGAACCCGCTGGCGCTTGCGCACGAGGCTGACGGCGATGGTGGGAAGCACGCCGAGATGATGAGCGAGCTGAGCGGAGCAATCCCACGACTGTATCGAGTCCCAGGGGATATCGACAGAGCCCGCAGTGGAGCGGAAACGCAGCGCATCGGGAAGGGACAGGTCGAGTGTGCCGACGGTTTCTGCAGCCGGGGTGGTGATGGTGCCGCCGGTGTAGGTGACGTTCGGCGTGGGATCGGCCAGCGCGGTGAGCGCCGGAGTGAGCATGATGAACAGGCAGAACAGGCTTCGCATGTAACCTCCAGCCGGAACAGTCACAGCGTAGTGGGGGAGGCAAGGCGTGGGGTCGAAGCTTGTGTCAGTTTCGCGACTGTACTCTGGTGCACGCGGCGATGCGATGGGCACGGTAAGAAACGCCGGAGATCACGAAGATCTCCGGCGCATGGGAGGACAACAAATACTGCTGCCGTGACGATGGATGCGGGTCAGAAGACCCAGCCGGTTCGCTTATTCTTTCGCCAGGACAGCGACGCCATAGGCGGGCAAATCGACGGTGCTGACCGCAGTGCTCTGGCTGCCAATGAGGTTGCGCATGGGCGCCGGGAGCGAGACGTGGGCGGCGTCCGAGTTGTGGTTGATGAGGATGAGAACGGATTTTCCCTGCCCTGTTTTCCCGTCACCCGTGCGGCGGCAAACTTCGACCCCTTTGGGAACCCCAGGAAGGATGGGCTGGACGCCCGCTTCTTCGAGGAGGCCTGCGGTGATGTTGTCGAGGAGGGCGTCGTCGAGCCACGCGCCGACATAGGTGATGCGTCCTTTGCCGACCTTGCGAGTGAGGACGGCGGGCTGATCGTCGAGCCAGCCGTTCAGCCCCGTCGCGCCAAAACCGGGCGCGCCGGGGGCCCCGCTATTTTGACCTTTTACCCCGTAGCGCTCGACGACCTTGGTGTCGGATGACTGGGTGCTGAGCTGTTCGGCCCAGATGTTCGCGGTGCCGGATCCGAGGTCGCCGGTGAGGGGGACGTCGTAATCAAGTGCGTAGAACTGATCCACGCGGCCACCCAGGAGTGCGGCGAGGGCGCCGGGTTGGCGTTCAGGCTGGAGGGCGTCGAATTCATCTTTCATGCCGGAGCGGGGGCCGAGGAGGAGGCGGCCGCCGTTGCGGACGTATTCCATAAGGCGGTCGGCGGCTTTTTGCGAGATGACGTTGAGGCCTGGGAGGACGAGGACTTTGTAGCCGTCGAAGGGAGCGTTGATGGAGATCACGTCGACGGACTGAGATTTTTCGCGGAGGGGGCGATAGAAGGCGAGCATTTCGCCGACGGGATCGAAGTTGGCGGAGTGGCGCTGGAAGCTGATGGCCCAGCGCGAGTCGTAGTCGTTGACGAGAGCGGCGTCGGAGTGGGGTGAGGTACCTGCGAGGGCGGGTCCGGCTTTGGCGAACTCTTCGCCGACCTGCTGAATCTCCGCGTAGTCGGGAACGGGAGTGCCGTCGGCGCCGACGAGGACGCCGTGGTATTCCTCCTGGCCGTTGGGGGCGCTGCGCCACTGCCAGTACTCGACGGCATCGGAACCGTGGCCAATGGCTTGCCAGGCCATGTCGCGGATTTGTCCACGCCAGAGAGGCGTGTTGGTCTTACGCCAATTGACGAACGCGGGTTCTGTTTCCATGACCCAAAAGTTTTTGTTTTTGTAGCCGCGGGTGAGGTCGTGGGTGGCGCCGTTGGAAACGTAGTCGTATTTGTCGGAGCCGATGTAGTCGTCCCAGGCTGCGATGTCGAGGACGGAGTGAACAGTGTATTCGTCGAAGCCGTCGAACCAGCCCATGGTGTTGGTGGTAATGAACTGGCGGGGATCGGCGTGGGTACGGATGGCGGAGATTTGGTTTTCGGAGTAATTCTTCCAGGTTTCGCTGACGAAGCGCTTCCAGTCGAGGAGGAGCGCGGGATTCTCATCGTTTTCGCGGACGGGGATTTCGTCGAAATTGTCGTAGGTCTGCGACCAGTAGGCGGTGGCCCAGCGGCGATTCAGCTCAGCGACGGAACCGTATTTCTTTTCGAGCCAGCGGTGAAACTGTTCTTTGGCGGAAGGGTCGAAGGAGGGATTGGCGTATTCGTTGTCGAGTTGCCAGCCGACGACGTTGGGGTTGTGGCCGAAGTGAATCGCCATCTGCTCGGCGATGGCGTGCGCGAACTGGCGGTACTTAGGATCGGTGAAGGAGAACTGCTGGCGGTTGCCGTGCTCGTCGCGACGATCAAATTCATTCCAGCGCAGCGTTTCAGGATACTTCGTGGTGAGCCATGCGGGCGGGGCCGCGGTGGGCGTGCCGAGGACGACGCAGATGTGATGCCTGGCCGCAGCGGCGATGGCGCGATCGAGCCAGTCGAATTGGTAGTTGCCCTCGGAGGGCTCCATGGTGCTCCAGGCAAATTCGGCGACGCGCACAACGTCGATGTGCGCGGCTTCCATGAGGGTGAGGTCCTGATCCCAGCGAGACTCGGGCCACTGTTCCGGATACCAGGCGGCGCCGAGGAGGACAGGGGGCTTGTCGGGATAATTTGTGGCCTGGGAGCGCAGGCACGGACGAACGGCGAGCGCGAGAAAAAGAGCAATGAAAACGTTTGCAGCATGACGGCAGGAAATGCGCATAGTGAGGTCCCCCGATAGCAAGAAGAATCATTTGATTTGGGAGGTTCGGCAGAACAACGGCCAAAGACGCGTCCACACAGCAATCTAATCGGAGGGTGAAGGAGAAGCAAGGAACTTCGTTCTGGAGCAGGGGACGCTAGCGCGCGACGGAGGCCGGTTTGGGGATGAGGCAAATGCGCGCGGAGAGAATGACGAGGGTAATCCATAGAAGGTCTGCGCCGAGGAGGTGCGTCATTTGCAACCAGGTGGGCGCGAGGAAGGCGACGTCGGCGATGCCGAGCAGGTACTGGAGCGCAAGGAGGAGGAGGACGCCGATGGCGAGGGGTCGGGTTGCGGGGCTGCGGAAGGCGCGCGCGATGAGCCAGACGATGAAGACTCCCGCGACGAGGCTGATGGCGGGATGGAGCCAGCGGATTTGCAGCAGCCAGGAGCTGTTCGAGGAGAAGTCCTGAGCGATGGCGGTGAGGAGGCTGTGCGCGGGGTAGAGGGTATCACCGAGTGCGGCGAGCGAGCCGGTGACGCCGACGATGAGCGTAGCGACGAGGCCGGTGACAGAAAGGCGAGGAGCTCGGACGGTGAGGGTTCCGCGCATCAGGCCGGCGCGACGAGAGAGAAAGTGCGCGGTGAGGGCGAGCGCCGCCAGCAGAAGCAGTGTGTTGGTGAGGTGGAGTGCGAGGTAAACGGCGCGGGAGGGAGAGCGGTCGGATGCGGTATGGCCGAGCAGGACGAGCAGCGCGCCGAGGAGAGCTTCATTGAGCGTGAGGACGAGGATCGCGATGGCACAGGCGCGCGCGAGATGGCGGCGCGGCACGACGGCCATGGTCCAGAAGAGGAGCGCGAGGACGCAGAGGAGATCGACGCCGCTGGTGGCGCGGTGAGCCAGTTCGATAAGCGTGGCAAGAGCAGGGTGGTGCTGGAGGAGGGTTCCGTTGCAGAGGGGCCAGCGATCGCCGCAGCCAGCGCCGGAGCCGGTAGCACGGACCGCCGATCCCCAGACGATGACGGCAATGTTGTAAGCGAGCACGCCCCAGGCGAAACGGCGCAGCGCGACCGGGGGGCGGATGGCGGGAGGGGCGATGGCGGCGGATGTGGTCATGCGAACGGCCCGAAGCTCGATTTTAGTCCGCGGGAACGGTTGCGTAGTCTATGTGCGTAGCTATGGACACGATGCGTTCCGCTCTTCTCTGTTTGCGCAGGTGGTTGCCGACGCTCGCGGCGGTGATGGCGATGGGCGGTGTCGGGGTTCCGGCGCACGCGGCTGAACTGAAGGTGAGCCGCGCGGCGCTCGAACGTACGCTCGATCAACAACTGTTTGGAGGTCCGCAGGGCCGGTACTATCTGAAGGGCAACGCGAAGTCGAGTTGCCCGGTGTATGCCGAGGAGCCCGAGGTGAGTTTCGCAGGGGATCGCGTGCAGGTGAAGCTGAAGATCCACGCGAAGCTGGGGACGGCGGTGAGCGGGCGCTGCCTTGGGCTGAGTCTGGCGCCGACGGTGGAGGTTTCAATGGTGCCTGAAGCGGAAGGCGAGACAATCGGCTTCCGCGATGCGCGGATCGAGCACGTCAGCGAGTCAAGAGAGCTGAACTTTTTGCTCATGCCGTTTTTGAGCCACCAGATTCCGTCGAGCATGAAGGTGAATGCGGCGGACATGCTGCGCAAGGCGCTGGAGGGTTCAACGCAGACGACCGGGTATCAGGTGACGCTGGATCGGCTGAAGATTCACTCTATGACGCTGGAGGGCGACTCGATCGTCGTGGATGTGGATGGGGATATCAGCGTCAACTGAGGTGCCCGGTTGGCGTGGCGCCGGCAGCCAGGCGTGGAGTTTGCGGTTCGCGAGGTGAGAGACTCTGCCGCTCTGTTTCGAGGGCCGGATGAAGGCCACTTCCGGTACGGTGAGCGCGCCTAGCCTCGGCCACCGCGGCTGCTTTCTGGAGGACAAAAGCCGGTTCGAACAGCTTCAGTCACAAGATTACTTGCCGCGATGCCTGGCGAGCTGCTCGACCTGAGCTCCGGCAAGGAGAAAACCTCCAACGCCGTAGGTGTAGCTCGAGGAGGGCAGATAGTATGCCGGCGCCGATCCGGTCTGCTGAATGTTGGCGAGACGGCCGTCGGCATAAATCTCGCCCACCAGTCCGCTCCACGCTTTCGCGATGACCGGCTTGTATTGGGAGCGAGGGAGCACGCCATGATTCACGCCCCAGGCGAGAGCCATGGTGATCAATGCCGAGCCGGAAACCTCGGGCTGCGGGTAGCCGGCGGGATCGAGCAGATTGGAATGCCACAGCCCAGTCGCGGAATCCTGCAACGGGAGAACAGCCGCTGCCATTTCTCGCAGCTGCTGTTCGTACTTGCCGCGATTGGCATAGTCGCTGGGCATGGTCTGGAGGGTGCGCGCAATTCCGGCCATCACCCATCCGTTCCCGCGCGACCAGAAGATGGGGTTGCCGCGATCGTCGGTCTTGTGCAGGAAGGTGACGTCGCGGTAGTAGAGGTGGCGCTGAGGATCGTACAGAAGCGCGGACGTTTCGGACCAGTGCCGATCGATGTAGGCGAGATATTTGGATTCGTGCGTCGCTGCGTACATGCGCGACCACACCGGCGGAGCCATAAAAAGCGCGTCGCACCACCACCACGGGATGTCTGCCTGGCCTTTGGGGATGGGGGCCGCGCTGCCGGAGAGCAGGCCGTCAAGCGCCTTCCGTGTCGGGTCGATTTTTCCGGGGGCCGGCTGGGGGAGCGCGAGTTCGAGGTAGGTCTGGCCCACGCTCTGGTCATCAGCGTTGGGAATCTCGGAACGCAACGACCAGTTGAACTTCTCCGCCATGCCCTGCATGGCGTCGTGATATTTCGGATCGTGCAGAGTATCCGAGGTCGCCATGAACCCGGAGTAGAGCACGCTCCAGGTCCAGATGCGATCGAACCAGGGCTGCGACCAGCTCAGCTCCCAGTCCGCCACTTTCCGCATCGCGGCTCGCACGTCGGCGGGCTTCATCGATCGTGAGAGGTTGGATCGGGGGCCAGGATTGGGCGGAGCGTCGCCAAAATGCCGCGCGATGTCGCGATCGATGCCTTCCTGATCCTGGGCAGGGATGCCGGATGAGGTTGCCGCCTGTTCGCGTGCCGGGGTTTGTGCCGGGAGCGATGCCGCGAAAAAAAAGAACGCCAGGACCGGCAGTGCGGCGACAACAGCAGCGCGCGCAGCTACTGACTTCTCGTATTGGTTGTTGGGGATCATGTGTGATCAGGGGATCCAGTTTTCGGATCGCGGAAGTGCGCTGGCGACACCAGGCAAAACCATACTTGAGCGCTCCGATGTGTGTCACCAGGAATCGTCTCTCTATTCGAGACGCCGTTCAGCAGGATCCGGGTCGGCGACGACTGCTATTTCGTTTTGGGTTCGGCCGCGGAAGGATGCACCATCTTCTTCGGATCGACAACTCGGTCGAACTCCTCCTCCGTAACGAAACCAAGCTTCAGAGCCGCGCTTTTCAGCGTGAGGTCGTTATCCATCGCGTAGTGCGCGATCTTCGACGCTTTGTCATAACCGATCACCGGCGAGAGCGCCGTGACCAGCATCAGAGATCGGTCAACGTCTTCCTGAATCTTCTTCAGATTCGGCTTTGCTTCTTCAATCAGGAATCTGCGGAAGTTCGTGCAGCCGTCGGATAGTATTCGGATCGAGTTAGCAACGTTAAAAATCAGCAGCGGTTTGTAGACGTTCATCTCGAGGTAGCCGCCGGCGCCACCGAATCCGGCTGCGACGTCGTTGGCCATCACCTGAACGGCGATCATCGTCAGAGCTTCAGCCTGCGTGGGGTTGACTTTGCCGGGCATAATCGAGGAGCCAGGCTCGTTTTCAGGGATCAGCAACTCGGCAAATCCGGCCCGTGGACCGCACGACATCAGACGAATGTCGTTCGCGATTTTGTAAAGTGAAACCGCCAGCGTGCGCAGCGTGCCCGATGCCTGCACCAGATCGTCGTGGGCGCCCTGGACGGCAAACTTGTTGGGCGCAGTGACGAACGGCAGGTTTGTGAGTTGGGCGATCTCAGCTGCAGCTGCCTCCCCGAAATCGGGAGCCGCGTTGATGCCCGTGCCCACAGCCGTTCCGCCCAGCGCGAGGCGATACACGCCCTTCAGTGCGTCCTCAATCCGGTCGAGGTTGTCCGCGAGCATGGCCGCATAGCCTGACCACTCCTGACCCAGCGTTAGGGGCGTGGCGTCCTGCATGTGCGTCCTGCCGATTTTTACGATGTCCTTCCATGCTTCGGCCTTCGCCGCAATCGCGTCATGCAGATTCCGAACCGAAGGAATCAGCCGTTCCGTCACATTCACGGCCACCGCGATGTTCATTGCCGATGGAAACGAATCGTTCGACGACTGCGACATATTCACGTCGTCGTTGGGATGAACGGGGGCTTTGCCGCCCAGCGGTGTCCCGGCAAGCTGGCAGCAGCGATTGGAAATCACCTCGTTCACGTTCATGTTGAACTGTGTGCCGCTTCCGGTCATCCACACATGCAGGGGAAACATATCCTGGTGCTGGCCGGCGAGAATCTCATCGCACACGCGAACCATCAGCGCGTGCCGCTTCGCGTCGAGCCGGCCGCCCGCGCGATTTGCATTCGCCGCGCCCTTCTTGAGGATCGCGTACGCCGCGATCATCTCCCGCGGCATCAGATCGACGCCAATGCTGAAATGCTCGAGCGAACGCTGGGTCTGCGCGCCCCACAGTTTGTCCGCCGGCACAGCAACGTCGCCCAGGGAATCCTTCTCGACGCGAAAGTCTGCCTGGCTCATTGTGGGTCCGTCACGGAAGTGCTGTCCGCAAAAGGAGGATGTAACGGCGTTAGTCTTGGTGGAGCTAGTCGGGCTCGAACCGACGACCTCCTCGTTGCGAACGAGGCGCTCTCCCAGGCTGAGCTATAGCCCCACGGGGTGGGAAAGACAATCTTGATTCTACGGCATCGGAGGCCGAGCGCCAATAACCGGGCTCGGAGCCGGGAGCTGGAGCATCAGTCCGCGTGCAGTATGGCAGGCTGCGGCGCTTCACCGATTGTTGGCGACGGCGGCGCGGACCGATTCGAGAATCGCGGCGCGGAGAGGGGTTAGCTGCTGCGAGGGGACCTCGCCCTGGGCGAAGTCGGACGAACCGCCGCCGCGGAGGCCGATTTGGGAGAGCGCGTCTTTCAGAATGCTGCCGCAATCGAAGTTGAAGTCGAGGCTGCGGGCCAGAATGACGAAGGCAGTGTCAGCGACTTCTGTAGCGAAGAGAACGATGGTGGAGGGCGCGGCTTTGGTGAGGCGCGAGGCAAGGATCTTGATGTATTCGGGGTCACGGTCCTTCCATGCGCGGTCGACGATGCGCAGACGGTTTTCGATCGGAACTTCAACGGCTAGCCGCGAGGCGTGGTAGTCGGCCAGCTCTTCGCGAAGGCGCTGCCGGTCTTTGGCGGCGGCTTTGGATTCGGCCCGGAGGCGCTCGACGGCGGCAGGAATGTCCGGGGCCGGGGCGGAGAGGGCGGCTGTGATCTGGCCGAGGATGGCGGCGTCGGCGCGGGCGGTGCGGACAGCGCGCAGGCCGCAGACAAACTCGACGCGCACACCGCGGCTGACTTTTTCCGCGCCACGGAGGAGCAGTGCTCCGATCTGACCGGTGGAGTGGAGATGGGTTCCACCGCAGGCATTGCGGTCGATGCCATCGATTTCGATGAGACGGATCTCGCCGGAGCGTTCGGGAAGTTTGCGCAACTGTCCGGCGGCGAGGAGGGATTCTGCCTCGGCACGCGCCACGCTGCGCATGGAGACGCTGCGGTTTTCCGCGATGATTTCGTTGCAGAGACGCTCGACGCGCTCGATGCTGTGATGGGCGAAGGGGCCGCCGGCCAGATCGATGGTGGAAACAGAGTCGCCGAGGTGGAAGGAGACGGTGGGCGCGTTGAGTTCGCGCAGGAAGACGGCGGAGAGCAGGTGCTGGCCGGTGTGCTGCTGCATGTGGTCGAAGCGGCGCTGCCAGTCGATGAGGCCCTCGACTTTGGCTCCGAGGGCGAGAGGCTTGCGGACGAAGTGCCAGACTTGCCCCTGGTCATCTTCTTCGACAGATTCGACGGGAATATCGATGGAGGCGCCGCTGGAGGAAACCGCGCGCAGGACCCCGGTGTCAAATGGCTGGCCACCGCTGGTGGGGTAAAAGGTGGTGCGGTCGAGGGCAATCTGCCAGACAGATTCGCCCTGGGTGCGGGAGAGCTCGTGGACGTCGGCGACGGCGGCGGGGAACGATTTCAGGAACGAATCGGCGTAGTATAGCCGTTCGGCTGGGGACATTTTGACTCCACGACCGGCACACGGTTGCTCCCGCGCCCGACCGATAAAAAGCGATTCCGAGGGTAAGCCGGATTTAGTGTAATGCGAGAGCATCCTGGTGTCTCGAACTATTCGCGGCCGCCTCTTACGCATGTCACTTGTCCTGATCTGGACTATTTCGCTGGCCAGCATTGCCCTGATGCTGGTGCGTCCGCGCGGGCTTGCGGAGTGGGTGTGGATTGGCGGGGGCGCCGTGTTGCTGGTGGCGACGCGCTTGTTGCCGCTGCGTGCGGCGATGCACGCCATACGCGAAGGAGTGGATGTTTATCTTTTTCTCGCGGGCATGATGATCCTGGCGGAGGTGGCGCGCGAGGAGGGCGTGTTCGATTGGGTCGCGCATATAGCGGTGCGTCACGCGCGGGGCTCAGCGAGCCGGTTGTTTCTGTGGGTCTATGTGGCGGGGATCGTGGTCACCGTATTGCTGTCGAACGATGCAACGGCGGTGGTGCTGACGCCGGCGGTTCTGGCGGCGGTGCGAAGAGCGAAGGTAGAGCCCCGGCCACATCTGCTGGCTTGCGCGCTGATCGCAAATGCGGCGAGCTTTGTGTTGCCGATTGCGAATCCGGCCAACCTGGTGGTGTATGGGACGCATTTGCCGCCGCTTGGGCAGTGGATGCGGATGTTTCTGTTGCCTTCGGTCGCATCGGTGGCGGCGACCTTCGTGTGTTTGCGGCTGCTCTCGAAGAAGGCGCTCGCGGGCAAGGCGGCGGCCGTGAACGAGCCGCGGCGGCTGGAGGGAGCGGGGTGGCTGGCGCTGACGGGGATCGGGATTGCGGTGGGGGCGCTGCTGATTTCTTCGGCGTTGGGGATTCCGTTGGGAGGGCCGACGTTCGGAGCGGGAATCGTGGCGCTGGTTCTGGTGGCGATTCGGGATCGAAAATCGCCGAAGACGGCGGTGCGCAATGTGGCGTGGAGCGTTCTGCCGCTGGTCGCTGGGCTGTTCATGATTGTGGAGGCGCTGAATCGCGCGGGCATGATGCGCCTGAGCCGGGCTGGGCTACTGTGGCTGATCGCGGCACCGGATGGGACAGGCAAATTCGTCGGCGGGTTCGGCATCGCGCTCGTGGCGAACGTGATGAACAATCTGCCGGCGGGGCTGGCCGCGGGAACGGCGCTGCGGCAGATTGGGCCGCATGGATTGCTGGCGCATGCGTTGATGATCGGCGTGGATCTGGGGCCGAATCTGTCGGTGACCGGATCGCTGGCGACGATTCTGTGGTTGATCGCGCTGCGGCGGGAGGGCGCGGAGATTACGGGTTGGGAGTTTTTGAAGGTCGGCGTGGTGGCGATGCCGGTGGCGTTGGGGCTGGCTTTGCTGGCGCTGGTTTAGCTGGGAGCTGGAAGCGGGAAGCACGAAGCTGGAAGCTGGGAAGACGCGTTCTGCCATGCTGGCGATTTATAATCGGCGCTGCCCGACAATGGAAAACACCGACTGCATTCTGGAAGGACGGCAGGTGCTCGAGATCAGCGAGATCATGAGCATTCTGCCGCATCGCTACCCGTTTCTGCTGATCGACCGGATTACGGAGATCGAGCGGAAGGCGCGGATTGTTGCGCTGAAGAACGTAACCATCAATGAGCCGTTTTTCCAGGGCCATTTCCCGGGTTATCCGATCATGCCGGGGGCGCTGGTGGTCGAAGCGATCGCGCAGGCGGGTGGGGTGCTGCTGATGCCGGAGGTGCCGGACCGGGATAAGAAGCTGATGGTCTTTACCAGCATCGAGCGCGCGAAGTTCCGGAAGCCGGTGGTGCCGGGCGATCAGCTGCGGATTGAGGTGAAGGTGCTGAACTGGAAGCCGCGCGCGGCGAAGATGGAGGGCCGTGCAACGGTGGATGGCAAGCTGGCCTGCGAAGCAACGGTGATGTGCGCGCTGGTCCCGCGAGTCCAGGAGGCGCAGGGTGCTGCGACGGAATCTGAACCAGTACTGGTGGGGGGATCGGTGGGCGAATCGGTGAATCAGGAGTGAGCGTTCACCCGACGGCCATCATTGCACCCAGCGCGGTCGTTCCCGAATCATGCACCATTGGGCCGTGGTCAACGGTGGGACCGCATGTGGTGCTGGGTGAAGAGTGCGAGCTGATTTCGCACGTTGTTCTGGATGGGCGCCTGACCGCCGGGGCAAGGAACCGGTTTTCACCGTTTGCGTGCGTGGGGGTTGCGCCGCAGGACCTGAAATACAAGGGCGAAGCGACCGGGGTTACGCTGGGCGACGATAACGCGATCCGCGAGTGCGTGACGATTTCGCGGGGAACTATGGGCGGCGGGGGCATGACGCGCGTGGGCAGCCATTGTCTGTTCATGGCCTATGTTCACGTCGGTCATGACAGCGTCATCGGGGACCACTGCATTCTGGCGAACAATGCAACGCTGGCCGGACACGTGACCATCGAGGACTACGTGACGGTGGGTGCGTTTTCGCCGATTCACCAGTTCTGCCGGGTGGGGAAACATGCTTACATCGGCGGGGGCACCGTGGTGACGCAGGACGTGCTGCCGTACTCGCTGACGTCGGCGACGCGGGAGGCGCGCGCGTTCGGGATGAACAAGATTGGGCTGGAGCGGCGGGGGTTCACGCGGGAACAATTGCGGGCGTTGCATCATGCTTTTCGGCTGTTGCTGTCGGCGAAGATGAACACGGGCCAGGCGATCGAAATGCTGCGCGGAGAAGGGACCCCATCGCACGATGTGCAGTACCTTTTGGAGTTCGTCGAGGGCTCGAAGCGGGGAATTATCCAGTAAGCGCGGAGCCTGCGGGGTTATCGGGCGTTCAGATATTTTTGTGGAAAACATAAAAGGTTGCATGAAAAGGGGTTACGGACGCGTGCAACCTGCGACCGGTGCTCTAACCCCCTGAAAGAGGGAGCGATAGGCGCCGCGGAGACGATTTCCGAGGGCGGAATCGGGTCGTCGCACAGAGCTGGCTGCGGAAGGCTGGAAATCTTCCACAGGGATTTCCACAGCAGAGACACAACGGGCGCAGGCTGCTTCTGAGAGTCAATCAGCGGCCTTTTCCTGCAACAGAAAAGGCCGCGATCCATCACGGCACGAACTACTGGTGAGCCGGCGGCTTCGGTGTCGTGCCCGGCGTGGCGCGAGGAGCGGGAGCCGAAGGAACCGATGGCGGAGGCGCCGGGATGCCGGACTTGGTGTTGTAGGCGTCAATCACGGCCTTGGTGATGTCTGTCGAGGGCGTGGCCCAGAGAACGGTGCTGTTCTGCTGGCTGGCGTCGAGGACCAGATTGAAGCCGGCGGATTGTGCGTAGGAGATCATGACCTCGCCAACCTTATTGGCAACCTGATTGAAGGTCTCCTGGCCGTCCTGCTGCTCGTTGCCCTGGAGGTCCTGAGCGGAACGCTGCAGGGACTTGGTCTTGTCGTCGATGCTGCGCATTTTGGCGGCGCGATCGGCTTCACTCAGGGTGGCGCTGCCATCCTGGAGCTGCTTCTTCAGGGTCTCGATTTCCTGGTTTTCGGTTTGGAGTTTTGCCTCCTGGGGCTCGTACTTTTTGCGGAGGTCGGCGATGTCCCGCTGGAATTCATTGGTTTGGGTCACAGCGCCGGAGAACTGGATGACGGCAATCCTGGTGGCGCCGGTGACAGCGACTGAGCCTGCAGGGGGCGGATCCGACGCCGGCTTTGCCGGAGCAGCGGCTTGGGCAACGGCTGCGACGCCCATTCCGGACGCGAGCACGCAAACGAGTGACAACGAATGCTTCATGGAATTGAAAAACTCCTTCAGTTTCCTGGGTGGCTTGGCCCGCATTCCTCGCGCTCAGGATTCCTTTTCCTGTTACTTACCGGAGCGGGTTCGGGCGCTCAAACCAGCCCGGAAATGCAAAGACGCGGACAGAGAGAAATTCTCAGGAACTTGGGCAGATTATAGGTCCGGGGGCGGAAGGCGTCAACGCGAAACAGGTTACAGGGTGCAGGGTGCAGGGTGCAGAAACCTCTAAGTTGTGACCTTTTTCCTGTCTCAGAAGGTGGTGGCGACGGTCAGGCGGAAGGTTTTGCTGGGCTCGCGCAGGACGTAGAGGCCGTTGTAGAACTGTTCGGCCTCGGCGTAGGAATAATCGCCCGCGCCGCCGGCGGGGAACATGCTGCGGGTGATGAGGTTCGTGCGCGAGAAGGTGGTGAACAGTTTGAGCGGGTTGACGGCATAGTAGATGCGGAAGGGAGCGTTGATGATGGGCATCATGACATCGAGCTCGCCGCCGGCTGAATCGCGGGGCACGTAGTTCGTGCCGGGAATTGGGTTGATGGTTCTGCTGAAGCTGATTTGCTGGCCACCCTGGCAAGTTCCATTGACATAGTTGGGGCAGCCGTACAAGGGCGAGTTGAGGGCGTCGATGCCCTCGGGGCTCTGGCGCAGCTGGCTGTTGCGCAGGGCCATGTCCATGCCGAAATCGTCAAAGAAGTTGAAGCCGACGGTGCGGCCGTAAATGGGGATCATGTACTGGAGGTTGCCGGTGAAGCTGGTGTCGCCGCCGATGGTGGCAACGCCGTAGACAGGCAGCGGCACGAGGATGTTGCCGAGGCTGGGATTGGTGGGATCGCGCGGGACCGGAGAGCCGTCAGGATTGGTAAGCGTGAACTGGACGCGGGTAGGCACGAATCCGTAGGGCGTGATGGTACGAACGTCGAAGCCGCGAATGTCGGACTCACCGCCTGCCGAGGGACGATCGAAGGGCGGAGCTACGTCGCCACTGAACCCGGTGATGTAAATGGCCTGGAGGCGCACGCCGAGCGTATTGCGGCCGTTGGGATTGAACCACAGGCCTTTCACGGGGGTGAAGCGCTTATATTCGACCACCGGGCGGACGTAACGCACGCTGCCCCAGATCCCGGCGAACTGCACGGTGGCCGCCAGCGACTGGCCGGTGTGGGGCAGGTAGTTGCTGGAGACGTTGCTGGAGTTGTAGCTGAACATCGCCGAACTGGTGACGATGCCCTCCAGCGCGTTGGTGCCCTGAATGCCGCTGCGGAAGGCCAGGGTCTGGAACAGATTGCTGGACGCCTGACTGAACGCACGCACCGAGGACTGATCCCAGGAGTAGGTAGCGCCAACGCGCGAGAAGCCGAAGAGGCTGAAATGCCGAAGTGGATAGCTGGCGGAGAGGTTGAAGCCGTCCGAGGACTGGTTGTAGTTCTGCAGCAGCGAAGAGACGGCCTGCGTTTGGTTGGTGTTGCCGCTGAGCGAATAGCTCTTCGATGCGTTGTAGTCCGTCTTCCTGTTGAAGACCTGGAAGCCGATGTTGAGAGGCTTGTTGCGGAAATAGGGCTCGTTGAAGGCGAACAGCAGGTTGCGCGCCAGGCTGCCGGCATTGACCTGAACGCTGAGGGTTTCGCCGAGGCCGAGGAAGTTATTGGTCTGGTAGTTGAGGCCGAGGAATGCGCCGGAAAGGCCGCTGACGCCGCCGTTGAGACCGATGGAGTTCTTCCCCTTTTCCTGGACCTTGAGGAGAAGGTCGACGGTTCCGGCTTCGGTGTTCTGGTGGGTTTCGGAGTCCTGCTCGACGCGCAGAGGATTGAAGTAGTCGAGCTGATTGAGGCGGAGCAGGCTGAGTTCCCAAAGGTGGCTGTTGTAGACCTGCCCTTCCTGAAGGAGGAGCTCGCGGCGGATGACGAAGTCGCGGGTGACGGTGTTGCCCTGAAACTCGATGCGGGAGACGTTGAACTGCTTGCCCTGATCGATGTCGATGTTCCAGGTCACGGTGTGGTTCGCGTCATCGAACGTGGGGTTGGGAACGGGGCTGAAGTTGATGTAGCCGTTCTGGCTGTAAGCCTTGCGCAGGTTATCGAGGTCCTTCTGGAACAGTGTGAGGTTGAAGATCGAGCCGTCCTTCTGCGTGAAGATGGCGCGCACAGCTTTGGGGTTCTGGCCCGGCTGGAGTCCGGTGAAGTTGATGCCGGCCAGATGGTAGCGCTCGCCCTCCTCAATGTTCATATGGATGTCGATGCGCTTGCCTTTGCGGGGGCGGAAGGTGAAGAAGGAGAGCCCGGATTCGTTGCGGATTTTGGTCTCCGGCGGGCCGATGGGGCCGCCACGCAGGTAGCCGCGGTCGCGATAGGCCTGGCGAACGCGCTCTGTGTCTTCTTCCAGCTTGCTGGCATCGTACGTTCGGGCGAAGAGGTTCTCCAGAAGGATGGAGTGCGGAACACCGACGGGCCGAAGATTGCGCATGGACGCGCGCAAGAGACGTGAGCTGACGCGCCGGTTGCCACTGAAGCTGATTTTGCCGACCTTAACGGTCGGCCCTTCCTTGATGATGAAGTTGAGCTGGACCGCGGCGGGCGGGATGGTTTTGACTTCAGGACGCACAATGGCGAACTGATGGCCGTGTTCTGCCAGCATGTCCCGGAGCACGGTTACGGCTTTGGCGATGCGGGCGGGATCGTACTGACCTTCCGGGGAAAGACCGACCTTTTCCTTCTTGAAGCGGTCGAGGATATCGGAGGTGGTGATGGAGTTGTTGCCTTTGTAGGTAATGTCGCGGATGGTGGGTTTCTCGCGGACATAAACATCGAGTATGACGCCCTGGGGGGTGTCCTCTTTTTCGATGCGGACGTCTTCGAAGTAGCCGGTGTTCCAGAGGGAGTTGAAGTCACGCTCCACGGTGAGCGGATCGTACGGCTCGTTTTGGCGACTGTACATACGGGCCCGGACGGTCTCCTGCGGAATGCGGCGGCTGCCGATGACGCGAATTTCCACGATCTTCTCGCCGACGTCGCTGGAAGCGCCTGGTGAGGGTTCCTGGGCGGTCAGCGGCGTTACCGGCAAGAGAGGGGCCAGGAAGAGAATCAAAACCAGGGAGCGCCCCAGGAGCCGGCGCAGATTCCTGCAAAATACGTGCGGGGAGCCAGCGCTCCAGAAGTTCGCGGAAAAAATATGCACACCCTCACTGCTCAAAATCGGGCCGTTCTTTGGGAAAAGGCGATTATATCAGCGCGATTCGCGCGCACGGCGGGGTCGGTAGAGGGCTGAAAGCGGAGACGGGCGGAGCAACTGGCGGTGAATTCCGGCGGTTTCATCGATAGCAGCATCATTGGAACTCTCCCATCCCGCGGGGGTTTGCTTGCTCAGGATGCAATCGGGGAGAATTGCGACCAGTGTATCGAAGATCAGATTGCTTTTGATGTGGACGCGGCGGACTTGCGAACGTCAACGAGAACGGAATAGAAAACGGGGCCGCCGGCGAGGTCGTTGAGGCGCTGGGACGTGAGCAGGTTCACGTTGTGACCGCCTGCAGAGAGTTTGTTCCAGTTGAGACGCGCGGCGACGACGCCGGGACGAACACCGCCATTGACATGCGCACGCAGGGCGAGGCTGCCCCGGTCGTTGAAGACGTCGACCGTGTCGCCATCGGCAATGCCGCGAGTCGTGGCATCGTCAGCATGCATTTCGAGCACGCCGTTGTAAGCCGATTCCATTTGCCAATGGCCGGGCAGATTGGGAAAGGTGGAGTTCATATAGTTGTCCGCCTTGCGCGGCAGGAACTCGAGCGGGTAGCGCTCGCGCGCCGCGGTGTGGCGCGATTCAGCCGCGGGAACAAATGCGGGCAACGGATCGATGCCCTGTGCGGCGAGCGTCGCGGAGTAAAACTCGATGCGTCCGCTCGGAGTTTCGAACGGGCCTTCGGCGAAGGGCAGGAATGGCTCCTTGCTCTCCCCTTCCTCGAAGCGAAGACGCTGGGCGCCACCGGCTGCATGCAGGGTCTCGGCGGTGACACCCGCGAGCCATGGATGCTGCTGTTCGGAATCGCCGGAACCGAGCGCCTGCGCGATGAGGTCGTCGACGGTGTCGCGGAAGCAGGGTTCGGTGAATCCCATGCGCTGAGCGAGCTGCGAGAAGAGCCAGACGTTGGAGCGCGCCTCGCCGATGGGGTCGATGGCCTGCTCAGAGAGCTGCACGTAATAGTGGCCGTAAGCGCCCTGGATGTCTTTGTGCTCGAAGAAGGTCGTTGCGGGCAGGAGGATCTCGGCGTAGTCGGCTGTGTCGGTGAAGAACTGCTCGTGAACGACGGTGAAGAGATCGGGGCGGGCGAGACCGCGCAGGACCGAGGCCTGGTCAGGCGCGACGGCGGCGGGATTGGAGTTGTAGACGAAGAGGGCGTGGACCGGGGGGCGGTTGGCGGGGTCGGAACCGAGCGCCGAGCTGTCCGGCTCGGTGAGCGCGTCGCCGAGGAGGGACATGTTGATGGTGCGGGCGAGGCGGCCGATGGAGCTGGCCTCAGCCAGGTCGGGGCGTTCGAGCGCGGCTTTGTCCCATTTGAACGCGCCGCTGGTCGAGAGTTGCAGCCCGCCGCCGTAATGTTTCCACGCGCCGGTGAGTGCGGGCAACATGGCGATGGCGCGCGTGGCGGCTCCGCCGTTGTCGTTGCGCTGCACGCCGTAATTGAGGCGGATGACGGCGGGGGTGGTCGTTGCGTAATCGTGAGCGAGGCGCTCGATGTCGGCGACGGAAATGCCGGTGAGCGATGAGACGTATGCGGGTGGATATTCGGCGGCGCGCTCGCGCAGCTGATCGAAACCGCAGGTCCAGCGGGCGATGTAGTCCTGATCGAAGAGGAGGTCGCGCACGATGATGTGCATCATGCCGAGGGCGAGGGCTGAATCGGTGCCGGGATTGATGGGGATGTGCCAGTCCGCAGCGCGCGCTGTGCGCGTGGCATAGGGATCGATGACGACGAGCTTCGCTCCGTTGCGCCGCGCCTTTTCGACGAAGGGCCAGAGATGGATGTTGTTGCCGTGGATGTTCGCGGCCCAGGCGATGATGAGCTTCGCTTGCGGGAAGGCCTCGGTGTCGGTGCCGAGCTTCCGTCCGTAGACGGAGATCAGGGCCTGGCCGCCGGTCTCGGAGCAGATGGTGCGGTCGAGCTGCGACGCGCCGAGGCGATGGAAGAAGCGGCGGTCCATAGAGCTGTAGTTCAGGACGCCGATGGTGCCGGCGTAGGAGTAGGGCAGGATCGATTCCGGACCGTGCTCGCGGGCGACGGCGCTGAGGCGCGCTGCGATGGTGTCGAGGGCTTCGTCCCAGGAGATGCGTTCGAAGGATTCTGATTCGCGTCCCTGGGGGAGTGAGGTTTTGGGGGCGTCGGCGCGGCGGCGCATGGGGTAGAGCAGGCGATCCGGTGAGTAGACGCGGTCGAGATACTTCGCCACTTTGCCGCAGAGGAAGCCGCGGGTGACGGGATGACTGGGGTCGCCGCGGAGTTTTGTGGCGCGCCCGCTGTCGTCGATGGTGACAAGGACACCGCAGGAGTCGGGGCAGTCATGGGAGCAGACGGCGTGGACGGTCCTGGGCATGAATACAGGGTACAGGGTGCGAGTTACAGGTGACAGGGAGCTGTCAGCGGGCGAGTTTCGCGGGTGTTTCTTCGGGAGCCGTGGCTGGGGCTGGGACTGGAGCCGCAGGGGCGAGCGGCAGAGTGAAGAGAAAGGTTGCGCCATTGCCGAGTTCGCTCTCGACGCGGATGGTTCCACCGTGGGCGAGGACGATGTGTTTGACGATGGCGAGGCCGAGGCCGGTGCCGCCGGATTCGCGGGAGCGCGCTTTGTCCACGCGATAGAAGCGCTCGAAGATGCGGCTGATATGCTCTTCGGCCATGCCCTGGCCGAAGTCCTGTACGTAAAACTCGACGGCGTTTTCGAGGGGATGCGCTCCGACGACGACGCGACGGCCTGACGTGCCGTACTTCATGGCGTTTTCGATGAGATTGCCGAAGACCTGAGTCATGGCATCGACGTCGGCCAGCACAAGGGCATCGGTGGTCTCACCGGGTTCGAGAGCTACGCCGGACTCGACGACCATGCCGGCGAGGGACTCGATGGCGTCCTCGACCAGCGCGGAGGAGCGCACGGGCTGGACGCGCGGCTTGTGTTCGCCCGACTCAACCTGAGCCAGCGCGAGCAGGTCTTCGGTGAGACGATTCACGCGGCGCGCGTTCTTGAGGATGATGTTCATGAACTCCCGGGCGTGATCGGGCAGCTTCATCTCTTCTTCGAGGAGAGTTTCGACGTAGCCGGAGATGGAGGTGAGAGGCGTGCGGAGTTCGTGGGAGACGTTGGCGATGAAGTCGCGCCGGGTTTTTTCGGCGCGCTCGATTTCGGTGACGTCGTGGAGGACGGCGACCGCGCCGCCATCGGGGGTAGGCGCGGCACTGACCTCGAAGGCGCGGCCGGGCACCATGGAGATGGCACGTCCCATGGTGATGCGGCGCTCGCGGAGAGCGGTATCGATGCAGTTGAGGATCTCGGGATCGCGAATGCTGACCACCAGGGACTTGCCGGCGCGCGCGGCACCGGGCGCAATCCGATGCATGACCGCATTCGACCAGCTCACCTGACCGGCGGCGTTGACGGCGACCACGGCTTCCTGCATGGAATCGAGGAGCGCGGTGAGCTCGCGCTGCTTGGCCTCGACGGCGCGGAAGGACTGTTCCAGGCGGCTGGCGGTAGCGTCAAGCGCGCGGGCGACTTCGCCGATTTCGTCGCTGTCGTTTTCCTCGATACGGGCGGTGAAGTCGCCGCCGGCAATGCGGCTGGAGAACTCAACAATGTTGCGCAGGCGGCCGGCGATGCGATGCGCGAGCCATGCGGACGCGAGCGTGGCCAGGATGAGGGAAATCAGGGATGCGGAGAGGAGGTCGCGGCGCAGGATGTGGAGCGCGGCAGCCTGTTGCAGGGGGCCGAGCAACGCGACGCGGGCTTCTTCATGCAGCGAATGCGCGACGATGTTGCGAAAGGAAAAATCCAGGATGGCCGTGGCGATGCACAGCACGAAGACGAACGAGAGAAGCAGCTTGGAGAAGACTCGGCCGGTCACGGTGAAATCCAGCGTATAGCGTTCAGCGTACAGCGTTCAGTCGAGCATATCCCTCAACCAACAGTCGGCATATGGAGTCTCACATCAGCATTCAGCGCTGGTCGTCGGCGGAGGGGCCGAACATGCCGGGGATGGGCACATCGAGCAGACGCAGGAAAACGCCTAGCTGGGCGCGATGGTGGATCAGGTGGTCCATGAAGACGCGGCGCAGAGCCATCACGCGCGGTAACGAGGCGATCGTGCGGTCCCCCATTTTGATGGACCAGATGACGTCAAGCTGATCGTCACGCAAGGTGGCCAGAGCGGTGCGAGCTTCGGAAGTGGTGGTGTCGAATTTGGCCAGCAAATCGGCGGTTGAGGATGCGGCCCATGGAGCCGTTCCGGGCTGGCGAACAAACTGCTCTGTTGTGATGATGGTCGCGCATCGCGCCGGTAATTCGGCGATGTGGGAGGAGAGGCGGCCGAGGGTCATGGATTTTTCGTGGGGCTTCCAGGGAAAACTGGCTTCGGGTACGCGCTCGAGGATTTTGCGTGTGCTCGGTATCTCGTCGTCGAACTCCAGGAGGAATAATTCCGGGATCGTCATGGTCTTCTTTCTGCGCCCGGAGCGGTTGAATCTATCCGACGGCGCGCTCGTTGGCTCGGGGGATCTCAAAGCGGTAGCCCGCCCCACGCACGGTCTTAAGATAGCGCGGATTCTCAGGATCGGACTCGATCTTTTCACGGATGCGGCGGACGTAGACGTCGACCGACCGCGGGGTAACGAAGCGCGCATCGCCCCAGACCGCGTCGAGGAGGTGATCGCGGCTGAAGACGCGGCCGGGATGGCGGGCCAGGTAGTCGAGCAGGCGGAATTCCGTCGCCGTAGTGGTGGTGAGGTTGCCGCGCACGCGCAGTTGCATGGCGCTGGCATCGATTTCGACATCCTCGAAGGCGATGGCGGAAGGAGTTGTCGGGCGCTCGAAGCGGCGCAACACGGCTTTGACGCGGGCCAGCAGTTCGCGCGGGGCGAAGGGTTTGGTGATGTAGTCGTCGGCGCCGAGCTCAAGGCCGAGGACGCGGTCGTTTTCACCGGCGCGCGCGGTGACGAAGATGATGGGAATAGCGCTCAGGGCGGGGTGATTGCGCAGGCGGCGGCAAACGTCGAGACCATCACCACCGGGAACCATGATGTCGAGCAGAAAGAGGGCGGGGGCCTGGCGTTCAGCGTCGGGAATCAGATTCGCGGGAGTGGAGAAAATGCGGGCCGGGAAGCCCGCGGCTTCAAGGTGATGCTGGATCAGGCGGGCGATGTCGGCGTCGTCCTCAAGCACAAAGACGGTCTGGCTCAAGCGGAGAATTTCCTTTCCCGCGGCACGCAGTGGGTGGCGCGTTCCGCCCTCAGCCTAAACTTCGGAGGGCAAAGAGATTGCAAAAGTTGTGTTAATTCGGACGAGGGAAGTGCGTGAGGCTGCACGATTCGAGGACGGTGAATAAGTACAACTTCAGTGGCAGAAGTTGGCGGGTTTTCCCTGCGGATCGTTTAGTTTGCGGGCGATTCCAGAATGTTATACTTCGGTCAACGCTGTCCGCAGATTGTCCCCAGGGCCTGACAATAACCGAGCGCGCTGATTTCTGCCCCAGGTCCGGCAGGTGAGTTAGGATCCGTGTCCAGTCCGACCATTTTGTGTATTGACGACGAGGTGCCTGGGCTTCAGATCCGCAAAGCGGTCCTGGAGCGGGCTGGCTACCAGGTGCTGACGGCGGCCGATGGCCCGACTGGGTTGACGCTGTTTCGCGGGAATGCGATCGACGGCGTTGTGCTCGACTACTACATGCCGGAAATGGACGGAGGCGCGGTTGCAGAAACTATGCGCCGCGAGCGGCCCGATGTTCCCATCCTGCTGCTCTCCGCGTATATCAATTTGCCGACCGAAGTCGTCAGGATGGTGGACGTGACGCTTCTTAAGGGCGAAGGCCCAATGGAGTTGCTGGAGAAGTTACGCGTGATGCTGCGGCCGGCGAGCGAGTCCACGAAATCCGCTGTGGGGGGCAGTGCGTGAAACTGCCCGAGTTTAACCGGACCCTTCGCCAGCTGGTGACTTTGCCCATCGTTCTGCTGGTTCTGATGGCAGGATTCCTCGCCTGGCAGATAGCGGCCGCGACACGGGCGCAGAGGGCGCTCGATCACAGCGATCAGGTGACGGCGCAGCTGCAGGAGCTGCTGAGTCTTTTCATCGATCAGGAGACAGGTCTGCGGGGATTTCAGCTGACAAGCGATCCCGTGATGCTCGATCCATGGAACGCCGCGGCAGGGCCGATCCAGCTTCACTTCGCCAATCTGCATGAATTGCTCGCCGGGGACGGCGCGCAGCTGCGATCGCTGGACGATCTCGAGGTTCGCTATAACCAGTGGTTGGGATTTGCGAATGCGGTTCTGAATCAGGATGCCGCGTCGCTGAAGGCCGCGGGCATGAATCAGCGCGGCAAGGCCATGATGGACGGCCTTCGCACGGCGACGGCGACCATGCTGCAGCACGAAGAGGCTCTGCGCGCGGAGCGTTCGCATCACGCGCGGTGGCTGCAGGGGCGCGAGCTGGTTTCGTTGCTGCTGTCCGCGGTGGTGGTCGGAATCTTCCTGGCGTTGTTCACACGCCATCACGTCCACGCCATTTCGGTGAGCTATTTGCGGCGGATTGCCGAGATCACGGAGCGTTCCGACGCGCTGTCCGAGAGCCAGCAGTGGTTCCAGACCACGCTGGAGTCGATCGGAGACGCCGTGATCGCGTGCAACAATCGCGGGGGCGTGACCTTCATGAACGCCGTTTCGGAAAAGCTGACAGGCTGGCCCCTGGAGGAAGCCAGGGGAAAGTCGCTGGAGCGGGTGTTTCACATCATCAACGAGCAAACCCGGGAAAGGGTTGAGAATCCGGTCGAAAAAGTGCGACGGCTGAAGCAGGTAGTGGGGCTGGCGAACCATACGATACTGATCGCGCGCGACGGCCGCGAGTATGTGATCGCCGACAGCGCGGCGCCCATCATGAGCGGCGCGGACAAGATGGCCGGCGTCGTTCTGGTTTTCCGCGACGTGACGGAAGAGCGGCGGGTGCAGACGGCGCTGGTGGCTTCAGAGAAGCTGGCGGTAGCGGGACGGCTTGCGGCGAGCATCGCGCACGAGATTCACAACCCGCTGGACTCGGTGGCCAATCTGCATTTTCTTCTGCAGCAGGAGGACGATCCGGCGAAGCGCGCGGAGTATTTGCGGCTGGCGCAGCAGGAGCTGGGCCGCACGATGCAGATCAGCCGCACGATGCTGAGCCTGTATCGAGAGCCCAAGGCGCCTATTCAGATTGATTTGCGCGAGCTGATCGAAGGCGTGCTGCTGTTGCTCGACCGGCGGCTGCAGCACCAGGGAATCCGGGTGGAGACGCACATCGCCGCCGAGCTGGCCGTGGAGGGATTCCCCGCAGAGCTGCGCCAGGTTTTCACGAATCTGATCATCAACGCCATTGAAGCCGCCGGACCGAGGGGACGCGTGAGGATTGGGATGGAGCATGCGGAGTCGGGCGAGCTGCACGGGGCCGGGGCGATCATCGAAGTCACTGACAGCGGTCCGGGTATTGCACCCGAGGCGGCGAAGAGACTGTTTCAGCCGTTCTTCACGACGAAGGGAGCGGACGGGACCGGGTTGGGCTTGTGGGTGAGCATGGGAATCGTTCAGAAACACGGAGGGTCCATCACCGTGATCGAGAGCCCTGACCGCGAACTGCCGGGAGCGTGTATCCGGGTATATCTGCCTGCACGCACGCTGGCACAGCGGATGGGACAGCCGGCGGCATAGCGACTTTTACCCCGGAGACGGGTGATGGTCCGATGTGGATGGGTTGATTCCCGGCGGGGCCGGCTGCGGCCGATCAGTGCGCGTGGCCGTGGTGGTGATGATGATGCGCCTGGACCTCTTCGACGGCGACCAGGCAGCCGTGCGCAGTCTCGCAAACCACGTGCTCAAACTGCAAAGTTGTGTGGTAGATGCGGAAGCGCTCGCGCAGGACAACATTGATGCGTTCGAGAATGAGATTGCTCTCGGATGGCGGGATGTCGGCGATGGTGATGTGGCTGGAGAGCGCATGACTGTTGGAGCCAAGGCTCCACACGTGCAGGTCGTGGACGTCCTCGACGCCGACGACGTCGGCCAGGGTGGTGCGGATCTCGACCAGGGAGAGGCCGCGTGGCGTTCCTTCCAGCAGGATGTTGAGAGTCTCGCGCACGATGGACAGCGACGACCAGAGGATGAGCGCGGCGATGGCGAGCGAGAGGGCGGGGTCGATCCAGGTGCGGCCGGTAAGGAGAATCACGAGGCCGCCGACGATGACTGCGGCGGTCGAAAGCGTGTCGCCAAGCATATGGATAAAGACGCTGCGGATGTTCACGTCGTGGCTGACGCGCCACAGCATTGCGGCGATCAGGCCGTTCATCAGCACGCCGGCGGCGGCGACGAACATCATAATGCGCGGCTGCACGGGAGTGGGGCTGCCGAAGCGATGGATGGCTTCGAGGGTGATCCAGCCGGAAATGACAATGAGCGTGAGCGCGTTGAGAAACGCGGCGAGAACGCCGGCGCGCTGGTAGCCGAAGGTTTTTTGGTCGGTGGGCGGGCGCGTCTGGAACCAGACGGCGACGAAGGAAAGCACGATGGCGAGGGCGTCGGAGGCGTTGTGGCCGGCTTCGGAAACCAGGGCCAGGGAGTGGGCTCGCAGGCCTGCGGCCAGCGTGAGCACAACGTAGGCGATGGTGGCGATGAGGGAGAGGCGCAGCACCCGCTGCATGGCCGCGGTGCTGGCGCCATGTACATGCATACGAGTTCAGTTTATCGCGATCGGTTTACCTGGTCGCGCGGTAGAATCTCACTGCACGGGAGCAGAGGCGTGAGGGTTGCTCCTCTGCGGCATCGGGCGGGTTGGGACGGACTCGGCCGTGGTGCGGAGCCCGCTCCAGTTCTCGGCGACAACGATGCTGTTTTCCGGCCGATGCGTGTCGTAGCGCACCGAGCAGGGGAAACTCAGGCGGAGCTCGGCGGGGTTCACGAAATCGCGCAGAGCGGTGACCTCCTGGGAGCACTCGTAGACCACGCCGCCGATCTCGTATTTGTAGAGGACGAAGCGAATCTCGTGCGGGAGGTCAGGGCCGGCAGGATTTTCCAGTTCCGATTCGGTGATGTCGAGGATGGTGCCGTCAATAATGCGTCCGGAGCGCACCAGCTGGGCGCGGCGTTCGCGTTCGATTTCCTCGGCAGTCGGCCGGCGGCGCAGGACCAGCCAGGTGGCGACGCCACCAATGCAGACAACCACGCCTGCAATCGTCCCGATTACGCGGGGATCATGCAGTGAGAGGCCGAACATCCGATTGCTCCAGGAGGGCGGGGAGTGACAGCGCCGACACCTGCAGGATAGCTCAGATCGCGGCGGATTGCGGCCTGGCGATGGCCGTTTTGCGCCAAAGCAGTAACCTTTGGCTGCGCTATACTCGCTGAAGACATGTCGATACGCAGGTATGAAGAAACGGCCGCTTCGGGCGGTCGTTTTTCCTTCAGTGGCACCGGACGCAGGGCCGGAGGAACTGAAGGCGGTAATCGGAGCAGGGTTCGGGTGCGGTCGACGACCGTGATCTGCGTGCGCCGGGGCGACTCTGTGGTTATGGCCGCGGATGGTCAGGTCACGATGGGTGAGGCCGTTTTCAAGCACACGGCACGCAAGATTCGGCGACTGTATCAGGATAAGATTCTCGCCGGATTCGCGGGTTCGACGGCGGACGCGTTTTCGCTCTTCAGCCGCTTCGAGAACAAGCTGGAGCAGTATGCGGGGAATCTGGGACGGTCGGCGGTGGAACTGGCCAAGGACTGGCGCACGGACAAGATGCTGCGATCGCTGGAGGCGCTGCTGGTGGTGGCGGATCTGAGCCAGACGTTCCTGATCAGCGGATCGGGCGATGTGATCGAGCCGGACGAGGGAATCGCCGCGATCGGCAGCGGCGGGTCGTATGCGCTGGCGGCGGCGCGGGCGCTGATGGAGAACACGGAGATGGGTGCGCGGGAGATCGCGGAGAAGGCGCTGAAGATCGCCGGGCAAATCTGTATTTACACCAACGACAAGATCACGATCGAAGAGCTGCATGGAGCAGCCGGTAGCCAGTAGCCGGTAGCGAGTAGCTGGAACAGGGATCAGGATCAGGGATCAGGATCAGGGATCAGGATCAGGATCAGGGAACAGGCGGACTAATGGCGATTTATTTACCGGGAACGGCGGAGGATCAGGAGCTCTCGCTCGAAGAGCTGACGCCGCGCGAAATTGTGAGCGAACTGGACAAGTACGTGGTGGGCCAGAAGGCAGCCAAGCGTGCGGTGGCTATCGCGCTGCGGAACCGCATGCGCCGGCAGAAGCTCACGCCGGATCTGGCCGACGAGATCATGCCGAAGAACATCATCATGATTGGGCCGACGGGGGTGGGCAAGACGGAGATTGCGCGGCGCCTGGCGAAGCTGACGAATTCGCCGTTTCTGAAGATTGAGGCTTCGAAGTTTACTGAGGTTGGATATGTTGGGCGCGACGTCGATTCCATCGTGCGCGACCTGGTGGAGATCGCCATCGATATGGTGCGCGAGGAAAAGCTGGAAGAAGTCGAAGATCGCGCGGAGATGAACGCCGAGGAGCGGCTGCTGGATGTGCTGCTGCCGCCCCCCGCGCAGCCACCGGCACCGGCCGCGCAGAGCGGGAATCCGCCGACGATTGAGGGAAACGCCATCACGCTACCCGCCCCCGCTGTGGGCGGCGACTCGCACCAGCGCACGCGGGAGAAGCTGCGTCAGCAGTTCCGGGAAGGCAAGCTCGATGACCGCCAGGTGGAGATCGACGTTCGCGAGCGAAATTCACCGTCCTTCGAGATCATCTCCAACCAGGGTGTGGAGGAGATGGACGTCAACCTGAAGGACATGCTGCCGAATATCTTCGGCCAGCGGACGCGCAAGCGGAAGATGAAGGTGTCGGACGCGTTCGAATATTTGGTGCAGGAAGAAGAGGGCCGGCTAATCGATATGGATCAGGTGACGCGTCTTGCTGTGGAGCGCGTGGAAAGCTCCGGCATCGTGTTCCTGGACGAGATTGACAAGATTGCGGGACGGGAAGGTGGGCACGGCCCGGACGTTTCGCGCGAAGGCGTACAGCGCGACATTTTGCCGATCGTCGAGGGGACTACGGTGAACACGCGCTACGGCATGGTGCGGACGGATTTCATTCTGTTCATCGCTGCCGGGGCGTTTCACGTTTCGAAGCCCAGCGATCTGATTCCCGAGTTGCAGGGGCGTTTTCCGATCCGAGTCGAGTTGCAGTCGCTGACGGTGGAGGATTTTGTGCGGATCCTGACGGAGCCGAAATCTTCGCTCGTGCGCCAGTACACGGCGCTGCTCGAAACCGAGGGTCTGAAGCTGGAATTCACACCCGAGGCGATCGCGGAGATGGCGCAGTTTGCGTTCAAGGTGAATGAAGGGACGGAGAACATCGGGGCGCGGCGGCTGCATACGATTATGGAGAAGGTGCTGGACGAGATCAGCTTTTCCGCGCCGGACCTGACGCGCGCGCAACAGAAGGGCGAGCAGAAGAATCAGGGAACGGTGGTGGAGTTGGCCGCCGTTGGCGAGGGGACCAAGGCGCCGTTGCCGGTCATCGAGCGCGAGACAGCGAATGGGATAGAGAAGGTAATGGTCATCGATCCGGAGTATGTGCGCCAGATGGTGGCGGACATCGTGAAGAACCAGGATCTGTCGCGGTACATTCTGTAGAACAGCCCGTAGCCTGTAGCGGGTAGGCGGTTGTCAGCGGGCGATGGTCTGCCGACGGGAGATTGCGTGCGCCCCCCTACAATCGGAACGATGTCCACTACGGTCCGTTCCTTTTCAAAAATCAATCTGGGGCTGGCCATTGGTCCGTCGCGCGCCGATGGATTTCATGCGCTGACGACTTGCTACCAGACCCTCGCCGCGCATGACCTGGTTACGGTTGAGGCGCAGCGAGTGGCGCAGACAAGGTTGCGGCTCACCAGCAATGACGAGCGCGTTCCCACCGACGCCAGCAACACCGCCTGGATGATGGCTGAGCGGGCGCTCGGCGCGCTCGGAGTGCAGGCCGAGATTCATATCCATATTGAGAAACGCTTGCCGGTACAGGGCGGGATTGGGGCGGGATCGGCGAATGCGGTGGCGGCGTTGATTGGGCTGGAGCGGGAACTGGAGCGGGCCGGGATCGCCGAATTGCCGGAATCCGAGAAGCTGCGAATCGCGGCTGAGGTTGGGTCCGACGTGCCGCTGTTTCTGATTGGCGGCACTGTGCTGGGGGTGGGGCGCGGCGAGGAAGTGTCGCCTCTTCCCGATATTCCGCCGACTGAATGCGTGCTTGCGCTGCCCGAGGTCGGGGTTTCCACTCCGCAGGCTTATCGGGACTGGGATGCACTCCAGGGTGCAGGGCACAGGGTGCGAGGTATAGCTGCCGATCGGGAATTGACCGGCTCTTATGGCTCCGATAGACTAACTATGTTGAGTCGAGCTCTCGCCTCGGTGTTGGGTCCGAGGCCTCCGGAGGGAATGTCCGCCGGGGTTGGCGCGCACTCCTCCGGTGTCTCCGCAAAGGGCGGGGGCCTGGCCGGGAAGACGGAGAGTGATCCGCTTCTTGCGCTTGTCCGAACCGGGATCGAAAACGATTTCGAAGAAGTCGTCTTCCGGCAGTATCCCTCTCTCGGAAATATCAAGCGCATACTTGCGGGCTCCGGTGACCCTGAGGAGTCGGCCATCTACGCGGCGCTCTCCGGATCCGGATCGGCCCTGTTCGGGCTGTACGGAATGGCGGCTGCGGCGGAAGCGGCAGAGGTTCGGCTCAGGGAAGCGGGTGTTCGATCGCTGCGGACGATGACTCTGCCGCGGGACGAATACTGGCGGACGATGGTGGAGTAGCAAAGCGCGGTCAGCTAAGAGCCGGTTAGGTGAGAAGCGGTTAGTAAGTTAGCGGGTGGCGGGATCGATCAAGCTTTTCGTAACTGGGCGATCGACTAATGGTAGGTCAAGTGCCTTTCTGCCGAAACCGGCCAACA
>CAZHTJ010000002.1:0-63274 GCA_964535525.1 uncultured Acidobacterium sp. | reverse complement strand
AGGATGTTGAGAGTGTTTTACTGGGCGATCGACTAATGGTAGGTCAAGTGCCTTTCTGCCGAAACCGGCCAACAGCAGGCCAGTTTCGGGATCCAGGGAGTCGAGCAGGATGTTGAGAGTGTTTTACTGGGCGATCGACTAATGGTAGGTCAAGTGCCTTTGGAGCACTTTGTCCAGGTTCGAATCCTGGTCGCCCAGCCAGAATTTGTAACGGGCCCGGCAGCAATTTCGCCGTAATTTGTAACAGGATGCCATGCAAACCAGCCTGGAGGATCTTGTGAAGACGGATACGATTGACGCAGTGGGAGTGGCCACGCCCAATCTGGCGGCGGCTCAGACAGATGGGAAGGCAAAACCGCAGGCGCGGCGCTCGCGCGTATCGAATGAAGACCGGCGGTTCAAGGTCTTTTCAGGCACCGCCAATCGCGATCTGGCGGAAGAGATCTGCAAACATATCGGCGTGACGCTGGGCGAGACCCGGATGACGCGTTTCGCCGATGGCGAAGTTTATTTTCAGCTGCTGGAGAACGTCCGCGGTGCGGATGTTTT
Organism: uncultured Acidobacterium sp.; assembly: GCA_964535525.1. GTDB lineage: Bacteria > Acidobacteriota > Terriglobia > Terriglobales > Acidobacteriaceae > Palsa-343. The sequence goes on along the minus strand of CAZHTJ010000002.1, from coordinate 62,725 downwards.
TGTGGTGCAACCGACCTGCTGGCCGGTCGATCAGCACCTGATGGAGCTGCTCATCATGATCGATGCGCTCAAGCGCGCGTCGGCGGGAAGGATCACCGTGGTGGTTCCGTATTACGGATATGCTCGACAGGATCGCAAGGACCGTCCACGCGTGGCGATCTCGTCGAAGCTGGTCGCCGATCTGATGACAACGGCGGGCGCGCACCGGGCCCTGTTTATGGACTTGCACGCGGCGCAGATTCAGGGATTTTTCAACATACCCGTGGATCACTTATTTGCGAGCCCGGTGATGATCGGATACTTCCGGGAGCTGAATTTGCCTGATCTGACCGTGGTCTCGCCGGACGCGGGAGGTGTGGAGCGCGCGCGCTTTATCGCCACCAAGCTGCAGGTACCGATGGCCATCGTCGACAAGCGCCGCACCGACATCAACGTCACCGAAGTGATGAACGTGATCGGCGATGTGCGGGGGCGGACCTGCCTGATTGTCGACGACATCATCGATACGGGGGGGACGCTGGTGAAAACCGTGGACACGCTGCTGGAGAAGGGTGCGACGCGGGTGTATGCCGGAGCTTCGCATCCGGTGCTATCCGGTGAAGCGGTCGAGCGCATTGCCAAGTCCAAGCTTGAACAACTGGTTGTTACAGATTCGATCCCGCTGCGCCCGGAAGCGCAGTGGCTCAGGGACTCAGGGAAGATCAAGGTGCTTTCGGTGGCGGGCCTGCTGGGCGCGGCCATCCTGAGCATTCACATGGAAACCAGCGTTAGTTCGCTGTTCAACTAAGAGCAGCTTTTAGCTATTAGCTGTTAGCTAGTAGCCAGAAATTGCACAACCACAATGGCGGCCGACCAAAGAGCGCCGGCCAGAAGGGAGCGGGACCCGGATCTGTTGCTAACAGCTAAAGGCTAATAGCTAAAGAGCTGGTTTACCGTGCCCGAGGGAAAAAGGTCATGATTACTCAGGAAACCGTCAGCGCAATGCCCCGCGAGGGCAAGTTCAACAAGAATGCAGCCCGCCGCGTGCGTGCGAAGGGCAAGATTCCGGCCGTGGTGTATGGCGCGGCCGAACCGGCCGTTGCCGTGGAGGTCGATCCGAAGCAGATCCAAAAGATTCTGTATTCCGAAACGGGGCACAACACAATTTTCGATCTGGAAGTTTCCGGCTCGACAGCAAAGGTGATGATCGTCGACTGGCAGTATGAGCCTATCAAGGGCAAGCTGATCCACATCGACTTCAAGCGGATCGCGCTCGACAAGCTGATTCGCGTCGAGGTACCGATCCAGCTGACGGGCGTCGCGATCGGCGTGAAAACTTCGGGTGGCATCCTGGACCAGATGCTGCGCGAGGTCGAGATCGAGTGTCTGCCGGGCGACATCCCGAACAGCATCCCGGTGGATGTCTCGAACCTCAACTTTGGGATGGTGCTGCGCGTCTCCGATCTTCCGCATTCGGACAAGCTGCGCTTCCTCACTCCCGACGACAAGCCGGTGGCCCACGTAGTTTCGATCAAGGAAGAGGTTGTGGCTCCGACGCCGGAGGCCGAGGCCGCGGCTGCGGCAGCGGCTCCCGCGGAGCCGGAAGTGCTCAAGAAGGGCAAGCAGGAGACTGCGGAAGGCGCGGCTGCGGCCGCCGCTCCGGCAGCGGAAAAGAGCGAAAAGGGCGGCAAGAAGTAAGTGGGGAGTGGCGCGTTTCTGGTGGTTGGCCTCGGAAATCCGGGCATCGAGTATCAGTTCACGCCGCACAATGCGGGTTTTTTGGCGATCGACCGCATCGCCGGTGAGCGCAACGTGGAGGTGGTGAACCGCCGCTGCCGCGCGCTCACAGCCAGGGTTCAGATGGCGGGCCGGGAGGTGATCCTGGCCAAGCCGGAGACCTGGATGAATCTGAGCGGGCTCTCGGTTGGGGATCTGGTGGACGAACTGGACATCGAGCTTCCCGGTAACCTGCTGGTGGTGCACGACGAGCTGGATTTGCCACTGGGACGGTTACGAATTCGGGAGCGTGGCAGACCAACGGGCAACGGAGCGCGTTCGGTCTCCGGAGGTTTGGGGACGGACGAGTGGTGGCGGATCCGGATCGGAGTGGGACCTCAACCCCAGCGCGCAAGCGAGCTGGGGACCCCGGCGGAACCGGGAGTGCAGCAGGAAGCTTTTCGTCGCGGCAAGGATTATCTGCTGACGCCGATGAGCAAAAGGGATTTGACGGCGATCGATCCGGTACTGGATCGCGTCGCACGCGCAGTGGAGATGGTGGTGACGAAGGGGATCTCGGCCGCCATGAACGAATTTAACCGCCGGGATCCGGAAGATTCCGGAAACGGCTCGGCGGAGAAGTAGACAGAAGGAAGCGAATTTTGTTGCCGGGCCTGGCGGGTCCGGAAGGAAGAGAAGCAGACGATGCAACGTTTCTATGAAGTGATGTTTATTGTGCGGCCCGATGTGGCCGACGAAGATGTGGACAAGCTGATTGCCGGTTTCGAGCAGACAGTGACCGGCGGCGGCGGCGCGATTCGTTCGACCGAAAAACTGGGGAAGCGGAAGCTGGCTTACACGGTGCGGAAATTCAACGATGGCAACTACGTGCTGCTCACCATCGACGCAAACGGGATTCTGATTGCCGAGTTGGAGCGCCGCCTGCGCGTCTCCGAGCCGGTGATCAAGTTCATCACGGTGCGCATGGACGAGGAAGAGAAGCGCCTCGCCAAGGTTCGAGCCATCCGCGCGACGAAGAAGAAGCTGAGCGCTATTCCGCCCGCACCTGCACCTGCTCCGGTAGCGGTGGAAGCGCCCGAACCGGCGCCCGCGCCTGCCGCACCCGCCCCTGCCGCATCTGGAGTGACGCAAACGGTAGCTCCGGCCAGCGCGTAAGCGCGCCTGGTGCGATTTTTGATTTGAGATTTTTGGCTGGCGCCCAGGAGCGGCTGCCCGCCGGAGGAATGAAAATGGCTGACGAAGCAACGACAACACCATCCTCGCGACCGGATGCCCCGGCTGGACGTCCGTCCGGTCCCGGTGGCCGCGGCCCCGGTGGCCCAGGCGGACCTGGTGGGCGGAAATTCTTCCGCCGCAAAAAGGTCTGCAAGTTCTGTACCGAGAAGATCGACGCCATCTCGTATCGCGATGTGCGGCTGCTGCAGGGATTCGTGGCCGAGCGCGGCAAGATTGTGCCGCGGCGGCTGACCGGCGTGTGCACCACGCATCAGCGGCGGCTGACGAGGGCGATCAAACAGGCGCGCAACATCGCGCTGCTGCCGTTTGCGGCGAGGTTCTAGTTCACCCGAGTGGCTGTGCGCCGAGGACCGCGTCAACGCTCTGTCTTCGGCCTAACCGCCGATAACTGTGCTCTGAGCCCTGCGCTTTGAGCTCTGTTTCAGGAGATTACGCAATGGAAGTGATTCTCAGAGAAGATGTCTCGAATCTCGGCCACCGTGGCGATGTGGTGAAGGTCGCCGACGGCTACGGCCGTAATTTTCTTCTTCCGAAAAATCTGGCTATGGAAGCGACGCCGGCCAACAAAGCGGTGATCGAGCAGATGAAGGCCGCCGCGGTTCGCCGTTCGGCGAAGGAGAAGGCGGAGGCCGAACAGCTGGTGACGCAGCTGAACATGGTAGCGCTCGTCTTTACGCGCAAAGTCGGCGAAGGCGACCACCTCTTCGGATCCGTCACGTCGTCGGATATCGCGCAGGGGCTGGCCGACAAGGGATTCAACGTCGACCGCCGCAAGGTGCAGCTCGATGAGCCGCTCAAGTCGACCGGGGAGTTCCACGTCCCGGTCAAGCTGCATCGCGAGGTAACGGCGCACATCAGCGTGACCGTTAAGGGTGAGGAAGCTGCCGCCGAATAAGCCGCGTCCGGCGTCCGGGTCTGGACAGCGATCCCGGCCCCAGCGTCGAGGACGTCTTCGCGGGGTGAGAAAATAGGAGCATCACCGATTCCCGGTTCTCATCCATGCTGAAGGTCATCTCATCGCACGTCTTTCTTACTCATCGCCTGCACCCTGGCCTGCTGGACGTCTTCGCCCGCGCCGGGGCCGAGGGTGTGGAGATTTTCGCCGCGCGCCAGCACTTCGACTACACCAGCCGCCCACATATCCGCGAGCTGGGGGAATGGTTCAGTGCGAGCCCGGTTGAAGCGTTTTCCATGCATGCGCCGCTCTACTCCGATATGGAGATGGGCCGCGCCGGCTCGCCGGCGGTCAACGTGATTCATCCGGAAAAAAGCCACCGCATCGATGCCATGGATGAAATCAAGCGGGCGCTCGAAGTCGCTGAGCTGCTGCCTTTCCGGTTTCTCATTCTTCATCTGGGCGAGCGCGACGATGCCTGGGGTCCTCGCGCGCTGGAGAACTCGATCAGCGCTCTGGAACATCTGCGCGCTTTCGCCAGCCCGTTGGGTGTGAAGGTCCTCGTGGAGAATCTGCAGGGCGATGTGGCGCGCCCGGCGCACCTGGTGGAGATCCTCACGGCCGGCCACTTCCGGGATATTGGCGTGTGCCTGGACGTGGGTCATGCGCATCTCGGCGATGGCGTGCCGGCGGCGTTGTCCGATCTTCATGCCTACGTTCGCTCTTCCCACCTCCACGACAACAAGGGCGACAAGGATGCGCATCTTTGGCCTGGCGATGGGACGATCGACTGGAATGAAGCGTTCGGCGGGTTGAAAGCCGCGCCCCAAACACCGGCTGGCGTTCTGGAGATTCACTACGCGCTCGGAGAAACCTTCGAAGTGGTCGGGGAAAAGGCGAAACGAGCCTTCGAAAAGATGGATGCGGCAGAGAAAGCGAAGTAGAGGCTGTTATGTCAGAAAAGATTGCGGAAATTGTAACGGAGACTGCGACAAAGGCTCCTCTTTCGACGATTGCAGCTATCGGAGAGCACGAAGGCCAGACGATAACCCTGCATGGCTGGCTGTACAACCTGCGCGAAAGCGGCAAACTGCTGTTCCCTATCTTTCGGGACGGCACCGGCACGATTCAGGGAATTGTTCCGAAGGCTGCGGTGACGCCGGAAACCTTCGAAACGGTGAAAGGGCTCACGCAGGAGTCATCGGTCATCGTGACCGGCAAAGTCCGCGCCGACAAACGTGCGCCTGGCGGTTACGAATTAGACGTTGAGAATGTCGAAGTTCTTCAGCGCGTGCCGGAAGACGATCCGTTTCCCATTTCGCTGAAGGAACACGGCACCGATTTTCTGATGGAGCATCGCCATCTGTGGATACGCACCCCACGCCAGGCGGCGATTCTGCGCATTCGCGCGGAGATCATTAAGGCGGCGCGCGATTTTCTCGACGATAACGGTTTTGTCCTGACGGATCCGCCGATCCTGACGCCGGCGGCATGCGAGGGCACCAGCACTCTCTTCCCCGTTGACTATTTTGGCGACGAAGCCTACCTGACGCAGAGCGGTCAGCTTTACATCGAGAGCACGGCGTTAGCACTGGGCAAGGTCTATTCGTTTGGGCCGACGTTTCGGGCCGAGAAATCGAAAACTCGCCGCCATCTCACGGAATTCTGGATGGTCGAGCCGGAGTGGGCTTTCGCGAACCTCGACGATCTGATGGGGCTGGCCGAGAACTTCATCAGCGCAATCGTCGCCCAGGTTCTGGCGAAGCGCTCCGCAGAGCTGAAGACCATCAACCGCGACACGACGAAGCTTGAGGCGGTGAAGCCGCCGTTCCCGCGCCTGCGCTACGACGAAGCCGTGAAGATGCTGAATGACGCACACGCACAGGGCCTGATCGAGCAACCTTTCGAATACGGTAATGATTTTGGCTCGCCTGATGAGACATACATTTCGTCGCAGTTTGATCGGCCTGTGATGGTGCATCGTTATCCTGCGGCGGTGAAGGCGTTCTACATGGAGCCGGACCCCGATGATCCGACGTACGCGCTGTGCGTCGATGTGCTGGCGCCCGAAGGGTATGGCGAGGTGATCGGCGGATCGCAGCGTATCCACTCTTACGATCTGCTGAAAAAGCGCATTGAAGAGCATCAGTTGCCAATCGATGCGTTCAAGTGGTATCTCGATCTGCGGCGGTATGGTTCGGTTCCGCATTCGGGCTTCGGCATGGGCATCGAGCGCGCGGTGGCGTGGATTTGCGGGCTCGATCACGTGCGCGAAACGATTCCCTTTGCCCGGACACTCAACCGCATCTACCCATAGTTCTTATGCTCAGATCGAGTGAACCAACAACGCAGGCCGGATCCCCGGTTGCGACAGTTTCGGCTGTTCCCGTTTACGGCGGCGTGCAGACCCTGCCTCCGCGCAAGATCAAAGTCATCGGCGTGCCGCTCGATCTGGGTGCGTCGCGACGCGGCGTCGACATGGGTCCGTCCGCGGTGCGCGTGGCCGGCCTCGAAGCGCGTCTGGAATCGCTGGGCCATGAGGTGCGCGATGGCGGCAATATCAGCGTCGCGATCGCGGAAACGAAGTCTTCCGGCGACCAGAGCGCGCGCTATCTGAAAGAGATCACCGAAACCTGCACGCGCGCGGCGGAGATGGTGGTCAAGTCGCTGACTGAAGGCATGACGCCGGTGATCCTGGGAGGAGATCATTCGGTGGCGGCGGGCAGCGTCTCGGGGGTTGCGGAGTTTTATCGCCGCCAAGGGCAGAAGATCGGCCTCATCTGGATCGATGCGCATGCCGACATGAATACTCCGGCCAGCTCGCCGAGCGGGAACGTGCACGGCATGCCTTTGGCAGCGCTGGTCGGCCTCGGGCCCGAGCCCCTGGCCAACATTCTGGGATTCTCGCCCAAGGTACAGCCGGAAAACGCGGTCCTGATCGGCGTGCGCGACATCGATCCGGCAGAGAAAGAGAACATTCGCCGCGCCGGGATCAGCGAGGTCTATACCATGCGCGACATTGATGAGCGCGGCATGCGCGCGGTGGTGGAAGAGGCTCTGCGCGCGGCGGGACGGGGCACGGCGGGCTACCACGTTTCACTCGACATGGACTGGATCGATCCCGAGGACGCCCCCGGAGTAGGCACGCCGGTGCGAGGAGGCGCGACCTATCGCGAAGCGCATCTGGCCATGGAAATCATCGCCGACCACGGACGCATGCTTGCACTGGAAGTGGTCGAAGTGAATCCGGTCATCGATGAACACAACCGCACTGCGGATCTGGCGGTGGAACTGATCTCCTCTGCGTTCGGGAAGAAGATACTGTAACAGCAGCGGTTGCTTATTGCAGCCGGCAGACGGCCACCGCCTCATTCCTGTAGGGACAATCGAGACCGGGAACGCCTGAACCTTGCACAATGATCCAGTTCACGCCGAACCGCTGGTGCAGGCGCAGGAAATCCTGCTTCTGGAAATGCCGCCATCCGGCCTCCGCCTGGCTCTGCTCCTGCCACAGGGGGGCCAGGTCCGGGACCTGCGTGGCCACCGCGGCGTCCTTCACGGCATCCGCGAGCTCGCTGCGCTGGGCCAGCGCGCGAAAGCTGTGATAATCCTCTCCTGGAAGCTGCATGTAATAAGGATCGAGCGCGAAGTACGCATCATCCGGGGTATTGCCCCGCACCCACACGAAAGCACGCAGCCAGGGATTGTGCGAGGCGACGCCGGGTAGTTCAATATGCTCCGTTCCCGCGAAGAGCGACCGCTGCGCGATGAACAGTCCCAGCGCCAGCGGCAGGAACAATGTGACCCAGCGCCATACGTAGCCCCGAAGCAACTTCTCCCCGATCAATCCCCCGCCGAGCAGCGCCATGAAAATGTAAACCAGGTGGAGGTAGCGCATGGGCTGCATCGGCGTCAGGCGAATCAGCCCAGGCGTCAGCAGCACGACACACGCCACCGCCAGCTGGAACGCCGCAAAGACGGCGGCGCATCCCTCCAGCCGTGCCAGCGTTGGCCGATTCTCGTGGCGCGCATAACGAGCCATGGCCCACAGAATGAGGATCGGGGCGACAGCGCCGAGCCACTCGTACCACGTCCAGCGACCGATGAAATAGTAATCGCGCGTGTTTAGCGCCTGCCTCCACGCCGCGGATGGCCCTTCGAAGATCCACAAGGGCGCGACAGCCACGGCAACCGTGGCCGGGATGGGTTCATGGACAGGTTTGCGGGCCAGGGCGCCGGCGATCCACAGCACGACGCAATAGGAAACCCCAAAAACGCCCATGATGGGATGAACCACGACTCCGGCGGTCAGCAGGACGCAGGCCAGCACGATGCGACGGTCAAGAACAGAGAGAATCGCCCAAAGGATGAGCACAGTAGCGATGGCGCGTGGGTGCAGGTGCTGGTCAAAAATGTAGAGCGCGGTGCCCGCAACGGGCAGGGTGAAGAGTACACCAACGAGGGCGACGCCGGCCCATTGTCCAGCGGAGGTGGAAAAACACCGGCGCGCCAAGGCCCAGCAGCCCCACAGCAGGAAGAATGCGGCCAGACACTGCCCCAACATTTCGAAAACAGCGACAGGCAGGTGCGTGACCCGAACCGACAGAGCCACGAGTCGGTCGAAAATGCTGGCCTGCATCTGTACGGTGAAAAGTTGAGAGTCGTGCGGATAAAGCGCGGGATTGAGCCGCCGCTGGATCGCCGAGAGATAGACGGCGTCGTCCTCAACGCCCGGGTGGTAGCCCTCGACGAGCAGTGACCCGGCGCTCAGCATTGCCAGCAGGATGAAGTTTTTGTACTGCCCGCGGATTCTCAAAGTTTTTTGCGTCACTCCGGGAGGGCCTGGATTCTTCAACACTGAGTCCGCCGCTTCCAGGAGCAAGAGGAAACAAGACGGACTCCGGCGTCACAACTTTGCGCTCGACCGGCATTAGAGTTCATCCTCCCGCTTTCGACGAAGCCGCCGGTCCCCCGCGCTCGGTCTGCGTCATTCCTTATGAAGTGATTGTAGTCGACGACAAATTTGGCAATGCTACTGACTAGATCGCGCGACGCTCGGCGAAACCTCGGGCACTGGCGATCTGCACCAGACTGAGCTGTGCAGTCTGCCCATCCAGCACCGCCCGCACCGACTCCAGTACCCTGTCCGGTGTAATCATGCGCATACACACGGCGTCGTTGCATGCGGAATTTTTCTGGTTTGCGGCAGTGACGCAGGGCGAGCAGGAAAGCTCAGCGGTGATGGATTCGGTATTACCCAGGCTTCCGTAAAGCCGCGGCGTCTCCGGACCGAACAGCACGATCGACCGAATCGGCGTGATCGCGGAGAAGTGCGCGGGACCGCTGTCATTCGTCACCAGCACGGTGGAGAGCTGGTAAAGAGCGGTGATGGCCCCGAGATTGTGCATTCCCGCAAAGCTTTGGAAGCGCGGATGCCCGACCCTCTGCGCCATCTGCGCAGCCTCCTCGCGCTCTTTCGCAGAGCCGGTGATGAGCACGAGCACATCGTCCCATTCTTCCGCCACCATACCCGCAAGTGCGCAGAAGTTTTCACGGTCCCAGCGCCGCTGAGGCAGAAGCTCGGAGCTGTTGGGATTGATCAGCACGATACGGTGATAATCCGGCCGGTAGTCCGGATACACACGGGAGACCAGCTCGCGCATCTCCTCTTTGGCCGCTTCCGAGACAGGTTGGATCGGAAGCTGAATCTCCTCGTCGGAGACGTATGTCTTGGAGTAAGGCACTTCCGGACTCGGCGCCAGCAGCGCATTCACCATGCAAATAAAATTCTTTGCCATGTGAATGTGGCCGTTGTAACCCACGCGGTGGGTCAGCATTTCGCCGCGATACAGTCCCTCGGCGCGAAATCGATGAAATCCCACCCGTCGCCGCGCACCGGAGAGCCCCGTCAAAAGAGCGGAGTAACGCGAAAAGAGCTCCAGATCCACGACCGTGTCGATCTTCGCCTTTCGGGCCCAGCGCAGGAAACGCAGCGAATCGATCGCCAAAGCCATCAGGCTGGTGTCACGAATCGTGACAATGTTGGCCTCGGGAACTGTCGGGAGCAGGCGAACGCTGTCAGCATTTCGTTCGAAGATCAGAAAGAAGATTTCGGCGTCGAGCACATCCCTGGCCTTTTCCAGAGCCGGGTTGGCAATCACGGCGCTGCCCATCTCCGAAAGCTCGACAAAAAGAACCTGGCGTGGCGTCTCCGGCCCGCTGGGTCGACCCAGCAGGCGCATCACCTGCGTAAAGAAAAAGCAGAGCGGAATGCCGATCCAGTAATCGACCGCCCGCATTTCGCGAACTCTCATCCTTCAGCCTTTGTGTCCCAATGTTCCCGGGATGATCTCGATTCCGTGAATCGCGGGGGCCCTTCAGAGAATCGTGCCATCACTTTAGACGCGCAAATCCCGGGAATAGTCGGCCTCACGTCCACGTCCGAATTATATTGGCCGCAGCCCACGCGAGCGCCCGCGAAATGCGAACCCCGACAAATTAATCGATTGGGTTGCCTGCTGGTGCGAGGTATCTGTGGTTTTGCCCTCGGCGGAGGGAAGGCGTCGGCGGCTAAAGTCCTCTCGCCATCCGCTGCGACCGGCGTCGCGGTGCGTTAGTCTGCCAATAGAGGATTCACCATGGCCACGCCGGTTTCCGATATCGTTTCGTCCGTTGCCATTCACCCCTGGAACCCCGCTGGAACCGGATCGGTGGATGCAAAGACTCTTGAAAGCTGGGTGGAGGAACGCCTGTTGCGACATCGCAAAGCCATCGAACGCCTGGTGGCTGTGGATGGCGAGCGTACCCTGGAAAACACCTTGCGCGCCTACGACGATGCGGTGGCAGAGCTTTCCGCGGTGGGTTCGCTCACGGGCCTGATGCACAGCGTTTATCCGGACGAGCCGGTTCGGGATACGGCACAAGCACTGTTACAGAAAATTTCACAGGCGGGCGTCGAGCTGTCGCTGAATCGCGATGTGTATCAGGCTCTGTACAAAACCGATGCGGGCGGCGCCGATCCCGCAACAAAGCACTACCTGGATCGAACGCTGCTGCAATATCGGCTGGCCGGCGTGGACAAGGACGATGCGACGCGGGAGAAGATCAGGGAACTGCAGGACCGGGCCACGCTGGCAAGCCTGAGTTTCGGGCGCAACGTGCAGGAGAGCGGGAACACCGTCACGATCGACAGCGCTCGGGAACTCGATGGGTTGCCACTGGACTATCTGGAGGCGCATCAGCCGGGCGAAGACGGAAAGATCACGCTGACCACCGATTTCCCGGATTATCTGCCGGTGATGACGTTTGCGCGCTCGGCGGATCTGCGCCGCCGGATGTTCCTCGCCTACAACACGCGGGCGTGGCCCGCGAACCACCAGCTCTTGCTCGATCTGCTGAAGATCCGTCAGGAGGTCGCGACAATTTTGGGCTTTGCGCATTGGGCCGATCTGGCGACCGTCGATCAGATGATGGAGTCGGCGGCGAACATGCAGGCGTTTCTCGACGATCTGGATCATGCGACCAAAGCCGGCGCGGAGAAGGAATATGCGATGATCCTCGAGTTTGCGCGTACCCACGAGCCCAGGCTGAGCCAGATCGACGCCGCCAGCCGCGCGTACTGGGTGGAGCTGTACCGGCGGTCTGCGTTCGATTTCGATTCGCAGTCGGTGCGGCCCTATTTCCCCTACACGCGCGTCGAGCCGGGTGTGCTGGCCACAGCGGAGAAGCTGTTCCAGGTGAAATTCCGGCGCATCGAGAACCCTGACGTATGGCATCCATCGGTGAGCGCGTGGGAAGTTTGGGATGGGACGGAGCTGGCGGGGCGCTTCTATCTCGACATGCACCCGCGGGAGGGCAAGGACAAGTGGTTCTCAGCGCATCCGCTGATTCCGGGCATCCGCGACCGGCAACTGCCGGAGGCTGCGCTGATCTGCAATTTCCCCGAGCCGAAGGACGATAATCCCGGACTGCTGCAGTATTCCGACGTAGTGACGTTCTTCCACGAATTCGGGCACCTGATGCACGCGCTTCTGGGCGGGCGCCAGGCGTGGGCGGGCATCAGCGGCATAGCCACGGAGGGTGACTTCGTCGAGGTTCCATCGCAGATGCTCGAGGAATTCTTCCGCGACCCGCGGCTGCTGGCGAGCTTCGCACACCACTTCGAAACGGACGAGGCGATTCCGGCGGAGCTGGTGACGCGTATGAATCGCGCTGGAGCGTTTGGGCGCGCGGACTGGGTGCGGAGCCAGCTTTTCTATACGACGTATTCGCTGGAGACGCATCGGCTGGATCCCGGCACGCTCGATCCGGACGCCTTGTTCCGGCAGCTCTACGAGCGATTCCTGCCGTATGCCTGGATTGAGGGCAATCGCATGTACGCGAGCTTCACGCACCTTACGGGCTACTCGTCAAACTACTACACGTACCTCTACGACAAGGTCATCGCGCTGGACTTCTTCGCGCAGTTTCCGCGCCATGCATTGCTCGACTCACCGGCGGCGATGCGCTACAGGAAAACCGTGCTCGAACCGGGCGGATCCATGCCCGGCAAGGAAATTGTGCAGACGTTCCTGGGCCGCAGCCAGTCCAGCGATGCCTTCACGCAGTGGATCGGCGAGGAATTCCAGCAAATGAGCGCAGCCTACGCCTGAGAGCGCTTGGCCCGTCAGATCCCGTGCTGAATCCCTGAACAAGGTTTAGGATGCATTGATGACGATCCGCCGGTCTGATTCGGCCCGCGCCGCTCAGGGACGAGATCCGTCGAACGTTGCGTCATGCGCGATCAGGAGAGTCCGGACTCCAGAATGCTCACTCAGGCCGAAGCCGATCAGCTAATCCAGATGCAGAAGCGTTTTGTGCAATCCCCCGCCTCAATCAGCATCCCGCCCGGAACAGATGACACGTACGAACTTGCGGGTCCGGGCGATCGGGAGAGATTCCAGCTCGACATTTGGCGCGGCACGCTCCGGCTTTCGAAGTTGAAATTCCAGAACAGAGTGCGGACTGCCGTGGTACTTGTTCGCCTTTGCGTTGATGGTGCGCCTCACACCGATCCAGACGGGCAGCGGCTCTCAGGGACCCACCTCCATTTGTATAAAGAGGGTTGCGACGACAGGTGGGCTCGTCCGGTAGACCCTGTGAAGTTCACGTTGCTGAGCGACCCGGGTGCAACGTTTCAGGAGTTCTGCACATTCTGCAGCATCCTGGCGCCTCCGCCGGTTCAGGGAGTAATCGTATGAACCAGGCCGATTGCGGGAAAATGATCGATGATTACGTAGCTTGGCTTCGTCGAGGGCTCTCGATCGAAGAGGTGGGCGAAGCGTGCGAGCTGACGACACCATTTCTCGACCGGCACAACGACCATCTTCAGGTGTATGCAATAAGGAAGAATGGAAGTATTACGCTTTCCGACGACGGGTATATCCTCTCCGATCTGAGGACCAGCGGGCTCGATGTCGATACTCCAAAGAGAAAGGCGGTCCTTGACAGCATATTGAATGGCCTTGGGGTAAAAACACAAGACCAGCAGCTGGTAGTTGAAGCATCGGCAACAAATCTGGGGCAGAGGTTACATTCGCTGGTACAAGCGATGCTGGCCGTAAACGATATGTTCGTCATGGCGCAGCCTCGAGTTGCCGGGTTCTTCTTTGAGGATGTTCGTAGCTTTCTCGACAGCCACACTATCCGCTACACGGAACGAGTGAAACTTGCGGGGAAGAGCGGCTATGACCATGGTGTTGATTTTCTAATCCCTAAATCTCAAAAGCGGCCGGAGCGCATCCTGCAGGCAATCGCCACACCGAAAAAGGACAACATCTTCGCGTACCTGTGGACGTTGAGCGATACGCGTGCTGCTCGTGCCGAGGGAATGGAGCCGGAAGCATATGCTTTCCTTAACGACCAGGAACAGCCAGTAGGAGGCGACATCACCGAAGCACTCGAGGCTTATCGTGTGATCCCAGCTCCCTGGTCGCACCGAAATGATTATGTCGACGCGTTGGCTGCGTAAGAGGATCCCGCCGATGGCCCGTATTCAGCTATTTGTTCTTTCCCTTTTTTGCGCATTTGGTTTGGCTCACGCTCAGGTGGCTGCGGTCATCGCCGTCGATCATGGGCCGAACGCCGAGGCGCAACAGAGCAAGCACTACGTTGTTCTGGTTTCACTCGACGGTTTTCGTTACGACTACGCGAAGAAGTACGGAGCAAAACACCTGTTGGCCATCGCGGCCCGCGGCGCGAGCGTGCCCGACGGGATGATCCCTTCGTACCCCTCGCTGACCTTCCCGAACCACTACACGCTGGTGACCGGCCTCTATCCGGAACATCACGGTATCGTCGGCAATCAGTTTTACGATCCCGAGCGCAAGGAGCGCTATTCGTACACGGACCCGATGACGAATGGCGATGGCTCCTGGTATGGCGGAACGCCGCTGTGGTCTCTGGCTGAGAAGCAGGGAATGCGGAGTGCCTGTTTCTACTGGCCGGGGTCCGAAGCGGAGATTGCCGGTGAGCGGCCTACATACTATTTGCACTTCGACAATAAATTTCCGGATGATAAGCGGATCGATCAGGTCATCGCCTGGCTGAGGCTCCCGACCGAGCAGCGGCCGCATTTCATCACGCTCTACTACTCCAATGTTGACCACGCCGGGCACGAGTTTGGGCCTGACAGCCCGCAGACCGCGGAGGCGGTGAGGCATGTCGACGAGTTGATGGGAACGCTGGAGGTAGATCTGAAGGCGCTGCAGCTGCCGGTCGATCTGATCATCGTCTCCGATCACGGCATGGAGAAGATCCAGGGCGGCTGGATCGATCTGGACAAATACGCGCCACTGGATGGGTTGATTGTCACCAGTGAGTTTCTGTACGCGCCAACGGAAGAAGCGGCGAACGCGACGTATCAAAAACTAAAGGCCGCCGACCCTGCGTTTATGGTGTATCGGCGCGCGAATGTGCCGGCGGAGCTGCACTTCAACAGCAATCCGCGCGAAGGCGATCCGATCATTATTGCCCGCGGCCCCTATGCGATTCGCGCGCATGTGCCGCCGGTGGACCACGAGGACAAGGCACCGCTGGCGGGGAATCACGGGTTCGATCCTTACATGATGCCCACCATGAAGGCCGTGTTCTATGCCGAGGGGCCGGATATTCGGGCCGGCGTCAAACTGGAATCCTTCGAAAATGTGAATGTGTATCCGTTGGTGGTGAAAATTCTCGGTCTCGACGCGCCGCCGGTCGATGGCAGCCTCGGTGTGCTTTCAGGAGTGCTCACTTCTCAGGCGCAGCAGTGACGTGGGCGGTCCGTATGACGGGAGAGAATCGATCAACCGTCGAGGTAGCCGCTGCTGGATGGCGACAATTGCGGCACGCCGCCCAGGATGGTTCCGATCAGGATGTTCTTCGCTGAGAGCACCGCGATGTCGGCGGACCGGCCCGGAACAATGCTGCCGATTTCAGAATCGAGCCCCGTCATGCGTGCAGAATTGCGCGTTGCGAGCAGCACAGCATCGGCCAGGCTGGCTCCGGTGAAATCGACGAAATTGCGGAGCGCGCGATCGAGCGTGAGCGTGCTGCCGGCCAGCGTGTCGTTGCCGATCACGCAGCGGCCGTTCACCACGCGAACCTCCATTTCGCCCAGCCGGTAGGGTCCGTCGGGCATGCCGGCGCCTGCCATGGCGTCCGTCACCAGCATTGCGCGGTCCGGGCCCTTGGTCTTCCAGAAGATGCGAACGATGGCCGGGTCAACGTGCAGGCCGTCGCAGATGATTTCCGCGAAGAGGCGATCGTTGCCGAGAACCTCGCCCAGCAGGCCGGGATCGCGATGATCGAAGCGGCGCATCGCGTTGAAGGTGTGGGTCGCTGACACCGCGCCGGCCATGATGCCCGCGCGGGCTGCATCGCCATTTGCGTTGCTGTGGCCCAGACTGACGCGAACGCCAAGCCTGGTTGCGTGCGCGATAGTTTCTTCCGCGTTGGGCAGCTCCGGCGCGATCGTCATCACGCGAATATTGCCCTCGGCGGCTTCCCACATGCGGTCGAAGAGAGCGATGGAGGGCGTCTGGAGCTGGCTCTCGACATGAGCGCCGCGCTTGTGGGGCGAGAGGAATGGACCTTCAAGATGAATCCCAACAGGCCTGGCGCCGTCCATCGGCATTCGGATCAGCTTCGCGAGTCCGCTGAGGGAACGCAGCAGAGCGTCCAGCGGAGCGGTCACGGTGGTCGCGCAATAGGCGCCTACACCGCGGCGTCCAAGGAAGGCTCCAATATGGCTGAGTGCGGACTCAGTCGCTTCCATCACATCATGACCGCCGGAGCCGTGGATGTGGACGTCGAACAGCGCCGGGATCAGCGTGGATTCGGGAAGTTCGACGTGCCGGCCCTCGGGCAGCTCCGCGTGCAGGCGCGAGGTGACATCGGCAATGATGCCATCCTCAATGACTACGATGGGACGCTCTACGGCGTGGTCGGGCGTGAAAAGACGACTCGCGGTCAGGACCGTTCGCACAGTCCAGAGTACCGCGCGGCCTCAGTTCTGAGAATCGGAAGACGATGATTTGTTCGACGACGGAGCCGGTACGGCCACTCCTGGAGCCTTGCGGGCATGCGGCGCAATGCGGGCGCGGCCGGGGCTGGAACGGCGCGCAGATCGGCCGGGCCGACCAGCGGGAATCGGGGCGGATGCAGGGGCCGCGGGATGAACCGCAGACGCGGCGCCAATGCCCTGGGCGGGCAAGACCAGAGGCGGCGGCGAGACCAGCTGGCTGGGCTTGATCTTGCGGGAATGCACGATCGAGCCAGTCACGATAACAAATCCCATCAGGCACGCGGTCACCAGGCCAAGCGCTCGCACCGGAAAACGTCTGAGCCACGCGGCTCGAACTGACTGCGCGGGTGCGGCTTCCATCCTGACTCGCTCTGCCGCTAGACGGGTGAGAATTCGATCTTCCAGTCCAGACACTGGGGTGGCTGAGCCGATGACGTTCAATGCCGCATCGATCCGAGGATCGGCTGCCGGATCCATGATGCCGTTCTTGTTTTCACCAGTCATCGTGGAATCCCTTCTTTCTCGAGCAAAACAGCGAGTTCCCTGCGGGCGCGAAAGATGCGCGAGCGAATGGAAGACTCCGTCGTGCCCAGTGCGGCGGCAATCTCAGCGGTTGTCAGCTCTTCGACGGCAGAGAGGAGCAGCGCCTCGCGCTCGCGGGCCGGGAGGCGGTCGATCAGCGCGAGGATCCGCCCGTGTTCCTGCGATGAAATAACCGTCTGATCAGCGGCGCGATCGCTCGACAGCAACGCGCGGGCGTGGTCGGCAATATCTTCGCCCTCGGGCCGGGTCTTCGCTCGCCGCTTCTTGTCAAGAACAATGTTCCAGACAATGCGGACCAGCCAGACGCGGTAGTCGCGGATCTCGCTGAGCCGCGATTCGTGGCGTAGTACGCGCAGGAACGTCTCCTGCACGGCGTCCTCGGCTTCGGTGGCGTTGCGCGTAACGGAAAAGGCCACGCGGTAAAGCGCCGTCGAATATTCGGCCACCAGGGCAGCGATCGTCTGGGTCTTGTCCACAGTGTGTACAGGAGCAGGCGCCACCCAGGAGGCGAGCTGACCTTCAAAGCAACTCATCCTGACGTATCCTGGCGTCCTCGCGCACGGTTCGTCCGGCAACGAGGAGGTTCTTTCGTCTGCCCTAAAGACGGAGGATACCTCGTTTTCGCTCAGCGTTTCCCGCTTTCCAACAACCCCGGCGGCTGCGATCCGGCTTCATTGGGAGCAGCGACCGGCGCCGAGGGACCGGGTGCGGCCAAGCGCGGGCGGACGTCGCTGCACTCAGGGCAGGCTCGCGCTGGAACGAAAGGCAGGGACCGGGGGCGGAGATTAGCGGGGGTCGTTGGGGTTGTCGAGGGGGGAGTGATTGGGGGTGGCGGGGTCGAGGAGGCGATAGAGGGTAGAGCGGCTGATGCCGAGCATTTTGGCGGCGCGGACTTTGTTGCCGTTGACGCGGGCGAGAACATGGGTGATGTGGCGGAGGATCGCGCGGTCGAGGTTGGGGTCGTCGGCGAAGGGATCGACCGGGGGAAACGCAGCGGTGAGGGGAACGGGCCAGTTGAGGCGGGGAATATCGATGGGACGAATCCACTGACCGGCGCACTCGAGGGCAGCGGCGACGACGACGGATTCGAGTTCGCGGACATTGCCAGGCCAGGAATAGGCGATGAGACGAGGGAGGACGCCGGCGGCAAATCCGCGGAGAGGCTTGTCGTGCTGCTGGCTCCAGTTGCGGAGGAAGAGGCTGGCGAGCAGAGGGATGTCTTCTTTGCGGTCGCGCAGCGGGGGGAGGGCGAAGCGAATGGCGGTGAGGTGACTGGCGAGGTCGGAGCGGAAGGCGGGGGTGGCGGCGAGACGGCGCAGGGGCTGGGTGGAACCGGCGACGATCTGCAGGGGGCCGGCGGATT
This sequence comes from uncultured Acidobacterium sp., assembly GCA_964535525.1. Taxonomy (GTDB): domain Bacteria; phylum Acidobacteriota; class Terriglobia; order Terriglobales; family Acidobacteriaceae; genus Palsa-343. The sequence continues at coordinate 44,428 of CAZHTJ010000002.1, read as the reverse complement.
TTGCGGTGCGGATGCGTTCGTGAGCGGCACGCTCGAGGAAATCGCGGAGCTGGCGCTGCTGATCGGGAGAGAGTTCGTCGACGCGGGCGAGATAAATGAGGCCGGCGCGGGCTTCGGTCCAGAGGGGCCGCGGGTCCGTGATGAATTCGGCAGCGACGCTGGGAATGAAGGGGCCTGCGGCCGCAGGACCGAGGTGATGGAGAGTCTGAGCGGCGAGCAGCTTGCCGGTGCCGGGGTCGCCTTCGACATTGACCAGGCGGAAATGGGGGGCGGTGCAGCGCATGCGGTTGAAGAGGTGCTGCATGACGAGACTGCGGCCAGCCATGGGACCGAGCATCCAGCGCTCGGGTTGAATCTGGTTGGGCTGAAGGAGTTCGAGGTCGAGGGAGTCGGGGGCCCGCGGCTCGGGTTTCTGTTCGTCGTTGAAGATCGGGGCCAGATGCACGGTTGTTTTCCTGCTGCAAGGAATATCGGCAGGGGAAGGCGAGGGATTAGGTGTTAGGGACAGCAGATAGCAGATAGCAGATAGCGGATAGCGGACAGCGGACAGCGACAAGGCACTGACTGCAGCTGTCCCCTAATCCCTGTTCCCTAATCCCTGGTATTGGTAGCTCGGGCGGAGGGTTCGTCGGAGAAGATTTTACCGTCGCGGATGTGGACTACGCGGTGGGCGTACTCGGCGATGTCCTGCTCGTGGGTGACGAGGACGATGGTATTGCCGCGGCGATGGAGGTCGTCGAAGAGGGCCATGATTTCCTCGCCGGTCTTGGAGTCGAGGTTGCCGGTGGGCTCGTCGGCGAGGATGATGGAGGGATTGTTGACGAGGGCGCGGGCGATGGCGACGCGCTGGCGCTGACCGCCGGAGAGCTCGTTGGGCTTGTGGTTCATGCGGGCTTCGAGGTTGACGGCGGCGAGGGCGGCTTTAGCGCGCTGATCGCGTTCATCGGAGGGTGTGCCGTTGTAGATGAGGGGGAGCTCGACGTTGTGGAGCGCGGTGGCGCGGGCGAGCAGGTTGAAGGTCTGGAAGACGAAACCGATTTCGCGGTTGCGAATGCGGGCGAGCTCGTCGTCATTGAGCTCGCTGACGAGGTGGCCGTTGAGCCAGTACTTGCCGCTGGAGGGCGTGTCGAGACAGCCGATCAGGTTCATCAGCGTGGATTTGCCGGAGCCTGAGGGGCCCATAATGGCGACGTATTCGTTGCGGCGGATGCGCAGGGAGATGCCCTGGAGGGCCTGGACCTGCTGCTCGGAGCCCATGTCGTAGGTTTTCCAGAGGTCTTCGACGACGATCATGTCGCCGGCGTGGGCGTCGGACGCGGGCCGGAGTTCGGTATCCGCTGAGGTTTCTGCCGCCATGAGGGCTCCTGATGCCATGGTAAAGGGTACGCGCTCGGATCGGGCCTGGTTCCCGGTTTCGTTCCCGGTTCCTTCTCAGGATGAGGAGGAACTGGAGGTGGGTGCCGCGAGGGTGCTGTCCTGTTTGACCATGGCGTTGTCCTTCAGGTCACGCAGGATGCGATAGGTGCCGGTGACGATGCGGTCGCCGGGCTTGAGGCCGCTGGTGACTTCGATGTCGGTGGCGCCGGTGATGCCAGTGGTGACTTTGACGAAGTGGACGCGATCTTTGCCGGCGACTTTGCTGACGACGAAGACGCCCTGCTCCAGATCGGCGGGCTGTGCGTTGTTGGTCGCGGCCGAGACAGTCGCTGTAGAGCTGGTGGCTACGGTGTCGTTGAGGTGTTTGGGATCGCGCATGGTGAGCGCCTGAATGGGAATGGCGACGATGTCGTCCTTTTTGGCGGTGGTGACCTTCGCGGTGCAGGAGAGGCCGGGGCGGAGGTCGTCAGAGGGAACGTCGAGGGTGACGACAACTTTGAAGTCCTTGGCCTCTTCGACGCCGCTGGTGGACTGACTGGTGGACTGGCCGCTGGAGCGGAGCAGAGCCTGATCGCCGACTTCGGTGACGTGGCCTTTGAAGACTTTTCCGGGGATCGCGTCGACGGTGACGTCGGCTTCCTGGCCATTTTTGAGGTTGACGATGTCGGTCTCATCGACCTTGACTTCGGCGGTAATGATCGACATGTCGGCGAGGGTCATGAGGGTGGAACCTTCGGCATTCTGGATGCCCATGACGACCATTTCGCCCTGACGGACGGGTTCATTCGTGACGATGCCGTCGAAGGGAGCGACAGCGATGGTGCGGTCGAGCAGATCCTGGTTGACGCGGAGATCGGCGACCTGGGTCTGGAGGTGACCGCGAGCGGAGGCGGTCTGAGCAACGGCCTGGGTAAGGCTGGCCCTGGCCTGGGCGAGGGTGGCAACGTCGAGATCGTAAGCGGCTTTCTTTGCGTCGAAGTCTTGTTTGGACATGACCTGAGCGTCGAAGAGAGCCCTGGCGCGATCGTAGTCGAGCTTCTTCTGCTCGAGGTCGGCTATGGCATGGTCCACATTGGCCTGGGCGGTTTTCTCCGCAGCGATGTAGGAGTTGATGTCGGTACTGGCAGCGGAGATGGTGGCCTGCTGAGCGGCGACGTTGGCTTCCTGCTGCACGTTCTCGATGGTGGCGACAATCTGTCCTTTTTTGACGTGGTCGCCCTCATTGACGTAGAAGCGGGTAACGCGACCCATGGCGTTGGCTCCGACGTTGACATAGGTCTTGGGCCGGATTTGGCCGGTGGCGCTGACGACGGAAACAAGGTTCTCCTTCGAGACGGTTCCGATGAGGACCTTGGTATAGCCAGCCTGCGCGCGAACGACCGTGAGCCCCACAACGACGGCAAGAACCACAACGGCGCCGATAATAAGCAGAATCTTCTTCACAGTACTTATCCTTTGCGAATGATTACGCAAGTCCGGTGGAGGCAGTTCCACCGGCTACTCCCGGAGACAGGGCCGCACAGCGATCAGTCCAGCGGGCGGCTCCCTCGGGCCGGAAGATCGAAAAGGTTCGAGGGAATCGGCGCCCGTGGGCGGCCGGTAAATTGCCGGAAGAGATTTCCACGCCATGATAACAGGTGGGCGGGGTGAAGCGTCTGTTGTAACACGGGGATTGGGGCGAGGTTGGATGAGGTTGAGGGGTCGAGGAATTGCCTTGAAAGGGGTGCTCGGGCCTCGTAGAATTGAAACCGCCCCTCAAGGAGCTGTGAGCAGCGTATGTCCAGGAATCGATTCTGCCTTTCTTCCGCGATTCTGATCGCGATGCTGGCTGGCGCCGGCTGCCTGGGGGTTCGGGCTCAGAACCAGGCTCCAACCTCAACCCAGGGCCAGGCCACGAGTCAGGTCCAGGGGGCGGCGCAAGGATCCCAGGAAACACAGGATCCGTTGAAGAGGCAGCTTCCGGACAAGGAGCGGTTCAAGCAGCAGAAAGAGCTGCACCACGAGCTGGAAAGTGCTTACCGGAAGTGGCTGGACGAGGACGTCCGGTGGATTATTACGGACCAGGAGAGGAAGGCGTTTCTGAGCCTCAGCAACGATGAGGAGCGGGACGCGTTCATCGAGCAGTTCTGGCGGCGAAGGAATCCGAACCCGGATTCTCCGGAGAATGAGTTCCGGGAAGAGCATTATCGGCGGATTGCGTACACGAACGAGCATTACGCCGCGGGCAAGCCGGGATGGATGACGGATCGCGGTCATATCTATATAGCGTTTGGGCCGCCGGACAGCACGGATTCGCATCCGAGCGGCGGGCAATATGAGCGTCCGATTGAAGAGGGCGGCGGCGAGACGTCGACGTATCCGTTCGAGACGTGGCATTACCGGTATCTGGAAGGGATCGGGGAGAACATCGACATTGAGTTTGTCGATTCGTGTATGTGCGGCGACTACCACATGACGATCGACCGGTCAGAGAAGGACGCGCTGCTGCACGTACCGAATGGCGGCGAGACGCTGTACGAGCAGATGGGGATGGCGAAGAAGGCGGACCGGTTCAAAGGGGGGCTGGAGGATCTGGGGCCCGGGCCGAACAGCTCGTCGAACCAGAGCAAGGAATTCGACCGGATGGAGTTGTTTGCGAAGCTGCAGGCGCCTCCGGAGATCAAGTTCAAGGATCTGGGTCTGGCTGAGTTTCTGTCGAGCCACAAGGTTCTGAACGGGCCATTCTTTCCGTTTGAAGTGCGGACGGATTTCGTGAAGGTGACCGACGACACGGTGCTGGTGCCGATCACGCTGCAGATCAAGAACAGGGACATCACGTTCAATACGAAGGATGGCGTGGCGAAGGGCGATGTGAGCATCATCGGGCGCATATCGACAATCACCGACAGGGTGGTGCAGAGCTTCGAGGATCCGGTGGAAGTGGAAGAGCCGGCGGAGCTGCTGCCGAGGACGCTGAACAACGCGTCGCTGTACTGGAAGGCGTTTCCGCTGCGGCCGGGGCGGTACCGGATCGACATTGCTATTAAGGATGTGAATAACCCGGATCATGTGGGAGTTTGGGCGCAGGCGATCACGGTGCCGCGCTACGATGACGATCATCTGGCGGCGTCTTCGCTGATTTTGGCGGACAAGATGGAGCGGGTGCCGTCGAAGGAGATTGGGGCGGGGAACTTTATCATCGGGAACACGTACGTGCGGCCGCGGGTGACGACGAACCCTGCGTCGCCGGCGATGTTCCATCGCGATCAGAATCTGAATTTCTGGATGCAGGTTTATAATCTGGGATTGGACGAGAAGAGCAAGCAGAACAACGCTCGAATTGTTTACGAGATATTGAATTCGGACACGAACAAGTCGATACTGAACGCAACGGAAGACTCAAAAAAGCTGGGCGCCAGTTCGGACCAGCTAACGCTGGAAAAAACCCTCCCCCTTGCAAGTCTGGAGCCTGGGAAGTATATCGTGAAGATCAGCGTGGACGACGATGTAACGCGGCAGCAGATTGCGCAGTCGGCGCCTTTCACGGTGGAGTAGGCAACAGGAGGCGGTTTCCGGGTTCACGCCCGGGACGGATCAGCGCTTCAGTGGTCGCAAAGAGCCACGAAGCAAGGCCAGGTTTAGGGAGCAGCGCCAGAGAGCAAGACACTTACTGATTCAGTGAGCCGACGTACCTCCATCTCCGGGTCCATAGCGATTGTGCTGCTGGTGCTGTGCGCGGTAACCGCGCAGGCGAACGCACAACAGGGCGAGAGTCTGGCCGGAGTGGTGAAGGACAGCCGCGGGACGCCGCAAGCCGGCGCGGTGGTGGAGCTGCTGAGGCCGGACTTCACGGTGATCAGCGAAGCGATCACCGACGAGCACGGCCGGTATCGCATCGATACAATTCTTCCGGGAATTTATGAGCTGAAGGCTTCGGGCGCGATGTTTCTGCCGACGCTGCGGGAAAACCTGCGGGTGCTGGGCGGCACGAAGCTGGTGGTGAACCTGACGCTGAACACGCTGTATGAGGCATTCCGGTGGCTGCCGGCAAAGCCGCGGCCCGCCGATGAGCCGAAGGATGACTGGACGTGGACGCTGCGGCTGTCGGCGAATCGTCCGTTGCTGCGCATGCTCGAGGACGGGCCGCTGGTGGTTGTGTCGAACGGCGACGGACTGGCGCCGGAGCTGAAGGCGCGGGTAACGGTGCGCGGCGGCGAGAGCGGGTTCGGCGATGGCGGCCTGCATAACGATTTCGAGATGGAGCGTGCGCCCGATGATGGACGGGCGATGATATTCCGGGCGGATCTGAGCCACGCCGGTTCCGGCCAGGGAGACGATCCGGCGCTGAATGCGATGGCGGGATACGAGCAGCAGCTGGCGATGGGGCGGACGTTCCGCAGCGTGGCGGCGGTGGAGACGCGACCCGATGTTGGGGGCGGGCCGGCGAGCCAGGGGCTACAGGCGCTCGAGATGCGCAGCGGCGAGACCATGAACTTTGGGCCGGCGCTGCAGGCGGAGTTCGGCGACGCGACCGAGGCCATTCACCTGGGAGACACGTTGCTGGCGAACCATCCATTTGCGACGGTGACGATGCGGCGCGGCGGGACCTTCATTTCGTATCGGGTGTCGACGGAGCCTGGGATCCAGCAGGTCGAGGATCTCGATCGCGCGGCGACGGTGGAACCGCAGCTGGGCGAGCGGGACGGAAGACTGGAACTGGAGCAGGGCGTTCACCAGGAAATTGCGGTAGGAAAGAGCGACGGCGCGCGGCACGTGAAGGTGGCGGTGTGGCACGAGAGTGTGGAGCATCCAGTGGTGACCGGCGGTGGGAGTATATCGGCGGCGGACTGGGCCGGGGGGAATTTGCTGTACGACCAGACGAGCGAACTGCTGCGCGCGAGCGGGGAGAGCTTTACCGGGAACGGGATGCTGAGCGAGCTGGAGCAAAGGGTGAACGGGAGCACGTGGATCACGTTCGACGTTGCGCTGGGCGATGCGCTGGAAATGAACGGCGGGGCACCGGGGACGGAGAGCCTGGACCAGGTACTGGAAGGGCTGAAGGCGCGCGAGGTCCCGATGTTCGGAGCAGCGGTGCGCGGCAAGGTGGCGGCGTCGGGGACGCAGTGGCGGGCGTCGTATCGCTGGCAGAATCCGAATACGCTGACGCCGGTGGATGCGTTCGCCAGCGGGACGTCGGCGCCCTATCTGAGTTTTCTGGTGCGGCAACCGATTCGGTATCGGCGCGTGATTCCGAATGGGGTCGAGGCGCTGGTGGATGTGCGGAATTTGCTGGCGGAGGGATATCGTCCTTTCGTTTCGAGCGACGGCAGTACGCTGTATTTTGCCGAGGCGGCGCGCTCGGTGCAGGGTGGACTATCGTTCACGTTCTGAGCTGATGCGGCGCGGCTGAATCATCTATTTTTGCGATTTTGGGAGCGTGTGGACGGCGCCAGGCGGTGCGATTCTGCATGCTATAGTGAGGTGAGGTGCGGTGGGTTTTTGTTGTTGACGCGGGGCCACCCGTTGAGCCGACCTCGCGTGGACGCGTAGCTCAATTGGCAGAGCATTCGACTCTTAATCGACAGGTTGAAGGTTCGATTCCTTCCGCGTCCACCAGATTTCTATCCTTTCCAGACAAGGTAGCAGCAGCACTGGCCGGGTTCAATCTCGAGATCGACAACCCTCGGGCCAGGATATCCGGGCCGCTATCTGGCGGGAGCGCCGAAGTATCCGACTATCTTCTTTGTGGCTTTTCGGCAGAACACAGCGGGCAAATGCCGTTTTCCGGGAACGTCCCACTCGAGACAAAGGAAGTCGGAAAAGAAGCGCAACCTGGCGGGCAGAGGTTTTCCGCGAGATCGAAAAAGAAATCGATTAAGGGTCTTGTGCAGACATCCAAAGAGCGGGTGTCCCGGCTCGGTAAGATGGCGGTATTCACCTCTCTCAAGAGAGGACACGCGGGAGCTGCGAAGATCCCTCAAAGCTTCGGCCGGCACCTGATCGGCGAAGTCGCGCTGGACGTGCTCCAGAGCGCCGCCGATCATGAGGGTAAGATCTCTCTTCTGTGCCTGGCCCCGAAGGCGATCCCAGTCGAGATCGGGTGTGGAGCGAAGAACGGCCAGTGCGTCCGGAACCCATCGGATGGGAGGCGAACCAATTCCGTGAGCGCAGATATGAAGGAGCTGATCGGCTGGGTTGAGGATTCGAACCCTGTGACCGCCGAGAACCGCTTCGCCGGAAGCGGCCCAGAAGTCTTCATCGATCGCCGGGCCGAGACGGTGTCCGAGCAGATTCCAGTGAAGGTCCAGATCCCTTCCCAGGGAGTCGAACAGGTGAGCCGCATGTCGATACTGGAATGACTGCTCGATCAAGCGCGGGTTTTCAAACTCGTTCCTCCATCCATGTTGGGCAAGGACCCGGCACGCCGCGCGTGCTTGCTGGTAGGGAACCAGCAGGTCCGCATCGTTCATGGGCCGCAAGCTGCAATCGTGGTAGTAGCCAATGATCAGGGCCAAGCCCTTGATCACCATGACATCTATCCCCGCCCGCTGAAGGGCGGAAATGGCATCACTGGCTCGGCGGGAAAGCAGATTATTTTTCGACCAGGCATGCTTCTTCAGGCCTTTGAGCCTGGGAAGCAAAGGAGTATCGATTCCCTCCATGCGCAGCCGTTCGTAAAGCTGTGGCATCAGCCGTATGGAGTCAAAGCCCATGCTTTCGATGTTCGCCCGCGGGAGCCACGCAATAGCTTCGTCACGGGCATTGGGACCCGGCTGCAAGGCTGCTCTCAGGATCTGTCGCTGCTCTTCCAGAGGCAACGTTCGGGGTGCGAGGCATTGTTCAATCTCAATCAACATAAGACATTGGCTCCGAGGTACTCAGACTGAGGTCGCAGCGCGATACTTCGAGCAGGCTGAATGGCGGTCAGCTTCCCGTCATCGAGCAGATAACGCTGTGTCGCCACCTGGGCCAGCTTGAGATCCTGTGTGATGACAAGAACCGCAGGGTGCCCGGGTAACGAATCGAGGTGTTCGAGCAGCTTTTGCACCGATTCGGCGTCAAGGTGGTTGGTGGGCTCATCGAGGATCAGCAGCCGCGGCCCGCGTGCCAAAGCACGTGCTATCGCTATCTTCTGCCGCTGCCCGCCGGAGATGACTCCGCCATCGTCGTCAACGGGAGTGTTGTAGCCAAGGGGCAGAGATCGCACGAATTCGTCAACCAGAGCCGCCTGGCATGAGCGGAGCGCGTACTGTTCGGATTCCTGTGGGGAGAGTCCGTAGGTGACGTTCTCCCAGATGGTTCCCGCAAACAAGATCGGGTCCTGTGGCGCGAATGCGATATGTTGGCGCAGCCAGGCGATATCGAGATGATCGTAGGGAACCCCGTCTGCCAGGATTCGCCCGCTCTGTGGCCGATAGAGGGCAAGGATGAGCCGCGCTATGGTTGTCTTTCCCGCGCCGTTGGGGCCCAGGATGGCGGTCACCGATCCGGGCTCGAGCCGCAGCGATGCGTTCTCGAGTACAGGCCGGCGCCCGTAGCTGAAACTCACAGAGTCCAACTGAATCGAGCCGCGGAATGCATGCGTTTCGGTTCCGGTGTAGAGCGGCGACGCATCTTCGCGGGCAAAAGAGCTGAGCGCGGCGAGGGCCTGGCGCCCCTCGATCAGCTGCGGGACGGAGTTGAAGAATTGCTGCAGGGTCGAGTTCAGAAACAGAGTGGCCACATAAAAAGACATCAGGCTGCCGAGAGACAAATGGCCGCCCGCCACCTCCAGCCCCCCCGCCACCAGAATCATGATGCCGGCCAGCATGACGGCGCTTGTATGCGCCTGCCCATACGCGGTCTGCAGCCAGGCCATGCGGCCGCTGTCGATACGGAGGCTCTCAATATTCTCGTGCTGGCGGCGTGTCTCCATTGCCTCGGCCGACTGGTAGCGAGTCAGATCGATGCGCCGCAACATGAACTGCACGCCACTGCTGAAGTGGGCAAAGGAATGGCGGTTGCGCAGGACGTGTATTTTGACGGCGGATGCGAGGCGGCGGTTGGCGAGAAGAAGAACTGGTATTACGAGCGCGAGCAGACCGAGAAGTCTTACATTGAGCACGGCCATCAACGCGATCAGGCCACTGCACAGGACAAGGGAAGGAAGCACGGCGGAGATCAGCGCGTTGAGCAACACGTCCAGCAGTTGCGTGTCCTGCACCAGCAGGGTGTGCAACTCACTCCGGCTCGCCGTGTCGAGATAAGTGCGCGGCAACGCATGACAGTGGATCACCAGGTCGCGGCGGATGGTTGCTATGGCCCGTTTCGTGGTCCTGAGCGCTGCGAAGCGTGTGATGAGGGTGAGGCAGGCGCCGGCGGCGGTCAGCAGCAGGATACACAACCCGAGCAGCAGCAAACCGCGGACATCGTGGTGCGGAATGGCGGAATCGAAGGCGTGTCGAACCAGCCACGCGATGGGTATCAGGCTCACACTCTGCAATGCGGCCAGGAGCACGCAGCCGGCGAGTTCCAACCGGAGACAACGGAGATGGAGCCAAAGATATTTCACGGCTACGCGATCAACTGGTCTCGTGTGTGGATTCAAACTTGGGCTCCGGGGAATGCCTCAGAGGTTTTGCCGCGCTTGCGGTCCAGGTATTGTTTCAGGATTCGAAGCGTGGCCCCGGCCACAGCACGCTGGTCCTGGGAAATGTTGGCGTCGTGAATGCGCCGATACACCATAATCGAACGCTGGAAGCCGATCGGGATGCCCGCCTCGCGCACCCTGACGAACCACTCCAGGTCGTCACTGATACGGTAGCGCACGTCAAATCGGCCCGCGCGGTCAAAAACCCAGCGATGAATGAGGCTGGCCTGCAATCCCAGGATGATCGCATCCTCGCGCAGCATGGATTCAGGGATCCAATCGGGTTTTTTGGTTCCTCGTTCAAGAAAGTTCTGCCATCTTCCGACGGCGCATCCCAACTCCAGATGCGCCGCCAGGTAGTCGCTCTGCTCTGTGAGTTTGTGCTGCGGCCAGTAGTCGTCGGCATCGAGAAATGCGATCAAGCCTCCGGTACTGTGCGCCAGCCCGGTATTTCGGGCAACAGGTGGACCCTGGTTCGGCTGGTAAACATAGCGTACGGGGGGATAAGACCTCGCGACGGCCGCTGTCGAGTCGGTTGAACCGTCGTCAACGATAACGATCTCGACCGGCCGATAGGTTTGCTGCAGTACGCTCTCAATCGCTTGAGCAAGATACTTCTCGGCGTTATAGGCGGGAATAATCGCGCTGATCAGATGGGGGGGCATGGTGGCTGCTCTCAGGATGACGCGGGTGCATTGTCGGGTGCACGGTCGAGTAACTGGCGGATGACAGGCGGTGTGGAGCGCAAATCCGACCCGAGTTCGAGAATGTGAACCGGCAGCCAGCGCACCAGCCCGTTGAAACACCGCAGGGCCTGGGACCGTGCGCTGGGGGGATGCACAGCACAGCTTCCGACCAGCGTTCTGAAAGCCTCACCTCGGCTGGCCGCACTTAATCTTGTCCGCGGCACATCCGTGATGCGGGCCAGGAGAATCGCACGCAGTTTCATGGTGCGGGTGAGATGCGCGACCGGATGATCCGTGAAGAACAGCACCATCTTTTCGTTCTCCGGCCGGCTGTGCGTATCGGCGGTTTGCGCGAACAAAGGGAATCGATGCAATTCATCGAATGCGAGCTTTCCCGTTCCATAAACGCTGTGTACCCGCGGCTGCTCGTTCTGGGAAACGAGGCAGTAATCGTCTCCAGCATAGTGCATCCCATCCTCAAGACAAGTGAGCGCCGTTGTGGATTTGCCTGCGCCGCCGCGACCGAGGATCAGGACCCCACTTTCTCCATTGCCCACCGCAGCTGCGTGGACAAAGAATCGCCCCTGCCTGCCAAGCCAATAAATCAGCAGCTGCTGGAGGGGATGGGCGCGCTCGACATAGGAGATGGAGGCCGCATCGGGGACCAGCCAGTAAGCGCTCTTGTTCGTCCACTCTATTGCTGTCACGAACTGTCCCTGCCTTTGCAGGATTACTGAACAATCCGGGCTTTCTTCCAGCCAGAAATCATCCTGCCCGGGAGTGGTTGCGAACTCGGGCAGAAAAAACGCGCGCTCGAAGAGCGATGCTTCTTCGCGAACAAAAATGGTGAGGAGTGGTTCTGGAATATCGTGGGTTTCGAGGTGGCCAAATGCCGGTGCGATCTTTCTTCGGAGAGCCTCGCTGCCAAATTCCAGACGAGCCGTCAGCCCCGCAATTGTCACGGACATCGCCGAACCGGTTGGCCGGCGGCGCACGCGATCCCGCGCGCCGCGGAACATCTCGGTCAGGGACAAAGTCAGCGGCAATGGAGCATGTACCACGTCAGATCCTGGGCTCCGGCTGGCTTTCCGGTTTCGGTCTCCTCGGCCATCCGAAGTCGGGATCGACTTGATGGATTGGGTCAATCAGGAGGAGGTCGCGGACATCGTCGAATCGCTCCAGCACCGGCAGTTCATAGCTGGCACCTGGGGGATGACGGGGTACGTCTGTGAACGTGCCGGCGACAGCCTCCGGTTGGTGCTCCTCGATGATGCTTTCAGCGGAGAGTTGGTCCACAAAATCGGCGATCCGAGACCGGAATCCCGCACTGTCTTCGGATTCGCCGAAGAGGACCCGGGCGAGGTTGTCCACCGCGATTCCTTCTTCCAGCAGTTCCAGAATCTCCGCGCCTGTCGGGGAAAGGCTGTAATAGTAGCCGGATTCGACATTTACCAGGACCGTCTCGTCTTCGAATCGCTCGGCTACCAGCCGCGCGCGGTCGATCCGGTAATTTCTCAGTGGCTGATCCATGAACCCTCCGCGATTTTCCAGCTCTGGTTCTTGAACGGTTCTCTTATTGGAACGCCTTTGTCGTATTACAGATGTGATTTAGATCACAACGCTTACAGCGTTCGATCCTGTCAGGGCCACGTTTTCCTATCGAGGCAGAGACGTGCAACAGCCGCGAAGCTGAGCGATACACGCTCAGGGTACTAAAGGGATGGCGGCTCCCCCGATTTTACAATCCTTAGAGCATGTTTGCGCGTCTGGATATTTGCGCCTAAGGATATCGTTTAGTCACTCCCCCAAAAAATGGAAATCCGGCCCTCGGTTCCCGCGCTACCGCCCGGTTTCTGAGCAGGTGGAAGCGGCGCGCTCCGCGAAGCTGGCCGGTGTGGAGCAGAAGCGTCGTCGTCGCCGGCATTGATTGTAAACCGGGTGATCGGGACCTTCGCGCTCCATAATTCCGCCCTCAGAACCCGGAGCGCTGCCTTAGATCTATCGGAGACCCTCAACGGGATTGGAAAGACTCAAATATTTCCGGGTAGAGTTCCCTGAATTTTTCCGGCTCGAATAAGAATGCGACCCCGTCGACGACTGGATATCTCGTCGAGCATTTCGCGCAGGTGAAGAGCGGGCCGCTCTGAAGCAATGACTCCTCGGAGCCGCGGTGCTGCCTGCACGCAGGGCATACCAGAGCCTGGTAGATAGACCCCTGACTCTCGCCAGTGCTCGGCGATTGCTTCCTGCATACCCCGGTGATCGATCCGCCAAAAAGATAAGCTGCCAGGTATTTCGGCTGCCATGCCGGGCTAAACAGGCTGGCCCTGAATGAAGATCGATTGGAGGGTCGCAGCCACACATCCTTCGTATCGAACGGGCTAAGGGCATTCTTCCATTGAGCGGTCGAGATTTCGTGGTTTTCGATGATGCCGTATTCGATCTCGTTGCAGACATTAACGGCAAAGAACCGGTCAAAAAAGCGCTGAAGAATGTTCCTGTTCAGGGTCTCGGCGGAATACATTCTGCTACCCCTGTAGAGGTTCCAATGCAGAACTTTCTTGTAAGGTTCTTCTTCAAATACAAAGTACCCGCCCGGTCGAATTACTCTGAAGATTTCGGCCACAATCGGACTGGGGTCCGGAAAATGATGGAGCGTCTCGTAACAAAACACGAAGGGCAGCGAATTACTTTTTAGGGGCAGGTTGTTTGCGTCGCAGCACAGCCTCGCCGGAGCCCTCTGCATGTCAAAGGCCTTTTTGTAATGGTCGCAGCTTTTGAGCATATCGAAGGAAATGTCGGCTGCGGCGCCACTGGCCCCTATCTCGTTCTCCATGACGAGGGATCGCTGGCCTCTCTCCGCGCCTATCTCCAAATAAGGAGACATCGGCATCCCGGTGTTTTTTAGCTCTTTCATCCGAGCCAGCGTGTGACTCATTCTTTCTTTGAGCAGGGTTTCAACACTCTGCGCGTCATATTCATCGTCGAGAGACTTCTCGCCCTCAATCTGCTGCTGGCTTAGTTTCCTGCGAAATTCTATTTCGCCCTTCTGGTTGGTAACGAGTTGTCTCTCCATTGCGGCCCCTCTCTTTTGCGGTATCGGTTGCGACGCCCGTCTGGAAGGTGTGGTGATACCCGCGCACCGGACGACCGGGAACTCTCGCTTCGCGCCCCTCACCCTCGACCAGCTGATCGGGCCGGTGCAGGTCGCGAATCATCGCCGGACGACTTCCATCTCAATCCAACTCTCGCACACGCTCAGCCAAAACATCTGGCAACCGACCTTCGTGAGGTTTAGTGCGCGGTCGATGAAATGCCGGTTTTGCCTGAGAACGCTGTTTAGCCCGTAACCCGGCTCTTCTCTGATAATCATATCGTCATACTCTGTCTTCCAGGCTGGTTTCCGTCTCAGGGAGAAGACGATGGCCGCCACTGAGAAAAGCGAGGGGTGTCCTCGGGGAGCGGGACCGGATCGGATTGACATGGATGAGACTATCGCTGTGGAGGCATCATGGCCGCTGCCGGTCGCTTGATCCTATTCGTGGCGGGGGGCGAGACCTGAACCATTGACGACAACGGCACGGCGACGCTCGACCGCGTTGTCCCGGTCGATATACAATGTCACCGAGGAATAGGCTCCTCGGAGGTGTGAGCTCGCCTCCAACAGATTCTCTTCCCTGTCCGCTGGACGCCACAGCGTCTGCAGGATTATCTGCGGCAGAGGCGTTATGTCAGGCTCGCACGCTAGTTTCGAGAATTATACGAGGCGGCGATGTTGCGTTTTGTCAACCATACATGGGTTCGTCGGCTTTTTTCAGGTAACTGCGCATTTGACGTTACTTGGCTACTGGCTGCGCGCAGTTAGCAGTGGCGACGACAGCCTTCGCAAGGTCAGGAGATGGAAATACTGTGAATCTTCGAAAACTCGCCTACAGGTATACACCTTCCTTCCTCATCGCCAAAGTTAAAGCTATTAAGGCTTCCCTCGAGGCGCGCTTGTTTCGGCCCTATGTAGCGAAGCACAAGTATGGCGGCTTCGAATTCATGGTTAACATTACGGATGGTGTAGCGAGAACGTGGTATGACCAGGATTGGGAGGAGATGCCCGAGCATGTTCTTCTGAAGAAATACAAACTGGGGCCTGGAGCAAGGGTCTTCGATTTAGGAGCGCACCAGGGAGTAACTGCCTTAATTGTGTCTCGTTACATTGGCGATACCGGCACCGTTGTGGCTCTGGAGGCGGGGAAGCACAACTATGAAATAGCGCTGAGGAATTTGGAATTGAACGCCGCACATAACGTCAACCTCCTGCACGCCGCTGCGAGTGACCGAAAGGGCGAGGTTTCTTTCAGTGAGGGCGCGAACGGACGAGTCGGCTATGGCGTAAAATGCCCATCATATTCCGTGGATGACTTAGCCGACGAGTTTGGTACTCCTGATGTGGTCAAGGTAGATGTGGAAGGATACGAATGCAAGGTTCTGGAGGGAGCCAGGAAGACATTGGCTGCAAAACCGAATTGGTACGTCGAAGTCCATTCGGGTCTCGGATTGGAGACGTATGGGGGATCGCCGGAACAAATAGTCGATCTTTTCCGGGATGCCGGGTATCGACTCTTCATTCAGGACGATCTACGCTATAAATCGCCATTTCGTCCGCTGGGCGAGATTCCCAAGCATTGGTTCCAGCTGGTTGCTATCGCTGGTTAATCAGGGAGTTTGCGCGAACGGTTCTAAAGCGCTTCGGAAAGCTACCGTAGAAATGTCCGATGAGAGAAAGCGATAAGACCAGGACCCGTCTCGATACTGTGGCTCGATGACCTGACGAGCTGGAAGCAGTGGGTTGTTGGTCAAAACTTCACTCCGGCGCTACGCCTTGTCCCGTCCGATCCTCAGGCAATGAAATCGTCAGGAGCATACACGGAGAAAAGTATCACTCCGGAGCGAAAACAGACCATGACTACCCAGGTGCTGCGACAAAGGCAACCGCCCGATTTTTCCGACCCCACCCTGTGGAAGCACCTGACCTCCTGCCCGCTGTGTGGAGCGAGCGTCTTCCGTAATCTACCCCTCGCTCGTGACTGGCATTACGGCAATCCTGGTCTGTTTCAGATCGTCGAATGCGAGAGTTGCCGGCTGAATTTTCTGAATCCGATGCCGACGCTCGAGTGTCTCGCCACCGCATATCCGCAGGACTATTACGCATACGAAGCACCGACCGTCATCAACCCTTCGTCGGCATCGCGTCTGCACAGAACTATTCGGCGTCTATTGCTCTACAGTCCCGAACAACTGAAGTACCCTGCCACACAGCCGGGAATCCTGCTCGACATCGGCTGCGGTTCCGGCGCGTTCTTAGCTGAGGTCAAATCTCGAGGGTGGGACGCCAAAGGCGTGGAGCTTGATGCGAATGCCGCTCTGCGCGGCCGGGAAGCCGGGCTGGATATCTTCAGTGGAACGATCGATGCCGCTCACTATCCTTCAAGCAGCTTCGACTACGTCCGGAGCCGGCACTCTTTTGAGCACATCCATAACTCGCGTGAGGTGCTCAGGGAAATCCGGCGCATCATTAAACCCGGAGGGACGCTTTTAATTGAGGTGCCGAATGTAGCTGGTCTTGCTGCCCGCATCTTCGGACGTTATTGGTGGTACCTGTGCCCTCCTGTACATACATTTGGCTATTCTCCGGCTACTCTCAGTAGGCTTCTCGCTCAGGAAGGCTTCCAGGTTGAGACCGTCCAGTACAACTCCACTTACGCGGGACTCGTTGGCAGCCTGCAGATATATCTCAACCGCAACAATGGAAAATCGCCGGAGAAGGGTTGGGTCATCGAGAATCGAGCGGCAAAAGTGGCAGGCTACCGGGTTGCTCGCCTAACAGACACCTTTCGTTGCGGAGATGTTATGGAAGTTACGGCGCGGCCTGTTTAGGCCAGCGTTCCCGCTGTGTCCCATTCATCGCTGCGCGTTGAATCCCATTACCGCCGGAGGATGAAATGAGACGCCCCCGATCCAGAAGAGGAGACCCGCGGTCAGAAGGGCGGCGGGAATCATAAAGAGCGGCGAGACGTGGTAGCGTGCATGAAGCGCAAGATAAAGGAACAGGGGCAGGAAAGAAACCAGTGGTCGTAACAGGGTCTCTCTGGCAAATGCAGCCGCATTGATCCTGATTTCTTTTGCTCGTCGCATGGTGTAGAAAACAGCCCAGACCAGTCCGCAGGCCGCGCCAACGGCCGTACCCCAGGCGACACCGATCGGCCCCAGGAGCATGGCTGCGATCACACTGACGATCAGGTTGCAGAGACCTTCTGCCAAAGCACCGGAGATGCCGTAGTTTTGCTGTCCGGTGGCGATCAGGGCGATGGAGTAAGAGCTCAAGGTGGCGCGGATTGCCTGCGCGCAGATAAGAATCTCCAGAATCGGAAACGCGAGGGCCGCGTAGCTCGGACCTACCCACAGTGCGAGCAGAGTTTTCCCGGCGAGCAGACAGAGCACAACGATCAGGAGACTTGCGGAGTTGCCCAATCTTGAGCTGTCCAGGACCAGGTCCCGGATACGATCGTGTTCTGCCCGTGCCTGCAGGACAGCCATCGGGGCGATCAGAGCAAGGAAGATGGACGCTGCTGTTCCGGTGACAAGTCCGACAATGGATGCCGCGACACCGTAGTAGCCTGCGGCAGCAAATGCAAAGTAGCCCACGATCGTCACGTCGAGTCCACTGACCAGCAACATGGCGAATGCGAACACGGTCAATCCGGCGCAATAGTGCACCAGTTCTCGAGTTATTTCACGGGTCACGGTCGAGAACCGAATTCTCAACGCGGGCAGCAGTCGCCGGCAGATTGCATATTGCAGCAAGCCACCTGCCACATTGCAGGAGCCCAATACGGCTGCCAACCAGACAAGGGAGTGCGTGTGTCGCATGAGGAGCAGGACCCCGGCCGCGCCCAGCAACCGAGAGCCGCCAATCGCAAGGGCCGGATACTCATTGCGATGCAGTCCGATCAAAACACCGGTAAAAACTGACAGCGGGAGCAGGACCGCAGTGCTGGCGGAGAGCAAAAGGACGCCACCGCGCAGTTCGCCGATCAACGCCCAGGGCGCGCCATGAAAGATCGCCCGAATCTTCCACGTGACGATGAGGGCTACCAGCAGGGCAACAATTCCGGCCATCGCCAGCAGACGAAACGCGGTGCTCACAATAGCATCGCGCTTTGCGTCCTCCCCACGTTCCATGGCCTGCGCCACAAATCGCGCAACCGCGGTTTGCAGGCCAAAATCCAGGTAGGTGGCGTAGGCGGCGATCTGCAACATCAGCACCCAGGCAGAGTAGCGATCGATGTCCAGAGACCGCGTAAGAAAATGCGGCAGGACCAGGGCGACGGTGGCTGAGGCGCCGCCGCGCACGATATTCGCTATGGCATTCTTGATGATCGTGGGGCCCAGACGCTTCACGATGCGCCAATGCGGCGCCACGCCCGCGCCGCCTCATTTTTCCGATGTCGCGCCGGGCCTGGAAAACGATGGATCATCAGGTAGCGACTTCAGCATATCAAAACGAGCTCATGCCTCTTCGTCGCGCTTCCGGCCAACCATGCGGCTCTGCTCCGGGGGACATTTCGTGCCGGTTTTCAGATGAGTGATCAGCCTTCCAGGGGCAGTCGCACCGCGGAGGACCTCGGCCGGAGTGCCATGCGTAAGAACCTTCCCCACCCATGCTTCGTTTTGCGGGGACCCAGAGCAGACTCCACCTGTCCGCAAGCCGCAACCCCCAGCCCGATAATGAGCCAGAATGCCGGTCCTCCGGGCGGCCCTTCCGCAGCATAGGCACTGCAGGTGGCCAGAATGGACAGGAACATTACGTGTGACGGGCTGAAGGGCTGCCGGCTATCGTAGCTGTGCGTCATATCTTTCCCAAGCTTTCGCAGCATGTAGCCTACGAACAGTACAAAAGAGGCCAGGCCGAGCACACCCGTATTCGCCAGCATGCCGAGGATGAGATCGTGTGCGGGAGCACTCCCCCACCCGAGACCTAAGACCGGGTATTGCTGGAAATACTCCGCGTCATGCAGAACGACCGTGCCCCGTTCCAGCGCGGAATACGAATCCGCTTTGTTGAAAAGAACTTCCTGTACGACACCCCTTACCGGCGGCACCACGACTGCCGCGGTCACGCCGGCTCCGGCCAGCAGGAGAATTCCCAGCAGCCAAATAGCGTTGAGGCGTCCGTATTTGAAAAGAGTCCACGTCATCACGAGCATCAACAGGCCGGTGGTAACGTAGCCGATCGATGAGGTTGTGAGCAACATAGTCATCAGCAGCAGCGCCAGCGTCATCCAGTCACGGTACTTACCAAAAATACGTTGCCTTCCCATGACCGCCGCAATAACTATGGGGAACATGCCGACGAGATAGATGGACAGGACACTGGGTTCCAGCGCCACGGAGGAGACCCGCGGAATCGCGACCGATTCGAGCGATTTGTCAAATGCGAGTGCATATGGAGAAGCGCTGTTATTGAATATTGTGGCCGGATAGGGAATGCGAACCGCAAAAAGCGCAGCCTGCAGAATTCCCCACAAGCTGATGAAAACTCCCGAAGCCAGGTAGATACGCAGTGTGCGGAGGAATTGCTTCGGACCGAGGCTCTCTCGCGCCACATAACCCGCAAAGCACAGCCCAAAAACAATTCCGATGAGGTACGTAATGTTGGAGGATCTGAAGTGGAGCGGCTCGATTGGCGCGGTCAGCGTGGCCGCAGTCATTACCTGGATTTTGCCGTTGATGATGAAGGGCATGATCAGTGAAACGGAGCAGACTGCCACGAACAGGAATACCAGCAGCAGAGGCTTGCGGATCGCTGTGGGGAGTGAGATTCGCATCCTGTAAGTCGATTCCAGCGCGAATCGCAGCAGCATCAGGCCGCCCAGGAAGATGGACGGCTGTAACCCTGAACCGGTATCACCGGAACCAACGTTGATCAGCGACGTCGCCGAAAAAGGTGCAAAGAATACTGCGAGCGCAAAGAGCCATCGTGGTCGCGCCAGAAACGCGAAAATTCCCAACGGAATCAGAACCAGTCCTGTCAGAGTGATGGACATGCGGCTACCCACACTGTAGCAGCCGAGGGGAGGCACGGCAGAGGCTTTGCCGCAGCGGCTATGCCCAGCTTTCTGCTCTATATAGGGTTACGGGAGCGGCATCTGCCATCCTTCCCTGGCTGCAGCGCGCCGCACTCGCCATCTGGCAATCGAACTTCTTCGCAGCACGACGGAAAGCGAATATTGCAGTTGATCGATCCAGGAAAAAACCCGCGCCTGCCAGGGCGGCAGATGCTTGCGAACAAAGTAGACGTGGTTCCTGGCATATTGCCGCGTGGCAAAGTCGGAAAGCGTCGAGGTGAGCGAGCTCACCTTGTGCCACAGCTTGCCCTGCGGCACATACCACAGCGTCAGCCCCAGTCTCCGGCAGCGCAACAGAAAATCGGTGTCGTCGTAATACGCGAAGTACTTGTCGTCCATCAATCCTGCACGATTGAAGACAGTCTTCCGCGCCAGGAGACAGCACGTCGGACAATAATCGATTCGCCGCGGCGTGTCGTACTGCCCGCGATCTTTCTCGTCGGCCCCGTCGTGGATGGAAGAGAAGCCGCGCCACCACTGAAAGTGTCCGCCTGCACACCACAGCAGGTCGGGCGGTTCCGCGTAGTAGATCTTGCAGGTTGTCATGTCGCAGTTGTAAAGATCGAGGCTGCGGCGCAGCGTTTCCAGAAGATCGGGAGCCAGGATCGTGTCGTTGTTCAACAACAGAACGGAATCGCATCCAGCGGCAAGGGCCGCCCGAATTCCCTGATTATTGCCCTCCGCTACGCCGAGGTTCTTTGTGTTAGCGATGATAGCTTGCCGGACATTGATCGCCGCCTGGCAGAGTTCCAGCGTGTGGTCCGCCGACGCATTGTCGACGACATACAGAATCCAGTCGGTGTGGGTCTGGTGGGCCAGCGATTCGAAGAATTCCGGAAGCACCGATTCGCTGTTGAAGGTCACGGTCACGATTCCGATCGTGCCTGTTGGATTCGGTTTGCGCTCAGCCATGGAGCAGGCCTTTGTCCCGCATCTCAGCCAGCGACGCCTCGTATCCCTGCAGCGAAACCTCGGACTGCAGCGACCAGTTCAGGAATTGCTCCAGACCGCGCGCGAACGTCCATCGCGGTTCGTAACCCAGGATTTGGCACGCTGCGGCGATGTCGGCGAAGCCGTGCCGAATGTCGCCGTCGCGAAACGACCCCACGATCTGCAGTTTCGAGTTCTCGCCAAAATACCGGTTCACCTGCTGGGCGACTTCCAGCACCGTCGTACGCCAGCCCGATCCCACGTTGATCACATGAGATCCCTGAACTGGGGCGGTCAGGGCGGCGACGGTGGCGTTCACGATATCGTCGATATAGACGAAGTCACGGCTTTCCAGGCCGTCTTCAAAGATGCGGATCACCTCGCCGGCGCGAGCCAGGTTAGAAAAGACCGCCAGGATGCCGGTATAGGGATTTCGCAGTGACTGCCCCGGTCCGTAAACATTCTGGTATCGCAGGGCAATCGTCGGCACCTGCAGAACCGGGCCGAACAACAACGCCATCTGTTCCTGCCCAAGCTTCGTCAGACCGTAGAACGAGGACGGCTGTGCGGGAGCAGACTCGGGCGTCGCAATCGACTCGCACGCGCCCAGACATTCAGGACAGAGCGGATCGAAATGCCCCGACTGTTTGTCTGCTGTCGAACGGGACTTGGGATAAACCACTCCGTGCGTATCGCACCGGTAGGCTCCTTCTCCGTAAATCGCCCGCGATGAAGCGCAGACGACTCGCGCCACACGCTGTGGATGCCGAACAAGGCAGTCGTAGAGTTCGGCCGTCCCCTGCAGATTCGTTCGCCCGTAACGACTCACTTCATACATCGACTGCCCGGTGCCTGTCTCTGCTGCCAGATGCGCTACTGCCTCGGCTCCATCCAGCGCCTCCTGCACCGCAGCCTGGTCGGCGATGTCGCCGGTAACCACTCGCACCTTGCCCACCAGATCGGCCGCCACTGTTGGCTGCGGCCCATGAACCTGCGGGAGGAAATTATCCAGAATTGTTACGCTGTGACCCTGCCCAAGAAGGCGGCGAGTCAGATGAGTCCCGATAAAGCCCGCTCCGCCGGTGATAAGAATATTCATAGTTCGGTCAGTCCTGATGATCCCCACGACAGACTAGCGCACGAGAAGCGACGTCCCACACAAATCGATCCATAGGGCCGTGCCTAGGAAACACGCGCACGCAGCCGCTCGAATACCTCGAAATAACCCGCCGCAACCTTGCCCCAGGATATGGAACGAGCAAACTGCTGCCCCGCTGCGCGAACCGATTCGTATCGATCCGGATTCTTCATTGCGTCCGCGACCAGGCTGGCGAGCTTCGATTCGTCGGGTGACATCAGGCAGACTGTCCGAAAGAACTCCGGATCATCTCTCGACTCCAGAGTAACAAGCAGAGCGCCGTTGCCCATGGCGGCAAGCGCCGTGGTTCGCCGCCCGCTCATTCCGTCCGGGAACGGCAGCAGGGCGATCCGCGTCCGGCACAGGATTGTCGCCACTTCTTCCGGGTTTCGATCCAGCACAGTATCGATGCCGTGATCGTTTAATTCACGAAGAATCTTCTCCGCGTAGTCCTCGTACCCGGCTGGTATCTGGCCGATGGCGCGAACCTTCAACCCACGCTGCTGGGCGAGGGGGGATGCTGCCGCCGCAAAGGCCTCCAGCCCCTTGGTGGGATGAATCAGGCCGAAATACGCGACATCCGTCTCGGTTGGTTGCGGATCCCGAAACGGGATATGGCTGCCGATGGAAACTACAGAGGATTGCTTTGTAATCCAGGGGGCCACCCGGCATGCGGCGCTCCTCTCGGCGTCGGTAGTAAACACAATCCAGTCGGCAAAGAGGAAGAACAGCCATACCGTCAGCCTGGCTTCCCATCGTTTTTGGCTGAACTCGTGGAGAGTGACCACGATTTTGCGTTTTCGGATCAACAGGGACAAGAGCTGAGGAACAATGCTCCAGCCATACCCCTGGGTGGGATACTGGATGTTCACAATGTCTGAATCCGACTGGCTTAGTTCGTGTGCGTAGGGCAACAACTTGCGAAGCCGCCAGTCCTTCCGGTAATAAAGGTTCGCCGCTATCCCACTTCGCAGAAGTTCGTCTGCCAACAGCTTTGCGTATTCACCGCAGCCGCATCTGTCGGGAGGGACGGAACCCGTCACGATCGTCACGCCGGTCATCTGGCTCACTCCCCTGGTTGCATCCTCTGCTGGTCTTTCCAGTTTTAGATATACGGATTCAGTCCCGGTCATGCACGCTCCCCAAGCTTAGGGCCAGTAAGCAGCGATGCCTGTCTTCTGACTCTTTCGCGCGGCTCGTCCGCCAGAAGGACTGTTCGGGATTTCGGGTCTCGCGAGAATCGATGGATCACGAGGCCCATGCAGAAGGCGATTACTGCGTCGTGTAGTCTGTAGCTGGTAAAGTACGCTCCATTGCACTGCTGCCGTGATCGACAGGGAGAAACAGTTGTGCCGGGTAGGGTGTCCGCCAGTATCGTCCTTTTCAATCACGGTCCCGAGCATGTAGGCTCGCTACTGGAGATTCTAAGCCGCGATTCAGAGTGCGTGGAATGGATCGTCGTTGACAATGGAGGTTCTGAGGAGGCAACGGCTCTGGCATCGGCACTGGGCGGCCGATCACTGCAGCCGGGACGCAATCTCGGTTTCGGGGCGGCGCACAATCGCGCCCTTGCGAGCCTTACATCCGGCGCCCCATACCATCTTATTCTGAATCCGGATATCGTACTGCAACCCGGGGTCCTGACCGAACTTGCCAACGTCATGGATGCCTCCCCTCAGGTGGGCAGCGTGATGCCTCGTGTGCTCTACCCTGACGGTTCGACACAGTACCTTTGCAAGCTGCTGCCAACGCCCCTTGATCTGATCCTGCGGCGCTTCGCGGCAGGACCCCTGCGCCGTGTTTTTAGCCGGCAGATGGATCGTTACGACATGAAGGGATTCGATTACTCACGTCCGGTATACGTGCCGGTCCTTTCCGGGTGCTTCATGTTTACGCGCCGCTCTGTTCTGGATGCGGCCGGCGGATTCGATGATCGCTTCTTTCTGTACATGGAGGACGTGGATTTGTGCCGGCGGGTGGGAGCGGTCTCGAGGCTCCTCTTCTGGCCAAACTCGACAATCACCCACGGTTATACTCAGGGATCATATCGGCATTCCCGCCTTTTGCACCTCCATATTCGCGCTGCCGTCGCCTATTTCAACAAGTGGGGGTGGTTTCGCGACCCCGAGAGGCGTGCGCGCAACCTTGCTGGCTTAGGTGAGGTGAATATCAACCCGGGCCATCCGGAGTCGCTGCCAACCCGCGAGCAGGCTGCGCGAAGATGATCTGCATGGAGAGGCGCGGCTATATCGGGGTTCACGGCCGCCGCTCCTTTGGCAATCAGGGCCCTCGGCCAGATTGATCCCGATAAAACCGCTCCCGCCGGTGACCATTACCCGGCCTGGCGTTTGAGGGTTGCTGCTCATGCCCCTGCCCTTTGAATCCGCATCATCTCCGTGCGTTCGATTTGGCGTTGTCTCTGGCGCGTCAGCGTCATCTGCCGCCGATTTAGATATATGGCTCCAACTCATGCCACACCCGTTGCGCAGTGTCACGGGTGGTAAATAACGCGGCCTGCTTTCTGCCCTTCTCTCGCAGTTCCTGAGCGAACGCGGCATCCTCAAGTACCCGCGCAATACACCTGGCGATATCGACTGTATCCGACGGGTCACAATAAACCGCGGCATCGCCACAGGCTTCCGGAAGAGACGAGCTTCGTGCAACCACCACGGGGCACCCGCACGACATCGCTTCAACGGGCGGAATGCCGAAGCCCTCGTAAAACGAAGGATAGACAAAGAGCGCGGCATTTTCATAGAGGCTTCGCAACTCGCTGTCTGAAACGTAGCCAAGCTTGACAACGCTGTCATCGCTCTTCGAGTCGCCTGCTCGAAAAAGACGTTCGTGTTTCTTCCCGGCGATGGCCAGTTTGATCCCGGGCGTCCGCACCTGATTCCAGGCCCTGGCCAAGCCTTCAAAATTTTTGATGAGGCTCTGCGAACTGACCCCCAGCACATAGCGCCCTTTCTCGAGTCCCGAACGCTCCAAAATCGAGGGATCTCCCGGGATAGGCAGAAGGTGATCGCAGGCAGGCGGGATCACGGTCATCTTTTTCAAGGGCACGGAAAAGTACCGGTTGAGTTCGCGCTTCGAGAATTCTGAATCGGTAAAAACGGGGTTGCAAACACGTCCAAGAGTCCGAAAGACCACGAAGCAGTAGGCCCTGAAGGAGAAGGAGTATTGTTGCGGCGCGGCGGCGGCGGCGGCATCGTGAATCGTGACTGCATGGCGGGCTTTGAAGAGGGGTGCGGCAGCGTAGGGACTGAAGAGAAGTGTGCCCCGAGCTCGCCAGGAGAGCTCGACCTGCTCCCAGTAGCGCCCCTGCGTCGAACTTCGGACGATCTCGATTTGCTTGTATCCCGGTTCGCGCAAAATCTTGCGAGGCACGATAAGCCGGATGGAATACCGCTGCCGGTCGATCCACCCTTCTTCCAGCCCCTGATCCCATCCCTGGACGATCGCAGCGGAATAGCGCTGAACTCCAGTGACAGGCTGGGAGAGGAATTTTCCGCTGACGCTCAGAATCTTCACGATCTGGCGTCCTTCCGCGACACCGTCATAAAAGGCAGGCCGGACCCAGGGGAGTGCTGTGCTGGATCGGCGAGCGTCGAAGCCCGCAGGCGGAATCCTGAGTTAGCAAAGGGCCTCGTGGTCCAGATTGCAAACGAGAAACTAAGGCCATTATACGTGCCGGAGAAAAAAGCGGCCACGTCGCGATTACCGAACCGGCAGTCTGTAAAGCAATCAAGAAGCGCAACATTCCCGTGCTTTCGTGACGACAACTGCTAAGCCCGAATGAGTCTCGGCGTCGGTGGGAGCCGTGTTATCTATAGAGAACCGGAGGCATGTAAACTGTGGAACTGTATTCGATCAAAAGGGGGTAGAGCTATCTGGACAACAACCAGCTGAACGATCTGACGCTTTGGGGCACCTGAACGGAAAGCCAAGCAGGGGTTCAGATTCATGTTCTTAAAACGGGCGGTCCGGGAGACCATACCGGATCGTTGAAGGACTAAGATGCCACGGAAAGCATTAATTACCGGAATTACTGGCCAGGACGGATCCTATCTGGCCGAGTTTCTGCTCGAAAAGGGGTATCGCGTCAGCGGATTGGTACGCAGAAGCAGCTCACTCAATCTGGATCGCCTGGTCAATGTCATCGATCAGATCGATCTGATTTCCGGCGATCTGCTCGATCAAAACTCGCTGGTAGCGGCCATCGAGCAAAGCGGAGCGGACGAAGTTTATAACCTTGCGGCGCAGTCATTTGTTGCTACATCGTGGCGTCAGGCGGATCTCACCGGCGAGTTCACGGCATTGGGGGTCACACGGCTGCTGGAAGCGTGCCGGCTTGTCAATCCAAAGATCCGTTTTTATCAGGCGTCGTCGAGCGAGATGTTTGGTGCGACGAATCCGCCTCAAAATGAATCGTCTCCCTTTCATCCGCGGAGCCCCTATGCGGTAGCCAAAGTTTTCGGCCACTATATGACGCAGAATTACCGCGAGAGCTATGGCATGTTTGCCTGCTCGGGGATCCTGTTCAACCACGAGTCGCCGCGGCGGGGACTTGAATTCGTAACCCGCAAAGTAACGAATGGCGTAGCCCGGATCAAGCTGGGTCTGCAAACGGAGCTTTGCATGGGCAATCTCAACGCCCAGCGCGACTGGGGTTTTGCCGGCGATTACGTCTCGGCGATGTGGCAAATGCTGCAGGGGGAAGATGCGCAGGATTATGTCGTTGCCACGGGTGTGAGTCACTCTGTGGAATACCTGCTCCAGGTCGCATTTGCACATCAGAATCTGGATTACAAGGATTACGTCCGAGTCGATCCGCGGTTGATTCGCCCGGCCGAAGTCGACTACCTGTGCGGGGACGCTTCCAGGGCTCGACAAGCCTTTGGGTGGGAGCCGAGAACCACATTCGAGCAGATGATCGCTATGATGGTGGACGCCGATCTGGAACGTAATCGGCAAAATCCAAAGCTGGTGCATTTTTCCGGGGGACTATAACGAGTTGTCACGCGCTTTGATTACGGGGATCTCCGGCTTCGCGGGCCCCTATCTGGCCGCACACCTGCGTAGCCTGGACATCGAATGCGTTGGGATATCGCGGAAAGCAACAGATCCGAAGCATCCTGTCTCGCTGGCCGGAATTCGGATTCATGACCTGGACCTCCGGGATCGAACGGCGTTGCGGGAGGTTCTGGAAGCGGAGAAGCCGGATCTGGTATTTCACCTGGCTGCGATCAGCCATGTTGCCACCAGCAGGGCCGAGCCGGAAATCGTGTTCGATGTGAACGTGACCGGAACGTTCAATCTGCTGGAGGGTCTGCGGCAGATTGGAAGCCAGTCGCGAATTGTGTTGGTGAGCACCGGCAACCTTTATGGCGAGATCGATTCCGGTGAGGATGGCTTCAAGGAAAGCGATCCGCCCCAGCCGATGTCTCCGTACGCCACGAGTAAACTCATCGGCGAACAGATCGCGCGTTCCTATGTCGATGACTTCGGCCTCGCAATCGTGATCGCCAGGCCGTTCAATCATACGGGCCCTGGTCAGCCACCGAGCTTTGCATGCCCGGAGTTTGCCCGGTGCATCGCTGCGGCGATGAGCGCCGGTGAATCAACCGTTCAGCTGAAGACGGGAAGACTGGAACCCTTGCGGGACATCAGCGACGTCCGCGATGTGGTTCGAGCCTATGCTCTGCTTGCGGACCGCGGAATGGCCGGCGAGGTTTATAACGTCTGCTCGGGCTCGATGGTCAGCATGAGCCAGGTCATCGACACGCTTGCCGACCTCGCTCATATCACGGTGACGACCGAACTCGATCCGCTACGCCTTAGAACTCGTGACATCATGCGTTCAGGAGGCAACTGCACGAAGATCCGACAGGAGCTGGGATGGTCACCCGAGATTCCGTTGAGGGATACGCTGCAGACACTGTTGGATTATTGGGTTGACCAGTCGCGAAGTCGCGGCCAGCAAGCCTAGAACGTGCGCTTGATCGAGTCAGTCTCGTCGTGTACGGCTCGTTTACCATGGGTGACAAGGGATACCTCAGTCAGGAGATCGGCAATTCAGGACACGATACTGGTCACGGGTGGAGCTGGTTTTATTGGGTCGAACTTTGTCCTGGGATGGGTGGGAACTGTCGACTCGCCGGTCGTGAATCTCGATTGCCTCAACTATGCGGGGAATCCCGCGAATCTGGAATCGCTCCAGGCTGACCGGCGGCACCTGCTGATCCACGGCGACATCTGTAATGCGGAACTGGTGGGCGCGTTGTTGGGAGAGCATCGGCCTCGCGCCATTGTGCACTTCGCGGCGGAGAGCCATGTGGACCGGTCGATAGTGGGGCCGGATGCATTTATTCGCACCAATATTCAGGGGACGTTCGCTCTGCTGGAGGAGGCGAAGGCGTACTGGTCGAGTCTGGGAGAGACGGATCGGAACAGGTTCCGGTTCCTGCACGTTTCGACGGACGAAGTCTATGGCACGCTGGGACCCGGGGATCCGGCGTTTTGCGAGACGACTCCTTACGCGCCGAATAGTCCGTATGCGGCTTCGAAGGCGGCATCGGATCATTTGGTACGGGCGTATCACCACACCTATGGGCTACCGGTGGTGACGACGAACTGCTCCAATAACTACGGACCATTTCAGTTTCCGGAGAAGCTGATCCCGTTGATGATTCTGAACGCGCTGGAAGGCAAGCCGCTGCCGGTTTATGGCGACGGCGGGAACGTGCGGGACTGGCTTTTTGTTGGGGATCACTGTGCGGCGATTCGGGCGGTTCTGGAGCGGGGGCGGGTGGGAGAGACATATAACATTGGCGGCAACAGCGAGCGGAAGAATCTGGATGTCGTAACGACGATCTGCGATCTGGTTGATGAGATGCGGCCGGATGGCGCGATGGGATCGCGCAGGAAGCTGATCACGTTTGTGAAGGATCGGCCGGGGCACGACCGGCGATATGCCATCGATGCATCGAAGATTGCGCGCGAGATTGGCTGGACGCCGGAGGAAGAATTTGAGAGCGGACTGCGGCGGACAGTGCGGTGGTATCTGGACCATCCGGACTGGGTGGAAAATGTCCGCACCGGCGCGTACCTGCGGTGGATGGAACAGAATTACCGGGAGCGGCTGACGCGATGAGAGGGATCATTCTCGCGGGCGGGTCGGGAACGCGGCTCTATCCGGTGACGCATGTGGTGTCGAAGCAGCTGCTGCCGGTCTATGACAAGCCACTGATCTACTATCCGCTGAGCACGCTGATGCTGGCGGGACTGCGGGAGATTCTGGTGATCTCGACGCCGCAGGATACATCGCGGTTCGCAGAGTTGCTGGGAGACGGGCACGGGTGGGGGATCGACATCCGCTACGCGGTGCAGCCGAGTCCCGACGGGCTGGCGCAGGCATTCCTGATTGGGCGGGAGTTTATCGGGAACGAGACGTGCTCGCTGATTTTGGGGGACAACATCTTCTACGGGCAGTCCTTCTCGAAACAGTTGCAGGCGGCGGCGCAGCTAAAGCGTGGGGCGACGGTGTTTGCCTATCCGGTGCACGATCCGGAGCGGTACGGAGTGGTGGAGTTCGATGCTAAAGGGCGGGCGGTGAGCCTCGAGGAGAAACCGAAGGCGCCGCGCTCGCGATACGCCGTGACGGGGCTCTATTTCTACGACAAGGATGTGGTGGGGATCGCCTCCGCCCTGAAGCCTTCGGCCCGCGGCGAGCTGGAGATCACAGATCTGAATCGCCGCTATCTGGAAGCGGGAACGCTGAACGTGCAGATCATGAGCCGCGGCATGGCATGGCTGGATACGGGAACGCACGATTCGTTGTTTGAGGCGGGGTTGTTTATCCAGACGGTGGAGAGGCGCCAGGGGCTGAAGATTGCGTGTCCGGAGGAGATTGCCTACCGCCTCGGTTACATTACGGCGGAGCAACTGGAGACGCTGGCGGAGCCGGTGCGCAAGAGCGGATACGGGCAGTACCTGCTGGGGCTTCTGCGCGAGCCGTATTTTGCGGCAGA
Source organism: uncultured Acidobacterium sp. (assembly GCA_964535525.1). Lineage (GTDB taxonomy): Bacteria > Acidobacteriota > Terriglobia > Terriglobales > Acidobacteriaceae > Palsa-343. The sequence goes on along the minus strand of CAZHTJ010000002.1, from coordinate 14,480 downwards.
GACGCGGCCGTTATGAAGATCGAGGAGGCGGGGCTGCCGGGGGTGCTGTTGCTCAAGCCACCTGTGTACAGAGACAGCCGAGGCGCTTTCCAGGAGACATGGAACCTGCGGGCATGCGCAGAAGCCGGTTTGCCGACGACGTGGGTGCAGGACAACTTCTCCGTTTCGAGAAAGAATGTTCTGCGGGGCATTCACTACCAGGTGGTTCAGCCGCAGGGGAAGCTGGTGCGCGTGGCGCAGGGCGCGGTGCTGGACGTGGCGGTGGATCTGCGGCGCAGCTCGGCGACGTTCGGCAAGTATTTTGCAGTGGAACTGACGGCGGAAGAGGGCGCGATGCTGTGGATCCCGGCAGGATTCGGGCATGCGTTCCTGGCACTGACCGAGAGTGCCGGATTTGCGTACAAAGTAACGGACTACTACTCACCCGTGGGCGAGCGAACGATTCGGTGGAATGACGTGGACCTGGCGATCGCATGGCCGGTGGAGGCGGAGAGCGTGATCGTCTCAGAAAAAGACAATAAGGGAGCGACTCTGCGCGAGGCTGAGGTATTTGCGTGAACAGGGATGTCCGCGTTTTGATTCTGGGCGCAGCGGGACAGGTGGGGCTGGAGCTGCAGCGCAGCTTTGCCGGCAGGGGGGAGACGATCGCGGTGGACCGAGCAGATCTGAATCTGGCCGAGCCGGATCAGGTCCGCGAACTGTTGCGAAGGGTCGAGCCGGATTTGATTCTCAATGCCGCGGCGTACACCGCGGTGGATCGCGCGGAGGAAGAGCTGGATGCGGCGATGGCGATCAACGCCGCGATGCCGCGAGTGCTGGCGGAAGAGGCGGCGCGGCTGAATGCGCTGCTGGTGCATTATTCGACGGATTATGTGTTTGACGGACGCAAAGAGGCGCCGTGGACAGAGGAGGATCCGACGGGGCCACTGAACGCGTATGGAGCGAGCAAGCTCGCCGGGGAAGAGGCCATTCGGAAGACCGGCGGGAGGTATTTGATTTTTCGCACCAGCTGGGTCTACGGACCGCACGGCAGGAATTTTCTGCTGACGATGCTGCGGCTGGGGCGTGAGCGGGATCGTCTGAGCGTGGTGAACGATCAGTATGGAGCACCGACTAGCTCGATCGCGTTGGCGGAAGCGACGCGTGCCGTGGTGGATCGGATCGAGGGAGGCAGTTTGGGAGGGCCCGCCTCCTGGGCGGATCTTTATCACATGAGCTGTGCGGGATCGGTGACCTGGTATGGGTTTGCCGAGGCAATCTTCGCGCGGTCGGAAAACGCACTGGGGGGACGGCGGCCAAGGGTCGAGGCGATTCCGTCGAGCGAATATCCGATGCCTGCGAAGCGGCCACGCAATTCAGTGCTGTCGAATGCGCGTCTCAGGGAGCGGCTTGGAGTGGAGCTGCCGCATTGGGAGACGGCGCTGGACGCGGTGTTCGCGCGGCTTGCACACTCCGCGGCCCTGCGTTAGCGCTGAACTGCGGCGATTGCAGCGGCTTCGCACACGCACTTTTCGATGTAGTCGCAGAGCATGTGGCCGCAGAGGATGTGGCCTTCCTGGATGCGCGGGGTTTCGTTCGAGGGCATGCGGAGGGTCTCGTCGGCGATAGAGGCTATGGCTCCGCCGCCTTGCCCCGTGAAGGCGACGGTGAAGGCGCCGCGCTGGCGGGCGGATTCGAGGGCGAGGGAGACGTTCTTGCTGTTGCCGGAGGTGGAGAGGCCGACAACGACGTCGCCGGACACGCAGAGCGCCTCGACCTGGCGGCGGAAGACATGTTCGTAACCGTAGTCGTTGGCAATTGAAGTTAAGGCGGAGGTATCGGTGGTGAGGGCGATGGAAGGCAGACCGCGGCGTTCACGGAGGAAGCGTCCGACGAGCTCGGCAGCCAGATGCTGAGCGTCGGCGGCGCTGCCGCCATTGCCGCACCAGAGAATGGTGCCACCGTCGAGGATGGTCCTGCTCATGCGGGAGGCGATTCGATGGAGGAGCGGAACCTGGTCGTGCAGCGATCGAATGACTTTCAGGTGTTCGTCAATCGCCTGTTCGAAGATGTCCGCGGTCTGGGCCACTGCGCGCCTTTCGGGGAAAGTGAATGTGCGTGCCAGCTACGATTGTAATCGTGGAAGGACGAGCCGATTCACCGTCACCTTGCCTTTCGGATGGACGGCGGGAGGCCGGACCCCATCATTGCCGCGACCGCCGCTATCGCGATGAGCGGGCGGCTGCGACCTGAACGACTGCGTTGAAGGCTGGTTTGGGCTGGCCGGCGCGGTCGAAGAGAAGCGGGTAGCTGGTGCGTCCTTTGACGGGCCAGTCGTTGCGCCAGGAATCGGCATCGGTAACGCCCCAGAGGGTGACGCGGTTGACGACGTCGCGGTGCTTGAGGAAGACGGCGAAGAGGTCGGCGTAGCGCCTAGCTAGCTGTTGCTGCACGGCGTCGGGCAGGCCGTTGACGTAGGGATTGAGCGCGAGATTCTGCGCGATGCGCAGCGTGGCGTCGGCGGTTTGTTGTTGCGTGGCCTTCGGCAGGACGTCGATGTCGAGCTCGGTGATGGCGACTTTGACACCGAGTTTGGCGAAGGCTTCGATGGCTGCGTCTTGCTGTTCGATGCTGGGTGTGGTGAGGTTGTCGTGGCCCTGGATGCCGACCGTGGCGATGGGCACGCCCTTGGATTTGAGTTTGGTGATGAGGGCGATGGCGCCGGCGCGCTTGGGGTCATTCTCGATGTTGTAGTCGTTGTAATTGAGCTGGGCTTGCGGGTCGGCTTCGTGGGCGTACTCGAAGGCCTTAGCGATGTAGTCGTCGCCGATGATTTTTTCCCACATGGATTGGCGCAGGGTTCCGTCTTCGTTGAGCGCTTCGTTGACGACGTCCCAACTTTGAATGCGGCCTTTGTAGCGGCCGACGACGGTGCGGATGTGGTCGCGCATGCGGGCGAGGAGCGCGTCGCGGGTGAGTAGATTGCCCTTGTCGTCGTGGAAGACCCAGGCGGGCACCTGGTTATGCCAGACCAGATTGTGGCCCACGATGAACATGTGGTGCTTTTCGCCGAAAGCGACGTACTGGTCGGGGATGGTGAAGTCGTATCTGTCCGGCTGCGGGTGGACGTTTTCCCACTTGAGGCAGTTTTCGGGCGAGATGGAGTTGAACTGGGCAGCGATGAGAGCGTCACCGCGCGTGTCCAGGCCGGTGATTTGCGCAGTGTTGATGGCGGCGCCGACGTAGAAATCGCCGTGGTAGGCGTCTTTGAGCGAGGTGGGGGCCTGGGCAGTGGCGGCGAGGCCGAATGCGAGAGAAGCTGTTAGCGCTGCCGAGCGAAGATGCACGAGCGAGGCCCTCCTACTTTTGGGCCGATGAAGTTGCTGGCGGACCGAAGTTGAGGCGGCGGCCGGCGAGTTCATCGGAGATGTTTTTGTTGATCTTGCGCGAGATTGGATAGAAGAAGAGGCAGATTGCGGTGGCGAAGAAGAAGAGGCCGGAGTAGAGGCCCGCGGTGAGGCGGATGCCGTCGAGGGCGCGCCGCGTCTGGACGGCGTTGGCTGCGTATCCAAAGAAGGAGAAAAGCCAGCCGGCGATGGCGCCGCCGAGGGCGAGGCCCAACCAGAGCGCAAATACTACAGCGGCTGTTACAGTTCCTGTTGCGCGGCGGCCGGTCTTCCATTCGCCGTAGTCGGCGACGTCGCCCATCATGGCCCAGAGCAGCGGGCCGGAGGTTCCGAAGAAGAACTGGCGGAGGACCTCCGACACCACGATGGCGTTGGTGGCATGCGGCGGAAGGACGAGCACGGCCAGGCAGAAGACGCCCGTCAGCGCCATGCTGAGGATGAAGAGCGGGCGCTTGCCGAGACGGACGGAGATGGGCGTGGAGACGGCGACGCCGAAGATGAGGGCGGCGAGGCCGAATCCGTTGAACCAGCTGAAGAGCTTCTCGTTGCCGGCAACGTATTTGAAGTAGGGCAGCATGACGCTACCGCGCATGGCAAGTGCGGCGAAGTAGAAGGTGGTGGCGAGGAAGAGGACGACCCAGGGACGATTGCTGAAGAGGTCTTTGAGGTCCTGGGCGAGGTCGGTTTTTTGCTGTGGGTCCGGCTGGATGCGTTCTTTGGTGGTGGCGAAGGCGATGATGAAGAAGAGAACGCTGAGGACGGAGAGCAGGCCCATGGTGATCTGATAGCCGCGCGCGTCGTTGCCACGACCGAAGAAGAAGACCATGGGGATGGCGAGGCTCTGGACGATGAAGCCTGCGGAATTGGCGAAGATCTGGCGGTAGGAGGCGATGCTGGTGCGCTCGTCGGGATCGCCGGTGAGGACGCCTGTCAGGGACGCATACGGAACGTTGTTGACGGCGTAGATGAGGCGGAGGAGAAGGTAGGTGGTCCAGGCGTAGATGACTTTGGCGGAGGGGCTGATGTTGGGCGTGGTGAAGGTGAGGATGCCGATGATGCCGAAGGGCAGCGCGGTCCAGAGCAGCCAGGGGCGGAACTTGCCCCATTTGGTATTGGTGCGGTCGGCGATGACGCCCATGATGGGGTTGAAGGCGGCAGCGATGAGTCCGACGACGAGGAAGAGGGTTCCGGCCTGGGCGGCGGTGAGGCCGAAGGTATCGACGTAGAAGCTGAGCTGCAGGGCCAGCATGGCCTGGAAGATGAAGTTGGCGGCCATGTCGCCGAGGCCGTAGCCGAACTTTTCTGCGAAGGTAAGTTTCTGGATCATGACTGACCTGTTTCTTCCTGAGGCTGCGGGATATAAATCCGCTGCAGCGGGACCATTGTCTTGTACCGGGGATCGAGATTTTCGTAATGCTCCAGCACAAGCTCGACGAATCCGGTACCGTCAATCAGCCGGAGATTCGGCTTCGTCTTCGCAAAGCCCCACGCTTGCGGAGAAAACGTGCCCAAGGTAATGAACAAGCCAAATTCGCTCGTTCCTAGATTGCCGAAAAGTGCCTTCACGTCTGGACCACCGATGCTCCCGGACCCACTTTTCACCTGGACCTTGATGATTGGGGGTTCAAGTTTGAGTTCATCTTTGTGGGCAAGAATGTCGATCCCCTCGTCTGCTCCCTTTGGGAACACTTGGGTACGGTATCCCATTGTGTTTAGGAGGTTCGCGACGAAGCCTTGAAACGGGTGACCCTTCAGTTGACGATCCAGCTGTTTCAGTATGAAGTCCTCGGTCGTCAGCTGGACTTGGTCAGCGCCTATGCCGACTGACTCATCCTCTTCCGCTGCTGGCGTTACTGGCTCCCCGGCGAGTGCAGCCTGGAATTCAGCCGCATAGTTCTTAACCTGAAAGAGCGTAAGCGCTGAACCGAGTTCATAGAGCGCACCTTGCGAAAAGAGCGTAGCCGGGACCGCTTTAATCCACTCGACTGTCCGAACATTGCAGTACTCCGTATTCAAGGTCGGCTTGTACTCATAAGGACCTAGAACTTTACCGAGGTGGATTTGGCGATCAACCTTTGAACGGTAAAGGATAGTGTCGCCAGCCTTCATCTCGTGGACAAACCGAAAGAGTTGGCCAGCGGAGTTGGCGACGTGGAGCTTATCGCCGTAGGTTTCACGTAATTTTGCCTTGAACGCCTCGCGCGTCGGCGCGATCTTCTGAAGATCACCCATTTCGGGCCAGCCGAGTGCAACGTATCCCTGCTTTACGAGCGAGTCTCCGCCGGCCAAGATGTGGAAGCCCCAAAAAACGTGGTTCTCATCCATTGAAGTTCTCCCTCATTGTGTTTCCGTTACTTTGTCACTTGCAGGGTTAGTTTGTGGAGGTCGGCGTCGCGGGAGGAGTTGCCGATCATGATGGAGAAGTCGCCGGGCTCGACGGTGTATTTCATGTTGATGTCGAAGAAGGACAGCGCATCGGGCGTGATGTCGAGGGTGACGGTGGTGGTTTCGCTGGGCTGGAGGCGGACTTTCTTGAACCCCTTCAGTTCCTTGATGGGGCGCGTGACGGAGCTGACGAGGTCGCGGATGTAGAGCTGGACGACCTCGGTTCCTTCGCGCTTGCCGGTGTTGGTGACGTCGACCTGGACCTGCGTCGTGCCCTTCGTGGTGATCTTCTTTTTGGTGAGGCGCGGGTTTTTGATTTCGAAGGTGGTGTAGCTGAGGCCGTAGCCGAAGGCGAAGAGCGGCGAGACGTCGTCGAAGAGATAGCCGCGGCGCGCCGATGGTTTGTAGTTGTAGAAAACGGGCAGGTGGCCGGCGGAACGCGGGAAGCTGATGGGGAGCTTGGCGCCTGGGTTGAAGTCGCCGAAGAGGACGCTGGCGACGGCGTGGCCGGTTTCCTGCCCGAGGTACCAGCACTCGTAGATGACGGGCACGTGCAAGAGGAGGTGGTTGATGGAGAGCGGGCGGCCATTGAAGAGGAACGCGATGATCGGCTTGCCGAGCTTGGCCATGGCTTTGACGAGCTCGTCCTGACGACCGATGAGGTCGAGGCTGGTGCGATCGCCCATGTGCTGCAGGTTCCAGGCTTCGCGCGAAGTTTGCTCGTTGCCTCCAATAGCGAGGATGATGACGTCCGCCTGCCTCGCGATGCGGATCGCCTCGGTGATTTGTTTGTGGTCTTCTTCCGGATTGCTGGCGATGACTTTGTCTTCGTTCCATGAGCCGCCGATGGTGATCTTGCAACCTTCGCTGTAGAGGACTTTGGCTTGTTTGCCGACTTTGGCTTTGATGCCTTCGAGGACGGTGACTTCGTGTTTGGGGACGCCCGAGTATCCGCCGAGGAGCGTGCGGTTGGCGTTGGGGCCGATGACGGCGATGGTTTTGATTTTGCCGAGGTCGAGGGGGGCGACGTTGTTGTCGTTCTTCAGAAGGGTGATGGATTCCTGAGCGGCCATGAGGGCGAGGTCGCGATGTTCGTCGCAGCCGACGATGAGATCGGCTTCATCGGGATCGACCCAGGGATCGTCGAAGAGGCCCATTTCGAATTTCCAGAAAAGCATCGGCGCGACGAGTTCGTCGAGCTGCGACTCTTTGAGGATGCCCTTTTTCACGAGCTCGACGAGGTAGAGGTAGCAGTCGGGGTCGGGGAGCTCGATGTTGACGCCGGCTTCGACGGCGAGCTTGCAGGATTCCTTCTTGTCTTTCGCGACGAAGTGGCCGTGGGTGTCGGGGCGATAGCCGAGCTCCCAGATGGCGTAGTAATCGGAGACGACGAAACCTTTGAAGCCGAATTCCTTGCGAAGAACGTCGCGGAGGAGCCACTTATTGGCGTGCGAGGGGACGCCGTCGATTTCGTTGTAGGAGGCCATGATGGTGACAGCGCCGGCTTCGCGGAGCGCTTCTCTGAAGGTGTAGAGGAAAGTCTCGCGGAGGACGCGGAGGGAGACGTTGGCGGGGGCGCAGTTCATGCCGGATTCGGGCTGGCCGTGGCCGACGAAGTGTTTGAGGGTGGCGAGGACGTGGCGCTTATCGCGGAAATTGCGGTCGCCCTGGAAGCCGCGGACGGCGGCGATGCCGAGGCGCGAGACGAGGAAAGGATCTTCGCCATAGGTTTCTTCGACACGGCCCCAGCGCGGCTCACGGGCCACGTCGACGACAGGCGTGAGGGCGTGATGGGCGCCGCGGGAACGGGCTTCGAGAGCCGTCATCGCGAAGAGGCACTCGACGAGGTCGGGATTGAAGGAGGCGCCGAGGGCGATGGGCTGCGGGAAGCTCGTGCCGTCTGGGGCAGCGTGGCCGTGGAGGCATTCCTCGTGGAACATAACGGGGATGCCGAGGCGGCTGTTCTCGAGAAAGAACTTCTGGATGGCGTTGGTGAGCTCGGCCATGGCGCGGGCTTTTTTGCCGCCGCCGGCATTACTGGGACGGCCGACCTGGCCGAGTCCGCGACGATCGCGGAAGGCCCTCTTTGCTTTCGCGAGGTCAAAGTCGCCCTTTTCGTCGACGAGCTTTTGGGCCTTCTCCTGCCAGACACAGAGCATCTGCGCGGCTTTTTCTTCGAGGGTCATGCGGGAGAGGAGGTCTTTGACGCGTCGGACGGAGGGGAGCGCGGGATTCTTGTAGGCAGGAGTTTTGCGCGCGGGTGCGGCGACTGCGGATGACTTTTTCATGAAGGCCATTCCTGATGGAGCTGCGAGTTCGGAGGAAGAAGGATCACGGCGGGATGGTTGGTGTGGCGGACTCAATTTAGTCGTGCATCTGGGAAAGAGCAACCGGAAAATCGGTTTGGCTGAAGCTTTCGTAGGGTAGCGGTGTCGAGGTGGACGCTGCTGCGATGGGGAGACTCGCATGCCAGGGTCGCGAATGCGCTTCGATAAAATGGGGGTATGCTGCAGCTTTCCGGCGCGGGGAAACGATTTGGACCGCGACTCCTTTTTGAAAATGCCGATTGGCTGATCACTCCCACGGAGAAGACTGCGCTGGTGGGGGCGAACGGCGCGGGCAAATCGACGCTGATGAAGATTCTCGGCGGGCTCGATGGGCTCGATTACGGGAGCGTGCAGCGGATGAAGGGCATGACGATGGGCTATCTGCCGCAGGATGGCCTGACGCTTTCCGGTAGGACGGTTTTTGAGGAATGCCTGACGGTTTTTGATGAGCTGCGGGAAATGGAGCAGGAGTTTGAGCGTCTGGCGCACTCGCTGGCGGACCTGAATCCGGCAAGCAGGGAGTATGAGGCAGTGGCGGATCGTTATAGCCACGTTGAAGGGCGGCTGCGGCACCACGATGTGTATGCGCTGGATGCGCAGGTGGGCACGGTGCTGACCGGGCTGGGATTCGCAAAGGAAGACTGGGGGCGGCGGACGGAGGAGTTTTCCGGCGGCTGGCAGATGCGTATTGCTTTGGCCAAGCTGCTGCTGGAAAAGCCTGACTTGTTGCTGTTGGACGAGCCTACCAACCATCTCGATCTGGAAACGCGGAACTGGCTCGAGAACTATCTGGGGACGTGGCCCAACGGATACATTTTGATCTCGCACGACCGGTATTTTCTGGACGTGACGGTGAACAAGATTATCGAGATCTGGAACAAGGGGCTGCACGTTTATCACGGGAACTATGAGAAGTACCTGACGCAGAAAGCGGAGCGGCGGGCACAGCTGGATGCGGCGTACAAGAATCAGCGTGATCGCATCGAGCATCTCGAAGTGTTCATCAACCGGTTCCGGTATCAGGCGACGAAGGCGAAGCAGGTGCAGAGCCGCATCAAGGAGCTGGAGAAGATTGAGCGGATCGAGATTCCGCTGGAAGAGCCGGTGCCGCACTTTTCGTTTCCGCAGCCGCCGCCTTCAGGACGGACGGTGGTGGAGGTGGCGGGGCTGTCGATGCAGTACGGGGAGAAGCGGGTTCTCGAGAATGTGAACTTCACGATTGAGCGGGGGGATCGGATTGCGCTGGTGGGGGTGAATGGCGCGGGGAAATCAACGCTGATCCGGCTGCTGAGCGGGCAGGAGTCGCCGACCAAGGGGACGCTGAAGCTGGGACACAACGTGGTGGCGGAGTATTTTGCGCAGGATCAGTACAAGGTGCTGGACCCGGCGGCGCGGATGCTGGAGGATATTGGGCAGACGGCGCCGAAGGTGGCGGAGAAGGACCTGCGGAGTTTGCTGGGATGCTTTTTGTTTTCGGGCGATGACGTTTTCAAGACGCTGGGGGTGCTGAGTGGCGGAGAGCGGAATCGGTATGCGCTGGCGCGGATTCTGGTGAGCCCGGCGAATTTTCTGCTGCTGGACGAGCCGACGAACCACCTGGATTTGCGGGCGAAGGATGTTTTGCTGGAGGCGATTGGGAAATTCAATGGGACGGTGATTTTTGTTTCGCACGACCGGTACTTCATCGACGGGCTGGCGCAGAAGGTGTTCGAGATTGAGCGCAGCCTTGAGCGCAACCAGGACGATTCGGCGCGGGGGTCGCGGCTGAACGTTTATCCGGGGAACTACGAGGATTATTTGTGGCGCAAGGAGGGTGGGGCTGAGGCTTTGTCCGCTGCTACGACAGCGGCCGCTGAGCCGGTGGTTGAAATTGTGCCGGTCGCGGTTACAGAAGTGGCGGAGAAGGCTGCGCGGCGGGTGAATCCGATCAAGCTGCGGCGGATGCAGGAGCGGCTGGCGGCGGTGGAGGCGGAGATTCCGCGAATCGATGGCTGGGTGGCAGAGGCGGAACAGGCGCTGGGCGTGTATGTGAGCGCGGAGGAGACGCAGCGTTTGTCCGAGGTGCTGGCGGTGTTACGGGAGCAGCAGGCTTCGCTCAACAGCGAGTGGGAAGCGCTGGCGACGGAGCTACAGGGGCAGATCGAGGTCAGCTCTTAGCTGTTAGCCCTTAGCTATTAGCCCTTCGGCCGGTTCGGTGTCTTATTCGCTCTTTGTTGACGGCGACGTGCTGCTTGACGAGGAACTGCTGGAGTCGGACGAAGCGGACGCGGGTTTGTCGGCAGATTTTGAGTCGGATTTTGTGTCGGACTTGGTGTCGGATTTTGTCTCGGGGGATTTGCTTTCGCCGTCGGCGGAGGCTTTCATCTCGGACCGCTTCGATTTCGAGGCGTAATCGGTGGCGTACCAGCCGGAGCCTTTGAAGTGGGCGGCAGAGGCGGAGATGAGGCGCTCGACGGGTCCGTGGCAGACGGGGCATTCCTTTTCGTCCGGGGCGCTGAAGCTCTGGAGTTTCTCAAACTGATGACCGCAGGTTTTGCAGCGGTATTCGTAAAGGGGCACTGGTTCCTCTGGGGTCCTGGATGCTCTTTCTATTTTAACGGGTCGATTCACCACAGAGGACACGGAGAGCACAGAGGACGAAAGGGCAAGGCCGTCGAGCACGAGTGGGGCAGCGCTCCGGTTTGCGAAGTTCACTCGTTATAATCGTCGCACTTTCACGGGGGAGTTGTGACGTTGGGTTTGAAGCGCGGTGGGGCGTCGAAGAGCGGAGGGTCGGGGATCGCGGCAAGGCGGTTCGGTTTTTCGGCGGGGGATCTGCGAACCTTGCGCGGGTTGAAGACGCCGGCGCGGATCCAGAAATTCATCGACGAGCTGACATATCAATACGCGAACACGGCGTGGTCTCCGCGACGCGTGCTGCGGGAGCGCAAAGGGCATTGTATGGAGGGGGCGCTGGTGGCTGCGGCGGCATTGCGTGTGCAGGGGCATCCGCCTTTGCTGATGGATCTTGAAGGTGTGCGCGATGACGACCACGTGGTTGCGCTCTATCGGGAGCGCGGACTGTGGGGAGGCATAGCAAAGAGCAACTTCGCGGGGCTGCGGTTTCGGGCACCGGTGTATCGCACGCTGCGCGAGCTGGCGATGAGCTACTTTGAGCACTACTACAATCTGCGCGGCGAGCGGACGCTGCGGGCTTACGCGGGACCTGTGAACCTTGCGCGGCTGGACGGCGAAGGGTGGATGACTTCCGCGGAAGATGTTTGGTGCGTGCCGGAGCTGCTGATTGCGGCGCGGCATTATCCGCTGTTTCCGCATCGGGTTGCTCGTGAGCTGCCGCGGTTGGACCGGCGGAGTTTTGAGGCTGGGATGCATGGTTGGGTGAAGCACTGAAAAAGCAGCCGGTAGGCAGTAGCCTGTAGCCGGTAGCTAAAGCCAAGCGTGGGCCAAAGCGGGGAACAGCTCGCGGAGTGTTCCGTCTGCTTATCTGACCAGCGCTCATAGCGTGACCAGGCGCACGCCGGTGATGGCGGGGACGGCTCTCAGTTCGCGGAGAGCTTCGTCGGTGACATTGCCGTCGACCTGGACTACGGCGATGGCGGATGCGGGTTCCGAACCGGTGCCATTGGCGCGGCCCAATGCGAAGTTGGCGATGTTGACGTTGTGCTGGCCGAGGATGGTGCCGATGCGGCCGATGACGCCGGGGACGTCTTTGTTGCGGATCGTGATGAGGGTGCCCTGGAGTGGAGCTTCGATGTCGATGCCGTCGAGGTGAAGGAGGCGGGGCGCGTCGCCGTGAAGGACAGCGCCGCTGGCGGTGATGCTGGTTTCGCTGGTGTGGAGCGAGAGCTGAAGCACACTGCCGGCTGCGCCCGCGGGCTCTTCCTTTTTTTCTTCGTGGAGGCGAATGCCGCGTTCAGCGGCGACGGAGGCGGCGTTAATGCGGTTGACCTGTTCGAGGTGGCCGAGGACTCCGGCGATGGCGGCGTTCCGCACCAGCTCGGTTTTGGTCTCGGCGAGACGGCCGTGGTAGGCGATCTGAATACTGTCGATGCCGCCGCGCGGGATTTGAGCGAGGAAGGTGCCGAGGCGCTCGGCGAGGGTCATCCAGGGGGCGATTTCCTGGTATTCCTCGTGGCTGAGAGATGGCATGTTGACGGCGTTTTGGGCGATGCCGGATTTGAGGTACTCGCGGACCTGGATGGCGATCTGGATGCCGACGGCTTCCTGCGCTTCGGCGGTGGAACCGGCGATGTGCGGTGTGAGGATGACGTTGTCGAGCGCGGCGAAGGGCGAGTTTTTTGGAGGCTCTTCGTGGAAGACGTCGAGGGCGGCTCCGGCGACTTGTCCTGACTTGAGGGCTTCGGCGAGGTCGGCTTCGACGACGAGCTCGCCACGGGCGCAGTTGACGATGCGCACGCCCTTTTTCATGGTCGCGAGGGAGGCGGCGTTGACGATGCCTTCGGTCTGCGGCGTGAGTCCGACGTGGAGAGTGATGTAGTCGGAGACGGCGAAGAGTTCTTCGGCGGAGACGAGGCGGATGGCGTTTTCGCGGGCGATGGAGGCAGAGACGAAGGGGTCGTGGCCGATGAGTTCCATGCCGAACTGGCGAGCGCGGCGGGCGACTTCGAGGCCGATGCGACCGAGGCCGAGGATGCCGAGTTTTTTGCCGCGAAGCTCGGAGCCCTGGAGGGATTTTTTCTCCCATTTGCCGGCGTGCATGGTGGAGTCGGCTTTGGGCAGCTGGCGAGCGAGGGCGATCATGAGGCCGAGAGCAAGCTCGGCGACGGCGATAGCGTTGGCTCCGGGGGTGTTCATGACGACGATGCCGCGGCGGGTAGCGGCTTCGGCATCGATGTTGTCGACGCCGACTCCGGCGCGGCCGATGACGCGAAGTTTGGGGGCGGCGGCCATGAGGGCGTCGTCAACCTGAACGGCGGAGCGGACGACGAGGGCGTCGGCGTCGGCCAGGGATTCAGGGAGATTTTTGACCTGGTCGTGAGTGAGAACTTGCCATCCGGCTTCGGACTGAAAAACGGCGAGAGTCGCGGGGGAGACTTTTTCGGCGAGAACGACTTTCAAGGTTGCTCCTTTCTGACAAGGTTAATCGATCCGAAGCGGGGGAAAGTTTCCTGAGTGCGCCCACCCCCAGGCCCTGGTTGCGTTAAGTGTTTCATTCGGCTCGGTTTAAAGATTTTTAGATCGCGTAACGCATTCATTCGAGGCAACTTAGATCTCAACTGGCTGAGCCGCATTGACTTAGTGCCATTTTCACGGTTGTTCGACGGCAGGCGTCTGATTTTGCGTTGGTTAACTGGTATCTCATTGACACTGGCTCCCCTGAAAAGCCAAAGGGGACTGTCTGCTGGGCAGACAATCCCCTACGGTTTCAGGCTAGCAATGCGGGATCGTCAAATCAAGAAGAATCGGAGGGTCGTACGGTACGGAAGTTTGGAGTTCCCGATTGGCAGTGGGGCGAGCGGAAGCGGCGGGGCGCACGTCCATTTGAATTGCGGGGTGCGGCGAGCGGTGGTGTGCGGCGCGCGGGCTCGATGAGCAGAGCGATGGTTCCGCCGATGATCGTGTGCGGCTGCATTGCGGTATCGGGCGGGGATTTTGGAGTACGATTAAAATCGGTTCTGAGGCGGGGATTGCGGGTATCTCACGCGATCGGCGCACCTGGCACGGTCAGCGCGCCTGGGACCACGAGAGAAGACAGGTCATGAAGGCTCTGAAGTTTCTTACGGAAAGACTCGAGGAACGCGCCGCTGCCAGGCGCACGCGCCGGAACGAGGCTGGGTTCACGCTGATGGAACTGCTGATCGTGATTTCGATCATGCTGATCCTGATGCTGATTGCGATTCCGAACATGCTGAACCTGAAGGCGACGGCGAACGAGACGTCGGCGAAGCAGTCGCTGCGGGCGATCCAGATTGCGGAGAATCAGTACGCGACGAATTTCCCGGCGAACGGGTTTGCCTGCTCGCTGGCGGCGCTGGGGGGGAGTGCTTCAACGGGGCCACCGACTCCGCAGGCGGCACAGCTGCTGCAGTCGGACCTGACGAGCGGGCAGAAGGCGGGATACAGCTTCGCCATCGTAAACTGCCAGAAGGCTCCGGGGAGCCAGCAGGACGACTTTGTGAGCTACGAGGTGACGGCGGTGCCGCAGTCGGTAGGCAAGACGGGGCACAGCGGGTTCTGTCTGGACATGAGCGGTGAGATTAAGTCGGATCCAGCGGGCGGGACGAACTGCACAGTGGCGATTCAGTAGGGCAGCTAAAGTCCGGTTAGCTAAAGTCCGGTTAGCTAAAATCCGGTTAGCTAAAGTCGGGTTAGCTAAAGTCCGGTTAGCTAAGATCCGGTTAGCTAAAGTCCGGTTAGCTAA
>CAZHTJ010000001.1:0-284701 GCA_964535525.1 uncultured Acidobacterium sp. | reverse complement strand
CCCGCGCGGCTTCGCTGGCCTGCTGGCTGCGCGCAATGTCGATCTGCGTGCGCTGTTTCTCGCCCTGGTTGCGATCGAATATGCGCAGCGGAATGTTGACGCTGGCCCCGAGCGTGTCAAGGCCATCCGGGTTGTTGTTCGACGAGTTGTAGGTGTACCAGCCGCTGATGGTCGGATCGGTCGATCCATTGGCCCACGCCAGCTTGTGATTGGTCTCCGACTGCTGGATCGTCTGTAACGCGGCCCGCAGATCGGGCCGGGCATTCAGAGCTATCTGGCGGAAATCGTCGAGCGGGCGCACCGCATCGTCGAAGTCGAAGCGGCCGGTGACGTCGAACTGTTCGACCGGTGTCTTGTTGTCATCGAGCAATTGCAGGAGCTGAATCTTCGCCGTTCGCAGGTTCACGATGGCCGCCTGTATTTCGACCTCGTACTGCGCCCGGAAAAGCTCGATGCGGTCCAGGTCGATCTGCGCCAGATCGCCGGCGCGAAAGCGGTTGCGGCTGATGTCGATGATCTTGTCGTAGTAATCGAGGTCGGCTTTCGCCAGATCCAGCACCACCTTGGCCTGCAGTGTGGCGACGAACGCCGCGCGGAGACCGAAGAGCATGTTGCGGGCCAGATCCTCGTGCTGGTCCTGGCCAATGCGGGTGCCTTCCTTTGCGCTTTCCAGGCGCAGTTCGCGCTTGTGTTCGCGTTCGTGGAGATAGCCGATCGTGGGCACAATATAGGTGCCGCGCAAGGGCTGCCACACGTTGTTGTGCGGAGCAATCTGCGTTCCGTCCTGCGACAGGGTGAACTGGGGATTCGGACGAAGATACGCGGTGATCTCCTCCGCCTTCAGCTCGTCGACTCCCGACTGATCGGCCTTCAGCGTGGGATTGTCGGCCTCGAATTTCGCCTTAACCTGATCCCACGTGTAGCTGGTCTGCGCTTCGGCATGCGAACCGCAGACAGAAAGAAGCACAGGAACCATGGCGATCCAGAGGGTTCTGTAGAGACTCAGACTTTTCATCCATCGACCAGAAATGGCGCCCTGCGGCGTCGCTCACAAGATCACCCGTGAAATTGGGTAAATTTCAGACTAGAAGCCACCGAAGCAGGTGGGGAGCTATCTTCCGGCCAGAGCTACCCATCGTCCGGAAGGGCTCACCTATCTTTCGGTCGCTTTCCCTGATCCGTGAATCATGGAGAGCGAAGCTGCATCGCCATCTCTACAATTGGACGCGAAGGATGAACGATTCCCGAGGACATCCCAGAGCAGATATGTACGGAGCCATCTTTCGGGGTAGCAGGAAAACGATTCTGCTGCGATCCGGACTGCTGATCGCAGTGATCGCAGTTTTTGACTGGCAGATTGTCGGCGAGATTCCTCTGGGCATTCTCTATCTCGTTCCGATGATGATGCTGGGCAGTGTCCTTGAGCCCTGGCAGATTGGTGCGGTGGCTGCGGTTTGCACGGGTCTGGCCGAAATCTTCGACGACCTGCAATGGAACCTGCGGGCCGGCATCTCGCGGGACCTGCTTTACTTTGTTGCGTTCTTCGGCGCGGGACTCTTCGTTCGCGAAGTCAGCCGCAGCCGCAAACTGGCACTCCAGCATCTCGATGAAATCGAGCGCCAGAGCGAAGCTCGCCGCGAAGCGGAAGAACAACTGCGCGTGCTCATCGAGAGCAGCCCGGCAGCTATCCTCACGGCGGACGCCAGCGGCTCCGTGCTGATGGCCAATGAGGCTGCGCATCGCATGTTGGGCGTGACGGCTGGAGAACTGCCCGGCCGCATCATTCACCGCTACCTGCCCTCGCTCCGCAATGTTTCGGGGGCTGCCGCTTCGCACCAGTCTTTTCGCACGGTGATGCAGGCCCGAGGACAGCGCGAAGACGGAGAAACGTTTCTTGCCGACATCAGCTTCTCTACCTACGAGACGGGCGCGGGTCTGCGGCTTGCCGCGATGGTGATGGATGCATCAGAGGAATTGCGCACGCACGAGGTGTCCGGACTGCATCAGCTGCTCGCGGGGTCGCGCATCGCCATCGGCGCTGTCTCGCATGAAATCCGCAATATCTGCGGTGCGATCGTCGCCGTGCATCAAAACCTTTCCCGCAACGAAGCTCTGGCGGCTCACAAGGACTTCGACGCGCTGGGCCATCTGATCGTCGCCCTCGAACGCATTGCGAACCTGAACCTGCGGCAATCGATGGACCAGCCGGAGGAACTGGATCTCACCGCACTGCTCGATGAGTTGCGCATCGTCATCTCACCCTCGCTGCAGGAAGAGGAGATTGCTTCTCGATGGGAATGCGAACCCGACATGCCTGCCGTGTGGGCTGACAGGCCAAGTCTGATGCAGGTGTTCCTGAATCTGCTCACCAACAGCATCCGCGCCCTCTCTCGCCGCGACCATCCCTTCCTTTCCGTCACGGCAAGTTGCTCCGGCAACCGGGTGCTGGTGGAAGTAGCCGATAACGGCGGCGGCGTAGTCCACCCCGAATATCTCTTCCGGCCGTTCCAGGATGGAGCCGAATCCTCCGGGCTCGGGCTCTATCTCTCGCGCGCTTTTCTGCTCTCGTTCGGAGGAGAACTCCGCTATGTTCCCACCCCGGGAGGCGCGAGCTTCATCGTCAGCCTGAACGCCGCGATGGCGGAGGAAAGGGTGCCCTGATGAAAGAGATTCGCATCGTGATGGTGGACGATCACGGTCTGTTCCGCGAGAGCCTGGGACGCCTGCTGGAAAGCACAACGAATTTCCGGATCGTCGGCCGTTGCGGTGGCGCATCCGCGGCGATCGAACTGCTCTCGCGGACCCAGGCCGATGTCGTGCTTCTCGACTACGACCTCGGCGAAGAAACAGCGCTGCCGCTGTTGCGGGAACTCCGACGGCGCTGGAAGGACCTCAGGATTCTGATGGTGACGGCCGGTATGTCGGACAAGGTAACCCTGCAGGCGATGGAGTCTGGAGCTTTAGGGGTCTTCCTCAAGCACGACGATCCGGACCACCTGGTCACGGCTATCGAGCGCGTCTTTGCCGGCGAAGTCTGGCTGGATGAGAAGACGCTTCAGTCCCTGCTGGGCGGAAGGCAGTCTCGCAATGAATCCATCGAACGCGCGCGCCCGCTTACCGTTCGACAAAGCCAGGTCCTGCGAGGAATCCTCGACGGGCTCGCGAACAAAGAGATTGCCTGGAAGTTGAAGACCTCTGAGACCTCGGTGAAGGGGGTGATCCAGGAACTCTTCAGAAAAGCCGGCGTCAGGACTCGCAGTCAGCTGGTACGCATCGCCATCGAGAAGCATTCAGCCGATTGGCTTGAACCCGGCCCATCGTGAGTTCCTCAATGAGAATTGGGCGCGTCAATCGGATTTCAGCGGTCTCAGCGGGTTGCGAGGAGCCTGAGTCACACACTGAGCCGGAGGTCCACCGGGGTGGAGGCAGGAGGCTGTAAGTGAACCCACACCTTAAGTGTGGGTTCGCGAACCAGAACGTGCAGGACCCTGACCTCGGTATCTTTCGGGCGAAACTGATAGACAACGGCTCGCACCAAATCGGCGGAGAACCGCGAATCGTCAAGTCCAACCAGTATCTTCATTAGTTCCACTCCTCCATCAACGCAGCTATCCGCCAGCGAGACTCAGGCGGCTTTGAGTGTCTCGGTTTTGTCTGCGATGCACTGCAACAGTTCCTTCCAGGATTTGATGAACGATGCGGCTCCCTCGTTCTGGAGTCTGAGACCCATGCCCCTGGTGTCAATCCCTGCCCCGGCGAACCTGGCCAACTCATCTTCCGAATGAGGATGCAGTGTCTCACTGACATTCCCGTGATCGGCGAGCGCTTTCAATGTGGCCTCAGGCATGGTGTTGACGGTGAAGGGGGCGGCGAGAGCCTGGACATACAGAGTATCGGAGGCTTGAGGGTCCTTGGTTCCGGTGCTGGCGAACAGCAGGCGCTGGGCGCGGGCGCCCGCATTCAGGATGCGCTGCGAGCGCGGCGAGTCAAGCAAACTGCGATAGCTCTCATACGTCTCTCTCGCAATGGCGATGCCCAGTTGGTTCCGCAACTCCGAAGGAACCTTGTCGGCTACCGCTACATCCCAGCGACTGACAAACAACGAGGCAACGGAACCAACATCCGGATTCAGACCGGCTGTGATGCGGCGCTCGATGCCGCGCATATACGCCTCGGCGGCGGCGACATACTGCGCGGCTGAAAAGAGGAGCGTGACGTTGACGGGCACACCCCAGAAGATTGCTTCCTCAATGGCGGGCAGTCCCTCCTTCGTTCCAGGTATTTTGATGAAGAGGTTAGGCCGTCCGGCACGAGCGTGCAGATCCCTGGCTGCGGCGAGTGTGGCGGCGGTGTCGTGGGCCAGAAGAGGCGAAACCTCGAGGGAGACCCAGCCGTCCACTCTGTTCGTCCGGTCGTAGATCGGACGAAAGAGATCGGCAGCCTGGCGGAGGTCCTCGATCGCCAGTTCGAAGAAGAGGGCCTCACCCGACTTGCCCTCCTGCAATTTCTGCTGGATACCGTGATCGTATTCACGGCTGTTTCTGAGCGCGTGATCGAAGATGGTTGGATTCGAGGTGAGGCCGGTGACTGAGAACTCCTGGATGTAGCGGCGGAGCGTGCCCTTTATTAGTAGTCCCCGTGTGATGTTGTCGAGCCAAAGGCTCTGGCCCAGGTCGTGGAGCTGTTGAGTGGCTTTCATCGTTTTCCTTTCGAGTTACTCTCGGATGACGCTTTAGTTGATGATGTGTTGGGTTACACGCTTGTTATCGATTCCTCCCGATCGCTCTATGCTGTGCGTCGCACGCTGTGCAGACGATCGTCGGAATGGGAGGATGCAGCAGGCGGCAACTTTCCCGGAGTCGGCCTTTTCCTTATGGCCGCCGAATTCGTAGCGCAGCGCAGACAACATCTTGTCGGCAAAATCATCGTCACCGCGGGAACTGAATCGCTCGTAGAGCGCGGCGCTGAGGACAGGCGCCGGAACGGCCTCGTCGATGGCGGCCCTGATGGTCCTTCGGCTTGAGGTCGGAGGCTCGCGGATGTCATCGTGATAGTAAGAATTGCCGCCGTCGATGATCACATCCCCGTGTTCGAGCAGCGGGACGAGAGTCTTCAGCGTCGGATCGACAACGGCAGCTGGCATCATCATCCAGATGGCACGAGGCTTTTTCATTTTATTCGCGAAGTCTTCGAGTGAAGTAGCCCCTACCGCGCCCTCTTTGGCAAGTGCCTGCGCGGCTTCCTGATTTGTGTCGTAAACAACGCAATGAAGGCCGGCGCGCTGAAGACGCAGCACCATATTGGATCCCATCCTGCCCAGTCCGATCATGCCCAGTTCCATGTGATTTTCCTTTCGATCAGTTCCGTTGTTCGAGCGCTTACACTTCCGCGTGCTTCGGCAATTGCATTCGGCGGTTGCCGAAGTGAGCAGCCGGAAAGGTCTGGACGAACTCCCAGACGAGCACCTCTCCAACGATTGTTCTGTCCCCGACAGAAGATACTCATTTCGTCGTCTGCGACGCTCGGGCGAGCGGAGAACACACCATGGATGAGGCTGGCGCGGACACCGGGAACTGTGCTCGCGACAATCGATGCTTCAACGCCGCCGAATCGGGCGTTGACCAGACTTATACCGCCTTGGCGTCCCGCAGAAGCTTAACCCGGTGTTCCTCGTATTCCGCGCTTGTGATCTCACCCGCGGCATACCTCCTTTGCAGGAGTTGCAGAGGCGTTTGGAAGTCCCGGTAGCCAACCCAGCTGCTTCGCCTCACCGGCATCATGAACGAGAAGAACAACATCCACAGGATGACCCAGAAAATCCACCAATATGCATGCATTCCGAACCAGTAAAAGTGGTACATAGACACCTCCGCGGTGTTTCTTACGTAATGTTGCGAAACTCGAACTCACTCGATCCAGCCTGAAGAATCGGCGCACTCTATACCAGACTTGGTAACCGCATCCCGCTCAACCCAATCGTGCGATACCTCCATCGAGCACATTCTCGTCTAGTTCCCAGATTCGAGCGCCTGCACTTGCTCAACGCGTCGACGATGGCGCGCTGCGTTGCTGAAGCGAGCGGCAAGGAAAGTCTCGACCAGTTCCCAGGCGAGCGCGGATCCGATGACTTTTCCTCCGAGACAAAAGACGTTCATGTCGTCGTCTTCGACGCCCTGGTGGGCGGAAAACACATCGTGGATGAGGCCGGCACGGACACCTGTGACTTTGTTCGCGGTGATCGACGCACCGATGCCGCTCCCGCAGAGCGCTATCCCGCGTTCTACCTCATGATCGCCGCGATGCCCGCTGAACATCTGCGCATTCATTTGGCGGTGCTCCATTTCCAGTTCCGGATTTCCGGCATGTCCTGGCCGTGAGCATCGATGTAGTGTTTGTGTTCGATGAGTTTGTCGTGCATCTGTTGTTTCAGATAGGCTCCCCTGGAACCAAGATTCGGTACCCTATCCACCACGTCCATAACAAGGTGGAAGCGGTCCAGGTCGTTCTGCACCCTCATGTCAAAAGGCGTCGTAATCGTCCCCTCTTCCTTGTAGCCCCGTACATGCAGGTTGCGGTTAGTACGGGCATAGGTCAGCCGATGGATGAGCCATGGATACCCGTGAAATCCGAAGATGATGTGTTTGTCTTTTGTAAAGAGCGAATCGTAATCCAGCTCAGTCAACCCATGGGGATGCTCTGTGCTGGGCTGCAGCTTCATGAGATCGACAACATTGACCACGCGGATTTTCAGGTCAGGCAGATGTTCGCGAAGAATAGAAACAGCGGCGAGAATCTCCAGCGTGGGCGTGTCACCGCAGCAGGCCATCACTACGTCGGGCTCGCGGTCCTGGTCATTGCTGGCCCATTGCCAGATGCCGGCGCCTTCCGTGCAATGCACGACCGCCTGATCCATCGTCAACCATTGCGGAAGCGCGTGCTTTCCCGCGACCACCACGTTGACGTAGTTTCGGCTGCGCAGGCAGTGATCGACAACGGATAGAAGGCAGTTGGCGTCGGCCGGGAGGTAACAGCGCACGATATCGGCCTTCTTGTTGATGACGTGGTCAAGGAAGCCGGGATCCTGGTGGGTGAATCCGTTGTGGTCCTGCTGCCAGACATGGGAGGCCAGCAAATAGTTCAGCGAAGAGATATCGCGACGCCACGGCAGCTCGCGGCATACCTTCAGCCATTTCGCATGCTGGCTGAACATCGAGTCGATGATGCGAATGAAGGCTTCATAGCTGTTGA
This sequence comes from uncultured Acidobacterium sp., assembly GCA_964535525.1. Taxonomy (GTDB): domain Bacteria; phylum Acidobacteriota; class Terriglobia; order Terriglobales; family Acidobacteriaceae; genus Palsa-343. The sequence goes on along the minus strand of CAZHTJ010000001.1, from coordinate 277,453 downwards.
ACAGTCCGTGCCGCCCGGTCAGCAGATAGCCCTCCAGCCAACCTTCGCACTGGTTTTCGCTCAGCATGGAATCCAGAACGCGGCCCGCCGGGGCAAGGAACTCATCGTTGCTGAACTCACGCGCATCCCACTGACGATTGGTGACCTCGAAGACTGCCTGCAGCAGATTCGAGACCGTTTCATCCGGACCGAAGACACGGAAGTTGCGTTTGTCCTGATTTAACTTGGCAACATCGCGCAGGAACGAACCCAGCACGAGCGTGTCTTCGATCTGCAATGCACCCGGTGAAGTCACCTTTACCGCGTGGTCATGGAAGTCCGGCATGTGCAGATCGTGCAGAAGAATGCCGCCGTTCGCGTGTGGATTGGCGCCCATCCGGCGGGTGCCCCGCGGGGCCAGGTCAGCCAATTCCTGGATGAGTCTCCCATTCTCGTCGAACAGTTCCTCGGGCTTGTAGCTCTTCATCCAGTCCTCGAGGAGCTTTACGTGATTGGGGTGCTGGGGATCGACCAGCAGCGGCACCTGGTGAGCTCGAAATGTCCCTTCGATTTGCAGACCGTCGACCACCTGCGGTCCCGTCCAGCCCTTGGGGGACTTGAGGACGATCATTGGCCAGCGCGGCCGAGTCGTGTCATTGTTGCGCGCATTGCTTTGAATCCGATGGATGTCCTCGATGGCTGTGTCGAGAGTGGCGGCCATGAGTTCGTGCATCTTCTCCGGCTGATCCCCTTCCACGAAGTAAGGCGTCCAGCCACAGCCTTTCAGGAACTGATCCAGTTCCTCATGCTCGATGCGGGCGAGTACGGTTGGATTGCTGATCTTGTAGCCGTTCAGGTGCAGAATTGGCAGCACAGCTCCATCGGTTTTTGGATCGAGAAACTTGTTGGAATGCCATGAGGTCGCCAATGACGCCGTTTCCGCCTCGCCGTCGCCAATGACACAGGCGACGATCAGATCGGGATTGTCGAACGCGGCACCAAAGGCATGGCTCAGCGAGTAGCCCAACTCGCCGCCTTCGTGAATCGATCCAGGCGTCGTCGGCGCAACATGGCTGGAGATCCCTCCGGGAAAGGAGAACTGTTTGAACAGCTCCTTCAGCCCGGCTTCGTCCTGCGGGACGTTCGGATAGACCTCGCTCCAGGTACCTTCCAGGTAGACATTGCCCACAATCGCCGGGCCTCCGTGGCCAGGGCCTGCGATGTAGAACATATTCAGGTCGTACTTCCTGATGACACGGTTCAGATGAACGTAGATAAAGTTCTGGCCCGGCGTTGTGCCCCAATGGGAAACCACCAGCGGCTTTACGTGCTCCAGCTTCAGCGGCTCCTTCAGGAGCGGATTTTCATAGAGGTATATCTGGCCCACCGACACATAATTGGCAGCGCGCCAGTAGGCATTCATTTTGCGCAGCAGCTCTGGAGTGAGCGTGTGGCTATCCTTAACGGACTCTTCGCTGCCTAACGCTTCGGGCGTCTCGTGGAGCAATTCCTCGGTGGTGAGCATGTCGGTCGGCATCGTTGATACTCCCTTTATTGCGATGGATGAAAGGGTGCGGCTGAACCGGGCAGTGGTCAACAACCAACCTGGGCGTTAACGAGGCCCCTGACCCGCTCTGGGCGCACATACCTGTGCCCCAAACCTAGAGTCGCATCCACGCCAGCGATAAGCTGATCCCTTTTGATCATGTTTGATGGACCCCTGACGATCCGGTTGTAACTCGCCGCCCATTGTTTGGAAATTCACGTGAACGGGCAACCTTGATCGTGCTGTGGATACCTGGATGAAGTTGCGCAGCGGTCCTCGGGGCATTGCTGTCTGCAGCCATCGCAGTTTCCCCAAATGAATGGTCCGATTCTTCGTTGGTGAGCAATACTGCACAGCACCGTCATGCTCGCGAGGAGATACTTCAATTCAATACGTCGCGCAGAAGACCCTTCGTCGTCACGATCCCCGCTCGAAGAAACCTGCCCGCGAAGTGTGGGCAAGTCATGCACAGTCGCGGAGCGCAAGCCAAGGTCGCGGGACAAGAGCTTCGACGCGGATCACGCCAATCCGGCGACAGAGACGCGACCAGCCCGGATCAACAGACTCGCAAACGCCGACAAGCAGATCAGGAGAAATCCATCGTGTCCCCATCTCCCACGACCACGGAGTCCACGCCCGAATCAAAGCGGGAATCCCAGCCTGAGGTAAAAAGCGCCTCGAAGACTTCGGACAAGGACCGTACGAAGCCCGATTCAAAAGCTCAGGCCAAAGAAGACTTGAAACCTGATGCAAAGCCTAAGTCGGGGGACGACCTGAAGTCCATCCCGATGGCGGATCTCCAGAAAAAGCTGGGATCGACAGGGGAGGGACTCAGCCAGGCGGAAGCCGAGAAGCGGGTGACGCAATATGGTCCTAACGAGATCGCGGAAAAGAAAACCAACGAGTTCCTGAAGTTTCTCGGCTATTTCTGGGGTCCTATCCCGTGGATGATCGAAGTAGCAGTCATCCTGTCCGGGGTGGTGAGGCACTGGATGGATTTGTTTATCATCCTCCTCCTGCTTGCTTCAAACGCCCTGGTTGGATTTTGGGAGGAGCACCAGGCGGGCAACGCCATTGAGGCGCTCAAGGCCAAGCTCGCTGTCGATGCACGCGTCAAGCGCGATGGGAAGTGGACCAATCCGAAGGCAAGTGATCTGGTGCCCGGCGACGTCATCCGTTTGCGGCTCGGCGACATCATACCCGCGGACGCGCGCCTGCTGGCGGGTGATCCAGTCGAAGTGGATCAGTCGGCATTGACAGGAGAATCCTTGCCCGTGAGCGTCAAAGCCGGTGGCGCGGTGTTTTCGGGCTCGATTCTCCGGCAGGGCGAGATCGACGCCATGGTGTATGCGACCGGAACGAACACTTACTTCGGCAAGACCGCGCAACTGGTGCAGGAGGCTCACACCGTCAGCCATTTCCAGCGCGCCGTCCTGAAGATCGGGGACTACCTGATCGTCCTCGCAGTGGCTCTGGTGGTGTTGATCCTGGTGGTCGCGCTCTTTCGCGGCGATCCTGTCCTGACGACACTCGAATTTTGCCTGGTACTTCTGGTGGCCGCGATTCCCGTGGCCATGCCCACAGTGTTATCCGTTACCATGGCGGTCGGTGCTCGCCTGCTGGCCAAAAAAGAAGCCATTGTGACACGGCTGTCAGCCATCGAGGAACTGGCGGGCGTGGATGTGCTGTGCTCGGACAAGACCGGCACCCTGACCCAAAACAAACTGACACTCGGCGACCCCTTCAGCGTCAATAACATTCCAGGCGACCAGGTCATTCTCTGGGCGGCCCTGGCTTCGCGCGCGGAGGACAAAGACACCATCGACCTGGCGGTGATCGGGGGCGTCAAGGACGATAAGGCTTTGAAGGGGTTCCAGGTGATCCACTTCCAGCCGTTCGACCCGGTGCATAAGCGCACCGAAGCCACTGTCAAAGGAACGGACGGAAAACAATTCTTTGTCGCCAAGGGAGCGCCGCAGGTCATTCTTGAGATGTCGACGAACAAGAGCGAGGTCAAGCCTGCCGTCGAGAAAGCCGTCAATGAATTCGCGGGACGTGGCTTCCGCTCGCTCGGCGTAGCCCGGGCCGACGAAGAAGGCAAGTGGCAGTTCGTCGGAGTGCTGCCGTTGTTCGATCCGCCACGCGAGCAGGCGAAAGCAACCATCGCCAGCGCCAGGCAGATGGGCGTGAACGTCAAGATGGTCACGGGCGATCAAATCGCCATAGCTAAGGAAACTTCCCGGCAACTGGGACTGGGTACGAATATCCTGGATGCGAGCAGGTTGGGCGACACCAAACAGCGGGCGAGTGCGCAGACCGGAGAGGCCATTGAGAAGGCGGACGGCTTTGCCCAGGTGTTCCCGGAACACAAGTATTTCATTGTCGATGTTTTGCAGAAGCGCGGACACATTGTCGGGATGACCGGCGATGGAGTGAACGACGCTCCAGCGCTCAAGAAAGCGGATTGCGGCATCGCTGTTTCCGGAGCGACGGACGCGGCTCGCGCGGCGGCCTCCATCGTTCTGCTCGCATCCGGCCTCTCGGTGATCATCGATGCGGTCAGGGAGAGCCGCCGCATTTTTCAGCGGATGAACAGTTACGCGATCTACCGCATCGCGGAGACACTACGGGTTCTGTTCTTCATGACCCTGGCGATCCTGGTCTTCAATTTCTACCCGTTAACCGCCGTCATGATCGTGATGATCGCGTTGCTCAACGACGGAGCTATCCTCTCGATCGCCTATGACAACGTCCAGTACAAGGACAAGCCCGAAAGCTGGAATATGCGGCTCGTGCTGGGAATCTCCACTGTGCTGGGAGTTATCGGAGTTGTCGCTGCGTTCGGTCTGTTCTATCTGGGCGAGCGCGTCTTTCACCTCGACCGGCTGCACATTCAGACTCTCATGTACCTGAAGCTTTCCGTGGCCGGCCATCTGACCATCTTCCTCACACGCACCCGCGGTCCCTTCTGGTCCATACGCCCCGCGCGGATCCTGTGGATTGCTGTGCTTGGCACGCAGACCATTGCAACGCTGATCGCGGTCTATGGCATCTTTATGGCTCCGCTCGGGTGGAAATGGGCAGGGTTCGTCTGGGCCTATGCACTCGCCTGGTTCCTCATCAACGACCGGGTGAAGCTGCTCGCGTACCGCATCTTCGACCCCTCCAAACCTTCGGTGCTGGAGAAGAAGGCGACGGTCGACCGTACGCCACAGATCGCTGCACGAGCCTATGAACTCTACCAGGAGCGAGTGCATGGTGAAAGTCAGCAGGATCAGGACTGGGCAGAGGCAGAACGAGAGATGCAGAGCAATCCCCCAGCAAGCCCCAAGGTTGCATAGACGCTTTTGTCCTATAGAAAGGAGAAGATGAAAATTAATGCGAAGGATTTTCGCGTTCGGCCCGGCAGGAAAGTGGTGCTCAGCAAGTGGCCGACGAAGGTCGAGCCGATCTGTGCGTCGGACGTCGAGTATGACGACCTTCTCGAAAAGCATGTAGCAGAGCTCAGCTCCCTGCAGCAACTTCATTACGCGTCGCACCGCTACGCCTTGCTCCTGGTCTTTCAGGGCATGGACGGCGCCGGAAAGGACGGCGCTATTCGGCACGTGATGTCGGGCGTCAATCCCCAGGGGTGCGAGGTATTCAGCTTCAAGCAGCCGAGTGCCGAAGAACTGGATCACGATTTTCTGTGGCGTTCGACGCGCCGCCTTCCCGAACGCGGGCGGATCGGCATCTTCAATCGTTCCTATTACGAAGACGTGTTGGTGGTTCGGGTGCATCCCGAGCTTCTCCGCAGCCAGGGACTTCCGGAAGAGCTGCGCGATGAGAAGACGGTTTGGGACGGGCGGTATCGCTCCATAGTCGATCTGGAGAAACATCTGGATCGGAACGGTACCCGGATAGTCAAGATATTTCTTCACCTTTCGCAGGAAGAGCAACGAAAGCGCTTTTTGGCGCGCATTGATGAGCCGGACAAGAACTGGAAATTCAGCCTCGCTGACATTCACGAGCGGAAATACTGGAAGGATTACGTGAAGGCCTATGAGGCATGCCTGCACGCGACCAGCACGCACCACACTCCCTGGTACATCGTTCCCGCCGATGACAAAGATAACGCGCGGCTGATCGTCTCGCGCATTGTGCTCGATGCGCTCGAGGATCTGAAAATGGCCTGGCCCAAAGCCACTCCGAAGCGGCGCGCCGAATTGCAGTCCATCCGAAAACATCTGTCCGCTTAAGGGCTCGGAGCTGACGCCGTCCGCAAGGGAAACAGCAAGAAGAGAGGATCATTCCCCATTGACGCTAACCCCGGAAGTCGAAGGCATCGAAGCGTTAACGGAATTAGCGCTCAACCTGCACTGGTCCTGGAACCACGCCTCGGACGAACTCTGGAAACGCCTCGATGCCGATCTGTGGGAGAGTACACAGAATCCGTGGGTCATCCTGCAGACTGTGTCCCAGGACACGATCATAGCCGCATTGGCGGAGACAGGATTCCGTCTGCGCCTCGACGAGTTGTTGCAGCAGAATCGGAATTCGTATAGCTCGGATGCGTGGTTTCAAAATAAACACCCGGATACTGCTCTCAATTTGACCGCTTACTGCAGCATGGAATTCATGTTGAGCGAAGCACTGCCGATCTACGCGGGCGGCCTTGGCAATGTGGCCGGCGACCAAATGAAGGCAGCCAGCGATCTCGGCGTCCCGGTGGTGGGAGTCGGACTGCTCTATGGTCAGGGATACTTCCGGCAGGACTTCGATTCCGAAGGCCGGCAGCGGGCGCTGTATCCGATCAACGATCCGGGCCAGTTGCCGATCCGGCCGTTGCGAAAAGCGAATGGCGAATGGTTGCGGCTGCAAATCCAATTACCCGAATCCAGGATCTGGCTTCGCTGCTGGGAAGTGTCGGTTGGCCGCACGAAGCTCTATTTGCTGGATACCAACGACTTCGCTAACAGCGCAGCGCATCGAGGAATTACCAGTGAGCTTTATGGCGGCGACGAGGAGATGCGACTCAAGCAGGAGATCGTGCTCGGAATCGGCGGCTGGCGCCTGTTGCGAGCTCTGGGTCTGCAGCCTGAGGTGTGTCATCTCAACGAAGGACATGCAGCCTTCGCAACTTTAGAAAGAGCACGATTCTACATGGAGGATCATAAGAAGCCATTTGCTCTTGCCATGAATATCACGCGGGCCGGAAATGTCTTTACCACGCACACGGCGGTTGCCGCCGGTTTTGACCGCTTCGGCCCCGACCTCATTCGTAAGTTCCTCAGTCATTATGCGCAGGACGAACTCGCAATTTCGATTAATGACTTGCTCAAAATGGGAAGGCAAAACCATGACGACGATTCGGAACCCTTCAACATGGCGTGGCTTGCGGTCCGCTGCAGCGGTCAGATCAACGGCGTCAGCAAACTTCACGGACAGGTGAGCCGGCATATCTTTCAGCCGCTCTTTCCACGCTGGCCGGAGGCGGAGGTTCCCATCGGTTCAGTGACCAACGGCATCCATGTGCCGACCTGGGATTCGGCGGCGGCGGATGCGCTCTGGACCACGGCTTGCGGCAAGAAACGCTGGCGCGGAGATCGCGCCGTCGAAGATGACATCCGCCACCTATCGGACGCAGAGCTATGGCAGGTGCGTACGAGCGGGAGAAACGCATTGATCGATCGCATCCGCGTGCGGTATGCGCGGCAGCTTGCTTCGGAAGGCCGCCGACCGTCGGATGTCAGTGACATTTTCGATGAGAATGTCCTCACTCTGGGGTTTGCGCGTCGCTTTGCCACTTATAAGCGTCCGAATCTTCTTCTGCATGATCCGAAGCGGCTGATTCGCCTGCTCTCCAATCCTCAGCGTCCGGCGCAACTGGTCCTCGCCGGAAAGGCTCACCCTCAGGACTTGCCCGGACAAGCGCTGATCCAGCAGTGGAATCAATTCATCCGTCGGCCCGAAGTCTGCGAACGCGTCGTGTTTCTCAGCGACTACGACATGCTGCTGACACAGGAACTGGTTCAGGGTGTCGACCTGTGGATCAATACACCACGACGTCCGTGGGAAGCCTGCGGAACAAGTGGCATGAAGGTGCTGGTCAACGGAGGATTGAACCTTTCAGAACTCGACGGCTGGTGGGCCGAAGCGTATTCCCCCGAGGTTGGCTGGGCCGTCGGCGACGGCAAGGAACATGGCGAAGACCCCGCCTGGGATGCCGCGGAAGCCGAATCCCTTTACTCCCTGCTGGAGCGTGAGGTCATCCCGGAGTTTTATGACCGCAATGAAAGCGGGATGCCCGCGAAGTGGCTGGGGCGGATCCGCGAGAGCATGGCGCAACTGACTGCGGAATTCTCCGCCACCCGTTCCATCCGTCAATACACCGAAGATCGCTATTTGCCTGCCGCTTCTGGTTACCGAGACCGTGCAGCCCGGCAGGGTGCGCTCGGCAATAGCCTGATCCAGTGGCAAGAGAAAATCGCCCGGCACTGGAGTTCCGTGCGCTTTGGCAGCGTCGACGTCAGGACACACGATGGGCAGCATTTTTTCCGGGTCGAAATCTTTCCGGGTGATCTCACTCCAGATGAGCTTAGAGTTGAACTCTACGCGGAGTCAGACCAAAAAAATGGTTCCCCTTCTGTCGAGGTAATGGCGGCATGCACGGCCTGTGCGGATACAAAAGGCATTGTCGTGTATTTAGCGGAGATATCGAGAAGCCGCCCCGCAAACGATTACACCCCACGCATTGTCCCATACCATCCGGGCGCATCTGTGCCGCTCGAAGCCGCTCAGATTCTGTGGCAACGGTGATGACTCATCGCATCGAGCAGCTGTTGCGAACGAAATGGGGCTAAGTCTATCGGTGGCCCTGTTAGGGCCCGATGCTGCCGTTCGGGTTTGCCCAGCCGCCTCTGTGGAAGCGATGATGCGCCATGGTATGGGCGAGCGCAAAAAAAACGATAACCAGAACCACGACCCAGATGAATGTCCCAATTCCTGGTCTGGGTCGCTTTCTTCCTTCACGGGAGTTCTCATTCGAGTCGGTAGTCATTATCGCCTCCCTGGTGAGTTATAGCACGCACTTGTTGCCGTCGCCCGTTGCTCGTCCGTCACCGTCGCTATTCCAGGATCTATATCTCCACCTGCCGGCAGCACCTCCGGCACATCCAGACGCGCGACTCCGATGCGATTGTCGGCCATGCCATAGTAGACATCGAAGCGATCCGGTAAACCAAGGTCGTCGCGGCGATCGATGCCGGTGGGGAACACCACGTTCGCGATGGTCCCGTCGCGTTCGGCAGGTAGTTCCGGTTTCAGGACGGGACCGGCGGAACGATACTGAATCACCTGCGGATGTTTCTCTGACAGCACCATGACCCCTGCGGAATAGCACAGTTGGTGTACTTCGCTGTTCGGCTTCGCCAGATCGCTCACGCCGTGATACAGGATGAGCCACCCATGCCGGGTGAGCACAGGTGGAGTTCCCGCACCGATCTTGAGCCGCTCCCAGGGAGAAACCGGAGTTGCGAGGCGGTGATGCGAAGTAAACCGCCCAAGTCGATCCGGATTGCGGCCCTCCAGCGTCGGCGAACAATAGGAAATCCAGATGCTCTCGCGATCGAGATCCACGATGCGGGGCAAGGTGTCGCAGGCAGTTTCCTCAGGCCGAGTGCCCGAAAAGAGCGGCCTGTGCAGCATAGCCAATTCCGGATGCCCGGATGGGTTGGGAATGGCGACAGGAAAGAAGCTGGCATCTTTGTCGTCCTCATCGCCCAGTTCGACGCCGCGCCACAGTGCAAAGGTCGCCAGCCCCATACGTGTCCAGTGGAAGAGATCTTCCGATTGAGCCAGTGCGATCCGCGGGCCATTGGGCGAATATGCCGTGTAGGTCATGATGTATCGCCCGAGGGGCTCCACGAAGGTGACACGCGCATCCTCGCAGCCGCCTCCGCCATCCGCCCGGCGCTCGTAATCGGCCTCCGGCTCCAGCGCGATGCCAAGCCTCTCCACGCCCGCCGGCTCACCGGCTTCATCGAAGCGCACGCGCGCAATCGCGATGCGCGAGTAATTTCCCTTCGCCACGAGACGCGGGAAAAGATAGAGCTGGCCATCTGGACCGCGCGCGACCGCCGGATTGAGAACGCCCTCGACCTCGTGGGGATTTCCGGGTTCCGGTTCCATTACCATTCCCATGCGCTGCAACTTAAACTCACGCATGGATCCCCACTTGCATGTCAGCTTGATTCTCGTCGCCCAGGCAATCCAGGATGGCCTCGATCACGCGCTTCGTGTCCTCGGGTCCGCGCACCGGAATAGAGATCGCGCCTGCATGCTCAGCCGGATAGTCATTCCCGCCCACAAACAGGGCATCGCCGATGTAGATCATCTCTTTCACAGAGATGCCGAGGATGTCGCGCAGCTTGCGAATTCCGTAAGCCTTATCGATGCCCGGCTTCGTGATATCGATGGAGGTTGCCCCTCCAAGGCGAACGGAGAATCCGGGAATTAAGGGGTCCAGGATCGCTTTGATCTTCTTCCGCTTTGCAAAATCCGGGTCCCACTTTTCCTTTTCTCCCAGGGGTGCCTGCTGACCCAACGCGGACAGAGTTATCTGGCTTCCCCGGTCTTCGATGACCTCTCCCCACACCTTGTCGGCCTTGAATCCTGATTCCTCGAATGCTTTCTTCAGCGAACTGACGATCTTGCCTTTTTCATCCGCGGTGAAGTCTTCCGAATAAATCTTCTTCCATTCCCCTGAATATCGATAGAACTGCGTTCCACATGTCGGGAGGATGGACAGATTCATCAGCTGCTCGTCGTGCGGCAGATGGGTGAGCAGTTGTTCCTCAAACTGGGGCCAGGCGCCTCCCGAGATCACAGCCACTTTGACGATCGAGAGCAGATCGCCAAGCAGTGCCGACATTTCGTCGTCGAGAGACGACTTACTCCTGGCGAGTGTTCCGTCCAGATCGAAAACGATGAGCTTCTTCATTCAGTCTCCCTATGCAGCGCCCATGCCTGCGAGTCAATTTGTAATGCCGACGTCATCCGGCCGGGCAGGCAATCTCCAACAAGTTCACTGCATCGCTGGGCCGAAAATGACAAACCCCGACAACCGCTGGCAGCAGCCACACTTCGCCTTTTTCGACTGCATAGCTCGCGCCATCGTGCTCAATCTGGCCCGCGCCCTCAACGCAAACCAGCACACGTGGAAGATCCACACCGCCTACGGGAAAAGGCGAATGGCTGCGCAGCCGCCACAGCCGAAATGGTTCGCAGTCAAAGACCAGCTCCCGCTCCGGAGCTGCTACGTCCAGGGTTGGGTGCACGAGTCCCGCGGCGCCATCTGCAAAGTCAATGCAGCCCAGTGCCTGGTCCACCTGGAGTGCTCGTGGCTTGCCGGTCTCCGTGTCGACATGGCCCCAGTCGTACAGGCGAAACGTCGTGTCGCTGTTCTGCTGAATTTCAAACACGACGACATCGCCACCCAAGGCGTGTACCGTCCCGGCGGGGATGAAGACGCCATCACCGGGCTTCGGCGTGAATGATGCGAGATGGTCCTCAAGCGTTCCGTTCGCGATCGATTGCCGAAGAATGTCAGGAGTGGCGCCAGGTTTGAGCCCGGCATAGATGCGGCTGTCATGGCCAGCGGCGATTACCACCCAGGCCTCGGTCTTCGCCATTTCGCCCTCTGGCAGGGGCCGATCGGCCGGATATCCGGGATGAACCTGAACCGAGAGCATTTCATGGGCGTCGAGGAACTTCAGCAGCAGTGGGAATCGCCGGAACCATCCCGCCAACTTTCCCATAAGCTGCTCCTGAAATCCGTCCATCAGCTGACCAATGGTTTGCCCTTTGAGAGGCCCGTTGCCTACAGTGCTGGCATGGTCGTCGCGGTCGCTCAGCACCCATGCCTCACCGACCGGACCGTTCGGCAACGGTGCGCTCAGCAAGTTGGCCAGGCGCCTGCCGCCCCAGAGACGATACTGATAGATCGGCTCAAATCGCAGCGGGTAGAGAACGGTTTGGCTCACGGAACTCGCTATTGCCCGACCGGGACTGTCGCGTGATGGCGCCGGCCTGGCACAAGAGATAAGTCGACGCTGGTTATGTAGACGAACAGGGCCGCGGCGATGCAGAGCACCGCGACCCAGAAGCGCCAGTCGCGGTGCGCGCGCATCCAGTACGGGCGCTTCTGCTGAGCCTCGCTCGGATGCGGCCCTTCCTCATGATGCGTGTGAGTCTGTCCCGGATCTGTCATGCGGGTTGCAATTCGTCTTCGGGCGCCGGGAGAGCGCTGCTGTGGCCGTTACGCGCGGCCTGCGCTTTGGTTGCGTTTTCCTGGCCAATCCCCATAGTCAGTGCGGTCATCCCGGCGAGGCCGCCCAGCTGCATCGTCTCAATGGCCGAGCTGGGAACAATGACGATGGTGGAGTTCTGCTTCAGGCCTTCGTAAAGCATGTTCATGGCTCTTAGATGGAGCGCGACCGGATCGTTGGTATAGGTTTTGGCGGCTTCGGCGAACTTCTCCGCCACCTGACGTTCCGAATCTCCAAGGATGACGCGGGCCTGACGCTCTCTCTCCGCCTGGGCCTGCATGGACATGGCATTTTCCAGCGCCGGCGGAATCAATACATCCTTCACCTCAACCGAGATCACGTTGATGCCCCACGGCTCGGTACGTTCATCGATAATCTCGCGCAGCACGCTGCTAATCTTGTCGCGGCCTTCGAGCATGTCCGAAAGCATCGTCTTTCCGATCACGTCGCGCAGGGCGGTTTGTGAGGCCCAGCTAATCGCGCTTTGGTAGTCGGCCACGTCGAGTGCCGCTTTTTTGGGATCGATAATCTTCCAGAACAGCACCGCATCTACATCGACCGGAACCGTGTCCTTGGTCAGGGTCTTTTCAGCTTTGAAGGAGCTGGTGAGAACGCGGGTGTCGAGCCAGTATGGAATGTTTTCGATCAGCGGAATAATAAAGAAAAGGCCCGGTCCCTCCAGGGAGCGAAACTTACCCAAGCGCAGAACGACAGCCTTATTCCACTGGTCCGCGACCTGAATGGCGGAGGAAATGATGAACGCAACGGCAATTGCCGCGCAGAAGATCGCTATGCTGACCGCGTTGCCTGCCGTCAGATGTGCGAAATATGCAAGTGACACGCCAATGCCGGCGATCAGAACGAATACAAGTGCTGAAAGCGAATTACTTTTTCTCATTGCGATGACCTCTGATTTACTGCTGTCGTTGCGGCGAGAGTGAAGCAGGGGGACGCGTAGGGCTCCCAGGAAGAAAAACGGCTCGGAATGTTCCTGGTAATAGTGTTCCATCCAGCGAATGTTCGCGCTGTGCAATCCGGCTCAGTCGTCCATGGATTCGGGGGACTGTGCAATCCCATACAGCCGCCAGCACCGCGTGAGGTAAAGAATCAGGAGTGGCACGTCTTCAGGATGCGCGCATGCCGATGGCGATCTACCTTGATGGCTGCAGAGAGTCCTGTTGTACCTGGGTCACCGCTAACAGGATCCGTGCCGGTGCAGTGTCGCTGCAGGGCGGCAACCATCCTCTATAGCCCAGGCGATCCCGGGAACGCTTGCCTGTGCCCTGGGAGCCGGGAAGGCGATCCTCTCGGCGCCGTACTGACAGGCTGCCGAACCTCTGAACAATGGGCGCGGCACGCTTGTTCCTTTGTGGATCCCAGCCGCGATCGCGCAAGCGGCAGTCGATCTGCCAGACAACGATGCTGCGCGCCATGCGTACCTTTGGTCTACGTTTCCATCCCACAATTCGACGCGTTGAGCAATTCGATACAGCAATTAGGAAATTGTTGTTTCAAACTGGCGTTTGAACATGAACAGAAATCCGTCACATCTCGGGATGAAAGTAGTGAGGCGCGAACGCCTGCCGGAGGCTACAGACCCAACACGCGACAGGTTGCTGGAGGTCGCTGGCCCGGTTTTCGCCGATCGAGGCTATCAGGCCACGACCATTCGCCAAATATGTGCGGGAGCGGGAGTTAATGTCGCTGCTGTCAATTATCACTTCGGCGATAAATTGGGCCTCTATACCGAGGTCTTGCAGCAATCGGTGCGTGCTGCCCAACTCCTGGCCGTTCAAAACACACTTGATCAAAACACGCCTCCGGAAGACATCTTGAGGGCCCTTATTCGAGCTCGACTTCGGAGCATTACTGGAGGAGATCTACCGGATTGGCATTCGCGACTCCTGGCGCACGAGCTGGCACAGCCGACACCCGCGCTTCGACAACTTATCGATAAGGTGACTCGACCGATCTACAAGCGACTCCTGGAACTCATTGGGGGAATGATTGGCCTCCCTCCCAACGATGACAACACTCGACTCTGTGCAATCAGCTTGGTGGGACAGGTTCTCGCATACGCCCTCCCAGGTCCTTTGTTGGTGGAGATTTGGCCGGGGCTCCAACTGACGGCTGAACAGGTGGAACGCATTGCAGATCACATCGTGGATTTTTCGCTTTCGTATCTGCAGGACTTTCGCTCGAAGCATGGAACGATCACGCCCGTTAGGAAGGTGAGGAGAATCAGATGACTACACCCACTATTGAGAGTTCGCCTGAAAAAGTCGAACAAGGAAGGCGCCCGGACCAACCCCCCAACGGAGCGATGGCGGCTGCAATCGACACTGCGGAGCCTGCCGCTGCCGATGGTGCGAGGCCCGCCGTTGCGGAAAGCGCCAAGCCGGACCCAGCGGAAAGTGAAAAGAAAGCAGCGGACGAAAAGGCTAAGCAAGCAGCCGACGAAAAAATGAAGCAGGCCGCGACGCGACGGCGCCTGATCCTGATGATCGTCGCTGGCGTGGCCCTGATTGCGGCGGCGATACTTATCTGGAAGATATTTTTTGCGGCACCACCTATCCCGAAGAGCATTGTTGTGGTGAGTGGCCGAATTGAAGGCGACGACTCCGCGGTTGCTTCGAAAACAACCGGACGCATTCTTGAGATTCGTGTCCGCGAGGGGGACACCGTCAATGCCGGAGATACGATTGCCGTTCTCGACGACGCCCAGATTCGGGCGCGGGAGGACCAGGCTCGCGATGCTCTTTCAGAGGCAGAAGCAAAGGGCGCAGCCGCGCAGGAGCAGATTGCTGTCCTGCACGAGCAATTGCAGCAAAGCCGGTTGCAGGTTGGCCAGTCAAAGCTGGATACAGAAGGCCATGTGGGGCAGGCGCAGGCGGATCTGGCGGCCGCGCAATCGGAACTGGCCCAGCAGCAGGCGGCTTTTCAGATTGCCGCTTTCAACAGAGATGCCTATACGCGTCTTGCAAAAACCGGAGCTGTATCGGAGCAACAGGGACTTCAGGCTTCAACGACGGCCGATCAACAGGCCGCGGTGGTTACGGCTTCGAAGCGCCGGGTTGAAGCTTCACAGGGCGAATTGACGACAGCGGAGGCAAGTCTTTCTAACCCTGGTATCCGCGAGTCGCAGGTTGTCTCGGTTCGAAGACAAATCGCACAGCAGGAAGCTGAGGTGGCGAGTGCAGCTGCTCAGACCGAACAGGCTCGCGCCGAACTTGCAGAAGCAGGAGACAACCGCAAAGATCTGACCATCAGGGCACCGTTCTCGGGAACGGTGGTGACGCGCGGGGCGGAGCCGGGCGAGGTAGTTGTTGCAGGTACCGCTGTCATCACACTCCTGGATCTGACCAGGGTGTATCTGCGCGGCTTTGTGCCTGAAGGTCAAATTGGCAAAGTGAAGGTGGGACAGTCGGCGCGTGTCTACCTCGATTCGAGTTCGCAGAAGCCCATCTACGCTTACGTCTCCAGGATTGACCCACAGGCGACATTTACTCCGGAGAACACTTACTTCCGCGACGATCGTGTCAAGCAGGTAGTCGGACTCAAGCTGCAGTTGGTGGAGGGATTTGGTTTTGCCAAGCCCGGCATGCCTGTCGATGGCGAAGTCCTGGTTATAGGAGACAAGTGGCCGAAGGTCAGGCGCAAATGATTACGGCCAGCCCAGATCGAGCTGTGCCGGAACAGGCGGTTGAGGATCGACAAACCAAACCGCACGAAGTTGGATTTCAAAACGAAAGAGGAAAACTCAAATGACTTCAGTGGCTGAAGTGCAAACGAATCCAAATGCAACTCCTGAATCGGGAAGCGCCAATGGCGGAAAAATACAAGATACGATTTCCAACACATTAACCGCCCCTGCCACTCAAAAGAGCACCACAGGGCCGTTTGGCGCCACTGCCGGGATGCCGGGGCGATTCAAGGGCAACTTCGATTTCCAGTTCGTGCGAACGATGGGGTGTACCACGTATGAGGGGGCGGAGATAGGCGAGTGCTATGAGACCGCCTCGCGCATCGAGGACGAAAAGGAAGATAGCTATACGGAAGCATGGCGCGTTACCGCGGAGCGGGTGGAGGCTATCGCACGCAAATCGCTTGCGGGCAGGCATCTGGTGAGTGCGCGAGAGGCTTTCCTGCGGGCATCGTCGTACTGGCGCGAGGTGGGGTTTTACCAAAGCACAACTGATCCCGGCTGCCACGCTGGCTGGGACCGTCAACGTGAGTGTTTTATGCAAGCTGGAAAATTGATGGACCTGCCCTTCGAGGTTGTCAGCATTCCCTATGAGAATGGGTGGTCGCTTCCCGGCTACTTCCTGAAAGCTAACGCGAGCGATGAGCCACGACCAACATTGATGAGCCTGGGGGGAGCCGACTCCCTGGCGGAGGAACTCTATTTCTGGGGCGGCGGCGCGGCGGCGGTTCGCCGGGGATACAACGCATTGCTGTTCGAGATTCCGGGGCAGCGAGGTGCGATGTATTCGAATCCCGGTGCGGAGCTGTTCTTTCGGCCGGATACCGAAGTTCCACTGCAATACGTTTGCGATTGGGTGCTCGGTCGTGCCGATGTCGATCCGACGCGCCTTGCCTTAGCCGGCTGGAGCCTGGGCGGGTACTTTGCGCCGAGGGCAGCGGCCTTTGAGAAGCGGATAAAGGCCTGCATTGCGAGCACTACCTTGCCTAACTGGCAGAATGCGGCGCAGGTAATGCTCGGGTTACCGGTGGATCAACCTTGCCCCAGAAACCTTGAGGACAAAATCGATCTGTCGACCGTTGGGAGCAGGTTTATCGCCCAGCGAGACATACGTTACCGACATGGTGCGAGCGGCGGAACGATCGCGGAGTTTGTCGACGGGCTGAGCAAGTACAACTTGTGGGGTTTGGAGGGCAAGATCACCTGCCCGTATTTCAACATCGGTGGACAAGGCGAGGGACAACTGGCTGTTGTCAGTCAGAAGTTCTACGACAAGCTGACCTGTCCCAGGGCGCAGCACATCATCACCACGAAGGAGGGCGGCGAGGCTCACTGCGGAGTCAACGACGAAAGCCTTGCGCACCAGATCATATTCGACTGGTTGGACGACGTCTTCGAGAAGAACAAAGCATAGTCGGTGGAAGGCCGAATTCAAAGCACGGGAACTGAAATGAATCCAGAGGCCGAAGTGAAACGAATCCGAATCCGGCTTCCGAATCAGGAAGTGTTGCTGGGCCCTGTCGATGGCGAAGTCCTGGTTGGGGGGGACAAGTGGCCGAAGGTCAGGCGCAAATGATCGCCACTAGCCCAGATCGAGCTGTGCCGGAACAGGCGGTCCCAGAGCGAGAGGTTGACGCTCGAAAAGCCGTCGCAGTCGAACGGACGATTGATGTTCGCGGACTGTCAAAACGCTATGGCAAGCTTGAGGCAATCCGCGGAATCGAATTTGAAGTGACCCGCGGCGAGATGTTTGGCCTGATTGGCCCGGATGGAGCCGGTAAGACTTCGACTTTCCAGATTCTTGCTGGCGTCATGGAAGCGTCCGCGGGCAGCGCGAAGATCCTCGGCCGCCCGGCTCGGGATATGCGATCTCAAACCGGGTATTTGACGCAGGACTTCAGTCTTTATCCCGATCTGACTGTTGCGGAAAACATTCGCTATAGCGGCGATCTGCGCCTCATTCCGCCGGATGAGATCGCGGATCGCAGTCTTCAATATCTTCGAATGTTCGATATGGACCGATTCGCGGGCCGGCTCGCTGGCCAACTGAGCGGCGGGATGAAACAAAAGCTTGCTCTGGTGTGCGCGCTCGTTCCACAACCGAAAGTGTTGCTGCTCGACGAACCAACCACCGGCGTCGATCCTGTGTCTCGTCGAGAGTTCTGGGACGCGCTGGCTCACCTAACGGCGGAGGGGTTGACGATCCTTGTGGCTACCCCGTACATGGATGAGGCTGAAAGGTGTCATCGGATCGCCTTTATGTATTCGGGCGAGATTCTTCGGATCGGCACGCCAACGGAGCTATGCGCCAGTCTGGGCGCGAAGCGGATCGAACTCCGCACCACAGACCTGAGGAAAGCGGAAAGCGTGCTTTCCGCGGGGGCGGGGCCCGATAGCGACGTTATCGACGTCGAACGGTTTGGCGACAGGCTCGATTTGCTGGTAAACGATCCGGAAAAGGAGCAAAAGTGGGTTGCCGAGAAGCTGAAGGGCGCAGGCCTGTCCGTCGACCAGATGCGGGTCGATGAACCGACACTCGATAACATTTTTGTAGCCAAGCTGCGTGCTCTGCGGGAGAAGTCCGACACATCAGAGTTTCCAGCAAAGCACGATCACAGCGGTCTGCGCGGACAAGTTGCGGTCGGCGCGAAGAATCTCGTCAAGCAGTTCAAAGCGTTCACGGCTGTGAAGAATGTGAGCCTTCAGATTCGAAATGGGGAAGTGTACGGACTTCTCGGAGCAAATGGGGCGGGTAAGACAACAACCATCCGGATGCTCTGTGGGTTGCTGGACCCGACAAGCGGAACCATGGAGTTGGGTGGTACGGGCGGCAATCTGAAGACAGAAGCTGTCCGCAACCGCATCGGTTACATGTCGCAGAAATTCTCTCTGTATGAAGACCTGACGATTCGGGAAAACCTCGATTTCTTTTCGGGCGTCTATGGCGTGCCCGACCAGGACCGCGAAGAAAAGATTAAATGGGTGCTTTCCTTTTCGGGTCTCGAAGGAAAAGAGAATCAGATTACGGGGAGCCTGCCGGGAGGGTGGAAGCAGCGCGTGGCCTTCGGCGCCGCAATTATGCACGAACCGGACATCCTCTTTCTGGATGAACCGACTTCGGGCGTCGATCCTCTGGCACGGCGCGCGTTCTGGACCATGATCAATCGTCTGGCCGACGGCGGTGCAGCGATCCTCGTGACCACCCACTATCTGGAGGAAGCGGAACAGTGCAACAGTCTTGGAATGATGGTCGCGGGAGAGCTTGTCGCTGAGGGCACACCCAGCGGCATTAGAAGTCAGCAATCCGGACACATAGTGGAGCTCATCGTCGACCAGCCCCAACGCGCCGCCGACCTGCTCAGGAGCAAGACAGAAAGCTGGCGAGTGTCCCTGTTCGGCGAACGCCTGCATCTGATCACCGACGGAGACCCATCTGCCGCCATCAGGGAAACCACAAAGCGGCTCGAAGAGAACGGGCTCCACGTGACCAGCGGGAGGGAAATCCCCCTGTCGCTCGAAGATGTGTTTATCTCCATCGTGGAAACAGCGCGCACTCAGGGTAAGGCAGCCACCGATGACTAAGGAGGGGCTCGCGTGAGGCGTATCGTTGCGCAGGCGCGCAAAGAGTTGACCCAGATTGTTCGCGACTGGCGTACCCTGGCTCTCGCCCTTGCCCTTCCCACCTTCCTGCTTGTCCTGATGAGCTCGGCGCTCTCGCTCACAGTGAACGAACTTCCGATTGTCGTACAGGATTTTGATGGTTCACCGGCATCCCGTGATTTTATCGACGCTTTCCGGGCTTCGATAACTCTGAAGGTGGTCCCATGGCCGATCGATAGAACCGCCGAAGGGGCCCTTGCCTCCAATGCCGCGCGAGCCGTGCTGATCATCCCCCCGCACTTTGGCCGCGACATAGCGCGCGGCATTAACGCGCCAGTCCAATTGCTGGTGGACGCATCGGATGCAAATACAGCGAAGCTAGTTACAGCTTATGCCGGCCAGATTTCAATCTCGTACAACCAGCGGGGCAGTGGAACGCAAGCAGGCCCCATACAGACCGCCATCCGGCTCTGGTTCAATCCCGGACTCTCTTCGGAGAAGTTCTTCGGCCCAGGAATATTCGTGCTTGGCCTCTCCATGTTCCCGCCTCTGCTGGCTGCGCTCGCCATGGCGAAAGAGGGCGAGTTAAAAACGATTCTGCAGGTTTACGTCTCGAGCATTCCCGCGCACGAGTTCCTGCTGGGGAAAATTATTGCGTTCATGGTCGTTGCATTCGGCGAGTGTCTCATCATGTCCTTGCTTTTGTTTACCTATTTCAGCCTGAGCTTTGCCGGCGATCCTACGCCCGCCCTGGTGGCTACCCTCCTCTATTTCTTTTGCGTGGCGGCGTTTGGAACCATGGTCGGTGCGGTCATCCCCAACCAGGCAGCGGCATTGCAGGCTGTGGCGTTCGGCGGATTTCTGCTCGTCTATTTGTTTTCAGGCCTGATCTTTCCGGTTCAAAACATACCGGCCGCGCTCCGTTGGATTTCGGATCTTGTCTGGGGCCGGTACTACATCGAGATTGTGCGCGACGCGCTCCTGCAAGGCGGGGGATGGCCCGCCATGTGGTACAGGGTTCTTATCATCGGAGCGATTGGAGCCACCTTCTATAGCCTGGCCTGGCTCGGCATGAGACGGATGCAGGTGAAGGCATAAATCATGAGAAAGCTTCTTGATCGCCTCATCAATTATCGTCTGCGCGCACTTATCAGGAAGGAGTTTGCTCAGACTCGCCATGACCGCAAACTCATGTTTACTCTAATCGTGTTGCCCGTCGTGCAGTTGACTCTGGTGGGGTTTGCCCTGAGCGCGGCAGTAACGAACGTCAGTCTTGCTGTCGTCGACGATAGCCGGTCACCCGAGAGCCGGGAGCTGATTGCGACGCTGACCGAGAGCAAGAGTTTCCGCCTCGCGGGCTATTATTCGTCGGCCGATCAACTTGGAGATGCAGTCAGCAGAGGCAAAGCCGATGCCGGAATGGTCGTTCCTTACGACTATGCGCGGGATCTGGTTCGGGACCGCCATACGACGATTCAGTTCCTGCTGAACGCTACGAATGCAAACACCGCGACGATTAGCCGCGGATATGCGGAAAGCATCATTCAGAGATTCAATACAGGACTGGAAGCCGAGGGAGTTCATGTCCGCGTCCAGCCAACTGATGGATCAAACTTAGCCCGCCGCGGTTGGGCGCAGCTTGAGCCGGCGTTCCTTTACAATCCCGGTCTGGTCGATTCGTGGTTTATCGTCACCGGCGTGCTCGGATTGCTGTTGATCCTGGATAGTTCCCTCATTTGCGCCGCGGCCATGGTTCGCGAGCGGGAAGCCGGGACGCTCGAACAACTGCTCATATCCCCGGCCGGCACATCGGAGATCATCATTGCCAAGATCACACCATTGTTTTTGCTGCTATTCCTGATGATGTTCCTGGCCCTGGGCGTGCTCAAATTTGTATTCGGGGTTCCGTTCCACGGCAACCTCCTTCTGCTGCTCGCCGGTGGCGCGTTGTGCATCTTGTCTGGCATCAGCATAGGTACCGTGGTCTCCACCTTCAGCAAGTCGGCTCAACAAGCACAGCTAACGACTTTTTTCGTCAATCCTCCGCTGTCAGCGTTGTCTGGAGCGCTCAATCCGGTTGAGGCAATGCCGAAATGGTTGCAGCCTTTCACGGTTCTGAACCCAATTCACCATTTCGCAACTATCGCTCGTGGAAGCACGCTTAAGGGCAGCGGTTTCATGGACCTTTGGCCGAACTTCCTTGGCTTGCTCATTATCACGCTGGTGCTCGGCTCGCTCAGCGTCTGGCGATTCCGAAAGCAGCTCAGTTAGGGACGGGGCACCTGAGATATGAATCATCGAAAGACAAAGACCACGCCAATTCGCCGGATCGGGGGAACTGCCGCGATTCTTTGCATAGGGACCCTCCTCATCGCATCGCTGCCGGGCCAATCGCAGAGTACGCAGGCAAGTCCGCTCCCCCTTTCCGGGCGCTCTGGACAGACCGGGTCAGTGACCGCAGTGGAATCTCCCATTGCAGGAACGACAACCAGCGTAGATACGATAAACCCTTCAGTTCAGGTTCAGGGACCATATACCGGCGGCGCTTCGAGCACGGCCACGATGCCGTTTTCGGGGAAGCTCTCTCTCCGCGAAGCCATCGCGCGAGGACTCGACTATAACCTTGGCGCGGTGGGCCAGAGCAACGCTGTACGTCAGGCTCAAGGGCAGAGTCAGGTTGCGCGAAGCGCCCTGCTTGTCAATGTGAGCGGCTACCTGGCCGAAACAATACAGCAAATCAGCCTCGGGGCGGAGGGGCTGCGCCTCATAATTCCGGGCTTTACCATCCCACCGACCATAGGACCTTTTAACAACATCGATTTGCGCGGCAGCCTTTCTCAGTCAATCGTCGATCTGACCGCGTGGAACAACTATCGGTCGTCCAGAGAGCTTTTTCGCGCCAGCCAGTTTGCCGCGCGGGATGCACGAGAGTTGGTCGTTCTTGCAGTGTGCGGTGCTTATCTGCAAGTGATTGCAACAAGAGAAAGGGTTAAGTCCGCGCACGCACAACTCGAGACAGCTACTGCTCTTTTTCAGCAGACGCAGCAAAAGCGAAGTGTTGGATTGGTGCCCCAAATAGACGTCGACCGGAGCGAAGTCGAACAGCTTACGCAGCAGCAACGAGTCATCTCGCTTGAGAACGAAGTGGCCAAGCAGAAAATCATTTTGGCCCGCATCACTGGGTTACCTCCAGGCGACGAATACGATCTTACCGACGAGGTACCCTTTTCGGCTGCGCCTGATCTTAGCTTCGATGACGCACTCAAGCAGGCGTTTGAGCATCGTGCAGATATTATGGCCGCGCAGGCACAAATTCGCGCCGCCGAACACACACTTGCCGCTGCTCGTGATGAGCGACTGCCTTCGCTTTCAGTAAGTGGCAACTACGGAGCAATCGGAACAAACCCTTCCCAGGCCCATACGACGTTTCTTGGAGCCGCCACTCTCAATGTTCCGATTTGGCTGGGAGGCCGCACAGAGGGAGAAATCACGCAGGCAAAGGCTTCTTTGGCCCAGCGGCGAGCGGAACTCGAAGACACCAGAAGCCAGGTGGAAAGCGACGTCCGCAACGCCTACCTCGACCTCAGGGCTGCAACAAGCCAGGCAGAAGTGGCTCAGAGGAACCTCCAGGTGACAAGAGAAACGTTGGACCTGACGCGACAGCGCTTCGATGCCGGTGTGACCGACAATGTGGAGGTTGTGCAGGCCCAGGAGTCCTTAACCTCTGCTGAGCTTGACGTGATCAACAGCGTATTCGCCCACAACGTGG
Organism: uncultured Acidobacterium sp.; assembly: GCA_964535525.1. GTDB lineage: Bacteria > Acidobacteriota > Terriglobia > Terriglobales > Acidobacteriaceae > Palsa-343. The sequence goes on along the minus strand of CAZHTJ010000001.1, from coordinate 254,549 downwards.
CAAAGCTCAGCTTAGCGCGATCGGTCGCGAGCGCGGCCGATAGCCTGCAGCAGTTCCTGAGTCTCCAATGATGGGCTCTCTGCTGCGTTTCTGCCTGTGATCTTGCGCCGAGGCCCCTTTCGTAGTCCTTGCTGCGCCACCTCTGCAGCACGCGGAACCCGGAAATGGCCTGCCTGATTCCAGGAATCGGTCAGTTTGTCGCTGCAAGCCGGCATCCAGCCATTTCCGTCCTGCTGACTGCGATGAATGAGGCATCGGAGGCCGTGACCCCCTTTCGAGCGCGGTAGAGGTCATAGGTGTCTTTGCGGCTATCTCTGGCGCGGAATCAAAGAGATGCGTTGCATCTGAATGTGACTTGGTAGAGTTTTGGTAGCAAGAACTGCTCCAGCTATGGAGCATCCAACGCCGTGATTCCGCTGTAAGTTGCTGAAAGGATGGTAGGCACGAGGAGACTCGAACTCCTGACCTCTACCGTGTCAAAGCGAAATCGGGTTGTAACCCATTGATTCTAGGAGCACCGGTGGCACCGAAAAGCACCCTAGAGCACTCCTAAACCACCCTCAGCACCCTCGTCAGCACCCTCGAAATTCGGTGCCTGACCTCTACCGTTCCTGGGTAGAAATAGGGTAGAGGTCAAGGGTACCAATTCTCGCCTGCTCTCCATTTCCAACGTCCCACCCGGCTTCCCGCCTGCTAGCATCTGCCTGTGAACCCGAGCGAAAAAATGAAGAAACTCACCGCCCTTGCCGAGAGTCTGAACGGCGTCCCACTATCCGTGATGTCTCCGGAAGAGCGAATCGTATGGGTGAAGGGGCACGGCCTCCTCTTTGACTTGGACTGGCCCTCGAACCACATCAACTACAAGATGTGTGAGCGCGCCATGCAGGAATTGGTTCCACAGTACGAGGGCCACCAAAGCTGGCGCGATTACCAACGGCAATGGGCCGCAGAGGATCAGAAGTAGCACTCCGCACGCCCCGCAACACCCCGCACCGCGCTGCTTGACGCATCTTCCAACCCGTGATCTAATTTAAACTCCCCGATTTTCCTTGACACCCATCCCCCAAAACATTTAGTCTTGAATTACACACCACATCATCAGGAGACCACTGGACGCAGAATTTAGCGGACAAGCTCCCGGCTCTGACCCTCTCCCGAGGGTGCCTCAAGAGCGAACCATCCCAAAGGAAAATGCACGTGTGCAGACTGCCTCCTTCGGTAGTTGCACACGTGCGCACGAGGATCGGTTTTGACTCAGTGGGCACTCGCACGTCCTGGCAAAGGTCTGGGGCAATATCCAAAGTTTCCAAGTGAGTTTGTTGCAGAGAAGGGGCCGAAGTGGAGGAATCCACCCGCGCCCGGTCCCATTCATGCACTCAGCTTGAGCAAGCAACTGCCCCATGCCCACACGCTGCGTGAGTTCGACGAAACACGGTCGGACCAGTGGCGGGGCGTCTGGGGCACGGAAGAGGAGCAGGCGGCCCTACGGTACCGCTGCGCGTTGCCGGTGACCGTTGTGGAGCGAATCCCAGATCAGCCATTCACGCTGCATGCGAAAGAGGGTGAGAGGGGCAGCCAGGAAACGGCGGACGCACAGACCGGAGCGGATGACCGACACTACTGGGGCAAAGACCATGCGCCCAAAACCATCACCACAACCCACCAGGGATGGTTGCAGGGCACACTTAGCGACGATCAACTCTGCCAGGTGATATCGGAGTACGCCACCTTTCACCTCCGGGCAAAGTGGCCACGGCTGGGTGACGACATTCCCGACGTGGTGCAGCTATCCACGCTGAAGCTCTTCCATAAGTTGAAAGCCAGTCCTAACTACAGACTCACTCAGACGCTCATCATTGTAAGAGCAGGACGCGACGCGGAGGAATGGCGGGAGCATGTCCACTTCGATTATGAAACCAAACCTCCAACCGAGAGCGAGGATGGGAGCGAGACTGTAGTGGATGAAGATGAAGTGATTCCGACCCGTGACGCGGCAGACGGTGCGCCATCCCGTCCCGACCATGACCGACGCCTCCTGCGCAAGCTGATCACACAGCTACCCGAACATCAGCGAGTCGTAATCGAGATGCGCTGGGCAGGAAGTGATGACAAGGCAATAGCGACGGCGCTGGGATGCAGTCCCCGGTACGTCCGAACATTGGGGCAGAAAGCGGAAGCCGCGATGAAAGGAGCAATCGCAGAGTGAAAGCCGCAATGAGTCAAGATGACCTTCGGGGGCCTTATCAGCATGTGTTATCGGTCACGTGCCCACGTTGCAAGGCCAACCCCGGCGAGCCTTGCATGGGCCGAAATGGTCTGCCCAAAAAGACCCCGCACCCCCGCCGCGAAAATAATTTTCAGAGTTGTTCCAAAAAACCCGTTTTGTCCCGGCTTACTATAACGACCGCCATTAAGAATTTTGACGGTTGGGGGGGATAGGGGGGGCTGCTATCGAACAGACTCTGCCGCTAAAACAGCGAGCGGGACGAACGAGCGATAGCGAGTGAGTGCGAGCGAAGATGGTGGATGACGCGGCGCAAACCCCAAGTGATTAATTCTGAAGGCCACACCCTGCTCAGAAACCACACTCGAAGAATATTTCACTTTGAGTTCCAAAAATCCCGTTTTGTCCCGGCTTATAGAAGAGAGAGGAGGAACGCATAAATGACAAAGCAACATCGTGAGTGGTGCGAACGCGCCTATGCGCTCATCTCTTCACAGACGCCAGACTTGACTATGGAGCAAATCCAGAACCCGGACCCGAACAAAGATGAGGATGCAGCGATGCTTTTCATTCTCATGGCTCTGCTCACTCCCTCGGAGATTCAGACATCCGCCGTACAGCGCAAGGCGGTCAAGCTCGCTGAGAGCCTGGCCGATATGATCCTTCGCGGTTTCCGGTCGGAACTGGCCGGGTACGTCTATGGTGACGTGCCAAGCAATTTCCCACAGACTTTCTGGTTTATCTGTCATCTCGCGGGAGTCGAGTTAACGTTGCGCCGAATGTTGAAAGAAGAGAGAGATGAAATCCCTCAGTGAGATCGAGCTAGAGATCCCCGATTTGCAGCGCCAGCGTGAGCACCTCGTCATCGAGCACTCCTGCACCGATGGTGTCGAGCGCGAAACCGCGTGGAAGGAACTAAAGAGCGTTGACCGCCGTCTGGCCAGGCTCTCCAGGCAGCGTACCGAACTACGCGCCCAGCGCCACGCCAGTGGGTTTGGCTGGCTGGGAGACTACAGCAGAGGGTAGTTGCACACGTGCCACACAAAGATTGAGTTTTGCTCGTCGCTCAACCACTGCGCGGGGCGAACCTGTCATGGGTGTTCGTCCCGCATCTTTTCCAAGTTCGCGGCTGCCTCACAGCAACGTGCATGATGGATTAACGGCCATCACGTCACGTGCCGCATTCGGGGTAGTCAGTCACAGGGACTGGTTGCCCCACTTTTGTTTTGAGCTTGCGGTGATTCTTCCAGGCTTCACCGCAACTTGGCCCGTCCCCGCTTCTTGGTCGATAGCCGGAACGGGCCAATGAATGTCTGCGCGTCGTACCGTCACCGCTTTGCGGCGGTGCTAACTAGCGACGTGCCGATTGGCCGATGCTATCGGCTGGGGCAAGGTGGGAGTTGCAAACCACCCGCATCACTGCGCGGGCACGCGTGGTACTCCAGCGCATCGGCCACTAAAGATCATCATTTGAGTTCCAGCCGTCGTCCCAACGGCTGACGCGGTGGCGCGGGCATGGCATCGGAAGATGATTCCGGGCAGGGTCTTCTCTTTCACCCGGTTGGCAACACCCGCCGCTGCGAGTTATCACCACCAAATTGCACACGTGCAACAGAAATGAGTAGCTATGGCATTCGCGCTGAAACAAACGACGCCACCGTCCAGTGAGCCAGTGAGCTTGTCGGACATGAAGCTCCACCTACGGGTGGACATTGACGATGATGACTCGCTCATCCAGGCGCTGATAAGTGCGGCACGGGAACGCGCAGAGGACTTCACTGGCCGTTGCTTCGTTCCACAGACTTGGACCTTCGGACTGGATCGCTTCCCTGGCTATCACCACATCAGCGCCGCGCCGTCTCGTGCAGACCATGACCGTATCGGCTGGGATGGCATGGCCCAGTGGAACCGCAGTCAGACGATCACCATCCCGCGTTCACCGCTCATTGCGGTCACCGGCATCACCTACAGCGATCAAGGTACCGGCGAGTCGATCACGCTTGACCCCAGCACCTATGAGATAGACAACCTGTCGGAACCGGGACGGCTGAAACCCGTGTACGGTGCGAACTGGCCCGTCGCACTGTCTGATATGAACAGCGTGCTGATTCAGTTCACAGCCGGATACACGGGCACCATCCCCGCAACGATCATTGCAGCAATCAAGCTGACGTGCGGCGCGCTCTATAACAACCGTGAGTCGTTTGTGGTTGGGCAGGGCAACGCAGTGGAACTTCCATATGCGGCTGAGGCTTTGCTGACACCGTACCGCGTGCTGCCGTTCGGCTACTTCGGTGGAGGATAGATGGCGAACCCTCTCTCACCCCAAGCGGGCAGGCTACGGCACAGGATCACGATCCAAGCTCCGGCTGCACCATCGAACCCATTCGTACCCGGCACCGCAACGCCGACCACAGTAGCGACACTGTGGGCGTGCATCCGTCCGCTCACGTCGTCTGAAGTCTTTCAGGCAACGCAGGTGTCAATGAAGCTGTCGCACCGCATAACGATTCGCTATCCCGGAGCAAGCGTCGTGCTCAAACCCGGCTATTTGATCCTGTTCGGGACGCGGGTGTTCAAGCTGGCGGAGGGATTCATCAACACTGAGGAGCGGAACATCACGGTTGATCTTCTCGCCTATGAGATTGATCCCACAGAGTAGCTGCTAACTCCAGTGCAATCAACACGAGTCGAGCTAACTACTGATGGTAGGGGGCATGACGTTCGGAGGGTGAGCACCAGCCGGGACCAACAGGCCAGGTGAATTTTCACGCAATCCAAAACGTAATCGACCACCCACCGTTGATTCTCGACGGTTTACGCATCGTTCTGCTCATTTCAAAGAAGTTACAGGTTGAGGGGATACTTTCATGGTATCAACAAAACGACCGAAAAGCAAGGCAAAACCGCCGATTTCCGCCCCAAAGGTACCCAAGGGCCTATCTGCGGTCGCCCAGCGGGAATGGGAGCGCATCGTCACGGTTCTCGCCGCGACGGACCGGCTCCCCGACGTTGATCCTGCCCTTTTGAACTCGTACATCACGAGCTTCGCCAAGTGGCAAGCGGCAGAGAAGATGCTGAAGCGGCAGGGACTCGTCGTCCGCGAGACGATGCGAGACCGTCACGGCGCTCCGGTCGGTGAGAAGTCCGTAGCAAACCCCTACGTCAAGATCAGCCGCGATAACCAACTAATCTGCGTCCGCCTGACAAGGCAGATGGGTCTGACTGCGCAGAGGAAGCCCGCGAAGAGTGAATCGACCCTCGAAGCGCTGTACACGCGTGCCTGGGAATTGCATGGGCAACAGGGCGACCTGCTAGCGCAGCGTGACGAGCTATGGAAAATGCTCGGGCGCAACCCCTGGGATGAGGGTGACCCCGAGGAATGGACCGCACTCGAAGCAGAGTATCTGAAAGTCGAAGCGCAGATCGCTGCGCACGGAAAAGGAATTGGTAACAATGTCGATTACGAATCGAATTAAGAGCGCCGTCGCCGCGTTCCGCAGTAGTGGCATCCTCGAAAGTCCAAGTACTCCCCTCTCCGGCCCTGCCTGGTGGCAGCTAATCGACGGGCAGAGGAATAGCGAAGCGGGCGTGCGTGTGTCGCCAGGGAACTCCCTCGAATGCGCCGCGTTCCATGGTTGCTGCCGCGTTCTGGCTAACACCACTGCGCAGCTACCCTTCCGGCTTTACCGCCAGGATAAAACGAACCCGATGCACCGCCAGGAAATCCGCGACCATCCGGTTGCGCAACTGATCGGCACGGCTCCGAACCCGGACGCCACTCCGATCTCGTTCTACTCGACTCTGGTTTTGCTCATGCTCCTGTGGGGCAACGGCTTTGCCGAGATCCAGCGCAATCCCGTAACTCAGCAACCACTGGCTATGTGGATTCGCGCCTCCCATCTCACTGACGTTCACCGTGATGATGGGGGCTTGCTCTACTACACCACGCGCGACACTCCCGACTCGAAACAGCGGACGGTGAAAGCGGATGACATGATCCACTGCGCCGGTCTCTCCCTTGACGGCATCGTGGGGCTACCCACTGTGAAGATGCTGCGCCAGGAGATTGGCCAAGCCATGGCCCAGACCATTTATGGTTCCCGCTACTATGCGTCCAGTGGAGTGCCTTCGGTTGCGATCACGTATCCGGGCACGATGAAACCTGAGCAGAAGACAGAGCTACGCCATGCGTGGAACGCACTATTCACGGGCGGGAACACACACCAGGCTGCAATCTTAGATCAGGGGCAGAGTGTCGAAGTACTCACTGCAAAGCCAATCGACGGGCAACTCGTCGAAGCCGCTAAGCTGTCTGCCGAAAAGTTGTGCTGGAGTTTGGGAGTGCCTCCTTCGATCCTTGGATTGAATGACCGTGCGCCCCGTGCCAGCGCAGAGCAACAGGACGCGAACTTTCTTAAGTACGGTCTCGGTCCTATCCTGGCCCGGATTGAGCAGCCAATGACGGCTAAGTTGGCTCCGACCGCTTCCTACATCATCCGTGCGGATACCCGGAGTCTTCTAAGATCCAGCATCACAGACCGCGCCACTTACTACACCCAAATGCGGAATGCCGGTATCTTATCGGCCAATGAGTGCCGCGCGATGGAAGATTTGCCAAGCATCCCCGATGGCGACCGCTATCTCGAACCGGCCAATATGAACGAAGTGGGAGCCGCGTCCAACAAAGAAGAACTCGACGAAGAGTTAGACGATTCCCAGGACGGCATCGAAGCCTAATCCCAAGTGTGGGGGCAGTGGAAAGTTGCTCCCTTGTTTTGCAAAACAGAAAGGCAATACCAAATGACTGAACAGATTAAAGCTATGCGCGAGGCGAGAGCGAAACTTGTCGCGGACGCGCAGGCACTTATCCCGAAGGGCACCACGCCCATGACGGCGGAAGTTCGGACCAAGTTTAACCGCATGATGACTGACGCGGAAGAGTCGCTGCGGACCATACAGGGCATGGAATCAATCGAACGTGAAACCCGCGCGGCCAATGCTCGCGGAGCGTTCAATTCCAAGCCTGGTGTGAACACTGAGAACCGCGAAGCTCTGCGGAACTGGGCACGCTACGGAACTCCAATGGAGAACCGCGCGGCCATCTCTACCGGCAGTACCTCTGGCGTTGCTGTGATCAATCAGGATATGTTCCCTGAAGTGGTCCAGGCGCAGAAGAGCTACGCGGGCGTGGCTAACATCGTTCGCCAGTGGCACACTGACACGGGGATGCCTGCGAAAACTCCTTTCGTGAATGACACTGGCAACGTAGCGGCGGACATCACCGATGGGTCTGCGTCCAGTGAGCTTGAACCGCCCATCACTTCGACTATCTCGAACGTCGATGAATTCGACTCGGGCTATTCGCTGGTGACCGTGGCCGAACTGGAAGATGCGGATTACGATATCGAGGCGTTACTTAGAGACCTTCTGCTTCGGAGGATCTATCGCGGACTGGCTGCCAAGCTGGTCGCTGGGAGTACCAACATCACCAGCGTGATCACGTCGGCAACCAATGCGCCCGCGTCGTCCGCAGCTACCACGGTAGTGTGGAGCGACCTGACGAACCTGATTGAACAGTTGGACCCTTCGTATCTGCCTGGCGCGAAGTTCGTCATGAACCAAAGTACCAAGATGGCGCTGGCTGCGATGACCGATTCGCTCGGTCGCCCGCTGTTCACCGCGTCTGCGGGTTCGGAACAGTTCGACAGCATCCTGGGCTATCCGATTCAGCTTTCTGTGGCTCACCCGAACATGGGTAGTGGCGTGGTAGGTAGTATCCAATTCGGCAACTGGGAATCCGGTTACTGCCTGCGCAGTGTGTCGGACATTCACCTGTTCCGGCTGACTGAGCGCTTCCTGCCTGACTACGGAAGCTATGCCTTCCTGGCAAAAGCGCGCTATGGCGGGTTTGCCCTGAGCGCTGGGGTTCCGCCCGTGTACAACCTTGTCAATCACGCATAAGTTAGTGCGGTCGTGACCGCCTAAGTAGAAAACCCCTGCTCTTCTATTCCTTGACGTTGGGTCCAAGGATAGGTGGGCAGGGGTCTTTCTTTGCGCCTAACGCGCAACACTCTTGGAGAAAAATGAACAACGAAAGCTCACTTTTGAACGAGGCTCAGGTCGCAAAGCGTCTGGGCGTTAGTATGCCCACCTTGCGCTCATGGCGCTGCCGTGGAATCGGCCCCGTGTACGTCAAACTGGGGGATGGCAAGAAAGCCCCTGTGCGGTATCACCAAAGCGACCTTGAGCAGTTCATAGCTCAGGGCAGACACGTCGCGGGGACGATATGAACAGCAACGAAAAGCAGACGCGTCGTTTCCTCAGTCCCGAAGATGCAGCCGAGTATCTGGGTGGCCTCCACAGTCGCACAGTGACCCGCTGGGCGCGCCAGGGCTATCTGCCTGCGTATCCCATCGGCGAGGGCAAGCGACGGCTCTGGCGGTTCCTGGAGAGCGATCTTGAGCAGTGGATGCGCGCCCGATGCACTGGGCAGAATTCCCTTGATATTCGAGGGGCAGCCGCTACACTCGTTCCAGCCACCGATGCTCCGACCAAAGGATGATTCCAATGATCGGAACACCGCGTTTTCAGCATGGAAGTCTCATCCGCGTGAAGAACAAAAGCACAGACGACACCTGGTTCCTCCGCTTCTATGAAGAGGTTGGAGAAAAGCGGGTCTATCGGAAACAGCGCATCGGCACGGTGAGAGAGTTTCCACTTCGCCGTGACGCTGAGAAAGCTGTGCTCAGTCTCCGCGCCAACATCAACTCGGAGGTTCGTTCCCCGGCAACGGTGAGCGAACTCCTGGCCCACTACACGAAGCACGAATTGACCACCGAACGGAAGGCATTCTCTACGGTCGAAGTGAACAAGAATTTCCTCAAGCTGTACGTCACTCCGACCTGGGGCAGCATGAAGCTATCGGCGGTGCATACCGTTGCTGTAGAGCAGTGGCTTTCCAAATTGCCGAAGTCACCGGCAACGCGGACAAAGATCAAAGCTGTTTTCTCCGCGCTGTTCTCACATGCAATCCGGCACGAGTGGGTTTCGAGCAACCCCATCCGTGCGGTGCGCTGTTCGGCAAAGCGGGTCCGTGAAAAAGACGTTCTCGAACCTGCGGAGTTCGCCGCGCTACTCGCACAGTTGACCGTGCGGGATAGAGCGATGGTGATGCTTGCGGGCAGTACAGGGCTGAGGCGGTCTGAGTTCATCGGCCTGCGATGGAGCGACATCAACTCCGAGACGATGGAGATTGCCGTCACGAAGTCGTGTTTCCGTAATCGCATCGGCGACACCAAAACCGAAGCGAGTCACAGACCCGTTCCGCTCCATCCCACTGTGTTGGGGTCTCTCCTCCAATGGCGCGCGGTTTCGCACTATCAGGCGGACACGGATTTTCTGTTTCCGTCAGATCGGCTCAAGGGTGCAAAGCCCCTGTCCCCGGATACGCTCTTGCGGAAGATCATCCGCCCCGCTCTGGCGAAAGCTGAAGTCAAGGGCAAGGTGATCGGTTGGCATTCCTTCCGTCACTCACTGGCGACGAACCTGCGTAGCCTGGGTGTTGATGTGAAGGTCGCGCAAGAGTTGCTAAGGCACGCGAACAGTCGCACCACACTGGACATTTACACGCACGCTGTTTCGGCTCGGAAGCACGAAGCTACCGGCAGGATTATCGAACTGCTCCTGCCCCAAAACAACAAGGATGCGGAGTCTCAGCACCCTTCAGCACCCTTGGAACTTCAGGCCATCTCCGCATGACGTTCCAAGTTGCTTGTTTTTAGGAAGATATGGTAGGCACGAGGAGACTCGAACTCCTGACCTCTACCGTGTCAAGGTAGCGCTCTAACCAACTGAGCTACGCGCCTACGCGAGGCGGAATGGCCTTTTTGTCATGATAGCAGGGATGGAGGGTGCGCCGGCACGCGAGCAAGGTGATCCACTGCCGGCGGGACGGGTGACGGCGATCCCACTGCGCGCCAACGGCGGAGCCCGACGAGGGGATGGCGTTTCGGCGTGGGAAATCCGGAGCCGCTGCGATACTATGAATCCTTCCCAAACAGCGTCGGCGGCAGGCGAGTACGCGGGCCCGCGCGGCGAATGATCCGATGAACGATCTTCGAGCGACTCCCAATCTGCTGACGTTTCTCCGGCTGTGTATCGTGCCGTTCCTGGTGCTGGCGGTCCTGGACGGGCGATTCCAGGTGGCATTCGGGCTCTTTGTGTTCGCCGGAGTGACGGACGCGCTGGATGGGCTGCTGGCGCGGTGGCTCCATCAGCGGACTTTGCTGGGACAGTACCTCGATCCGGTGGTGGACAAGCTGCTGCTGAGCACGCTGTTTCTGGTCCTGCATCATGAAGCGCTGATCTCGCGACGGGTGACGGTACTCGTGTTTGCGCGCGATCTTGGGATCATGGTGGTTGCGGCGATTCTGTTCGCGACGACTTCAATTCGCAACTTCAAGCCAAGCTTGTTGGGAAAGGGAAACACGGTAGCGCAGATTCTCGCCCTGGCGGCCGTGATGCTGGCGCAGTTCTACCCGGCGCCGTGGGTTCTTCACCTGCGCGCCTGGGCTCTAACGACCACGGTTGTTCTGACTTTGCTTTCCGGCTTCCATTACGCGTGGCGCGTCGTCCGGCAGATCGGATCGCCTGGCGTCGCGAAGGCATCGTGATGCGCCGGCGCGACGCACGCTTGAGCGCCCGGGATGGCTAAGAGGTGGGAGCGGCCGCCGGTTGCGAGCACCCGAGGCGCTTCGCTTGCGACGAAACCTCGGAGGCGTCGACGCCGCTGCGGCCGGAGAACGAGCGCTGCAGACGGGACAACTCCGGGAAGGCGTAGTGGGTGCAGAGATTCATCTCCCACACGTCGCCGGTGCGGCGGCTGACAGCATAGCGGCGCAGCGTTTCGTCGGGACCGGGGGAGGTGCTCTCGCGAATGACGATGAAGCTGAAGAAGCCCGGAGCGAACGGAGAGCCGAGGTCCATGCTGTTCATCTCGATGTGCGTGTCGGCAAGATCGATGTCGTCGTGATGAGCGACGAGTACCACGATCTGGTGTGCCTGGCGCGGGGTGATCTCATGCTTTGCGGACTGCGCTGCGAGGCCGGTGGCGGCTCCGGCAAGAGCGACGACCAGGCGCAGGGCGAGCGGGAAAAACGGGCGGCGCATACTTCCAGTTTGATGTTTTTTGGCCGCGCGGTGCAATACAACTGACGGCGTATAGTGGGCGGCGAATCCACAAGACGACGCCGCTACAATGAGCGAGTGAATCGCGATGCATATTTCGACGAAGCGGCGCTGCGTTTCCTGCGCGGGTTGAAACGCAACAACCAACGCGAGTGGTTCGAAGCACGGCGAGGGATCTACGAAGAAAAGCTGAAAGCGCCGATGCTGGCGCTGATCGAGCGGCTGACCGAAGGCATGGCGCATTATGCGCCCGCCCATATGCGCCCGGCAGGGAAGTGCATGTTCCGGATTTATCGCGACACGCGTTTCTCCGCCGACAAGTCGCCGTACAAGACCCACCTGGGCGCGTGGTGGTCGCGCAGCGGTCTGGAGAAGACGTCGGGTGGCGGGTACTACATGCACGTGGGCGCGGCGGAATTTGTGATCGCTGCCGGTGTTTATATGCCGGAGAAGAACCAGCTGCTGGCGATTCGTCGGCGGTTGCTGGAGCGTCATGCGGTGTGGAAGAAGCTGATTGAGGATAAGAAACTGCTGCGCGCTTTTCAGGTGCATGATCCGATGGCGTTGGCGCGAGCGCCGAAAGGATTTCCCGCGGAGCATCCGGCGATCGAATGGATAAAGTGGCGGCAGTGGGGCGTGACCGCGCACCTGCCGGCGGAGACGGCGTTGAAGCCGGAAGTGGCGGAGGAGATCGAGAAGCGGTTCCGGCTGGCCGCGCCATTGGTGGATTTTCTGAACGCGCCGCTGGTGAGGGCGGAGCGACCGCGACCGGTGTGGACCGGAGGCAGGCATCATGGGTGATAACGGATTGCGACTGTGTGCGCGAAGGACTAGACTCCACGCCAGCAGAGGTCGGTGGAGACGAAGGGCTCCGCGAAGCGCGTCATTGGTGGTTTTCAGCGCCTGAGAGGGCGGAAAACCGGTGAAAATCGGGTTTTCCAGAGAAAAACCAAAGAAAACCGCAAAAAACCTGTGGAAACGGGGGTTTTGCCATTGACAAACGCTTTTGAAAGCCGCAAGGTAAACGGCGGCAGGTTCTTTCGGAGCCGCATCAATACTGGCTTTCGCGCAGGTTGGGAGCGAAGTAACTCCGGCGACCTCGAAGAAGAAAAAACAAGGAGGAAGACTCGATGGCAGCAACAATGACGAAAACCGCGCTGGTTCGCCAGCTGGCGGAGAAACTGGAACTCACGAATAAGCAATCGGCGGCGTTTCTCGATTTGCTGGCGGAAACGGCAATCAAGGAAACGAAGAAGAGTGGCGTGTTTGTCATTCCCGGACTGGGCCGTTTGGTGAAGGCGGAGCGGAAGGCGCGCATGGGCCGCAATCCGCAGACGGGCGAGCAGATCAAGATCAAGGCGAAGACGGTCGTGAAGTTCCGCGTCGCGAAGTCGGCGAAGGACTCGATCGCGCCGCCGAAGAAGTAGTATCGGGCTTAGGTACATCCGATTAGTAAAGAGGAAGCGGAGCAATCCGCTTCCTTTTGCTTTGCGGTGAGTGACGATGGTGTGAGCGTCTTTGTAATGTTTTTGTACGAGTGCTTGCGCGCGCGGTCTACAGGCGCACACTGAGGATGGACGCGGCACGAGCGCAGTGGGAAGAGATCTGAATGGGCTTTCGAATCCGCCGGCGACCGGTCCGGTGGAGATGCAATCGTGAACGTGCTGCTGATCTATCCGCGATTTCCCGATACGTACTGGAGTTTTCGATATGCGCTGTCGTTTCAGGGCAAGCGAGCGGCGCAGCCTCCGCTGGGACTGCTTACGGTAGCGGCCCTGATCCCGGCTTCGTGGAACAAGCGGCTCGTCGACACGAACGTCGAGCGCCTGCGTGATCGCGATCTGGCATGGGCCGACGTGGCCTTCATCGGTGGTATGCACGTGCAGGAGCGCGATCTGATCGCGATTGTCCGCCGTTGCCGCGCTCGCGGCCTGCGCACCGTGGTGGGAGGGCCGATCACCAGCAGCCTGCCGCATGCGGCACTGGAGTGCGATCACATGGTGATTGGAGAGGCGGAAGACCTGATCGATGGACTCGCCGCGGATCTGAAGCGCGGGACAGCGCGACCGCTGTATCAGAGTGAGGAGCGGCCCAGCCTCGAACGAAGCCCGCTGCCGGACCTGAGCCTGATCCGCATGCATCGTTACAGTACGATGACGGTGCAGTGCTCGCGGGGGTGTCCCTTCAGCTGCGAGTTCTGCGACATCATCGAAATTTACGGGCGCCGTCCGCGCACAAAGGAACCGGCGCAGGTGTTGGCGGAGCTGGACCAGTTGTTCGACGCAGGCTGGCGCGGTCCCGTGTTCATTGTGGATGACAACTTCATCGGCAACAAGGTGCGGGCGCGCCTGCTGCTGGCTGCGATGCGCGTTTGGCAGAAGGCACACGACTACGCGTTCCGCTTCATCACGGAGGCCTCGATCAACCTGGCGGACGATCCGGCTCTGCTGGAAGCGATGCGAGAGGCGGGATTCAATTCGGTGTTTCTCGGCATTGAGACGCCGGACGAATCGAGCCTGGCGGCGGCCAACAAGCTCCAGAACACGCGCCGCGATCTGCTGGACAACGTGGCGACGATCCAGAGTTACGGGATCGAAGTGATGGGCGGATTCATTCTGGGATTCGACACGGATCGGGAAGACGTTTTCGATCGCATGGTCGAGTTCATTCAGAAGAGCGCAATCCCGATCGCGATGGTGGGGTTGTTGCAGGCGATGCCCGGTACGCAGTTGTTTCGGCGACTGACGCAGGAAGGCCGCATTCTGGACAGCGGCGCAGGGAACAACATGGATTGCCATCTCAACTTTCGACCGCGCATGAATGCGGATCGGTTGATCGAGGGTTATCGCTCGGTGCTGAGACGTATCTACGCGAGCGAAACTTACTACCAGCGAGTGCGAAGTTATCTGAGCCGCTGCCGGCCGCAGTATCGGCCGCACTTCAGCTTCGGGAATGTGCGTGCATTCGTCCTGTCGCTGGTACGGCAGGGGATTCTCGGAAAATCGCGCGCCAGCTACTGGAAATTTGTCGCGACCGCAGCCACGCGTCACCCCAGATCGTTCGGAGCGGCCATGACGATGGCGGTGATGGGATATCACTTCCAGGTCATGACGAAGCGGGTTCTTGCCGGGGCGCTGGATTCGGCGCCGATTTGAACCCGTTCGCCTTTCAACGGGGGAATTGCGAGAAGTTGGGCGCGAAGTATTCCCGGTGGTGGGGCGGACAGCATGGTAAAATGAAAACAGCATCGTCGAATCCGAAATGGCTTTCTTGCCTGTTCTGGCTGTACCGCTGACTTGCAAAAAATTCCACGCAGAGTTCAGCGATCCACTTCAAAGAAAAAGGAAATAGATACAGTTATGGAACAGGGAACAGTGAAATGGTTTAACGACGCCAAAGGGTTTGGCTTTCTGAGCCGGGCCAACGGCGAGGATGTTTTTGTGCACTTTTCGGCGATCCAGAGCAACGGATTCCGCTCGCTGCAGGAAGGTCAGGCGGTCCAGTTCAACGTGGTAAAGGGCCCGAAGGGCTGGCAGGCAGAGAACGTCCAGGTTGTGTAAGTAAGGACAAGCGACCTCTGAGAGGGGCCAGAGCGGCCCCTTTTTGCACTTATCGCCGGTTTTAACCTCGGCTACGGCTGCTGGAGTCTTCCAATGCCCGCAATGGCGCAGGACAAGTATTCACTCAGGTCTCTTCACGAGGAGATCGACCTCTTCGATCGCAAGCTGGCTCACATCCTTCGCTTCGAGGAATTTCGCTCCGACGCCGACCGCGACGCGGAAGTGAAGCGGCTGAAGACCAAGCGCGAGTTGCTGGCGCGCGCGGCTCGTCAGATGGTGCACGATGGGATCGAGTTCAAGGCATCGGAACTGCCGCGGTCGTTTCGCGGCGAGCCGGAGGCGGCTGGCACCGAGGGCGCCGATACCGTTGCGGCCGAAGAGGCGCCGGTAACCCCGCGCAAAGCTGCCCGGGCGCGGATTGCCTCGCCTTATGCCGGCACTTCGCTCGATTTCCAGAAGGGCCTTGCCGAATACAAGAAGAAGAAGAGCAAGGCGTAGTTCCGGTATTAAGTTCCAGGGCTCCAAGACCGGTTCAGGACGGCCGGTTGAGCGCGTCCGGCGCGGACTGCGTGAGCGATGGGTGTCCTGTACGATGGCGCTGTGGCTCTGCTTTCCATTGAAAATCTCACGATTCGGTTTGGCGCAATCCAGGCCGTACGAGGGCTTTCGCTCGCGATTGCATGGGGTGAATCGCTGGGACTCGTAGGTGAATCGGGCTCGGGGAAATCGGTCACGGCGCTGGCGATTCTGCGTCTGCTGGACGCGGCGGCCACCGTGGATGGACGGATTGAGTTCGACGGACGCGACCTGACCGCGCTGCCGGCCGAGGAGATGCGGCGGCTGCGCGGGCGCGACATCGCGATGATCTTTCAGGAGCCGATGACGGCGCTGAACCCTGTGCTGCCCGTGGGCGAGCAGATTGCGGAGGCGGTGCGTGTGCATCAGCGAGAGCTTTCGCGGCGCGCCGTGCGGGAGAAGGTGCTCGACGCGATGCAGGCGGTGTCGCTGCCGGATCCGGCAAGACGGTACGGCGATTATCCGCATCAATTCTCGGGCGGGCAGCGGCAGCGGATTCTGATCGCGATGGCGATCGCGAACCGGCCACGGCTGCTGATTGCCGACGAGCCGACAACGGCGCTGGACGTGACGGTGCAGGCGCAGATTCTGGAACTGCTCGCCGATTTGCGGGAGAGGTTCGGGTTGGCGATGCTGTTTATCTCGCATGATCTTGCCGTTGTTTCTCAGGTTGCGGATCGTGTAGCGGTGATGCGCAACGGTTTGCTGGTGGAGCAGGCGCCGCGTGCGGCCATTTTCCGTGAGCCGCTGCATCCCTATACACGCAGCCTGCTGGGCGCGGTGCCGACGATGCGGACCGATTTGCGGGCGCCCCTGGCGATGGTTGCGGCGGGCGATGCTGGTTCAGGTGGCCAGGCGGGCGCAGTCCTTCCGCTGCGAGAGGCGGCGCCCGGACACTGGGCGCGGGTCTGACGGGCAGCAAAAGCGAGCGAAAACGGACTGTAAACGGAAAAACGCCCGCAAAACACCGCAGCCAATGTTAAAAAGACGCGACAAGCGTCTGCTCCGTCTAATAAAGTAGTAAACGGTCTGCTACCCCCACGCTAACCCCGGGCGTGCCAGGAGCTAAGGTCCGCGAGATCCATCGCCAGAGATGTGGTGGAAAAGCGGGCCGATATTTTCGCTATGCGCGCGCTGCTCATCTCGGATATTCACGCCAACCTCGAGGCTCTCGAAGCGGTGCTCGCCGCGGCTCCGTCCCACGACGTGGTCTGGAACCTGGGCGATGTGGTGGGGTACGGTGCAAATCCCAACGAAGTGATCGATGAGACCCGGCGGCTGGGGAATGTTTTTGTGCGCGGAAACCATGATCGCGTGTGCAGCGGGCTCGGCGGCATCGAGGAATTTAATCCCGTGGCGCAGCGGGCGGCTCGCTGGACCGAGTGCGTGCTCACCGGCGAGCATCGCGACTGGCTGCGGCACTTGGCAGTCGGCCCGATTGCGCCCGATGGGCCGTTTGTGCGCTGCGTGCACGGATCGCCAGCGGATGAGGACGATTACGTGCTCACAGTGCGCGATGCATGGCCTGCGCTGGAGGCGACCGATGCGCGGATTACGTTTTTCGGGCACACGCATGTGCAGGGCGGTTTCGCCACGAATGGCGATGAGTGGTTTCGGCTGAGTCCGCAGTATGCGGGGCACCGGTTCCACCCCGGAGATCACAGAGAGCAGGGAGGCCACGCGGAAGCCGAGGAGTTCGAGCTGGAGCTGCGCGTTGGCGCACGCTATCTGCTGAATCCGGGATCGGTGGGGCAGCCGCGGGACGGTGACTGGCGCGCAGCCTTTGCGTTGTATGACGATGCGCGGATGACGGTGACGTGGTATCGCGTGCCGTATGACGTGAAAGAGGCGCAGGAGCGGATTGTGCAGGCGGGTTTGCCGGATCGGCTGGCGGCTCGGCTGCGGGACGGGCGGTAGGGCAGCGGTCAGCGGATAGCGGACAGCGTACAGAACAGCGGTGATGCGGGAGCGGCGAGTGGCTGCTCCTTTTTGTTTTGGGGTAGAGAAAGGGCCCCTCCCCTGGGGTGCCGGTATCCAGCTGGGAATTGACAACGCTGGGGTTGGGAATGTTATCGAGCTCGATAACTGGGCAGTTCTCAGGGCTAAGGGCAAAGCCTGGAGCCTGGAGCTCGGAGCCTGGGGCCTGGAGCCTGGAGCACGGAGCACGGAGCGCGGCGCAGAGTTCGACTTCTGGCCCGTCCGCGGCAGCCTGGAGGTCGAGGGTGGCGGAGGGGTTCAGCGTTTTGTCCTCTCCGCTCCAGAACCGCTTGAGACGAGCGATGACGTCATCGCCGGGATAGCGCGGGTTGGACGGTTCCATGGTCAGCTGGTTGGCGCAGTAGCAGCACTGATGACTGTCGGCGGGCCCGTGGCACCAGTCGGTGTCAAAGGGGCAGTTGGGATTTTTGCTTTTGGGCTGGGCGTGAGGATCGGGGAGTCCGGCGGCGAGGGCGGCGGCGGTTTCCTGAGCGCGGACGGCGGCGTTGTGTTCCTCGGCCAGGCGAATCTTTTCCTCATAGCGGGCGGCGAAGTCGTCGGGGTCTTCGTTGATTTCCTCTTCGGTGAGCCAGCCGGAGGCGGGGAAGTCGGCGGCACAGGTGGGTTTGGGAATGCCAAGACGCTCGCAGCGCTGCTCGTACAGATATTTGGAAACGGACCACTGTGGCTCGAAGGCGCCGGTGGGGCCGAAGTACTTCTCGACGGGGCCGAGGGGCTGGCCGTCGGGGCTGGTGACGACTTCGGCGACGGTTTCCTGGATGCGGGTGTTCTGCTCGGTGGGTTTGGGGCGGACGGCGACGGGGCGCGCCAGGGTTTGGGCGGCAACCTGACAGTTATAGGAGAGGGCGCGGGCTTCGGCGGGATTGAGGGCGCCGGAGAGGATACCGTGGGCGACCTGGGAGAGGAGGAGCTGGATGGAGGAATGGTCCTCGAGGAGCGGGAGGACGATCTTCGAGCCTTTTTTGGGGCACTCGGGATGGCCGTAATTTTTATGGGTGAAGCAGAAGATGCCGCCGTGGAGGGCAGTGGAGTTGCACTGGAGACCGTTGACACGGAGGGCGCGGCAGCGGCGTTTTTCTTTGGGCTGGGGCGGGACCTGGGGTGGAACCTGGGCCCGGGCGGAGTCGGTTGCGGCGTCGGACATTGTTGATCCTTTCAAAAAACAGGGTGCAGGGTACAGGGTGCAGAGAACGGCGCATGGCGTCGATTCACGGCGGAATTCAGGAAAAGGAAGGGTCCGCACGCCTGCGGAGCCTTCGCGGGACCTATGCGAAACTGCTCCGGAAAACAGAAAAGCCCCACCGGGAAGGTAAGGCTTTTTCTTTTTTTCCTATCTAAGTTCAGGATACCAAGCGTGGAGAATAAAACTGCCAAAAAAGATGGGGGTTTTGGGGGGTGTGGGCGGGGCAGGGAAAGGAGTTAGTGGGTACTGTTACCGACGTAAGGATTGACAGTTTTTGGGGCAAAGGTCACGTTACCGGGTTTTCGGGGGGGTGAGATGTATAAGGATGGCGTTCGCCTGCGTTGTTTGCTCCCCGAGCCCCGCCAATTCCTAAGCCCATAGTCGCGCAATCTTTCATTTCGCGCTTCACGAGGGCAGGACTGAAGAGGATTTCGAGGATATTCCTGACGCAAAGGACAAATCGAACTTCCCCGTGTTCACCGGTTTTTTGGGAGGAAAGAAAGGGCGAATTGACGTTTGCCTGGGCGATGAGTAAGCTTTACGTAGAAAATACGTAAGGAGGATTACGGAGATGGGGGGAGGAGCACGGGCAATAGAGGCAATTTCCGAGCCCACCGCGCCGACTCAGAGCGAGTCTGCGCCGACCGGTGGTGTGGCGGAGCGCTCGACGGATTCCAGACGGGTGAATGTCATATTTTCGGGAGATCAGTATGATACGCTTCAGCGGCTGGCGAAGATGCAGAATATTAGCCTTTCGGACGCGTTGCGGCAGGCTATCAGCCTGAGCGACCTGATCGTGAATGCGAATGCCGAGCCTGACACCAAAATTCTGCTCAGGAAGGGCGACAGTCTTCAGGAACTGAAGATCGTACGGTAGGGCCGGGGCAGGATAAGATCGGACCGGGCCAGAAGGAGCCGGGCAAAAGCCACCGGATTACTCGCAGCATCGGAACGATGAGAGCGAGGATCACATAGCATCTGACCTTTCAAGTTTCTCTCTGCGTTGTTTCACTCCCCAGGTTCAGCAGCCTTTCCGGAGGAAGCAGCGCGTTTCAATCGCCCGATTGGAGAGAGAAATATGCCTGTTCAGCCACCGCAGGTAAACGAGAACCAGGAAGAAACGATCGATCTGACTGCGCCGCAAGTGGGCCCGCAGTTCCAGCAGGAGAACGCGGATACAGAAGCGGTCAGGGCGCTGAAGAAGCGCAAGCAGAAGCTGGAAGAGCAAAGGCAGCGCGTGCAACTGTCCTTCTATTTCTTGTCGGCCGCTTCGATTGTGTGCGTGGGTGTTCTCCCCTTCGTTTTCTGGATTCTCCACGCGCGATTTCAGCAGAAGCCGGTCCTGCTGCTTCCTGGGCTCTATCTCGTCATACCGATCGCGATATTGCCGGGGCTCCGTTCGAGTCTGAGAGACATGGATAATGAGCTGGAGCAGGTGGATTTTCAGATCGACTTATTCAGCTATGAAGTGAGCAAGAGGGAAACGAGGGCTGAGAAGCTGCTGCGTCTGAACGATATTCAGTTGCGCCGCTATTACAACCTCAATCTGAGCCAGAACCGTTGGGTATTCCTGCTAGGGATCGCCTGTATTGGAATGGGCGCGGCGATCATCGGCGTCACGATGTACATCGTGCAGTTCTCGCAACAAGGTGATCAGGCGGGCAAAGTGATCACAGCGACCCTTGGCGGAGTGGGGGCGATACTCACGAATTTCGTTGGGGCAATCTATCTGAATATGAATAAGTCGAGCAGCGAGACGCTGGCCGCCTTTCATTCGCGGCTGGTAGAGACGCATCAGTTGATGCTGGGGAGTCTGCTGGCGTCACGCATCGATAACGATGGGAAGAGGGAGGACACTTTGGCCTCGCTCTCCCTGCATTTGGTTCCCGGAAAGGATGCGGGTAAACCGGCAGCGGCGAAGCCCGCGGCCCCCAAGCAGGATCGCAAACGATCGCAGGCGAAGCGACAGGCAGGGGATAAGGTAGCCGACGAAGGGGGCGATGGCGGAGAATAGGGGAATGCGGGATGCGCGGGTGATGACGGATGTGCCGGGGGCGCTGGAGGAGATCCAGGCGGGGCGGATGATTGTTGTCGTGGACGATGAGGATCGCGAGAACGAGGGCGATCTGATGCTGGCAGCGGAATATGTAACTCCGGAAGCGATTAATTTTATGGCGCGGGAGGGGCGCGGGCTGATTTGCCTGGCGCTGACCGAGGAGCGCGCGGATTATCTGCAGCTGGGACCGATGACGGTGCAGAACTCGTCGCGGTTTGGGACGGCGTTTACCGAGTCGATTGAGGCGCGGGAGGGCGTGACGACCGGGATTTCGGCGTACGATCGCGCGCGGACGATTCAGGTGGCGATCGATCCTACGTCGACGGCGCAGGATTTGACGCGGCCGGGACATGTGTTTCCGCTGCGGGCGCGCAAGGGCGGGGTGCTGGTGCGGGCGGGGCAGACGGAGGCGTCGGTGGATCTGGCGCGGCTGGCGGGGCTGATTCCGGCGGGCGTGATCTGCGAAGTGATGAACGACGACGGCAGAATGGCGCGGGTGCCGGACCTGCTGGAATTTTGTAACAGGCACGGTATCAAAATGCTGACGGTGGCGGAGCTGATCCGGCACCGGCTGCAGCACGAGCGCTACATTGTGCGGGTGGCCCAGAGCCCGATGCCGACGGAGTGGGGGGATTTTCTGATGATTGCGTACGAGAGCGAGGTGCATGGCGGGGAAAGCCATGTGGCGCTGGTGCGCGGGGATGTGCATCAGAGCGGCGCGGGGCATGGTGGTTTGAGTCCGGGCGGATCGGAACAGGACGTGCCGGTGCTCCACCCCGCCACGCCAACATCGGGCGCGTCGGGGGCCCCGGTGCTGGTGCGAGTGCACTCGCATTGCCTGGCGGGCGATGTGTTTGGGACGACGCTGTGCGAGTGCCAGGGGATTCTGCGGCAGTCGCTGAAGATGATTGCGGAGGCGGGGCGCGGGGCGCTGATTTATCTGCACAACGCGAGCCGTGGATTTGAAATCGATCGCACGGCGACGCCGCATCGGATCGTGTTTCATCGCGAGGCGCGGGCGCGGGAGCTGCATGAGGATCGGCATCATCGGACTCTGCGCGAAGTGGGGCTGGGCGGGCAGATCCTCGCGGATCTGGGGATTCATCGGATCCGGCTGCTGAGCAATACGCCGACGCATGTGCCGGCGCTGCAGGGGTTCAGCGTGGAGATTGTGGAGCAGGTGAGAGTGGAGCAGGAAGCAGGAAGCCGGAAGCTGGAAGCGGGGGGCTGAAACCGGGGGCTGGCCGCTGGTGGCTGGCAGCCGCAAAGAGGGACCCCGCCTGATTCGATCCCAGCGCTGGCGCGCCGGGGTCGGGGCGGGGTCCCGGTGGAGGAACTGGGGAAGGGTTAGTCCTGGACTGGGTTGCCGATGAGCAAGGCAAACATCTGTCCGACGAAGTGCACACCGGTGTTGTGCGTGCCGCATACGGTGGTCACGATGTTGTAGCCGGCGTTGGGCAAGATCACAACTCCGTACATGTCCAGGCGTCCGTAAGTCGAGTCGTCGGCGCTGTAGATCGCGGTTCCGCCCTCAGCGAGCAGGAAGGAACCGCCATTCGAAGGATCGTCGCGGTTGATCTCCAGGTAGCATCCGGCGTTTCCGGTGGTGTCGCCGGTGGTATGGGTGGGCGCCCAGATCATCCAGGTTCCGGGCGGCAGGTAATAGAGGCCATCCACTTCAACGATATTCTGCGGGTCGCCGCCGACGGAGTTGATCTGGTTGTAGTAGAGGGTGTTGGGAGTGGCCGGACCCGCTGGTCCCGTCGGCCCGGTTGGCCCAGCCGGCCCTACCGGTCCCAGGGGTCCCACCGGTCCAGCCGGCCCGATCGGTCCGAGCGGACCCATCGGACCCATGGGTCCTGCGGGTCCTGTTAAACCCTGCGGACCGATCGGTCCTTGCGGGCCCTGGCTTTGGAGGACGAGGTCGAGCACGGGCGAATCGCCAACGGTATAGCCGAGGACGTTGGTGACAGTATTGAAGGTGACGTTGGTCCCGATGGTTGTGGCACTGAGGATGAATCCGTTGTTCGCTGTGCCGTTATACCAGCTCTGCACGATGGAGGTGACGTCGGCGGCGACATAGGCGCCAGTGTTGAGCTGAGCTGTGGTGATGGCGAGGTTCGTCGTGGTGCCGGCGATGCAGCCAGGCACGTGAGTACCGGTAATCGTGGTGGCGGACCAGGAGGAGGCTGCCGCGCACAAGGCCACTGTGCCGGGGCCTCCGGCGGGTTCGAGATACAGGACCAGGGTGGCTTTCTGCACCTGTGCCGGCGTGAGCGTGGGGAAGACGCTCATGTTGAACTGGAGGTAGCCGTTGAAGCCGTGATTGCCGGTTCCGGTCATAGCGTAATTCACCTGTATGCCGGAACCGGTGCGATTCCCGGCCGCATTACTCAGTTGGACGTTGGCAATTTGGGATGGGACCGCTTGTCCGAAGGCAGTGAGCGCCGCGCAGAAAATCAAAATCGAGAGTCTGGAAAGATGCTTCATGGTCGAACCTCATTCAGAAGGATTGATGTAGCCGTCGAAATCGCGGAAAGCGGATCAGACTGCGCGGCGCTGCTGGCTTGCAATCCAGCTCTGGGCGCTGGAAGCGTGCTATCCTATTGATCGTTTTCCCCGCGATCTCACCAACGCTGGTTACATTGCCTTGCAGGAGGCCGAAAGGTCTTCAGGCGCCGGCTCAAAATTTCTCAATTTTTCCCAAGAGAGCCATATGGCTCAAGATTTCAACAAGTTGTATGAGTTCGGCCCGTACCAGGTGGACCCGCGGAAATTGCAGCTCTGGCGCGACGGCAGCGCCGTTCCGTTGCCACCCAAAGCCCTTGAAATTCTGTTGGCGATGGTGGCCCGCAGCGGGGAGACCGTTTCCAAAGAGGAACTGATGCACGCGGTCTGGCCCGATTCCTATGTCGAGGAATCGAACCTGACGCAAAACATCTTTCTGCTGCGCAAAGCTCTGGGAGAAAGCGCGCAGGACAGCAGCTACATCATCACGATCCCGGGGAAGGGATATCGGCTGGCGGTTGAGGTGCGGGAGATCGACGCGGGCGGCTCGACGGCGGCTCCGAACGCGGCGGGCGGAGTGGCAGCAGCGGAAACGCCAGCTCATCGGGAAGCAATCGCGCATGGGGATGCAGGCCGAGGCGCCGGCAGGAAACCGCTTTGGATGTGGCTGGCGGCGGCCGGCGTGGTGGCGATCGCGCTGGCGGGGGCAGAGGTATGGCGTGGGCGACATCACCCTCGGCCACAGGCCGCGCCGGAGCGGGTGATGCTGGCGGTTCTGCCTTTCGAAAACTTAACCGGGGATCCAGGGCAGGATTATTTCAGCGACGGCATGACGGAAGAGATGATCGCGCAGCTGGGCGATCTCGATCCGCAGCACCTGGGGGTGATCGCGCGCACCTCGGTGATGCACTACAAGGGCGGCAAGACGCCGCTGGACCAGATCGGCCAGGAACTGGGAGTGCAGTATGCGCTGGAGGGCAGCGTTCGGCGCGACGCGGATAAGGTAAGGATCACGGCACAGCTGATCGAGCTGAAGGACCAGAGCCACCTGTGGGCGCGACGTTACGACCGCGAATTGAGCAACACGCTGGCGGTGCAGGGCGAGATCGCGCAGGCGATCATGGGGGAGATTCAGCGCTCCCTCGGCCACACCACGGTCACTCGGGCTGGGGAGCCGCTGCCGCGATCGACCAATTCGTATGAAGCGTACAACCTCTATTTGAGGGGGCGGTACTTCTGGAATAAGAGAACGGACGACGGTTTCGAACAGGCAATTCAATATTTTCAGCAGGCCATCGCCAAAGATCCCAACTACGCGCAGGCGTATGCAGGTTTGGCTGACTCTTACATTCTTTTGGCGGCTTATAGTGGTGGACCTCCTGCTGAGCCTATGCGGAAGGCTCGGGCGGCAGCGACGAAAGCCCTCTATCTGGATGAAGGGCTCGCCGAAGCGCATACTTCTCTCGCCTTAATTACGGAAAACTACGATTGGGATTGGCCGGCGGCGGAGAAGGAATACCGCCGGGCGATCGAGTTGGATCCGAACTACGCCACCGCTTACCAATGGTACGCGGAGTATCTCACCTGGTTAGGCCGCTTCGATGAGGCGCTGCGGGCAAGCGAGCGCGCCCGCGAACTGGATCCCCTCTCCCTGATCATTGCCTCGGATAACGGAATGATCTATTACTACTCGCGCCACTACGACCGTGCCGAAGCCAGGCTGAATGCGGTGCTCGAAATGGACCCGAATTTTCCCCGCGCCCACGGCGTGAGCGACGTCTATATAGAGAACGGCCAGTTCGCCCAGGCTCTGGCCGACATCGAAAAATGCAAGCCGCTCTTCGGTATGAACCGGTACTGGTCGGAGATGGCTTTTATGCTGGGCCGCTCCGGCCACACTGCGGAAGCCAGGCACGCGGTAGAGGAGTTAGAGCGGTTGGACCGTCGCCCACCCCAGGATCCCGCCACAATCGCCTGGGCGTATGCCGGAATGTACGACAAGGAGCACACACTTCTGTGGCTCAACAAAGCCTATGCGCAGCGGTCCAATGCCATGACTGGCCTCAAGGTAGAGCCTGGCTATGATTTTCTTCGCGGAGATCCTCGATTCCAGGATTTGATTCGCCGGGTTGGACTGGACGATTCAGGAGAAGACCGGTAGGTTGCGTGGGCCGAAGAAACAGGCATGGCTTGAGAATTTTGTTTCTTCGTGAGAGTGAATCCCGCCGAGACTGCTGAGAACGGCGCTTTCTCCACGCAAGGTTTTGCCGCCAGTGGTTTTCAGGCAGGGATGGGTTCGGGGAGCTGGGTAAGGAGGTCGCGGGCGGCGAGGTCGCGGCGGAGTTGGTCCACATTGCGGAACTGGATGGCATGGAGGCCGAGTTGTTCGGCGGCGTGGACGTTTTCCTGTTTGTCGTCGATGAAGAGAGCTTCGCTGAGAGGGACGCCGAGTTTTTCGCAGGTGAGGATGTAGATGGCGGGGTCGGGCTTGGCGATGCCGAGCTCGCAGGACCAGGTGAGCTGGTTGAAATGGGCGAGCCAGGCGAATTCCTGGCGCATGGTGCGGAGGACGTCGGGACCCATGTTGGAGAGGATGGCGGTGAGGAGGCCCGCGTCCTGGAGAGCGGCGGCCCAGGCGAGCATGGGCTCGTTCAGATGGCCGGTCCACATGAGGACATCGTTTTCGATCAGAGCGGCGACTGCGTCGGGGGTGAAGGAGAGGCCGGCGTCGCGCGCGAATTTGGCCCAGTAGCGTGGGCCGTCGAGGAGGCCGAGGTCGTAATCGCGGCGGTCGCGCCAGTAGAGGCGCTCGAAGGCGTCGTGGTCGAGGCCGGTGAGGGCGAGGAGGCGGCGGCGCGCAGCGGGCTCGGCGGAACAGAGGACCTCGCCGTAGTCGAAGATGACTGCTTTGATGGGGGAGTGGCTGGGCAACGGTGCTCCTCGTTCGGCTAGGCTCTGCGTTGATTATGACCGACGTGGGGTGGGTTCGGCAGCGAGTCGCATTGTGAAAAGATAAGCGGGTGCGCTTTTCTGCGAGGACGGCGTGGGATGTGTCGGAGACGCAGTTGGCGCAGGCGCTGCGAGAGCGGCGGGCCGCGGGGCGCGAGGTGCTGGATCTTACGGCTTCGAATCCGACGCAGTGCGGGTTTGCTTACGATGAGGCGGGGATACTGGCGGCGCTGGGGGATCGCGAGGCGCTGGTTTATGATCCGGAGCCGCGTGGGATGCTGCGGGCGCGGGAAGCGGTGTGTGCGTACTACGCGGCGCGGGGTGCGGTCGTCGACCCGCAGCGGATTTTTCTGACGACGGGGACGAGCGAGGCGTACAGCTGGCTGTTCCGGTTGCTGTGCGATGCGGGCGATGAGGTGCTGATCGCAACGCCGAGTTATCCGCTGTTCGATTTTCTGGCGCAGATCGAGGATGTGCGGCTGGTCAGTTATCCGATGGTGTACGACCACGGATGGCAGATTGATTTGGCTGAGCTGCGGGAGCGGATCACGGCGGGGGCCGAAAGCAGAATCAGGGCGATTGCGGTGGTGCATCCGAATAACCCGACGGGGCACTACACGAAGGCTGCGGAGCGGCGGGAGTTGGAGAGGATTTGCGCAGAGTACGGTCTGGCGCTGATCGTCGATGAGGTTTTTCTCGATTACACCGCGGAGGGCGAGTCGCCGCTGCGCGGCCATGACCACAGGGCGGAGGGAAAGAGTTTTGGTGTGGGCGAGCATTCGTGCCTGACGTTTGTGCTGAGCGGGATCAGCAAGATTGCTGCGCTGCCACAGATGAAGGCCGCGTGGATTGCGGGGTTCGGCCCGGAGCGGGAATTGAGCGAGGCGCTTGCAAGGCTGGAGGTGGTGGCGGATACGTTTTTGTCGATGAATGCGCCGGTACAGTGCGCGCTGCCGGCGTGGCTGGAGGGGTGCGGGGGGATCCAGGAGCAGATTCGGATGCGGACGTGGGCGAATCTGCGGAATTTGGATCAGATACTGTTACGTAATCCCGCTGTGACGCGGCTGAAGGTGGAAGCGGGATGGTACGCGGTGCTGCGGGTTCCGGCTGTGGGTCGCGATGAGGATCTGGCGGTGCGGCTGGTGGAGGAGCGCGGAGTGTACGTGCATCCGGGATCCTTCTTCGGATTCGGCGAGGCGGGATGGCTGGTGGTGAGCTTGCTGACGCCGGAGGAGGAATTTCTGAAGGGTGTACGAGTGATTTGCGCGGAGTTTAGCGCGGTGTAACGGATTGTTGCCGCCGCGGGCTGCCGGTCCGGCGTTGGGAGCAGATGATCGAGAAGAACGCGCGGGATGGCGGATTTTCACATTGCGGGCGTAATGTTTTTAAGAATCGCCGGGCAGGTCGCAGGAATCTGCCTGTGTGTCATGGTTCGCACGCTACGCGATCCCGGGGGCCGGGCGTGCTAAGCCGGATCTCCAGACGGCTTTGTTTGGGAGCCATCTATGCCAGGAAAAACGGTAATCGTAACGGGCGCTTCGCAAGGGATCGGAGCGGCGATTGTGCAGGTTTTTCTGGATCGCGGGTACGACGTGGTGGCGACTTCACGCAGCGTTTCGAAGGCGGGCTACGCGGCATCGCCGCAGCTCGCGCTGGTGGATGGGGATATTGGGCAACAAGGGACGGCGGAGGCGGTGACGCGGATGGCGATCGATCGGTTTGGCGGGATCGACCATTTGGTGAACAATGCGGGCATCTATTTTTCGAAGCCATTCACGGAGTACACCGCCGAGGAAGTTCACGCCTTCATCTCCACCAACCTTGACGGATTCGTCTACATTACGCAGTGTGCGGTGAGGCAGATGCTGGCGCAGGGCAGGGGCGGCAGCGTGACCAGTATCAGCGCATCGCTGGCGGATAATCCTATGACTGAGGCTCCGGCATCTGTCCCGATGATGACCAAAGGCGGCATCGATGCGATCACGCTGAGCCTGGCGAACGAATACGCGAAGGAGAAGATTCGCTTCAACGCCGTCGCGCCGGGCGTTGTGGCTACGGCTCTGCACGAGGGCACCCTTGAGGCGCGCTCACCGATGGGGACGGTTTCCCAGCCGAAGGATATTGCCGAGGCTGTGGTTTATCTGACCGAAGCGGCTCATGTAACCGGGGAGGTGCTGCACGTGGACGACGGTGCGCATGTGGGGCGGTGGTAAGCGGGATGAGTTCCGGGGAACGCGAAGAAGTCTTCGAAGTTGCAAAGTAAATCATGCGCGATACAGTTACAACAACACTTACCGAGAAATCACAGGAGGGGTTATGGCGGCAGCAGCAGTAGCGGTAGCAACCATGAAAGTCGCGCAAGTTACTAAGCCGGGAGCGGGTTTCGAGGTGGTTGAGCGGGAGATTCCAAGGCCGGGTTCAGGACAGGTGCGGATCAAAGTACAGGCCTGCGGTGTCTGTCACAGCGATATGTTGACGGTGGAAGGAGCGTGGCCGGGGATTCAGTATCCGCGCGTGCCAGGGCATGAAGTGGCGGGCGTCATCGACGAAGTGGGGGCGGGTGTTTCCGGGTGGAAGAAGGGGCAGAGGGTCGGCGTGGGGTGGCACGGCGGCCAGGATAACACCTGCACGGAATGCCGGCGCGGGGATTTTCGCAACTGCCGGAATCTTAAAATTGCGGGCATCAGTTATGACGGTGGATACCAGCAGTACATGGTGGCTCCAGTGGAGGCGCTGGTTTCGATACCGGAAAGTCTTAAAGATGCGGAGGCGGCGCCGCTGCTGTGCGCGGGGATTACAACGTACAACGCATTGCGACACAGCGGGGCGTTTCCGGGGGATCTGGTTGCCGTGCAGGGGATCGGTGGTTTGGGTCATCTGGGAGTTCAGTTCGCGAACAAGTTTGGGTATAAGGTGGCGGCGATCGGGCGGGGACCGGACAACGCAGTGCTGGCGAAGAAGCTCGGAGCGAGGGTGTATATCGACAGCAAGGCGACGAACGCAGCGGAGGAATTGCAGAAGCTGGGCGGGGCGAAGGTCATTCTGGCGACTGCGCCCAACTCCAAGGCGATGTCGGAGCTGATCGACGGTCTGGGGCCAAATGGGAAGCTGATTGTAGTCGGGGCAACCTTCGATCCTATTGAAGTTACGCCGATCCAACTTATTAGTGGAAGTAAGTCGATCCAGGGATGGGCGGCGGGAACTCCGGCGGATTCCGAAGATACACTGCGCTTTGCGGAACTGAGTGGCGTGCGTGCGATGATCGAGACCTATCCGCTGGAGAAGGCGGCCGAGGCGTATGCGCGGATGATGAGCGGGAAGGCGGAGTTCCGGGTAGTTCTGACGATGCGAACGGTGCCGAGAACGCCGGTTAGCTAAGAGCTGGTTAGCTAAAAACCGGTTAGCTAAGAACCGGTTAGCTAAGATGCGGTTAGCTAAGAAGCGGTTAGCTAAAGACCGGTTAGCTAAAAAGCCGGTTAGCCGGAGTTTTAAAAGCAGGTCCCTCCGCTCCGCTACGCTCCGGTCGGGATGACAATCTGGTCAAGAGCCTTGCGAAACGCGACACTATGGGATGCGAGGGGGACGATGGCTCTTCTGCGATGGCTTCGGCTGACTTGGCACGCACGGTTTTTGTGCATTGCGTTGGGCGTGTCGGCGATGGCCCAAAGCGGCGGAAAGGAAGCTTCGATGCAGCAACCTATCTTTTATCGCACGGTGCAGGTTGACGGACTGTCGGTCTTCTATCGAGAGGCGGGGCCGAAGGAGGCTCCGACGATTTTGTTGCTGCATGGTTTGCCGTCGTCGTCCAGGATGTTTCAGCCGCTGTTGACGCGGCTTGCGGACAGCTATCACCTGGTGGCACCGGATTATCCGGGGTTTGGGCACAGCGACTGGCCCGATCCGAAACAGTTCGATTACACCTTTGATCACATTGCTGTGGTGATGAATGACTTCACCGAGGCGCTGGGGTTGCAGCACTACACGCTTTATATGCAGGATTACGGCGGGCCGGTTGGGTTTCGCATGGCGCTGGCGCATCCGGAGCGGGTGCAGGCGCTGATTGTGCAGGATGCGGTGTCGCACAACGAAGGCCTGGGGGTGAACTGGGTAACACGGCGCGCATTCTGGGCAGATCGCGCGAAGAATGACGAGGCGCTGCGCAAGAATTTGTTGTCGATGGCGGCGACGAAGACGCGGCATGTTGGAGACGACCCGCATGTGGAGTTATACGATCCGGATCTGTGGACCGATGAATTTGCATTTCTGAACTCGCCGGGTCAGGGGCAGATCCAGAGCGACTTGTTCTACGACTACCGGACGAATGTCGGTAACTATCCTAAGTGGCAGGCATGGATGCAGAAGACGCAGCCGCGGCTGTTGGTGCTTTGGGGAAAGCATGATTTGTCGTTTGACTCGGGGGAGCCGGAACGTTATCGCAAGGATGTGCCGAAGGCGGAGGTCCACGTGCTGGATGCGGGACACTTCGCGCTGGATACGAAGGCCGACGAGATGGCGGAGTTAGTGCGGGGGTTCATGCAGGGGAAGTGAGCGCGGGCACCGTTGCGTTTCTCCAGTGTGGTGTCCTGGAGGTTCGTGACACAACTCGCAACAAGCAACCGCAGATCCTTCGCCTGAGTTTGGCCGAATTCTCGGCCAAACTTGCTCAGGATGACCGCGGTAAATATGAAGTGAGATTTTGGGGCAACACACCAGGCTGGTGTGGCGTTTCTGAAATCTCTTGCCGGTATGACAAAAAGCAGGTCCCTCCGCTTCGCTGCGCTCCGGTCGGGATGACAAACAAAAGCAGGTCCCCCCGCTTCGCTGCGCTCCGGTCGGGATGACAAAAAGCAGGTCCCTTCGCTTCGCTGCGCTGCGGTCGGGATGACAAAAAGCAGGTCCCTTCGCTTCGCTGCGCTCCGGTCGGGATGACAAATTGGTATAGAGACTTGCGAAACGCCAATCTAGAGGATATTGACGGCGCGGGCGGCTAACAGGGCGATGGTGGCCAGCGAGATGAGGGACTGGATCATCATGAGGACTTTGGCCCAGCGCGATAAGACCGGTACGTCGGTAGGGGAGAAGGCGGTGGAGGTGTTGAAGGCGAGGAAGAGATAGTCGATGAAGCCGGGGTTCCAGGTGTCTTCGCCCATGGAGCGTCTGGTCTCCGGAGTGAGGGTCATTTGCGGGAAGAGGAAGGCGCCGTCGGTGTGGACGCCGCGCAGTTCGCGGGCCGCGGGGCCGCCGCCGTCGAGACGCCAGTACCAGGAGGCGAAGACGAGGATGTTGGTGAGCCAGAGGGCGCCGGCGGATTCGAGCAGGGCGACGGGGGATTGCGTGTGTTTGGGGAGTGCCGCGATGAGCAGGCCGAGGGACCAGATCATGTCGAGGGTGACGATGGAGCCCATGAGGATGCCGAGGATTCGGTTGAGGGCGTTGAGGCCGCGCTGGTGGGCCGCGACGGAGGGAACGGCGAGCACGCCGATGACGGCAAGCAGGAGCCAGTCGGGGCCAACGGAGAGGGATTCGGGGAGCGCGAGGCGGAGGCCTCCGACGGCGAGGAGTGCGACCAGGGCGGGCCAGCGGGGCTCGGGTTTGATGTTGAGCTTCGGCGGAGTGGAGGACATGGATCAGAGATTGCGCAGGTAGTTGATGATCTCGGGTGTGGTCCAGTCCTGGGCGCCGATGAATTTGCGGCGGATGACGCCGTGGGTGTCGATGATGTAAGTTTCCGGCGGGCGTGTGGTGTCGAAGGCGTTGCTGGACTGGTTGGTGGTGTCGTTGACGACGGTCATGTTGTGAAGATTGTTGTCGGTGAGGTACTGGCGGTAGTCGGCGGGCTGGGTGTCGAAGGCGACGGCGACGACGACGACGTTGGGTACCTGCTGCTGAAGCTGCTCCAGGGAAGGCCACTCGGCGGCACAGTAAACGCACCAGCTGGCCCAGAAATTGAGTACGACGACTTTGCCCTGGTACTGTTTGAGGCTGACGGTTTGACTACCGTCGCGGATGACGATGGCGGGCGCGCGTTCGCCAACCTGGGCGGGGTGGGTGGTGCGGTCGCAGCCTGTGGAGCAGAGCACACAGCACAGAGCACAGAGCACAGACACAGCGGATAGCGGATAGCGGATAGCGGACAGGCGCTGACGGCTGGGTGATGCGAGCACGTTCCTATAATAAGGTGCAGCTACTGTGGACGCCCTGCCGCCGATTCTTTCCGTGATTATTCCCGCGCGCAATGAGGAAGATTGTGTGGGGGAGTGTTTGCGCTCGCTGGTGGCGCAGGAGGAGGACGGGTGGCGGCTCGGTGCAGAGTGGGAGATTTTGGTCGTCAACGATGCGTCGACGGACCGGACGCGGGAGATTGCGGCGGGTTTCGCGGCTGTGACGGTGATGGATGCTCCGAGGCTGGAGAAGGGGTGGACGGGGAAGGCGAATGCTTGCTGGGCGGGCGCGCAGAGGGCTCGGGGGAAGTGGCTGCTGTTTACGGATGCGGATACGGTTCACGGTTCCATCACGCCAAAATGGGGCGTGCGGGGGGCCCGGGCGCATGGTCCTGCGGTGCTGGTAGGTGGGGTGATGGGGGCGTCGAACACTTTGCGGCTGGCGATCATTGAGGCGGAGCGGCATGAGGTGGGAATGCTGTCGTACTCGCCGCGGCAGATTGTGCGGGGTCTGGCGCAGCGAGCGCTGATGCCGCTGGTGTTTGCCGATCTGGCGGTGACGTATGCGCCGGCGAAGGTGAACGATCCAACGACGCGGGTGGCGGCGGCGAATGGGCAGTTTCTGCTGGTGCTGCGCGATGTGTACGACAAGATAGGCGGACACGCGGCGGTGAAGGGTTCGGTGCTGGAGGATGTGGAGCTGGCGTCTTTGGTGAAACGGCGGAAACTCGGATTGAGATTCCGGAATGCTCCGGAGGCTGTTGCGGCGCGGATGTATCGCAGCTTTGGCGCGATGGTGGAGGGGTGGACGAAGAACCTGGCGCTGCTGTTTGGGAATGCTCCCATGTTGGCGGGGATACGATTGCTGCAGCTGGGCGTGCTGGTGGGGGTGCCGGCGCTGATCTGGTTTTTGTGGTGGCTGCGAGAAGTGGGACGCGGGGCGGCAACCGGGGTTCTTGGGACGCCGATGGCGACTGCGGCGCTGGTGCTGGTGTGGGTGCGGGCGTTGTGGGGGGTGTATGGGCGCGTGGCGAAGTCGGGATTTCCGTTCAGGGATTGCGTGCTGGCTCCGGTGGGGATTCCGCTGTACGTATGGCTGCTGTGGCGGAGCTGGTTTCGCGT
Source organism: uncultured Acidobacterium sp. (assembly GCA_964535525.1). Classification (GTDB taxonomy): domain Bacteria; phylum Acidobacteriota; class Terriglobia; order Terriglobales; family Acidobacteriaceae; genus Palsa-343. The sequence continues at coordinate 221,023 of CAZHTJ010000001.1, read as the reverse complement.
GACGGTGCTGAAGCGGGTAGTCTGGAAGGGACGAAGTCAGGGTGTAGGGGATAGGGTGCAGGGTGCAGCGAAAAAGCGAGCGAAAGGCGAGCGGTAAGGCGAGCAAAGGGCGAGGGAAGAGCACAGGCGATGATCTTGTTAACCAGAAAGGCGGAGTTTTCGGCTTCGCACTATTACTGGAACGAGCGGTGGAGCGCGGAGGAGAACGCGCGCGTGTTCGGGAAATGCGCCAATCGTAACGGTCACGGGCACAATTACACGCTGGAGGTGACGATTGCGGGCGATGTCGATTCGGTCACGGGTTTTGTTGTGGATCTGAAGCAGCTGAAGGACGTGATGGAGCGGGAAGTGGTGGCGGCGTACGATCATCGCCATTTGAATCTGGAGGCGCCGGAATTCAAAACGTCGCAGCCGACGACGGAAAACATTGCGGCGGCGATCTGGAGAAGGCTGGACGGTAAGATTCCGGGAAAAGCGCGGCTGCATCGGGTGCGGGTATACGAGATGCCGGCTTTGTTTGCGGACTTCTACGGGGACTTCTGATCATGCGCGCGCATTTGGGGCGGCGGTATCGGCTGAGCGCGTCGCATCGGCTTTTTTCCGAGTCACTGAGCGATGCGGAGAATCAGAATGTGTATGGAAAGTGCGCTAATCCACATGGACACGGGCACAACTACACCGTGGAAGTGATTGTGGGCGGCGAGATCGATGAGGCCACGGGGATGGTGATGGATCTTGCGCAACTGGATGGTTGCGTGAACAGGGAAGTGCTGGAGCCGTTCGATCACACGAATCTGAATACACTGGAGTGCTTTCGCGAGGTGGTACCGACGACGGAGAATCTGGTGATGGAGATTCAGAAGAGGCTGCGGAAGGCGCTGCCGCAGAAGGTCACATTGGGAGTACGGGTAGAGGAGACGTCGAACAATTTTTTTGAGTACAGCCAGTAGCCGGTAGCCTGTAGCCAGTAGCGGGTGGATAGGGATGCGGCGAGCGGGCATCAGGAGTTCGTGACAGGGAGTGCTGAAGATGGCAAGAACGACCGTGAATGGGAATGGTGAGAGGCTGGACGCCGAGGTGATCGGGCGAACGGGTCTGGAAAACGTAACAACGCGGGATATGTATCGGGAGATTATTCGGCGCTACGATAGCGATCCCACGCGGGAGGGTCTGGAAAAGACGCCGGAACGCGTCGAGAAGACGCTGGAGTTTCTGACCAGGGGATACCACGAGGATCCGAAGGATGTGCTGCACGGGGCACTGTTCGACGTAGCGTACGACGAGATGGTGATCGTGAAGGACATCGAGATGTACTCGCTGTGCGAGCACCACATGTTGCCGTTTTTCGGCAAGGTGCATGTCGCCTATATTCCGGACGGGAAAGTGATTGGGCTGAGCAAGGCTCCGCGGCTGGTGGACGTGTTCGCGCGGCGGCTGCAGGTGCAGGAGCGGCTGACGCGGCAGATTGCGGAGGCGATTCAGGAGGCGATCCACCCGCAGGGCGTGGGAGTGGTGATCGAGGCGCGGCACCTGTGCATGATGATGCGGGGCGTGGAGAAGCAGAATTCGTCGACGGTGACTTCGGCAATGTTGGGGGTTTTCCAGAAGCAGAATACGCGGACGGAGTTTCTGTCGCTGATTCGGGATGGAACAGGGATTAGAGTTTAGGGCTTAGGGATTAGAGAACGTGGGCCAGCGGCGCTATAGAGGCTCCGGAGCACCGAAGCTGAATTGGAATGAGTACTTTTTGAGCTCCAGGTTCGGAATCGCACGCGATGCGAGAATTACCTTCTTATGGAAGTCGCCAGCGACGATGATTCCTCGCACGGGCTTGCCGTCTGATTGAGAGATGCAGCCCATGTATGCCAGCACCTGAGTTACAACGCCAGGTCCTGCAAGGCCGGCTTTCAGTTCAATAATTACGTGTTGCGACTTTGAGTCACGCGCAGTAATGTCAATTCTACCGGCTTCGACGGTACGTTCCTTCCCGCCATCGATAACCTTTAGTCCCGCTTCCAACTGCGTTATGTTCTTTCGAAGTGCATCCTCTAGGTCGCGTTCAAGACCGAACGTTACTTCTTCAGCTTCTTCTTCCTCTATCAGTTCCTGGTCACTTGCATTGGCGGAAGGGTGTTCCTCGGCGTGCGACGTATCGCCGTTGGAGTCGGGTGATACGTGTCTCTTCAGGAAGGATCTCCAGCCGCCAGCCCTTCTTTTGGAGTGCTCGGCGAAGTTGGTAGGCCGTGTGCTCGGTTGCGTCCCTACCTTCTGGCATTTCCTCCGGATGCTCTCGTAGCCAGGGCTTCATTCGAAATTTCTCGATTTCTCCGCTTGGCTCTTTCAGAACAACGTAATGTTTATTTATCGTTCTGCCTCTTGTTCGGATTTCGCAATAATCTTACCCCGCGAACCGTAGTGCGCCGACGCGGTATCGTAATTGAGTGAACGGGCTGCTGATTCTGGATAAGCCGGGCGGGATGACGTCGCATGACGTGGTGACGCGGGTGCGACGGGCGACGGGCGAGGATTCGGTGGGGCATCTGGGGACGCTCGATCCGATGGCGACGGGCGTGCTGCCGCTGCTGCTGGGTAAGTTCACGCGGCTGGCACAGTTTTTCTCGACCAGCGAAAAGGCGTACGCGGGGACGATCCGTTTTGGGTTCGCGACGGATACGTATGATGCGGAGGGGCAGTGCGTTGGCGAGGCTCGGTCGGTGGTGCTGACGGCAGAGGCGGTGCGCGCGGAGGCGGCGAAGTTTTTAGGTGAGATTGAGCAGATGCCGCCGCCGTATTCCGCGAAGAAGATCGAAGGGAAACCGGCGTACAAGCTGGCGCGAGCGGGGAAGACGCCGGAGCTGAAGGCGGTGAAGATCACAGTGGATGCGTTTGCGATCGAGGGCATCGAGGGCGATACGGCGCGGTTCGCGATGCGGATTTCGGCAGGCGGGTATGTGAGGGCGATTGCGCATGCGATGGGGCAGGCGATGGGGTGTGGTGCGCATTTGGCGAGTTTGCGGAGGACGGCGGCGGGGCCGTTCACTCTGGATGCGGCGCTGACGGTGGATACGATGGAGGCATTGGCTGCGGAAGGGAAGCTGGAGGAGCGGATGCCCCATCCTCGGACGATATTGCCGGAAATGCCGGCGGTGACGGCAGACGAGCAAACGGTGGGGAGGATTCGGAACGGGATGCAGGTGAATCTGCCGGAGTATTCGGGCGCGGCGCTGGTGAAGATTTTCGAGGGGCAGCGGGAGCTGGTGGCGGTGGGGCGGCGGGTGGCGGGGACTTTGTTTCAGCCGTTCGTGGTGCTGGTGTGAAAGGGCAGAGTTTAGGGATTGGAGTTTAGAGTTTGAAAACCCGGGCCGCGTCGCTGGCTGAGTTTCTCTGGCAAATCACACAAAGACACTCGGGGCGCGGCAGCCACATCCGCAAAGTGCAGGCAGATGTGGCCACCGGAAACGGAATTACGGGACAGATTTACCGGACGAAGCCGTTGTGCTTGTCGCGATAGATGGCGCTGGAGACGTGGTTCTGGCGGCAGGTCAGGATGGCGCGATCGCGGCCGGTGAGGCGGCCATCGTCGGCGCGGCGCATAAGATACTCTTCCCGGTTGATGGAGGCTTCGCGGCCTTCGAGATTGGCGGTCTCGCGCGCGGTGAGTTCACCGCTGCGGATTCCCTGAGCGATGCGGTCCTGCTGGTCCACTTTGCGCTGATTGATAGTCTGCGCGAAGGCGCCGGTGGTAGTGAGGGCGAGAAGGGCAGTAGCAACGAAGGTCAGTTTCATGGCGTGGGCTCCTGTGCGCGAATGGCTTGACTGCGGTCGTGCTTTTGTCATTCGCCTTACGCAAGGTGAAAACACGCGGGGCTGATTTTGTTGCTGGAAAATGGGCGCAACAAAATTTGGAGAATGTGGTTGAAGGCGAGTTTCCGGGGCTGAAGCCCGTCTCCCCCGGCGCGCTTCTCCACGGCCTAAAGGCCGTGGCTTCTACCGTCGTCCTGCTTACGCGGGACCGCTTCGCCTTCCCTCCGAATGTTCAGGCGATTGGCCCTGAATGTTCGGTGTTATTGGGGATGAGAGGATCGGCAGCTATTTGTGGAGCAGGGGCAGAAGCAGGGGCAGGAAGTTGTCGGCTACTAATTGCGCGCCCTTTGCGGTGGGATGGACGCCGTCTTCCTGAATAGCGCCGGGGACGGTGTAGACGCCGGCGTAGAGCATGGGGAGCAAGGGAACATGGTATTTGGCAGCGATGAGGCGGTAGGTTTCGTCGAAGGGTTTGATGTAGTCGGGGCCGTAATTGGGCGGCAGAGTGATGCCGGCGAGGATGACTTTGCTGCCGGACTGCAGCAGAGCGGAGACGATGGTGTCGAGGTTGCGGCGGGTGTCGGCGATGGGGATGCCGCGGAGTCCGTCGTTGCCGCCGAACTCGACGATGACAACGGCGGGATGGAGGCGGAGGACGTCTTTGAGGCGGTCGACGCCGTCTTTGGTAGTGTTGCCGCTGATACCGGCGTTGACAACTTTGTAGCGGTAGCCGCGGCGATCGAGGGCGTTCTGCAGGTCGTCGGGCCAGGAGAGGCCGGGGGCGATGCCGTAACCGGCGGTGATGCTGTCGCCGAAGCAGGCAATGACGGGAGCGGTGCGAGCGGGGACGGGAACAGGGCGGGGCGGGACAGCGTACAAATGAAGAGAGAGAGAAAGCGCGGCGGCGAGGGTCGCGAGACGGCAAAACAAGCGATGAGGTTTGTGTGTCACGATGGCTTTTGGAAATCGACAGAAGAGAAACGCAGGTCCTTCGACTTCGTTTGACGCCTGGAGCGCGTCAAACTTCGCTCAGGATGACAGCCTTTCTTCCTATTGAGTGTAGACGGATGGTTATTGAGGAGAGCGGATGATCGAGGTGAGGGGGCTGAAGAAGTCCATACGCAATGGGACGCGGACGGTAGAGATTCTCCGCGGGATAGATCTCGTGATTCCGAAGGGGCAGTTTGCGGCGATTATGGGCGCGAGCGGCAGCGGGAAGAGTACGCTGCTGGGGCTGCTGGCGGGGCTCGATACACCGTCGGAAGGGGAAGTGATTCTGGACGGGATCGCGATCAGCAGGCTCGAAGAGGACAAGCTGGCGGAGGTGCGCGGGAGCCGGATTGGATTTGTGTTTCAGTCGTACCAGCTGATCCCGACGCTGACGGCGCTGGAGAATGTGATGCTGCCGTACGAGCTGAACGCGCGCGGCGATGCGCGGAAGAAGGCGGAGCCGCTGCTGGCATCGGTGGGACTACAGGATCGGCTGCATCATTATCCGGTGCAGTTGTCGGGCGGAGAGCAGCAGAGGGTGGCGCTGGCGCGGGCGTTTGTGCTGGAGCCGCCGATTGTGCTGGCGGATGAACCAACCGGAAATCTGGATTCGGCGAACGGGCAGCATGTGCTGGAGCTGCTGGGCGAGCGGCAGCGGGAGTCAGCGACGACGCTGGTGCTGGTGACGCACGATGCGCAGATTGCGGAGCGGGCTGACCGGCGGATTCAGCTGAAGGATGGGTTGGTAGTGGCGGATTATTTGCAGAACCAGGGGTCCGGGCGTCCTGGCTCTGTGGGTGTGGATGCGGTGGGGACCCGATGAGCAGCGATCAGGAAATCTCTGCGAACGGGAGGCTGGTCCGCGAGAAGCAGCCGTTGCCGTGGGGAGTGGCGGCGAGGATAGCGTGGCGGGAGCTGCGCGCGGGCAAGGCGAAGTTTCTATTTGTGCTGCTGTCGGTGGCAATTGGGGTGGCGGCGCTGACGGGCGTACGCGGATTCAGCACATCGTTTGCGCGAACGCTGTTGTTGCAGGCGCGCAGCATTATGGCGGGAGATTTGTCGGCGCGGATGTTTCGTCAGGCTACTCCGGCAGAATCGAAGCAACTGGATGCGCTGACGACGCCAGAGGCGGGGCTGGGTGTGCGACGGACGGTTGTGACGGAAACCGTGTCGATGGCGATGGTCGAGGGCGATCCGGTGCCGCTGCTGGTGACGCTGAAGGCTGTCGATCCCAGCGAATATCCGTTTTACGGAACGGTGGTGTTGTCGACGGGCCAGGATCTTCGTTCAGCGCTGAGGGACGACACGGTGGTGGTGGATGACAATCTGCTGGTGCGGCTGCGCGCAAAGGTGGGCGATGAGCTGAAGATTGGCGGGCGATGGTTCCGGATTGCGGCGGTGATTACGAAGGAGCCGGACCGGATGACGGCGGGCGTGGGTCTGGGGCCGCGCGTGATGATGACGCGGCGGGCGATGGAGGAGACGGAGCTGCTGCAGCCGGGGAGCCGCGCGACGGAGCGGTACTTGTTTGCGCTGGGCGACAAGCTGAAGGTGGCCGATGTGCGGGCGCAGATCGAGAAGATTCTGCCGGACGCGCAGGTGACGGATTTTCGGGAGACGAGCCCGGCGCTGACGCAGGGCGTGGATCGCGCAACAGGATTGATGAGTTTGATCTGCCTGGTGGCTATGGTGCTGGGCGCGATTGGCGTGGCCATGGCGATGCGGGCGCATCTGCAACAGCGGATCGAGATTCTGGCGATCATGAAGTCGATTGGGGCGAAGTCGTCGGATATTTTGCGCATCTATTTGATACAGACACTGTTTCTTGGTGTGGCCGGAGCGCTGATTGGCGTGGCACTGGGACTGGGCGTGGAGTATGCGTTTCCGACGGTGCTGGGGAAACTGCTGCCGCTGCGGCCGGAAATAGGGCTGCCGTTGAGTCCGGTGCTGGCGGCGCTGGGCACCGGGATTCTGACGACGTTGCTGTTTTGCTTGCCGCCGTTGCTCGATGTCAGGAATGTGCGGCCGAGTTTGGTGCTGCGGCGGATGGTGGAGTCGGGGGACGGGACGGGATGGATTGAATGGCTGAAGGACCACAAGTTACAGCTGGCGTCGGTGGTGGTGATCCTGGCGGGGCTGGGCGGGATCGCGGCGGCGCTGGCCGACTCGATGGTGGTGGGGAAGTGGTTTGCGATTTGTCTGGCGGGGCTGCTGGTGTTCATCCTGGGGCTCTCGGCGGTCACGCTGCGGACGCTGCGTGCCTTTTTGTCACGGACACGGTTACATTTGCATTCGGCGCTGCGGCATGGCCTCGCGAATCTGTACAGACCAGGGAACCAGTCGGCGGCGGTGCTGGCGGCGCTGGGCACGGGTGTAATGCTGATCCTGAGCGTGTTTCTGATGCAGCGATCGATTGTGAATGCGCTGCATGAGGACGTGAAGCCGGACACGCCGAATCTGTTTCTGATCGACATGAGCACGGAGGAGATGCCGGGTATTCGTGCGGAGCTGAAGAAGAGCCCCGGCGTGATTGGGGATCTGGAGGCGGTCCCGATTATTTCGGCGAGGATGGAGTCGATTGATGGGACGCCGGTGGATCAGCTGAAGCTGAAGAATTATCCGAATCGGCTGCTGCGCAACGCGACGTTGTCGTGGGCCGATGCGGCGCCGGCGGGAACGAAGGTCGCGGAAGGGAAGTGGTGGGATGGTTCCGGGGGTGCGGAATTCGCGGTTGTGGACCATGTGGCGAAACGGCTGAATCTGAAAATCGGATCGCAGGTGACTTTCGTTGTGGGGGACACGCCGATTCCGGTGAGGGTTTCCGCGATTTACAAGATCGTGGGTGAGCATGCGTTTGCGCGGAGTGAGTTCATTCTGCCGAAGGCTCTGCTCGCGGATGCGCCGACGGTTTGGTATGGCGATATTCACGCGCGGCCGGCGGCGATTCCGGAGATCGAGCGCGCGCTGTTCGCGACGTATCCGACGGTGACGGTGATCAACATTGCGGATATTTTGTCGACAATTACCAGCGTTGTGGATCAGATCACGATGGTGATCCGGTTCCTCGCGGGATTCTCGATTTTGTCGGGGCTGATCATTTTGGCGTCGAGTGTGGCGAGCACGCGGTTCCGGAGAATGCGTGAGGTTGTGGTGTTGAAGACGCTGGGCGCGACGCGGAACCGGATCGCGACCGTGTTCAGCGTGGAGTTTGTGGTGCTGGGGCTGTTGGCGGGCGCGGTGGGGACGCTGTTCGCGAATGTGCTGTCGCGGATTTTGCTGCACCGGATGGATGTGGTGTTCCTGCGCGATGTGCGCGGATCGCTGACGGCAGTGCTGGGGACAGCCGTGCTGGCGGTGGCGACGGGATGGATCGCGAGCTTCAGGATTCTGGGGCAGAAGCCGCTGGAGGTTCTGAGAGAGGAGTGAGAAGCACAGAACAGGAAGTAGGGAATAGGCTATAGGGAACAGGACAAGCCGGGCTAGCCGTACTCCTGCCGGGATCGATGTCAATGGCGTGCGTAACCCCCTGGTGCATTGACCCGTGTGGGCGGTGCCGATAGTATGAAAAAGCGGCTTTGCGCCACGACTTTCCTGTAAGACTGCCCCCTCGTTCAACGGCAGGACAGCTGACTCTGGATCAGCATATCGGGGTTCGAATCCCTGGGGGGCAGCCATTCCAGCACTTTCCCGACTTTTCCATCCACTCCCGAACCTCTTCAAACGCATTTATTGTGCTCATTACAGGAACTTTATGGGGCGCTGCGCGTTCGTAGACGTCCTGGAAGGGTCTTCTGCAGCCACATTTTGCTGTGGGTACGAGTGAGGGTGATCTGTGGGTATCGTACGAAAATCCCCCCGGGGAGGCTCACATCATGGGACTCACCGCCAGGCAGGTGGATAACGCAAAACCGCAGGGCAAGCCGTACAAACTGACTGACAGCGCCGGGTTGTGTCTTCTGGTTTCCCGGTCGGTGCGAAACTCTGGCGTTGGCGCTACCGCTTCGATGGCAAGGAAAAGATGATGGCGCCAGTTGGCCAGAGGCGAGGAGCAGACCCGCAATCATGAAGGGCGAAAGCCTAAGGCCGCAAAGAGCTCTGCATTGATCCGGACACAATAACCTAAAAAATGTACGACGCATTAACCTAATGGGTGTACGGACGGCGGCTGCGGCTTCGCCATCGGAAAACTCGCGGAGTCGCTCGAAGTTCCTCCACAAGCATGAGAATGCGGCACAAAACGGCTCTCGATCATTGGACCAGGCCGGTTGAGCCACAGGAAGAGTAAACGCACGTCACGCGGGTGGCGTGCTAAACCGATCCAGGTATTGCCGGGCGGTAAAAATCTGGATACCGCGATAGGTTTTCACACTGAGAAGGTCATTGTCGCCGGAGATGATGATCTCGGCGTCAGCTTTCAGGGCACACTCGAAGACCATGTCATCCTTGGGATCACGGCACACCCCATGCACGGCTCCCGTCACTTCTACATGTTTTCCATCGCGGATGTATTCGGTGAGAATGGCGAGTACTTCCTCATCTTTCCATGAGAACTTCCGTACCAGCGCCGCCCGAATTTCAGCAACGATCTGATCGCAAATCGCGACGGTATGTTCGCTGAACACAGACTCAACAGCGGCCTGAGGGGCGCCACCGAACTGGAACGCTGAGATCCAAATACCGGAGTCGAGAACGACGATCACGCCTTGCGTTTTCTCACCGACGACAGTTTTGTGCGAATCTCGTCAACCAACTCTTCTACATCTTCTTCGGTATAGCGTGGTCCGGTGCGAGCGGCAACGGCGGCGCGCGTGGTTGCGAGTTTTCGCTGCATCCGCTCCAGGCGATAGGTGCGGAAGGCTTCCCGGAACAGCTCGCTGATGTTCCGGCTCTCTTGCCTGGCGACCTCTTCGACCTGCGTCGCCAAGTCTTCCGGGAAGCTGATGGTGAATACACGGGATGTGCGCGATCTGGAGAGGCCCATAACCGGCATTATGACATAATCGTATAATGTCGTACAGCCAAAACCGGGTTAGGCGGCCGACCGCGACGCGTGGACGCGATCCACGGCCCATTGCCGGACCTCGGATCTTAGCCAGGCGACTGCACGCGGGCCCAGACGAACGGGCGCGGGAAAGGTCTTGTTCCGAATCATTGCGTAGAGGCTCGTCTTCGAGAGGCGAGTGATCGCTTTCACTTCCGGCAGGCGCAGGAAACTCAGGTCATCCCGGCTGACGGACTCGTCATTGCGAGTCTCCTGCTCAGGGTTCTGAGACTGGGGCAATTTCTTTGGGACGGATTGCCACGACGAGAAAGAGCGGCGAGAATGTCACCACCTCCGAGTTCGCCAAGCAGCTTCTCGAGTCGGCGCGGGAGGACCGACTGGAGGTGGCTGAACTGCTGGCTGACGCGACCGTGGCACTCGCCGCGGCGAGACGCAAAGCCGAAGCGGGATTGAGTCTTTCGCGGGCCGAATGGATCGTTGTTGCCTATTACGTCCAGCTGGGGGTGGAGAGCAACGTCGGTGGCCGTATTTCCGCGGAGACGATGCGGGGAATTCTGGAGGCATTTCTTGCCGCGTACCGAATGCGGCGGGGAAAGAAGCCGAGCCGGGATGCGCACTACCTTTCGAATCTTCCGATTCTCAACAAACAAGGGCAGCAGGTCCTGGGATCAGAGGCTGAATCCGTCGATCTCGCAACCGCAGTTGAGCGGCTGATGAGAAGAGAGGATTTGCCCGATGCGGAAGAGGTGTGGCCGCAGTTCGCCGCCCGGAATCTGTACGAGTTCCTCGAGGAGGAACCCTTCGGGATCGAGGCGATGAATCAGACCCTGAAACCGTTCTGGCCGCTCGTGTGGACGGCGGCAGCCCGAGGACATTATTTGGTGCGTGGACAGCCGGTTCGAAGCGCCGCAGGAATCGCCGTCGCGGAGCGCCCATGGGGGCCGGCGATTTCATCCGTGTTCGAGGGCGGATTTGTACTGTCGTTCGCGGCGGAAAGCGATGGCGATCTTGCCGTCCTCGTAACTTTGCCCGAGGCTCGTCAGACGACGTACGAGATCGGGTCGTGGCCGATGATCACGGAGTTCCGTGCGATGCTCCGGGAATGGGATACGAGCGAGCCGAATTCGTTCTGGCGGGGGCGCTGGTTTTTCGGCTACACGGCAATGGAGTCCACGGTGCCGCCGGTGTGGGTTCGCTGCCATGGCTCGACAACGTTCGGTTTCACCGCGGACGAATGGGCCTCGCTGCAGGAGGGCTTCCGCCGGGCCTGGGAAATGCCCGAACTGCAGCGCATTACGGCCGAGCTGACGCTCGAATACGGCGAGATTTGAGAAGGGTAAAGAGGAGCGAGCATGCCGATCCTCAATGGGAATGAGAACGCAAGTCGGATGCAGCGGCTGAAGGGGCGTTCGGCGCGCTCTCGCAGCATCGGAACCAAATTGACGCCGGAGGAAGAAGCGAAGATCCTCGCGGCCGCTGAGGCTGATGGAAAGGTGCCGAGCGAATGGGTTCGCGAATAGCTGCTGGAGTGCGCCATCCCGGGCGGAGGTTCAGCTTCGATGCTGAGCAATATATTCGCGGATTTGGTCGGGCTTCAGATGCTGTTCATGAACGTCCTCGCTCCGTTCGTCAGCGGAGAGGGGATATCGAAGGAGCGAGTCACCCAGATCTTCCGCGAGATTCAGAGGTCGAAGGCTCAAAGTGCCAGGGAAATCCTGGCTCGGCGTGCCCAGCAGGAGAAGGCGTCGTGATGCAATCTGACATCGTTCGCTTCCCACGCGCCGGCAGAGGGAAAATTCTCGCCTGGGAACAGTTGCGCACAACCCTGCCCCCTTCTCGAAGCGATGTCGAAGACTACGGAGCGCGCGCGATAAAATAGAAGAGGTGTGCGATCAGGCCGTTGCTGGCTCTGAATCATCCGTTGGGACCGCATAACTCACAGACGAATTGAAATCTCATGCCCCTCGACACTGAACTACTGGAAAAGTTCGCGCGCAAATACGTTTGGTGGAAGGCGGCTGAAGAGGCTATAGCGCGCCCAGAGAGAATTGTCGCGCAGGTGATGAACATCGGCGACTATGACGATGTTCAGGCCCTGGTCCATGGAGCGGGTTTGCCGTATTTATGTCAGGTCCTGACGCACGCCGAAGCGGGCCAATTCGATGCCAGATCATGGAAGTACTGGCACTATCGACTCGGTCTGAGTGATCCCGGCAAAGTGCCGGCACTACCGGAACGGAAATTCGCCTGATGGCTGAACTGTTTCCTCGCCTCGATATTCTCCCCCCGGCGCAACAACGTCTATGGCCAAAACTGAAACCGGCGGCAGCCCTCGGATTTGCCCTCTATGGTGGAACCGCTGTTGCTCTCCGACTCGGGCATCGCGCCTCGATTGATTTTGGTTTCTTCTCTGATGCCCCTCTCGATCGGAATGCGCTATTCGCGGCCATGCCCTTGCTCGAAGAATCTCGCGTGCTTCAGGACAGGCCCGATACGCTGACATTCCTTGTGGTGCCTGACGGGCAATCGAACGACGCCGTTAAGATATCTTTCTTTGCTGCGATAACGTTTGGTCGCGTGGGTGTACCACAGTGGACAAGCGACCGCGTCGCGCAGGTCGCATCGCCTGAAGATTTGCTGGGGACAAAGCTCAAGGTCCTTCTGCAACGCATAGAGGCAAAGGATTATGTCGACGTTGCCGCAATCCTGGGAGGAGGCGCCTCCCATGCGGTTGGCCTGGGCGCGGCTCGTGCGCTGTTCGGGCAAGCCTTTCAACCCAGCGAATGCCTCAAGGCTCTGGTGTATTTCGAAGGCGGAGATCTGGAGTCACTTCCGCGCCATGTGAAAAACACTCTGATTGCTTCCGCAGCGGCCGTCGGTGACATCCCTCATGTGCCGCTTGCCCACCATCGACTGGCCCTTCCATAGAATATTGCCGGATTCGATCAGGGGTCTCTTGCCTCGCCTTTGGACCCGGGACTCCGCTTGCCGCAGCCGGGCCGATGCGAGAGCCAAGAGGCGAAACAATAACATGAGGATGACTGCCCGATTCCTTCCCTGAGTTGGGTTTGATTTTGCGCCCCGATGCCGTTCGGTGCTGCGCACCGGGTGAATTTCGACACTCCGCCCCTCATAGGGTGCTGCCGAGGAACTTGCGTTCCTCGCGGCGAACCTGTTGGGTGGTCAGCTTATCGGCGAAATCTGGTTGCCCGGGAGGAACCTGCGTTTACGAACGTAAACAGCGAGATGAACGCCGGTCATTCGTCCGAAGCAGGCGATCTGTCGAGACCCGAACAACCCTCCCTCTACCGACGAGATGGACGCCTCGTGCAGCACACTTGACGCCCGCAGGACTGATTGGGAGAATGGTGCCACGGCGCCGACCAGTCGCCGAGCCGTGGAACATCCGCCCCAGCCGGAGTTCCGTTGGCGAAGGGGATTTGCCCTCACGGTCGTTGAAGATCACAAGCCATCTCTGCACCGCGTCGCTGGGGGACGAGGGTGTCATCGAGGAGGCTTGTTATGACCAAAGACGGCAGTTTCAAGATGTGGGGCTTTGTTAACCCCAGGCACATTGGCGCAATTGCGACCGCAACCCGGGCCGCGTACCGCCGATAGCTACCTCGCCCTGGGCGCGACGAGTTCGACCACACTGACTTCGGGAGGAGCTAAGCCTGACTGCCAGGCTCTCGCGAACCCGCCGCGCACGCGCGAATGTCGGCTTTCCCCCTTCTCGGAGGTTCGTAAAGTCATGAATGTGCGTGAACCCCAGGACTGCCTGTGTTCAGCGCCGCTCGCGAAAAAGGCGACGGGAGGGATGATGCCGATCCGCCCGAAGAGAGCCGGAAGAGGACGTCTTCTGCTATGGAACGAAGCTCAGCTGTGAACGCTGCGCTTCGTTCCGACCTCCATTGTGTCGGCGCGCGGGGCTGCGTCAAGGGTCGAGATGAACACCGGAGAACGGCGCCCTTGACGCAGCTACAACGCCAACGGCCCTCGGGTTACATGGCCAGATCGACAGTCCTCGGCGTGACCGAATCACTCCGCAATTTCTGCGTTGGAGACAAAATACGGATAACGAGTCTGGGCGCTTGTGGCTCAACGAGCCTTCCGCAATTATGGGGGCTCTTTTCCTCCCGGACTGACTTCGCCGCACTGATGGCCAACGCGGAATTCTGCATGCGGAAGAGGCTAATGGAAACTCATCGAAACCGACTGGAGGAGCACTGCGGTCGTCGCGCCGATTCCGGATTTCATGCTTGCGTCAGTGGATCCTGTCCCACCGCTAAACGCGTCGCTCCAAGGTCAGTGAGGAAATTTGACGAGGGCTGCGGCACAAATTTTGTATGTTCGACCACTCGGATCTGCGTTGCCTCCTGAAAATACGGGAGGCAGAGCCCCAGCCCGTCACGGAGATCGATCCGCGGCTCCCATCCGAGGACTCTTTTGGCTTTGCTGATATCTGGCTTGCGTCGGGTCGGGTCATCCTGGGGAAGCGGTTCAAAGCAGAGCGCGCTCTTTGATCCCGTGACGTCGCGAACGATCTGCGCGCAGTCCAGCATGGTAAATTCCGTCGGGTTGCCGATATTCGTGGGAAGGTGTTCTTTCGATCGCGACAACCTGAAAATGCCCTCGATGAGGTCGGAGACGTAACAGAAGCTGCGAGTCTGCTGGCCGTCGCCGTAGACCGTGAGCGGCTCCCCGCGGAGCGCCTGCATCATGAAGCTGGAGATAACGCGGCCGTCGCCGGGGTGCAATCTTGGACCGTAGGTGTTGAAGATTCGAACCAGATGGGTGTTCACGCCGCGATGGCGGTGATAGGCCATCGTGAGGGCCTCAGAGAAACGCTTGGCTTCGTCGTAGACGGAGCGCAAACCGATCGGGTTGACATTTCCCCAATACGTTTCTGGCTGCGGGTGCTGGAGTGGATCCCCGTAGCACTCCGAAGTGGAAGCATGGAGGAAACCAGCACCATACTTGTGCGCGATCTCGAGCGCGGTTTCAGTTCCTGCCGAGCCGACCCGCAGCGTTTCGATCGCAAGGCGCAGGTATTCGGGCGGACTCGCCGGCGAGGCAAGATTGAAAACATAGTCCACCTGTCCGGGATCGAAGGCATCGCAGATGTCCCGTTCCTCGAAGGCAAAGCGGGACTCGTTTCTTAAATGCCTGAGATTCTCAGGATTGCCGGTCGAGAGATTATCTACGCCCAGAACGGTGTGCCCCTAGCCGAGCAACCGATCGGATAGGTGAGAGCCCAGGAAGCCGGCTGCGCCGGTTACGAGTACACGGGTCATTAAGTGTGCCTTTGGAACAACCGAGGATCCGAACTGCCCGAGCCTGTCTGCGCGAAACCCACAGAAAGGGCTACTTCAACGAGTACGCCCTGCCGTTCGAGTTTACGTGGATAGTCTGACCAACGATGACTCGCGAGCTGAATTGCGAAGCGCCGACCACCGTAACCGCGTTAGGTCCCAGATTCCTGATGTCGATGGACCGTGGCTTTCCCTGAGAATCCAGTTTGGGAGGAGCCATAGGTAGATAGATAACCGCTGGCGCCTCGAGGAGATCAAGCTGCTTTCCCCCAAAGTCAACCCGAATAGCACCGCTGTGCGGCTGCAGATAAACTACCTGCTTTCCCTGCAGCGCATTTGTCTGGCCGGCAAGTATAGCTGTCCATAACAACAACGGAATTATCATCGGATCGGATCTCACAGACTGGCTCTGGCAAAAGCTCGAGGCGGACGGATCAGCCTGCCATTTGGCCATCTTCAGGCTCATCAGCCTCGGCGGGGCCGAATCTGTGGCCTCTCAACGTCAAGTAAAACAACAATTCGACGCGATTCGAGACACCCAGTTTTTCGAACGCTCTAAAGAGGTAGTTCTTCACCGTGTGCTCACTGAGTCCGAGGTCGGCCGCAATAACCTTGTTGGTCTTGCCGGTCGCAGCACACCGCACGACGTCCAGTTCGCGCTCGGTCAGGGGCGTTGACTCGCCGGCCATGGCAATATCAGGCGAGGGAATGCACTTGATTGCGTCCAGCAGGAAAGTCGTCTCCAGTCTGCCCGCCCAGATGAAGCCTTTGCGCACGTGCTCAACACAGTCGAGAAACTCGGCGACCGGTTGCTGGCGCGAGAACACTCCCCGTGCCCCGCAGCGATATGCGTTAACAACCGACTGATGCGACGACTGATTCAAAAGAACAACAATCAGGACGCTGGGGTGCGCCCGAGAAACCGTTTGTGCCAGATCGAATCCGTTCCCGGCCTTCTGGTTGAGTTCAGCGCCGATCACCACGAGATCCGCGCGGTCCGTTTCCAAAATGCGCAGGAGATCGGTGGACGAGACAGCGGAAGCTCGACAATCTCTATTCTGGGCCAGAGCCGTAGCGAGCAGGTCACTGCTCATAGAGTCACGATCAACGATCAGAACTCGGAATCCAGGGGCATCATACTTCGACCTCACTCCACTCAAACCCCGATCAGTCTGCGGCAACACTACAGGGACAGTCTCGCGGCGCCGCGAGGAAGACGTTGATGACTGTAATTGCACCTTAAGACCCCCAATTCTATCTACAAAGAGACATCCGGCGATTTCCGTCCGCGCCCGTGCGCCTGCGGACTCTGGCCTTTGGTTCCACAATCGAGGCGGGGGGGAGCCACCAGAGATTGGGATCAAGCCGCTCTTCTGTAGAAACGAAATCGGCCCCCGTTTCCCTTCAGGGTGTTCAGTATTTCCCAGCTATCTCGTTGCTGTTAGGCGCGACAGGGCACCTTAGGAGAGTCGATCACGAAATCCGGGCAACTACTTGCGTAGTCGCTGCGTGCCTGATGCGACAACTGTACCGCATTTCAAGTGTCGCAACAGTTATTTTTGTTCACAACACACTTTCTTCTCTACGACGGTCCAGGACATTCACTCAGGAAGGCCGGACGATTGTGAGAGTTCCGCACCATCTTGCCCAGGGACAGAGGCATTCCTGCGATCCCACCTGCGACTCATACATGTCCCTAACGTTCACCATCTTGTGACGCCTTGGAAATTTGCTTATGCTGGCCACTCCCATGCCCCCAGGACCCGTCCTTGAGCGTCGATCTGCCATGAGATACAGGTTACGATTGCCAGTCATTTTTCACTGGAACGACGGGACGGAGCAGACCGGGGGCGGCTTCACAACCGATGTCGCGCTGGACGGTGCGCTCATTCTGAGCAGCAGGTGTCCACCGGTTGGAGCTGATGTTCGAATTGAGGTTTTGATCCCTTCGCCAGACCAGAGGGCCGAGGAAATTCGGATCGAGTGTATGGGAAAGGTAACCCGGGTGGCCGAACAACCGGGTTCTGGCTATTTCGGGGTTCGCGGCATTTTCAGTGACGACCAACTAACCCGTCATGTCTTGATGTAAGAGCAGTTAAACAGCAGGCGAACCGTTGGCTCGCACGGCGGTAACGATGATCGGGATCTGGAACGTAACGAACGGGTGTTACCGGAATGAGCTTCGATTCCGATTGGGCCAAAGTCACCTGGAAGCGTCGGAGATCTCGGGAGGGAAAGCTCCTGGGACTCACAGGGCGAAGCTATGCGCGACCCGGTTCAATAGGGCTAGAAAACGCATCGTCACTCTTGTCTGACAAACGACCGCGACAACCCGAACTCGCCTTTCTGTTGCTAAAGACCTTTCTCGGCTCAAAGCCAAACCCGCGTTCCGAACCAGTAATCGCTCGCTCGAGAGTGGAGGGAGAAATCGTGACTGACAATAGGCATCGTCTTCTGCTCGGTCTTCTCAATCTGCTTAAAATCATCGATCTCCTGGCGGTAATAGCATCCTTTGGTCTCAGCACGGTACTCATCGTTCACGCGCAAAAGAGCGTGTCCCTTGCGGCATTCCTTTCGATGAGGACAAAGATATCGAACTTCCTCATATTTCTATCGCTTATCTATATTTGTCATCTCATATTTCAAGCATTTGGCCTCTACAAATCCAGGAGATTGTCGACGCGACGGGCGGAGCTCGTGGACATCCTGAAAGCGACCACTCTTTCCTCCGCGTTCTTCGTGCTGATTAGTGTGATTCTCACCATCCGAATGGTCACTCTGCCATTCGTACTAATCTTCTGGATGGCCACGACACTGGTGTTGTGTGGTTCACGCGTCGCATTTAGAATTTCGCTCTTCCACCTTCGAGCCCACGGCAGAAATCTACGTCATCTGTTGATATTTTGGAACCAATCCGCGAGCCGTTGCCTTCGCGAAGAGGATTGCGTCAAACCCAGAACGCGGCTATCGAATCCTGGGATTCGTCGACGACGAGTGGTCCGGAAGCGCAAACTTTCGAGCCAGTGGATTTGAGGTGATCTGTGACTATCCCCACTTGGCGGAGTTTCTCCGGCAGAACGTCGTCGACGAAGTCGTCATCTACCTGCCGTTCGCTTCGTTCTATCGCTACTGGGCGGATGTCGCTGGTCTCTGTGCGCACCACGGAATCATCGTACGGCTTAATTCGGACACATTTGGCCTCACGAACGCACGCTGGCTCACTGAGGAGATCGGAGGCGGCCACTATATTGCGACCCATACGGGCGCTGGCGAGGGGTGGCCATTGGCGGTGAAGCGTGCGCTGGATATCGCGATTTCCTCCCTTTTGCTGCTGATCTTTGCTCCCCTAATCGTCAGTGTCGCCATTGCCATTAAACTGACGTCTCCGGGACCCGTACTCTTCCTTCAGGAACGCATCGGCCTGAATAAACGCCGTTTCAGGATCTACAAATTCCGGACTATGGTTTCCAATGCCGAGCAGCTCATGTCAAGCCTCGAGAGCAGGAATGAAGTCTCCGGGCCGGTATTCAAGATCAGGAATGATCCTCGGATTACTCCAATAGGAAAATTGCTCCGAAGAAGCAGCATTGACGAACTACCCCAGCTGTTGAATGTCCTCAAGGGAGACATGAGCCTGGTCGGCCCGCGCCCGCTCCCAGTTCGAGACTACGAAGGATTCAATGAAGACTGGCAGAGGCGCCGCTTCAGTGTTAAGCCGGGGGTTACATGTCTCTGGCAGGTCAACGGACGCAGCGGTATTTCCTTCGATCAGTGGATGCTACTGGATTTGAAATATATGGACGAATGGTCTTTGTGGTTAGACCTAAAGATCCTGGCAAAAACCGTTCCTGCGGTCATGCGGGGATCAGGAGCAGCCTAAGAGATCGGTGGATAAACATTTATTCCCATCGAAGGGTGTGACGGAGTCAAGGGAAAGCGCCAGGAGCAAAGGCTTGTCCGGTGTTTACGAAACTTCAACAGGGCCGAAAGGGGATATCGTGAAACGAGTTCTGGTAGCAGGAGCGGGCGGTTTCATCGGAAGTCACCTGGTCACCCGACTTAAAAGTGAAGGACTGTGGGTTCGCGGCGTGGATCTCAAGTACCCGGAGTTCAGCTCAACCGACGCGGACGAGTTCGTGATTGGTGACCTTCGCGACCCTGTGACCACAGCAGACGTGGTCAGGGAGATTGACCAGGTGTATCAACTCGCAGCGGATATGGGAGGCGCCGGCTACATCTTCACGGGAGAACACGATGCCGCAGTCATGCATAACTCGGCGACCATCAATCTGAACATGCTGCACGAAGGTGTAAAGGCCGGCGTCTACAAATACTTCTACTCATCCTCGGCCTGCATCTATCCAGAATATAACCAGAAGATTGCCGAGAGTCCGATCTGCAGTGAAGAATCGGCTTACCCGGCTGCTCCCGACAGCGAGTATGGCTGGGAAAAGCTGTTCAGCGAGCGCCTCTACTTCGCCTTTGCGCGCAATCACGGCGTTCAGGTTCGCGTTGCTCGCTTCCACAACATCTTCGGTCCCCAGGGGACCTGGCGCGGAGGGCGAGAAAAGGCACCCGCCGCAATCTGTCGCAAAGTTTCAGAGGTCGAGGACGATGGCGAGATCGAGATCTGGGGTGATGGCAGTCAGACGCGCTCGTTTCTATATATCGACGAATGTGTAGAAGGTGTGCGACTCCTGATGGAATCCGACTTTTCTGGCCCAGTGAATATCGGATCGGATGAGATGGTCACCCTTAATCAACTTGCAGCGATGGTAATGGACGCGGCTGGCAAACGGCTCCACATTCGGCATATACCGGGGCCGTTAGGTGTACGGGGAAGAAACTCCGACAACCGATTGATTCGGGAGAAGCTGGATTGGGCGCCGTCTGCGCCATTGCAGGAGGGTCTGGAAAAGATATACGGTTGGATCAACGCTCAAGTGCAGGCATCGCGGAAAGTCCCAGAATTGATCGCACGATAGCGTGACCGGAATGGGTTCCCGCCTAGGTTACGCTGCATCGCTCTTTTCCTTTGGAGAGTTTTATGTCGTCTCTTCCCAACACCGATTTAACCGAGCATCCCCGATGCAATGTGCTCGGAGTGCATATCAGCGCCGTTGGGATGGAAGAAGCCGTGCGTCTTGCCGATGACCATATCCTGCAAGGAAAGAAGGGTTACGTATGCGTAACTGGGGTTCATGGAGTAATGGAGGCTCAGTCTGACCCCGGTTTTCGTCACATTCTGAATACGGCGACCGTCACCGTCCCGGACGGAATGCCAACCGTTTGGGTTGGCGCGATGCAAGGACATAGCGGTATGCGTCGTGTATACGGCCCCGACTATATGCTCGAGCTATGCCGGTTATCTGTCTCCCGAGGTTATACCCAGTTTTTTTATGGCGGAAACCCCGGCGTGGCCGACCAGCTCGCCGCTGTTTTAATGAAGCGCCTACCAGGGCTCCAAGTAGTTGGGACTTTTACTCCACCCTTTAGGCCGTTTAATCCAGGAGAAGAGGCCGAACTGATCCGTCAGGTCGAAGCCCTGAAGCCTGACATTATCTGGGTCGGTCTGAGTACTCCAAAGCAGGAGAAGTTCATGGCCCTATATCTGGCGAAGCTCGATACCCGTCTCATGATCGGAGTCGGCGCAGCGTTCGATATTCACACCGGCAAGATTGCAGACGCTCCGCGCTGGATCAAAGCAGTCGGGCTACAGTGGCTCCATCGCCTTTTCCAGGAGCCGAAGCGATTGTGGAGACGATATCTAATTAACAATCCCACATTCATCTGGAACATAAGCTTGCAATTCCTTCGCATTCGGACATTCGACTGAGGCATCTCTATATGCGTTCCTCTTCATTGCATACCTCCCTGAATCCACCGCACAACCCTCTGCTCCTTCCGAGCACGCCGGCTTCGGACGTCATTTTCTTGCCGAGCGCGTCGGAGTATGAGACGTTGCCCGGCCTACTGCGCGTTCTTCGTCGCCGCTGGAAGACGGTTGGGTTTCTGGGGATTGCGATTATCGCGTTGGGGGCTACTGCGTGCTTCTTGATGACGCCCAAGTATTCGGCAACTGCCACTATCGAGGTGCAACAGGAGAATCAGATAGAGGGAGCGAGCGTTTCGTCGAACGCCAATCAGCCGACATCGGACGAACTCAAGAGCGAGATTCAGACCGATATCGGGATTTTGCAGAGCGAAGGTCTGGCGATGCAAGTAATCAAGCAGCTGAATCTGCAGCAAAGGCGCCCTTTCGACCGGGTCAACGATCCCAGAGAAAGAGGCCGGCCTCTCGAAGATGCGCCGCGTACAAGAGAGCGCATGTTTAAACTCTTCGAGCGCAGCCTCAAGGTGGCATCGCCGGAGGATACGCGACTCATCAACGTCACGTATCAAAATCCTGACCCCGTACTGGCTGCAAACATCGCAAACGCTCTCACAGACCTTTTCATCGAGAATGCGATGGAACGCCATCAGCGGCTGACGGCACAAGCATCTTACTGGCTACAGCAGGAGTTGGGCGATCTGAAGAAACAGGTTGAAACCTCAGAACAGAATCTGGCAGACTATGAGCGCCAAACCGGGCTCGCAGGGATTGAGCTGTCGGGAGCCTCGACGGGGGACGGCACAAGCAGCGTCGCGGTTTCTCCGCACAACACCATAACGGAACGTCTCTTCGCTCTCAATCAGGAACTTACGCAGGCGGAAGCGAGCCGAATCTCGACGGAAATGGTGTATCGCTTAGTTCAGACCCAGGATCCAGAGGTCGTCTTGGGCCTTGGAACGATGAATGGCGCCAGCGCCATCGGTGGTGGAACCGGCACACTGACTTCCGACAGCGGCATCGAATTGGTTCGATCTTTGCGAGCCCAGGAGGCGGCATTATCACGCCAGTATGCCGGTTATGCAGTGACCTATGGACCAAATGATTCAAAGATGATTCAGTTGCAGCAACAGATGGATGCCGTTAAGCAACAGATGCAGGCGGAATTAGAACGCATTAGACTGCGGGCCGCCAATGCGTATCTATATGCCAAGCGTAACGAAGGTACTATTCGGCAACAGTTCACTGAGCAGCAATCTGCCGCCGATGCGATGGCGGATAAAACGGTCAAGCTCCAGGTACTGGCGCAGGAAGCCTACTCAAACAGGGCTTTATATGAGAGCTTGTTCTCAAAACTGCAAACAGCAAGCCTAGCGTCTGGAGTTCGCGCTGCGCGTATCGACGTCGTAGACCAAGCGCGTGCGGCCGGATCACCCAGCAGCCCTGAATACGTTAAGTATATGGCTCTGATTACGGGATTTGGACTCTTTGCCGGAATCACCGCGGCGTTTCTGCGCGAGAGTATGGACCAAACCGTACGTAGCCCACGTCATCTCAGGGAAGTATTCAACCTGCCGATGCTGGGGTATGTCCCGAACATCCACAATGGAAAACTGCTCGGGGCCGGAGACGGAGGAAGCCAGCTTATCTCTGCGCCTCAGTCTCCTTATTCAGAATCCTTCCGCGCCATTCGAACAGCAATTCTGCTGGGAATGCCTGCGACTAAATCGCGCTCCATTCTTGTAACAAGCGCGATCGAGGGCGAAGGTAAGACAGCGATTGTCTACAACCTTGGCGTTGCTTTCGCGCAGCAGGGTGCGCGAGTCCTGTTGGTCGACGCCGACCTCCGTAACCCGGAGTTACACAGACATTTTGGCGCGGAACTCTCACCCGGGCTGAGCGATTGCGCCGGAGAGGCAACTACGCACGATGTCTCTCACGTCGTTCGTCACGCAACGCTGCCAACCCTCTACATGCTGGCAGCCGGAAAACAGCCGGAGTTGCCAACCGAACTCTTCGGCTTGGCTGCGTTTGAAACCCTGTTAAGAACATCTGAAGCTCGGTACGACTATGTTCTGATCGACAGCCCTCCGATTCTCCCGGTCGCGGATGCATCCGTGATAGCTACAAAAGTCGGCGGCATTATCGCGGTGGTGCGATCTGGGCGGACGACGCGTTCTCTCTTTTCGGCTCTTGTACAGTCGCTTGATCGGACCCAAACGCCCATGCTCGGAATCGTGCTGAACGACGTGCGTCCAAAATTTCTAGAGGAGGCTTATGGTTACAGCTACTCGCGCCCAAGGAAAGGCCACGCTTCCGTGACCCCGAGCAAGACCACCCCTGTCGCTGGTCGTGTACTCTTTCCGATATTGTTGGGACTTGTTCTTGTGGGAAACTGCCCATTGCATGCTCAGGGCGCACCCCCGCGAGTGGGTGGCGACAGCACGTTGGACAATCCTCCTGATATTTCCGGGAACGACGCGGCGCCCACGCGACACCGGTTGAATCCAGTGACAGTAATACCTGAAGATTTTTCGACTCTGCAGTTAGCGCCGGGCTTCTTACTGACTCTGGATGTTTTCGATGCACCAGAGTTTTCCTCGGACCTGCGCGTGGACGATCATGGCGATGTCTTTGTTGATTCGGTCGGAGCGGTGCATGTAGCTGGCGAGACGCCGGCCCAAGCGGCAGCAGCGATTGCGAAGCGGTTTGAGGATGCAAAGGTTCTGAATCATCCCCAGATTAACCTGAATGTCGTGCAATACGCCGGACAGAACGTGACGGTGTTAGGCGAGGTGCACAACCCCGGAAGAATCGAGTTGCTGGCTCCCCATACTCTTGCAGATGTAATCGCGATGTCAGGCGGTGCGACGGCATACGCCGGAAATGTAATCGAGATCCGACGGCGGACAAAAGACGGCATGCAGACAGAGTCAGTCCATTTCTCCCGTTCCGCCGAGGACGCGACGCTCGAAGACACGCAGGTGTACCCCGGCGATACCGTTACACTGCGTCGCGCTGGTATCGTTTACGTTTTGGGCGGCGTGTCCCGTCCTGGAGGATACATCATGCAGGAGGGGGGCGAACTCACCTTGACGCAGGCTTTGGCGCTCGCCTATGGAACGAACATGGACGCCGCAGTCGGCTCGATCCGTATCGTTCGAAAATTACCCGATGGCAAGGTCGAGGAAATTCCAGTCGCATATCGCGCCATTATGAAGGGCAAGGAGCCCCCACCCCGGCTCCAGGCAGAGGACGTTGTGTACGTTCCAATCAGTAAGACGAAGACCGTTTTGGGTGCAGGATTGGTTTCAGCAACGGCTCAGGCGGCCATCTATACACGCTGAAGTATCACAAACTTGCCTTTAACACACATTTGTGGTTGTCACGTGCCGGCTCTCCTATTGGCATATGCATTTGTGCGATGAGACTCCCTCCCGTTCCTGCCAAAGCTGTGCCTCGAGACACGGTACTGAGTCTCCCGACCGTGGCCTCATCCGCAGTTCTAGAGCCCACAGCAACTTGGCTGGAGAAAGCAACCATGATAGGTGAGGATGAGGATACTAACGGTTCACAATAAATATCAAATACGCGGTGGCGAGGATGAATCGCGTGAGGCCGAGGACCGACTTCTCAGGAGTTGCGGGCACGAGATCAAGGAGGTTCTGTTTGACAACAGCGTGATTTCGAACCAGCGCAAGTGGGGAGTCGGTATTCGTGCATCTTGGAACAACGCTAGCTATCGTACGCTCGAAAGGGAGTTGGAGGGATGGCGACCGCATGTCGTCGACATCCACAATTTTTTCCCTCTCGCTTCCCCCGCTGTTCACTGGGCAGCACGCAAGCACGGTATTCCTGTAGTGCAAACCTTGCACAATTACAGGCTTCTGTGTCCGGCGGCTACCTTTTATCGCGATGGGCGAACCTGCGAAGATTGTTGCCAGTGGAAATTCCCTATGCCCAGTGTCATTCACGGGTGTTATCGCGACAGCAAGATCCAAACAGCGGCCGTTGCTCTTATGGTCGGTACTCACAGGCTAGCGGGGACCTGGCAGAAGAAAGTATCCGTGTTTGTCGCTGTTTCAGAATTTGCAAAGCGGAAGTTTATCGATGGCGGCTTTCCGGAATCCAGAATTGCAGTTAAGCCGAACTTCGTTGACTCGCCCGGCCCCCCCGGCAATGGAGGCCCCAATTTCTTTTGCGCCTCCCGGTTGACCGTAGAGAAAGGCATCAGGACCCTTCTCCGCGCAATGGATCTCACAGGCGCGCAGGTAAAGCTCGACATTGCCGGGCAAGGACCTCTTGAGTCTGAGGTTCGAGAGGCTGCCGCCCGAAATCCTCGAATCCGCTTTCTGGGCGTATTGCCACATCGAGAGTTACTGGAGTTAATGGGATCCGCGAAGTGCTTCATCTTTCCCTCAGAGTGGTATGAGACCTTCGGTAGGGTAGTTGTCGAAGCATATTCGCGAGGAACCCCTGTCATCGCCGCCCAATTGGGGGCGATAGCGGAAGTCGTAGATGATGGACGGACAGGATTCTACTTCCAAGCAGGTGATGCTCACGACCTTGCGCGTGCAATAAACTGCGCAGAAGCAGCTCCGGGACAGCTATCGTCAATGCGAGCCGAAGTTCGACTCGAATACGAGCGGAAATATACGCCCCAGCGAAATTACGAAATAATGATGTCGATATATAGGCGCGCCATCGCCAACCCGTGATCCTCCATAGTGACAATGCAGGCCGCGCCAGGATCCATGGGGCTGATCCGCAGGCTGTCCGAGGAGATGCCGATCCCTTACAAGGACATCGAGAAGGGCAAGGTCGCTCCGCCCGCGGCTCGATGCTGAGGATGTCATCTAAGTTCCCATCAGCAAGACGAAGACCGTGCTCGGCGCACGTCTCCTTGCGACGGCGGCGCAGGCCGCGATTTACGTTCAGTAGGAATTGGGCTGCAGAGAAATCGAAGAGGAGTCTGGCAATTGAAAGTTCTGCTCTCGGCATATGCACGCATACCGAACCGCGGCACGGAGCCCGGACACGGCTGGGGTCTGGCTGTCCATCTCGCCGGCCGCGGCATCGACGTGCATGTCCTGACAACCACCGCAAATCGTGAATTGATCCAGCAGCAACTCCGAATCGGCCCCATTGCAGGACTCTACTTTCACTACGTGGACCATCCCAGGAGGTTCCGGTCGGAGGAGATGCGATACCTCTTATGGCAGTTCGCAGCGGTCAGGCGCGCGCGCGATCTCCATGTTTCCGAGAACTTCGATATCGTCCATCACATTACCTTCGGCAGTGTTCATGTTCCGTCGCAGCTCTGGCGAATCGGCGTGCCGGTGGTCTTCGGCCCCGTCGGCGGCGGCCAGACCCCTCCGGAAAGCATGATTGAATACTTTGGTTCGGACAAGAGGAAGGAACGGGCCCGGACTCTGCTGACACGCGCGATCAAATACTCCCCATTTCATCGATATTGGCTCAGTAAGATGAGCTCCGTCCTGGTCACGAATCGCGACACGTACGACCTGGTGCGCTTCCTGGGAAGGAAGGACGCCAAAATGATGTTCGATGTCATGATTGCGGACGACTTCGTGGCTCCAGGCCCGCGCCGGTTTGAGGACAACCCTCGCCCTTTGAAAATACTCTGGGTTGGGACCATGCGCCCGCGCAAAGGCCTGGCCCTCTCTCTTGACATCCTTGCCAGGGTCAGGACTCCCGCGACCCTCACCATACTCGGCAATGGCTTTAAAGAGGATGTTGTTCGTGCGATGATCGCCACGCGCAAGTTGACCGATCGGGTGATCTGGGAGGACAGAAGGCTCACGCTGTCTGAGGTGAGGGAAGGCTATTTGTCTCACGACGTCATGCTATTCAATAGCTTGCGAGATAGCTGTGCTGAACAACTGGTAGAGTCGATGGCTCTGGGCCTGCCGGTAGTAGCCCTCAATATACACGGTGCGTCCGAACTTGTACCGGAGAGCGCGGGCTTGAAGATTGATGTACAAAATCCGGAGCAGGTCATTCACGACGCCGCCGCGGCTCTCGATCGCTTTGCAGGTCTTTCCGGGGATGAGCGCTCCCGGATGTCTCACGCGGGGTGGTCGTTCGCCCAAGGCCTGACCTTTAACAATAAAACTAAGCAGATGGAAGCCATCTACGAAAGCGTAGTGGCCAAGAGGCAGCCAGCACTATTCACGGCTAATGCTTCAACAAGGACTCGTTATGGCACCGGTGAATAAAGGCAGCTCGGTGCAGCGCACCCACCCTCTGCTCTACTGGATGACGATTGCTTATATCGTCGGCCTGCCAAATTTTCTTCAATTCGACATCACAGGCCGCACGCACGAATTTGGTCTATTCAATGTCTCATCGATCGGTAGAATTGCTCTCACTCTGCTAACCGCCTATGTGCTCGTCATTAACCTGACCCTGGGGCGTGGGCCAATCTTTCCGCGCAAGGTAAAAACTTCGAGTGGACCATGGATATCCCTGCTAGCCTGGTGCACCCTCGCAACGATCCTGCAGCCAGCTAGCCGTCTGAGTCCGTCTCTGCCTACCGACCTACCCCTCGGTCTCTTCCGTCTTGGAGAGTGGGTGCTGGCCTTCGTGCTCTTTCTCGTCCTCTACACGCGAGAGCCTGCTGAAGATGCAACGGCACTTGTTGTCGAGTTGATCGGCCGGTGCAGCTGGATCATCATTTTTATGGTTTGGCTCGCGTTGCCGTTTTTCCCCCATCTGGCCTACGGTTCTGATGAAAATGGATCTCCTGCCATCCTTGGTGGAGTGCTTCTGGGGGCGGGGATCCTGCCTTTCGAGTCGTGCATTGCCTTCTTCTATTCTCTATTCTTCGCTCGGTCGGTTCACCTCCGCTGGTCCGGCTGCTTGCTTGCTCTCATCACGCTGGGGATGGCCAGGAGCCGCACCTGCATAATAAGCCTCGCCGTAACCTTTCTCTGCTATGCGGTATTTTTGCCTCGGCGGCCTGCGCACAGATGGCCCGCGATCGGTTCGTTCTTTGCGCTTGGCGCTCTCGCGTTGGCATTCAGCGGCGGCGTTGCGGCCTACTTTGCCAGGGGCCAGTCGGTGGCCGATCTTGCGTCGCTCGACGGAAGAACCTATGTTTGGCAGGCTAGCATGGCTGCAGTCCGGTCTCGACCCTTACTCGGATATGGCTTTTTGCTTGGCGCGAAGAAGGCCATCAAGGATCACTGGATTTATACACACTGGCTCCCCCCAAATGCCCATAGCGAATTTGTCGAGTCGCTCCTTGTCGGCGGGATACCTGCATGCGGAATAGTCCTCTATATCTATTTCTCCATACTCTGGAGATCGGTAAAAACCGCCTGCCGGGGCCCGCTCCAGGCTTTTTTGACGTTGGCATTGCTTCAAGTGGTCATCCATTCGCTGTTTGCTGGCGAGGATCTGATGACGTCCTTTACTTCGGAGGGGGCCGTCTTCTTGCTTTGTTGGATAGCCTTCTCAGATTCCGTTCAGCCCCTATCTGAAGCAGCGAACCTGCGCTGGAGATCGCTACGAGCCCCTGCGCTCGAAGCTGCGTAACAAGTGGATTGAGGTCACGACTATGACATCCATCGCCGTCTTGATGACAAATACACAATCGTCGCCGAGGAGACTTTCGATGGTTTCGGATGAGACAGCAGCCCAAGCATACCCACAGATTACTCTGGTGACCTGCTCTTACAATCAGGGACAGTTTCTCGAGGAGACGATCCAAAGCGTACTCAATCAGGGCTACCCAAATTTGGAGTACATCGTGATCGATGGTGGCTCCAGGGACAACAGTGTTGAAATCATCCGGCGTTACGAAAAACAGCTGGCGTATTGGGTCAGTGAGCCCGATGGTGGCCAGTCCGATGCACTCTGCAAAGGTTTCGATCGTGGAACCGGCGAGATCTTTGGCTGGCTTTGCTCGGATGATCTTCTGGAGCCTGGCGCTCTGCTCGAAGTCGGCCAGCTCTTTGCGGACAACCCAGAAATGGATGTCGTTTTTGGCGATACAATTTTCATCGACGCGAAGAGCAATGTAACACGTCGTTATAAGGTGTTTCCTTTTCACCGCTGGCTTCTGCTGAACACCGCCAACTATATCCCCCAACCGTCAACCTTTTGGCGTGCAAAGCTATACAGGGCAGTCGGGGGTTTGGATCGGTCCCGTCAAGTGTGTATGGACCCTGAAATGTTTTTACGCTTTTCTGAGGTTACGCGGCTGCATCATGTTCGAAGGTATTGGTCGCGGATAAGGATCTATCCTGAGATCAAAAGCGTGCGGCTTAGAAAGGATGGGTGGGTCGAACATAAGAAGTGGGAAAGAAAATATCTGGGCGACCGGTCGCCAATTCATCGATTCGTATCGAGATCTACTGCCAAGGTGATACGAATCGGCTATAAAGTCGGCTTGGGGTGCTATTGGCCGTAGGCAACAATACTGCGATTTCTGTCCCATGCTTCCGTTCGCAGTCACTCACTCTACGCCTCATCCGTTCGCCCCTCAGCGACTTCGTTGTAACGAGATGCCCGCGATTTAGGGTTTCGACGTCGGCGTCGACCTCCAAGATCGGAAAATACAGTACTACGAGGAAGGGACCCGATGTTAATCGATACGGTGCGGCGACGTCGTGGGACTTTATATGAACCCTCCAGAGCGCGCGCTGGTGGCGTGCATGGATGAGAGAGAGCTAGATTTAGGCGCTGAACCCGGTACGGTACCGCTGCTGCCCATGAGGCCGGGGCGGATCGAGGATGGCAACGCTGGACAGAGCGCCGGAGGGAAGCGAGGAACCGAAGTAAGCGACCATGGATATAATGCATACTCCTGTGCTTGGGGGGACAGCCCCCCGAAATGCCTCAAGAACCGCCAGAAAGCTCGCCGGTTTTGCCTCCCGCCACATTAGTCCTTCGGCGCACTGGCAGGAGCGGAGATACCTGGATGTGGGTTGCGGGAACGGCTTTGTGACGGAACTCGTTGGCGCGGAGTGCGACGAGGTCGTAGCTATTGACGTGGAACCTGCGCGGCTGGAGGATTTCCGCGATCACGCTGAGGGGAGCGCCCGCATCAGCATATTGCTCATGTCCGCGGCAAGTATCAAGTTCCCACGCGATTATTTCTCTTTAATAACTTGCTTCGAGGTTCTCGAGCATGTACCAGACCTGAGCTCCAGCGTGCGAGAGATTTGTCGAGTGTGCAAACCGGGCGGTGCGGTCGTAATCTCCGTCCCACAGGTATGGTTTCCCTTCGAGAATCATGGAATGCGCATTGGTCGGAGGACATATTCGTGCAAAATACCACTCCTGCCATACGTCCGACCACTGCATAGGAAGTGGTCGAATGCACGGGTGTTTTCATCGGCGGAGATGGATCGCCTTTTCCTTCCCAACGGCATGGAGCTTTTGGAGACGAGTTATGCGTCGCCTCAATTCGAAAGAGCCGCGGCATCGGTAGGTTCGTGGGAGAGTGAGTTTACGTTTCTGAGAGGTTTCCTCGACCAATGCGAGAAAATCCCTATTCTCAGAGTCCTGACAGGCGTCTCCATGCTGAAAGCATACCGAAAACACCCCTAGTAGCCCGCCGGTCGAGTTCGGAATTTATGGACCACACATTCTCCAAGGTGCGAATCGCCGCGGGCCACGTTGCTTGCGTGATACCTTATGCAGGCGCCGCCAAGTACCTCGAAGAGACCGTCGGTTCAGCGGTATCGCAACACTTTGGAGAAATCGTCATTGTCAACGACGGATTTCCCCCTGCCGAACTGGACGTGATAGCGAACCTGCCCTCTGTTCGGATCATTCACCTTGATAATTCTGTTGGTTGTGCGGCAGCTCGCAATCTCGGTATCAAAGCTTGCACCATGCCGTACGTCGTCTTGTTGGATCATGATGATGTCCTTTGTAAGGGTTACCTGGACGCAATCACCGAATGGGTAGCCATCCACAACCTACGGTGTGCCGCTGCGAAGTTTAGATACATTGGGGAAAGCTCCAAACGTATCGGCGTTGCAGTCAGTCGAGATCCACACTTTGTTCTTCCCTCGGGATTTCTGTCAGAGGCCAGCCTGATCTCGGAGGTTGGGTACTTCCCCATTTCTTATTCCGATGATGTGTTGTTCTTTCGCGCAGTAAGAAGGGTCGCCGAACTGACCGCATGCCCCAATGCTCAGGTTCTGTACCGGATCCATCCCCAGTCCGAGAGTTCCAGAAATGCGAAGGCGTGGTGGGCCTTCAACCAGTTACTTCCACTGCACGATGAGGGCAGATTGTCGCTGGAACAGGTAAATTCCATGGTCCGCGCGTTCACTCATACGGGAGTGTGTCCCGCTGGAATGGAGTCGCGCTTAAGCGGTGGATCTCATGTCAACACGCGGTTTCTGGCTCGTAGCGCCTACGCGTGCTGGTTAAATCGGGAGTATACAGGGCTTTTATATTACGCTGTCCGTCTGTTTGCCTACTTACCGCAACTTGCACGCCTGGCACGAGGCAAGTGGGGTTTCTTTGCGACGAAGCCAGCAACGTCAATCATCAGCGAGACAGACGGATAGTCAATCAAACGAACACATCTTCCTATGCTGATCGGGATCGCCTAATCAACGCCCGCGCCAGGGTGCCTTGTAAGATCAGCGATGTGGCGATCGTCCCAATCATGACGCCTTGCAGCCCGAGCTTTCTTGTCAGAGGTATGCCGACCAGTAGCGCGAACGCGGTCGCGCCTGCCTGAGCCCAAAGAAATGGGGCTGTGTACTCCAAAGCCTGGAGTCCAGCTCGAATCGGGCCCGCGATAAAGACGATGAGATAAAGAAAGCAGTACATGCGCAAGACCGCGCCGTAGCCGGCGAATTGCGCTCCATAGAGAAGCCGTAGCCAGAACTGAGGCGCGATGCCGATCACGAGAGCGAAGGCGGCCGTGAGTCCACCCCACCGCAGGGTCATGCTGCGAAGATATCGCGACATAGCCGCGATTCCACCCTGATGGAAGCGGTGGGCGGCCTCGGCAGGCAGGACGTTATCCAATCCGAGAATCCAGATGTGCGTGACAGCGACGATATTCATCGAGGCCCGCAGCGCCCCTGTGGCTGCGGGGCCATAGAAAACCGGCGCCAACAAGGCAATAAAGTTCGTGGACATCCACCCCAGCAACCATGAGGGCGCAATCCACCGCGAGAACCGCCAATGACGAGCTGCGGTAGCCTGAATGTAGCTGAGCGCAAATCCCACGGGTTCCAGCCAGTAGACGCCGAGTCCCACACCTGCCAGGGACGTCGCCGCGAAGATCCAGAGCACTCCAGGGAGCCCAATCCGGTGCAGGTGAAGGAAGAAGAAGATAAGGGGCAGCTGGGGAAGGCAGCTGACCGCATCATTCAGGAAGGCTCGGCGGGTTTGTCTCGTCGTGAATAAATAACGGCGGACGAAGTCCTGCAACAGATAGGCGACCGTGGCAAGACAGAGAGGATAGGTCAGTTGCTTGAGGCCAGGTCGATGCGTCAGGATCGCAACCAGGTGTAGTCCAACAAAAATAAGACCCGCACAGGCCAACGCGAAGAGCAGATCCTGCACGATCACAGCACCCCAATAGGACCTGCGATCCGCAGGGGGCGTCTTCGGGCCAAGGCTCATCATCGGGGCGGAGATCAGGGCCATTTGCAGGCTATAAAGGAACAGCATGGCCGTCCATGCCAGGGCGAAGATCCCAAACTGCGCGATGCCCAGCGAGCGGGCCACGATGACATTTGTGAGGAAGTTGGTGCCGCTGACGAGAGCCTGGTCGGAGATCGCCCAGACCTCCCTGCCGTTGGTAACTTTCCTCAGGAAAGCGATTGCTCCACGGGCGGGTGAGGGGGCCAATGCCCGGCCGAGCGGTTCCTCTCTGTTTGGCCTTTCTTCCAGGTCAATCATGCGGGACCTGCGGCTTTGCGCCCGCAATAAAACGTTGGGCCCGGAGCACAGGCTGCTCCGTGACCCGACCGTAGCTGGACGCAACCAAATTCACGCTAGGGATCGACCTCAACCATTTATCTTCAAGTCTAAAATGCATGAAAATCCTTTGTATAGCAATCATAGTTCGAGGGCAACATCTCATCGAAGAACTTCTTCCGACTTCTGCCGGAATTCCCTAACGAATTCATGATTGCGGCTTGGTAAATCTTGATGACGACCAGAGGAAGCCTCGCTTTATACCAAATGGACGGCATTTTAAGAAGACGCGCGCGCAGATACTCGATTCTCTGGCCGTGGCCAACGATCGCCTCCCCAATTTTCAAACTTGCAGTGGCGATCAACCTTGCTGTCAACCCAGGTATTGTGTCCCTCGCCATTGTGCACACACAGACGCCTCCTGCCACTGTCGCGATCCCCTCGGAATCAGCACTAGCCCCGCCCGCGACGCCAGATCTGGGACGCACCTCTGCCTCCGGCCTCTTCATCGCCCCTGCCTCGATTAATCGCCCGCAATCAGTGATGGCCGCAGCTACGAGTTTCGTGAACTCGACGGAGCCCTCGACCGCGAATATCGCACCGCCCACTCCTCGAGTAGACGCTGCAGTACTCTCGCTCTCCGCACCGCCTCTCCTAAACTTCTCCGCATCACAAGGCAGCAGCACGAATCAAACCCGAGCCGTCACTATCCGCAATGCTGGATCTGCAAGCACGGCGTTGACTTGGTCAATAACTTCGACTGAGCCTTGGTTAAACTTCCATCCTGCCTCAGGTTTTGTGGCAGGAGGTCACGGTCAATCCGTCACATTAGTAATAAATCCGACGGGGTTAAATATCGGCATATACAGCACCGTGGTGACCATCTCAGATCGCGATGCCGCGAACTCATCGCAACAACTCCCAGTTACCCTGACAGTAAAGTCCATTATCGCTGACTACCCAGTCTCGAGCGTGGAACGTACGTTCCCGAGCGACACCGGAATGATCGATATTCGAGCTAGGTACGGCGCCAAAGGAGACGGGGTCACGGACGATACACGCGCAATACAGGCAGCAATTTCCGCAAACATACATAGCACAAATGGAGCTATCCTCTATTTTCCCGCTGGCATTTACTTAGTAAGTAGCCCATTATTTTACAAAAACACTGCGCAGGCCTGGTCGTCGGCGCTCACCCTTCAAGGGGAAAACCAAGAGAACACAATCATCAAGCTCGCCGATGACGATCAGCTCTACCAGAAGGCGAGTGCCACCGAAGATGTACTTGACACGGGCTCACAAAATACATTTGGCAATGGAGCGGGTAATTCTGCGTTCGACAACTATATATTCGACATGACAATCGACGTTGGAAAGGGCAACAAAGGTGCAGTTGCCCTTGATTTCATGGGTAACAATTATTGCGGTCTGAGAAACGTCACGCTGAAATCAAGCGATCCTAACCATGCGGGTGCGATAGGCCTGAGCATGCTTCGTTATGCTACGGGTCCATGCCTCATGAAAAATGTCGTCATAGACGGATTCAACTATGGTATTAAGGCCGCGAATACCGAATATAGTGCGACCTTCGAAGGGCTAACCCTTCGTAATCAAGGCCTCTATGGCATCTACAATTCGAACAACGTGCTCTCTATTCGCGGCCTGGTCTCAACGAACCGCGCGCCCGCAATATGCAACGACAGTTCACTCGGCCTGATTACGCTGCTCCAGGCGCTCCTTCAGGGTGGATCACCGTCAGTTGCGGCCATTGAAAACAATGGCACGCTGTATGCGAGGAGCGTTACCTCGGCAGGGTATGCTTCGGTCCTAACACGCAACAAGAGCACTGTCTTAGGTTCAAGCCTTATAGAATATGATTCCGGGCCGGTCCAGAGCCTATTCCCAAGCACTGCCTCTTCGTTAAATCTCCCTATCCAGGAGACCCCACAGTTCGAGGATGCCAACCTGGCTCATTGGGCAAACGTCGTTTCCTTTGGCGCTGATCCCAGGGGATACTCGGATAGCTCCACTGCGATCCAAGCCGCTATCGACTCAGGAGCAACGACCGTCTACTTTCCCACGGGAAAGTATAAAGTCACTCGAACGATTTTCGTTCGAGGTAGCGTACGGAGGATTAACGGGTTCGATTCGTATATCACTCCACCGCGCAGCGCATTCCACAGTGCCAACAGTCCGTCGCCCCTGTTCCAAATCGATGCTGGAACATCGGAAGTAACGTTGAGTCATTTTCAACTGGGCAATTGGGGGGATTTTCCATATTCCGGCATCGTGTTTGTCGAACAGAACTCGGCTCGGCCCGTTGTTCTGCTTGATTCGGCGTATTTAAGTATTGAAACGGCCGGGGCTATGACTGTGGGCTATCAGAATACCGCTTTGGGTACTGGAGCCCTGTTTGTTGAAGACGTGAGCGCTGGTCCCTGGGAGATATTGACCCCCCAGAATGTGTTCGCGAGACAAATCGATCCTGAAGTGCATGAAACAAAGATATTAAACAATGGCGGTCACTTATGGATCCTGGGATTGAAGACAGAAGGGGGGGGAGCGAACATCGAGACGGATAATGGGGGTTACACTGAACTGCTGGGTGGACTCTTGTATCCCGCTCAGAGTGTGTCGTCAGATCAGTCAGCATTTGTTATCAACGACTCTCAAACGTCGATTATCTATGTGGTGAGTAATTATTCGGTACCTAGCAACGCCGCCTATTCGAACTTTCAGACGCAGGTTACTGAAACACAGAACGGACTGACCAGCACTCTCTCGACGAGGTCAGTTCCTTCACGGGGCTACGGCATTGTGATGCCTCTCTATACTGACAGGATGCCAACCGGCGAAGCTCGGAAGAGCCATACCCGGCCTCTGCATGGCTCTAAATGACCGCTTCACGCTCGGTCAGAGGCGGTCTCCGTTTGTATCGCCCTCACCAGCGCTGCAGCGGATCAGCTCAGGAGCTACAGCAGCCGCGTGACAGATAAGTCAAGCCAATTCTCCGGCCAACGCGAGTCAGCCACAGTCGGAGGAGCGTCATCCGAGGTACAGGATTCAGTGTTAAGACGTACTTTCAGTTGTAAATCCGCTCTTGCCGGCTGGAAAGTCGCCCGCATAGTATCTGATCTTATGACACAGTAGCACTGCGTTGTAGTGGATTCAACCACCTGCAGGACAGTGCAGTGCCGCTTGTCTGTGGTCGGCGGACCCACTCAGCCATTACAGACTTGTTCGGTGCTTACGTGAACAGTGCCGGGGTGTTAGTCGCAGTGGAAATGAGTGCCTTTCCTTCTGCGCAAGTGACTCCACCAGGTGGTGAATCGATCCTGGGTACGAAGCTAGATAAACACTAGCGAACGGCGATAGCCGAAAGGGAAGCGACCATGGATATAGTGCGAACTCCAGTGCTTGGAGGGACAGCCCCCCGACATGCCTCAAGGCCCCCGGAAGGTTCGCCGGCTTTGCCTCCCGCCACATCCATGCTTCGGCACCCTCGCAAGCACGGAGATACCTGGATGTGGGGTGCGGAAACGGCTTTGTGACGGAACTTGTCGGCGCGGAATGCGATGAGGTCGTGGGTATTGACCTGGAACCCGCGCGGCTGGAGGATTTCCGCGATCACGCGGAGGGAGACGCCCGCACCACGGTATTGCTCATGTCGGCAGCGAGTATCGATTTCCCAAGCGGCTATTTCTCTCTGATAACCTGCTTCGAGGTTCTTGAGCATGTACCGAATCTGCGCTCCAGCGTGCGAGAGATTTGCCGGGTACGCAAACCGGGTGGTGCGGTCGTGATCTCGGTGCCGCAAGTGTGGTTTCCCTTCGAGAATCATGGAATGCGGATTGGGGTGAGGACATTTTCGGGCAAGATTCCATTGTTGCCATACATCCGTCCGCTGCACAGGAAGTTGTCCAATGCACGGGTATTCTCATCAGGTGAGATCGATCGTCTCTTCCTTCCCAACGGCATGGAGCTTTTGGAGACAAGTTACGCGTCGCCTCAGTTCGAAAGAGCCGCGGCATTGGCAGGTACCTGGGAGAGCCGGTTTACGTTTCTGAGGGATTTCCTCGACCACTGCGAGAAAATCCCTATTCTAAGGGTCCTCACAGGAGTTTCCATGCTGAAGGCATACCGGAAGAGCCCATAGTCTGTCCGCCTGACGAGACCTGGCAGTATATTAATGATGCTTCGCGGTTTCGCTGGAAAGACAAAATGTGACTCGAAGGTGTTCGAAAACGCTTTCGAGGGGTATTGAGCGGGGTCGTGATATCGGAGGGTGTTCGGCGAAGCGCGGGTCTTAGAACGGGCATTTCGAACATTCGGAGGATTGGGCACTCGGGCGGGCAGTCAGGAGAGGGAACAGGTAATTTCGGACAAATAGAAACGCCCCACGGCATAGGGAGCCGTGGGGCGTTTGCTGTTTTTGAGTCTTTCAAACTAATTCGCACGGACGATTCGTGTATTGGTTTTATGCAAGAGCAACAGAGCACGGGAAACCTGAATCTGCTTTCGCTTCGTCACCGGTCAGATCACTCCGTTGTGGAGCGCATGTTTGAGGTGGGCAAGCCGCGCGGAAGTGCCAAACAGTCTCGCCGAGTTAGTCAAAGCGCCGCATGATTCTTCGCAACTGTTTTCTGTCGGGTCTTAATCGGTACGGTGCACAGTGGGCTTAAGAGGGTCAATGCAGTGCGGTGTAATCGAGGTGTGACTGCCATTTTTCATGGGGGTACCGTAAAAAACTACAAATGTTATCAACTTCATTGTCAATAACTTCGAGGGACTGGGGGGCAGCCAACTGCACGATCAGGAACGACACGCCTTTTGAGAGGTGATCGGGAGCGCCCGCACGACTGGCAAAAGGAGCCCGCTCGTCAGGTGGCCAGACGAAGCAGAGCGGTCAAATGAGTGCATTGGCCATTGTGCACTCATTGAGATCTCCTGCGGTCGAAGCTAATTGGTATGGTCCGCCGCTTCTTGCCCCTACGGGGACTATAAGAAGTGAGCACAGGAGGCGGTCCATGGAAATCGACACAATCGGCATCGTGCGCGTCAGACGACGGCGGTCGTAGCTTCCATCGGCAGCGGCGCTGAGTTCCGCAAAGGGCGCTCGTTTGCAGCCTGGCTGGGGCTGGTGCCGAAGCAGGAGTCAACCGGCGGGAAGCAGACTCTCCATCCAGCTTCCGCCGGGCATCCACAAGGGCGAACAATACAACATCGCCGTGCGCCAGTTCGAGAATGTCTCTGCCGTCGTTCCCATTCCGCCGCCTCCGCCCCCCGTGCCGCAGATCAGCATCGCGCTGCGGTCTGCTGCCGCGAGCCCAGCCGCGATCGCCGTTTCGGATCTCAACTGGCGGCAGCTCCTCAACTGGCGGCAGCTCCTCGGCGCATTCCAGTACACCATCACTATCAGCACCAGGGACCAGCTCCTTTATCCGGAGCAGCGTTTGCTCGCATGGCTGAAGTGGCGCCTGTCGGTCATGCCCTACTTCAACCGAGTTCCCCCGAGGAGGTTGTCCATGCTAATGCTGCGGTTTTCGCCTAACGGACTGAAACGAACTGCAATTATCAAGTCGGTCTTCGTCGCAATTACAGCAGGATATTGTCGAACGCCGCACCGGCTCAAACGACCTTTACCTCACTGTCCGCATGGCAAGCGGCCGTTGCAGACAGTTGGCAGTTCACCACAAGTTTCCAAAACTTCACGCAGGATACGTATTTCGAAACTGCGGCGGTGAATGTCGGTCCGTTTTCACTCCAGCAGGTTGGTCTGGATCCCGTCAACGGGCTCTTCCAAAATTTCATCGACGTACCGCCCTTCCAGTTCGCTGACCATGACGGAAACACGAACGCGGCCATCTTCACAAAGTACGGCGTCATGACGGTAAACCTGACTCGCCTCACAGGTTTACTCCGGTGTGTTTAACCGATGCCCGGAAAGGATTGGCTGTTTAAGTCGCGTCGGCCCGTTTTATCTGCGCTGCTTTGCGCCGAAGGAAGGTCCATGAACACCGTCTTCGATGATCCAGCGCGAGAGATTGCCATGGGGATATCCAGGCGGGATGCACTCAAACGCATGGGTGGCGGCCTTGCTGGCCTGCTGCTGGCGTCTCTCGGCATAAAGAAGGCGTACGCGGCTGTGAGCTGCGGTACTTGTCAGGGGTGCGATCCTGATACGAGTACCTGCGCATCCTGCAACCCAGCTGCCTCGCAAACACTCTGCAGCACCGTTAATGGCGACGGTTCCTATTTGAGACTAGTTAGCTAATCCAATCCGGCAGCAGCAGAGACGTGCGACCCGGATTTGCCGCGACCGCATGCGTTGCGCAGCGGAGATGGGTTCAGACCGCCTGCCTGTGAATGACCTCCGCGGCTTTCTCGCCAATCATGAAGACCGAACTCAGGATAAAGAGCCCGGGGATGCGAGGAAAGACGGATGCATCGACCACTCGCAGCCCTTCGGTTCCATGCACCTTAAAATCGGTGGTCAGAACGCCGCCCTGTTCTCTGGGTCCGATCGGGCAGGTGCAGGAGGCATGATGTCCCCACGCGTTGTCGCGCACGAATTCTCGAATTTCTTCGTCCGTGCCGACATTCTTTCCCGGGATCTCTTCCTCGGCGATGATTCCCCTCTCAATCAGCGGGCGGGTCATGCTGCGGACGAACTGAACACCGTGCACCACTGCATCCAGATCCTCGTTCTTGGAGTCTGTGCCTTCCTGAAAATAGTGGAAGTTCACATGGGGCATATCGAGGGGATCCTTTGAGCGCAGAGTTACTTCGCCTCCGCGATTGACCGTGTGCCCCTTGAGCACTGCCCAGGTAAGGAAGTTGAGTTTCTGAGCGAATTCAGCCGAGTAACCTGGCCAGTATCCTTTGAAGTATCCCAGCAGAGCAAAGCAAAGCAGGTCGGGAAGCGTCCGAGCTTTACTCGATTTCCGGATTACTCCGAGGACTGCGCCGTTGGTGGTGTAGACTCCGCTTCGGGTGCTCTGCCATTCCTTGTATTGCGGGTCGTCCTTCGTGAATTTGGCGCCCTTGAGCACCTCCCAATCCTCGTTCACGCGATTGACGACGCCAACTTCATAACGGTCCTGCAAATTTTTTCCCACACCTTCGAGTGGGACGCGGACTGGAATGTCCTTCTCCCTCAGGTGGGCCTCGGGACCTATTCCGGAAAGCATGAGCAGCTGCGGCGTATTAAATGCGCCTCCGGCCAGGATGACTTCGCGCGACGCATACAGCTCTCGTGGCTCGCCGGCCCGGGATGAAGGTGGATCGAATGCCCGGTAGAGCCGCGAGCCTTTCAGATACTTCACGCCTGCTGCCCGCCAGACGCCATTGCCAGCATCCTCCAAAATAACCCCGGTGGCCAGGGCATCGGTTTCAATGCGCAGCGGATACAGGCTGCTTGTTTCCAGCACCCGCTCGCGGGTACCGGCGCGCTGATGCTGGCGCGTCATCAGTGGTGTGTATCGGATTCCCTGAGCGTTCCTCTTTACCACCCGCCAGTCATCCGGATCGAACTCGCTCTCGATAAGATCGCGGGACTGATCCAGTACATCGCCGCCCTCCTCGAAAGCTTTAAAGGCCGAATCGACCAGTGTGTCCAGCAGTTCCCCGTCTCCGAAAGCCTGGCGAGGGATAGCCTTCTCGGTGTGCAGCCAGCCCTTCCAGCCATGGCGCGAAGGATTGAAGAAGGGAAACCATTTCGCAACTTTGCGCTCCAGAGGGCGATGCTGGCAGTTCTCGAGCAGTTCGAAATACCTGCGCATTTTCTTCGCGCGCCAGGATCGGTCGTTCGTCAGCCGGGCGATGTAGTCCCAGTTCTCGTTTGCCGGGTATACCATGATTTGCGCGTTATGCGCCGTGCATCCTCCCAAAGTACCCGCGCGAGGATAGAACACACCGTCTTTTGCCGGAACGAATTTGCTGTCCCTCTTCTGCTGATCCAGATCGGAGTAGTGGCGGACGAAAAACTCCCAGCTCAGCGCCTTGTTTTCAGTCGAGAGTCCATGGAATACCGGGACGTCATAGTCCTGGGGCAGGCAATTGGTCTCCGGCGAGTTAGGGTCCCCTCCCTGAAGTGTTCGCGGATCTCCTCCCGCTTCGAGCAGAATCACACTGTGGCCGGCCTCCGCCAGCCTTGCCGCGACCGTTCCACCCCCGGCACCCGATCCCACGACAATGTATTCGCAATCGGCCTGCCGTTGATTGGCCATTTAACTTTCTCCCCTTGCAAATCGTGAGTGTCATCCAGGTCGAGAGCGGAGTTTAACGCCGGCTCCCTGCTCAGAACGTCTTCAAAAACTCAATCAGCGCTTCTTTATCCGAATCGCTTAATCCTGGCTCTTGCTGAATGCCGGAGTCCTTCAGAGCCGGTTGCTGCAAGAGCATGTTGAACATATCCGTTCCGAAATAATGCCCCTTGTTCACGACATAGTCCGGACATTTACTGTAGGAATAAAGCTTTGGCTGAATCTTGTCGAAGGCGGCTTCGATCTGTTCGTCCGGGGCATCCTGCGGCAGGCCCCCGACGGAGTGCTGATATTTCAGCAACAGGTAAATTACGGATGCATCGCGCTTGAAGCGATCCCATCCGCTGTCGCTGTCGCCA
This sequence comes from uncultured Acidobacterium sp., assembly GCA_964535525.1. Taxonomy (GTDB): domain Bacteria; phylum Acidobacteriota; class Terriglobia; order Terriglobales; family Acidobacteriaceae; genus Palsa-343. The sequence goes on along the minus strand of CAZHTJ010000001.1, from coordinate 179,540 downwards.
AGCAAGTCAATGTTAGCCATCAGGTCAACGGGAGTTCCGGCAGGGAAAGGCCCGAACCGAGCGCCATCTTTGTCGAATAACCATGGCAGCAATGCCTTGTCCAGACCTCTCGTTGCGGAGACCGGCCACGGCAGGTAACCGTAGGCCACATTGAGATAACTCCGCTGATCCATCCGATCGACAAAGTTGGGGGCCTGACCGCTCAAGTAATGCACGGCCTTTGGAAGTGTGTCTCGTTGATCGCTGTCATTGGCTCGTGTCTCGGGCCAAAGCAGCTGATGAATAGAATCCGTGAAGCTCTTCATTCGGGCATCCACGGACGGACTTGACTCGAAGTGTCCCACTGAATTGTTGAGGAGCAGCGGAGCCGTTGACCAGATGCTGATGAGACTTGCCGGACGCGTATAACCGCGGCCTCCGGCGGGCATCTGGTACTCCCTGGTTTCGTCGGTATACGGATCGCGTACCAGGATGGTCCCCACCGACGGCAGCTCCTTATAGCTCTGTGAGGAAAAGTTATCCCAGATGTTGTTTGCGAGGGCGTTGGTTGCCAGCGGACTGCAGGCATTTGTGCCGAGAAGGGTCACCGGGATACGCGCGTCGGTAGAGAGAAAATTCTCCTTCAGAAAGTCATCGGCAAGAACTTTCGCGCGCATCTTTGCCTTGAAGTCCTCGGTTTGAGTCAGCTTGAAGTAGTTAATGAAGCACGGCAGATAATCTTTGCCCGCGCAATTGGCCAAACCCTGTCCGGGAGCAAGATCGGGCGGCTTGCTGGAGTGGCATCGCGCACAACGTTCTGCGAAAACGATCTTGCCGCGAGTTAACTGGGCGGTGTTCTTAGTGAGGTACGCTTTGCCGTTAGGGGCGTCGGCTAAATGGTGCGGACTGGTACTCACCAGCATAAAGCGGGCGAGATCCATCGTCTGCGCTTCGGTTGCCTTCCAGTAGACTGAGTTCTTCTCAGCAGTCTTAATCGGAATCGGCGTCACTTGTGTGCCGCCAATGAGCGCGTTGAAATGCAGCAGCCACTCTTCGCTGAAAAGTCCGATATTCAGATAGACCCGGTTGAGAGCTCCGAGTGCACCCACCGAGTCCGATCCATCTTTCAGGACATGCGGGGTATTGACGGAGTCAGGCGGCGTATAAAATTTCGCGAGGGGATCACCGGGCGGAACGTAATCGTTGAACTGTTTGTTGTCATGCTGGCCATCCGCGAGCTTCTCCTGACCCCACAGCAGGGCCATGCCCAGCCGGTCCTTCAGATCATAGACCGCATTCATGGTCCGCGGATTATTGATGTTGTCTGTGGAGACGAGCGACGTATCGAGCGACCCAGGACGCGCAGTATGAAAGAGCTGATAGAAATACAGTTTGGTATCGCCGCTCCAGGAGAAGATACGATCGACCCAGAAATACTGGGCGCCGACCATGGAGCTCAGGTTCCTCCATTCCGGGTTGTTGGGATCTGAAGGAGGATTGAGCGGATTGGGCCCAACATGGCAAAAGCCGCAGGACATGCCGACGCGGTACGGCTTAATCAGCTTCGCATCGTTGTAATAGCCTGGGTCGGTGTAATACCTCTTCGCGTCCCAATGCTTCTTTGCCTTCTCGTCGAATGCTGGGTTCGGAAACAGGCGGAGGCCAACGATACCGGTACCGTAGCCGTAATAGGATCCGAGTTCGACGGTCTTGCCGCGCGCTCCAATCCTAACGCCGGGGTATTTCGTCTCGTCCTCAAATGGGTCCGGACCGCATTCAGGCTTCTGACTCCGATGGTCGAGCCAGAGTCCCTGTCGCTTAGGGTCCGGCCCTGTTGCCGTTTCGTAGCATGGTTCGTTGACCAGACCCAGAAAATCCCATCGATTGGCGCGAGTCGCCGGCAGCGTCGGATAGTCGGAGACGGTCTTGAGGAGATCGAGAATTCCCGCGCTCTTCACGGAGATGACATCCCAGAAGCGATCATTCCCACCGGTCCAGACAATCCAGTTGTCGCGGCCGATTACCTGGTCCCGGGTCAACGGGATGCCGTTATCCATGTCGTGGAAATAGTCGATGTCGGAGCCCTGGAGATTGTCGACCGTACGTCCTGCGAGCATTGCTTCGTCTTTGATTTTGCAGGCTTGCGAAAGTGGGAAAATGACGAGGATCGCGATGAGCACGCTGACCCCAACTACCAGCACGGCGGCGATGACGACGAGCCAGCGGACGACTCGATATACAATTCCGTGCGCTTTGGGACCGTGCGGCTGAGGCTTCGTGGGCATGAGATCCTTCCTTCCCCTTTTGGTCTGCACAGTTTGCACTGCGAGAAATGCGTTTCATCCACCAGCCGAAAGGTGCTCGATTCGCAGGACAGGTGCGCATCCTGTTCTGCGTTTCCTCCATGTGGTGCAAGCTGTGGATACTCCACTCCAGCCATTAAGCGTCTGCTCACATGAGCGGCTTAGGGCAGCGGATGCACTGACATCTGGTAACGGAACCCGGGAACAACGCAATGCCCGCATGCGCACGAGATCCATGGGGCCCTTTCAATACCAATCGGGCGTATTGACGTACGCAGAGTCTGGTTGCCCGCGAAGCCATGGTCGACTGGCCTATACACAGGCAATGGGGTAATGACTGCAGTGGCGAAGGATGGTGCTGAACTGCTGTCTTTTAAAATAACCGGAGCTTAGAGCATAAAAGCGGAAGCTGTCAAGAATACGAATGGGCGATGGCTGTCGAACCTGCTTTCCGGAGCTCGGAATGGCGATCATTCGAGAGACTGACGACAAACAGCGATTCGAAGGAAAAGCGAACCGCGCTGCAAGATTTCCGAATGCTTCTATATTCTCGACTTGACATGAGCCACCAGTTATGGTTTCTTGAGTCGAGTTGCAAAACCCCGATAGCCTCATAGATTCAAGGTAAGTTAGCTGGTCAGGGCCTGCCTGTTCCGCTGCGAGGAAAGTTGTTGGAGCGGCGGACTTTATTCCTCGATCTGTAGAAACACAAAGCTCCTTCGGTCAAGAAGGCTGTGTTCCCTTTGTGCGTCGTCGTTGAGGCATCCTGCCTGATGGACAACGGCATGGAATGGAAGAGAGCAGAGAGCGTATGGCAGATCACAACGATCCCAATGCTGTTAACCACATATTTTCCGACATCGACTACTCTCCCGCCGATCTGTACGATCTTTTCGGGTGGCCAGTCGAAGACGGAAAAAAGGTGGTTCTTGCTCTTACCTTTGCCTCTGCGCCGTCGGCTGGCGCCCTCGATCCCGACCTGCTGTACCGGCTGCTTCTGACTTCCCATCCTCGTATGGCGTGGCCCCAGAATGGCGACGTCAGTCTGGAATCTGTTCTCGCCTACTTCGACGCCGTGAAGGAGAAGTATCTTGGCGAACTAAAAACGGCCGAAATTCGGGTAACGGTCAGATCGTCCGGCAGTGCGCTGGTCAAGTTCATTGGGTTTCCCGGCGGAGATTTGTCCTCGGAACTGGACGTTAACAAGGTTACGTCAATTACGGCCCGCGACGGCCAGACTATCCAGGCATTCATCGGCGGACGAGACGATGCCTTTTTTAATGACCTGACAGGCTTTTTCCGGTCGATTAATTACGCCCCGCAGTTTTATCACGTCCCCCACACTATGACCGAGGCGCGTGAACTGCCTGTTCCCAAGACCTTGCTCGAACTTGAAGGCAACGACATGTTCAATTATCGCGAGGACATGCCGAACTGGGGTTACACGCAGCCCGATGGCACGACTCCGAAACTGGATTTGCCTCCGGGTCCCTGGACATGGAACGGAGATCGCTTCAAAAAGGACGCGCAAGGCAATTTCCGGTTTGTCTATAGCGGTCGGGACTGCCGCGCCGGGCAGAACTGCAACGCGATTGTCTTCGAGATACCGCATTCGTTTATTACCCCGGATACGGAGCACAACCGACTGGTCAATGCCTGGGGAGAGAGCTGGGTTCTTAAGGCTGCGAAGAAGGTGGAGAGTATTCCCGATGAGCCGTCGTGGCTCAAGGATCCGGCGAAGGCCATCCTGGAAAAAGATGTGGACCCGGAGCTTCAGAAATATAAGCTGGTCGACACGGATGGACAACCGTTTGCCGACGCCGCGCTGAGTGAGCGCGAGGATGACCGCCAGGCAGGCGCGAATAACTTCTGGCTCGGGCCCCACTTCATCAAACGGCTTGCTCATTTGGGGTGGGGGTTCGGTCCTTCGATCAGTGCGCTGGGCCTGCAGTGCTCGTTCGACCATGGTAACTCGCCCGTTTCCGTGTACAGAACCTACGACCACGTGATCGCCGCATTCCCAAAAGTTGCCAGGACCCTGTTTCAGAAACTGAACATGCCGGATAACTCCTGGAATCCGAAGGGGCTGAATATTCCTCTGCGCCGTCCGTTCGAAATCTTTGTTCCCAATGTCTGCGCCGTGGACATGGATACGAACGGCACCTGGCCCTTCGGCCGCCGCCTGGAAGATCAGGTTGCCACGCGCTTCCTGTCCCTGTTCCTCGATATGGAAGCGGAATGGAAAGGCGGGAAATACCACGTCGATCTGCTCGGAGATCCGGCGCTGTGGGAGAGTGCGCCGATCCTTCCGAAAACTCCGCCAAATCCCCTGAAGAATGATAAGGAATTTCTCGATAGCTTTCCCTATCTGGCGGAGCCATGGCCGCAAGCATGGTAGCCACATCGTCGAATCCAGTCGTGTCGCCGCGGCTTGCAGGACCAGGCTTCGAAGAGGAGCGGAAGCGCGCCGAGAACGACATCGGCCGCCTGACTTTCCGGCTCGCCGCTCAACCCCGCGATTTATCGGATCGTGTGCGCCTGCTCTACCGCATGTTCCACAGGGCGTCGCTTACCGGAAGAATGGCGCAGCTTGAAGAAGTGGAGAAGGAACTCGACACCGCGCTGCGTGAGTTTGGACCGAAAGAAGATCTGTGTCTTCTCCAGGCCAATCTGGATTTCCGCTTCCACCGTTTGCACGAGGTCCGCCGCCATCTTGCCTCGGCGCCCATGCTCTCAAGTCGAGTTGAAGGCCGGGTCCTGCTAGCGGACCTTGATATGCAAGAAGGGCGCTATGAGCTGGCTCGGGCTGGGTTTGAGGAGTTGATTGCACAACACGCAACGTGGGATCATCTCGCCCGTTTGGCGCATTGGCACAGCAAGCTTGGGGATTTCTCTGAGGCGGACAGGCTGTACGCCGAGGCTGAAGACGACCTTACAGCGAAGCAGATGCTTTCGTATGCCTGGCTTGAGGTGCAGCGTGGACTTCTGGCTTTCAATCGCGGCAATTACACCGGCGCATGGTCGCACTATCTGCGAGCCGAAAGCGCTTATCCCGGCCACTGGTACACGGCGGAACACATTGCTGAATTGCTTGCCGCCGAAGAACGCTTTGATGAGGCTCTGGAGATGTTGCGCGAGGTCGTCGAAAGGACAGAGAAGCCGGAGCTGCAGCAGGCCCTCGGCGAAATGTATATCTGTGCGGGACGGGAGAACCTGGCGCAAGTGTGGCTGGAAAGCGCTTTGACGTCATATCTGGAATCTGTACGGCGCGGAGACGTGCATTACTTCCATCACCTGGCGGATTATTACGCGGGCCCTGGTGCAGAACCCGCGGAGGCGCTGCAGTGGGCCCGGCGAGACATTGAGCTGCGATCGAACTTTTCAACCCAAACAACCCTTGCGTGGGCTCTGTTTCTCACTCACCAAACTGAGGAGGCGCTGGAACAAATGCGCCTTGCGCTTTCCTCGGGTGTGCGCGATGCCATTGTTTTTTCCACCGCAGCCGATCTCTTCGAAGCCGCGGGAGATTTGTCCAGCAGCCGGCGCTATGCCTCGGTTGCTCTGGAGATTAACCCTATGCACAGGCGTTTCCGCATGCATCACTGAGGCCGGGTCTCCTTTCTTTCGGAAATAGAGTGTGACTGTGGTTATAAGTGCGCGCGCATAAGCTACCACCGACTTGTATCTCCTGCGACGAGGAAGCTTCAGGATCATGCCATCAGTCTTGACAACGCAACATCCCCGGAGCAAGATAGATTCCCACAAATCCAGATGCTCGTTCTCCCATGGTCGTCCGCACATCAGCGTCTGTTCCACTCAACGCCGTGAACCGGAGGTATCAGCATGAAGTGCCGCCCGGATCGTCGCTCTTTGTTGTGGGTTGCCGCGGTTTCAGTCTTGTGTATCGGCGGCTGCAGCCAGCAGCCCCGGCCGGGCACGGTGCAGGATGAGGCGCTTCGCGCGCATCGCGATGCCGCGTCTTTCCCGGCCGCGGATGATGACTATTTCCACGATATGGACGGCGGCATCTCGCTTAGTCCCGAAGAGGTAAAGGGCCGGAATATGTGGATCGTCTGGACCGGAGGCAACGATCGCTTCTGGGACAGTCTTGTAACTTCGAGTTTCGGCGCCCTGGACTTTCTTAAGACACTGTCGTCCTATCCCGGCCTGAAGTTTTCCCGTGACAATCGCTGGGCTTACCTTGGACTGGTCAACGAACCATGTTTCATCAAGGCCACCGGTCCCGACCCCCAGCGATATGGGTTATGGCTGGACAAGCGCGATCCAACCTGCCCTCCAGATCCCTTTGAGAACGAAGTAAAGTACCCGGGAGTAAAGATCGGTGCGCGTGGAACTACTGTGCCAGTGGCCTCCTACTATGGCTGGGCCTCCGGCATCGCCGGACTGCGGGTGTTTCCCAATCCCGCGTTCGATGCCGTTGCGGCGAAGAAGTGGGATCCGGTACGCTATTACACCGACCCCAGCTATTACAACAACAAAGATCTTATCCGACCATACCGCGTAGGGATGTCCTGCGCGTTCTGTCATCTGGGACCGAGCCCTGTCCATCCGCCAGCCGATCCGGAGCATCCTCAGTGGGCCGATCTAGCCTCGAACGTCGGGGCGCAGTACTTCTGGCTCGATCGTATCTTCGACTGGCAGGCCGATCCCAGCAACTACGTGTTTCAGTTGTTTCACAGCCAGCGCCCCGGTACCCTCGACACTTCTCTGGTGTCGACGGATAACATCAATAACCCACGCACGATGAATGCGATCTATGACGTGGGCCCGCGGCTCGACCAGGCTCTGCGATTCGGCAGGGAAACACTGAGCGGAGGGGGCCTGATCAACAAGCAACTGAATGACTTTGTGCCGGCTTCGTCGCCGCTGGCCCGGTACTTCACTGCACCCGCAACCGCTTATTCTCCGCGCGTCTTGAAGGACGGTGCCGATTCGGTCGGCGTACTGGGGGCTTTGAATCGCGTTTACATCAACATCGGATTGTTCAGTGAGGAGTGGCTCCTGCACTTCAACGCGCTGGTGGGTGGAAAGCCCACGACGCCGATCCAGATCGCAATCGCTCGTAAGAACTCTGTCTACTGGCAGGCGACCGAGGCGCAATCGCCCAACATGGCGTTGTTCTTCCTGGCCAGTACGGCCCCACACAAGTTGCAGGACGCCCCGGGCGGAGCGAAGTATCTTACGGCGGACGCGGCCACTCTTGATCTGGGCGAAACGGTGTTTGCGGATCGCTGTGCGCGGTGTCATTCGAGCAAGCTTCCGAAACAGGTTCCCGGCCTTGATCCGGGTGGCTGTTCCGGCCGCGACTACATGCAGTGCTGGGGCGCTTACTGGAACTGGACGAAAACGCCCGAGTTCAAAAAAGCCATGGAAGCGATGGTCAAGGCTCCTGATTTCCTCAATGACAATTTCCTGTCCGCGGAGTTCCGCGTCCCCGTCACGCTTCTTCAGACCAACGCCTGCAGCCCGCTGGCGACCAACGCGATTCGCGGAAGCATCTGGGATAACTTTTCCTCGGAGACTTATAAGGAGCTGCCGTCGGTCGGCGAGATCACTTACTACGACCCGTTCGACGGTAAGCCGCATCCGTTCAAGATGCCGGCGGGAGGCAGGGGATATACGCGTCCTCCTTCGCTGATCAGCCTCTGGTCTACCGCTCCATTCCTGTTGAACAACAGCGTGGGCCGCCTTAACCCGACGGCTGCGAACGACGACTGGAACCCGAACCCGTCGGTGGAAAATCGCATGGCGGCTTTCCAGGATGCGATTGTCAAGATGCTGTGGCCGGAGCGACGTGACAAAGATCCCACCATTGGGAACCTGGTTGGCGACAGTGTTGCCGGAAGCCTGATCGATCGCACCACAACCCGGAGTTACATCCGCGTCGCCACCGGCTACGTGCCCGCAAATCTGAAGGGATTAGCGGATATCGGAAAGGACCTGTTTCCCAATCTCTTTCCCGCGGGAGGCATTCAGATCGGTCCCATACCGCCGGGTACCCCTGTGGATTTGCTCGCCAATCTGGATTTGCTGGCGGATGATTCCGACCTGGCGGGCAAGATCGGCCATGACAAGAAGCTGCTCGAGCTGTTGCTCCGGCTGCAGCACGATCTAAATGCCCTGGGCTCCAATCCCAGCGATGAGGATGCGCGTAAGGTATTTGCCAATCTCGTGCAGCCTCTCATGCAGCTCAGCAAATGCCCGGATTTCATTGTCAATCGGGGCCACTATTTCGGGACCAGCTACTTCAGGGAAGAGCCGCCATTGAGCGACCAGGAAAAGATGGCGCTGATCGAGTTCCTCAAGACATTTTGAGTTACTCGGGCGGCCGGATCGGCCGAGCATGCCGCGCCCTGGGACGTGACGATACTCGAGGCCATCCAGCAGTGCGCCAAAGAGCCGTCCCGCCCCGGCTACGAATTTGTTGTCACGATCGCGCTCTCCGGATCACGATCAGTTGAACCAGGCCCCGCTTTCGTAACCATGCACGGCAACGAGGTGAGCAGATGGCGTCTCCAACCGCACCCTCCGCAACGAATACAGTAACCAATTGGTTCGGGAATATCGTGTCCCACCCGAGCGTCATCGTCGACGCCAACAGCATCGACGACGTGGTAGCGGTGATGAAAGACCCGGTGAAATATCCCTCACCCGTGCGCGCTGTCGGCTCTAACCATTCCACCGCTCCCTGCGGTGTGGCCGATGGCGGCACGCTGATCCGCATGAAGATGAACCAGATTCTCGACATCGGTGCGAAGGGTCTTACGGTGCAGGCCGGCGCGCTCCATCTGGATATGGCCAGGGCGCTCGAAGCGCAGAATCTCCAGTTCTACGTCAACACCGAGATCGGCAGCCTTTCCGCCGGCAGCGCGGCTTGTGCCGGAACCAAAGACGCGTCTTTTCCCGGCGAGTACGGCCAGGCAGGATCCTACGTCACCGGAGTCAAGATGGTGCTGCCCACCGGCGACCTGCTGGAGGTCACGGAACCGGGGAACCCGGACCTGATGCAGAAGGTTCGCTCCAGCTATGGCTTGTTCGGGATCGTCTGCGAAGTGACTTATCAGGTCAGGCCGCTGACGCCCATGCACGTGCACCATACGACTTACAGTCTCGAGGATTTTATCGCGGCGCTGCCGGATCTGAAGGCTCTCGACTACTCGATGATGTATTACATATTTCCGTTTGACGGCAAAGTCACGGTCGAGTTCCGCAAATACAATCCCGGCGCCACGGGCCAGCCGAATCGCTCGGCGTGGGCGCTCCGAAACCACATCTGGGGCACTTCCGGGCCGAAGCTGGGCCATGATGTGGAACAAAATGTGGCGATCCCCTCGATTCGCTACGGGATCATCGATACGTTTAATGCCGCGTGGAGACTGCAACTGGAGAATCTGGTCTCCAGCGACTACACCATTCCGGCCGACCAGATTATCCAGTATCCCCCGGTTTCCAACGACAGCCGATACACGTTCAGTCTGTTTGCGTTTCCGGAAGATCAGTATCCGGCGGCGCTGACCGATTTTTTTCAGTTCTGTAAGACCTATTACTCACAGAAAGGGTACCGGTCGAATCTCCTGTATGTGGGTTACCGCATTGCGCAGGACCAGAAATCTCTACTGTCCTACTCCTGGAACGGTAACGTCATGACCATCGACCCGGTCTCCACGGCGAATCCGGGGTGGGATGAGTTTCTCGGCGCCTACAACCAGTTCTGCACTGAACGCGGCGGGATGCCCCTGCTCAACCAGACTCCGGGTCTGACCGCGGCGATGGTGCAGTCCGTGTTCGGCGACCGCCTGAAAACGCTGGAGGCGGCGAGGCTCCAGTACGATCCGGGCAACCGCCTGCTCAACGACTATTTCCGCCAGTTGCTGGCGTAACAAGGACGGGTGATACGGATGGCTATCTCGAGGTTCCTGATTGCGCTGGCGGGTCTCGGGGCGATTTCTGTGCAGGCGCAGAACATCGCCGTGCCACCGCCCAGCCAAACTTTGGTCTGCCCGGGAGCGTTTCCTACGGACCTGATGGCAATGGACAATTGCAGCTACAGGCCTGGCCAGCGGCTGCAGGATTTCCTGACCGGCTCGGTGACCGACCAGGCGGTTTTGGGAGCGACAGTCTTCGGGCTGGGTGCACAGATCATCCGGTCCCCATCGGAATGGCCAAGGACGTGGTATGGGTACGGCCAGCGTGTGGGATCGCGTTACACACAGAACCTGGGCAAGGGGACGGCCGAGTTTCTGGTCGGTGGACTGCTGCACGACGACCCGCGGTTTCTGGCTTATCGTTCCGATCCGGCCGTCATTGAACGGCGTCAGAAGGCGGTCACGGCGCTGCTGCAGGGAGACAGAAGCTTCGACGCGCTGACGCACGACGGCTGGCAACGATTCGGTCATGCCTGGTATGACGCGATCACCGTGCGCCATTCCACCAGGAAGGGCAACGGGCGGCGGATACCAGCGATTTCCCGTTTTGCCGGCGAGATCGGCGGCGCCTATGCCGGCTATCCCTGGTATCCGGCGGCGGAGAACAAACTGCCCCAGGTCGGTGAGCGCGCCGCAGGGGCATTCGGCACCGCGGTACTGTCATCGTTCTGGACCGAGTACCAGCCAGACATCACCAATCTGGCAGGGAAGATCTTTCGCCGCGGCAATCAGTCAAAAGCCGCTGCCGGAGCCAAGCCATGAGCCGTCTTCGAGGATTGCTGCCATTGCTGTTGCTGGTTGCTGCACTGCAGGGATGCCAGGTCCCCCTGCAACCGTATCGCCTCGGGCAACCTGCCATCATAGTGCCGCCACCCGCCCTCCAAGGCCAGGCTGCCCCGTCGCCACCGGATCAGAACTGCGTTAACCCCGCGACGCCAGTGTGTCTTGCCTTCATCGAAGTCGACGATATGGGCGAGCTCTTCATGAAGGGAGAACTGGATACCGCTCTGGCGGTTATTCGCAGAGCGACCGACGTGGCCAATGATTCGGGCCAGCCAGCACCTGTGGTGATCACTTTTGTCCATGGCTGGAAGAACAACGCCGCGCCGCGCAACGACAACGTCGAGGGCTTTAAGAAATCTCTGTGGGACGTCTACAGTGCGGTTGGCGGCTCCCGGCACGTAATCGGGGTTTACATCGGCTGGCGAGGCAACCTGATCAACCAATCTTTCCCGGTGGCGCAACAGTTATCGTATTTCAACCGCGAAGCGGCGGCCATCCGCATCCCGGGCGCCACCCTCTCCAGTGCGCTAACGCAAATTGCGGCGCGTACGCACGAAAACAAAGACGGGCTGGCGATCTTCATCGGTCATTCGTTTGGCGGGCTTCTTCTGGAACGCGCGGTCAGCGAGGCGACGGCCGCGCAGATCGCCCAGGCCACGATCTACGAGCAGCAGGCGGAGAAACTGCTTGCCAGCCATCAGGACGCCAGCGAAGAATGCAAACTGGCAAACGCGGCCGCCAACGAGCGTGCCGATCTGGTGATCTTCATCAATCCCGCTGGAGCTGCAACGGAAGCAAGACAGATGCTGGATTTCCTGGCCTACAACCAGTACCGGTACCAGCCGTTTGTATCCCAGGTCTGCGGGGCGCCGGCACCGGCGGCGGACAATTCCGCGGACCGGCCCCTCATTGTTTCGCTGACTTCTACGGCCGATCTGGCCACCAAACTCGCTCTTCCCATTGGTCACGCCGTGCCGGACCTCCAGTTCAATATGGCGGGGAGCTTTCGCGATCTAAGCGACAAGCCGAACGGCCACTATCAACTGCCGTGCTTCGACCCTCGCCTGGCACATCCCAGCAGGGAAATCACAAGGAAAGAGGATGGGGCGGTTCCTCAGAGTTCCTACTATATGAGCACCGCGCCCCACATGCCGATCCTGCAAAGCCATGTGATGCTCAAGGCCATCGGCGCAACACAAATGCAGGTCGCATCGACCGGGGAGAAGATCACCATCCATAACCCGGATGCGATAGCCAACTGTAACCGCGATCTGCTGAATGCGGAGAATCTGAACATTGTGAGCACATTCCGGCTTTACGACACGCACGCCTGCTTCGCGATTCAGGAACGGCCGAATCGCTGCAACGGGACCCCTTACTGGATGATGGAAATCGATCCCGATGTCGTGCCGGACCACAGCACGATCTTCACGGAACGTTTCATCCATTTCCTGATCGACACCTTCTTCGCGCCCAATGGTCAGCAAATGGATCGGGTTGGATCCCAGTTGGTGCACTAGTGTCCTGTCTCCGAAGTTCGTTGAGATATGAAAACGAAACAGCGATAGCGGGAGTCAGAAAGGGACCGTCATGACAACGGGACATAACTGGGGCGACTGGGAGATCTTCTTTACGCTGACCGAGCTGTCCAGCAGGCAGTTTAAGGATCGACCCGTTCCGGAGACCGAGCAGCCCGACCGCGAGGCCTGTCTCCGCCGTGTCCTCCGTCCCCATGATGAGGCCGGTTTCACGGGCACCGACGAAAAGGACATGATCCTGTGGCGGCGGGACCTGGACGCCGCCCTGGGCAAACTCACGCTGCGCGAAATTCACCGCCAGCTGAGTCTGTCCTATGACACTCTGCCTCCGGAAGTGCTCCAGCGGCTGCTGATCCTCTTTCGCTCCGAGGCATTCCTGCGCTACCTGAACGCCTATCATTACTTCGGCATCCGCTTTATCGCGGCCTGGCCGGAAGTCGTCGCCGCCCAGGCCGTTGCGGAAGTGGAAGCTGACGCTAAAGCCGCCGCGGAAGCTGCCGCCGAAGCTGCCGCCGAAGCCGCTGCGGAGGCTGCTGCCAAAGCCGCTGCGGAGGCTCCTACCAAAACCGCGAAGACTCATCCGAAGGCCCCCGGAACCCCGCGCTGCGAGGAAGTCAACACGCTGGGCTTCGCCCTGGCAGATCCTCCCCCGCTCACAACCCTCCCCAACGCTAAAACCATCCTTCATGACTTCAACGCCCTGCTCGCTGCAGATAAGAAAGACCCTGTTAAAACTGCCCTCGATTTCCTCGATGGTTTCGAAGACCTCACCACCAAACCCGCCCTGTTCGACCTCAGGGAGCCCACCGCGTTCGAGCTGTGGCTTCGCGGCCTCAGGCCCGAAACGCACAGGGATCTGGAAGATCGCTTCATCCGGATCGCTGACGGCATCACGCAATGGGCCTGGGCGCGGGCCGAATTCTATTTCAATCTCAATCCGCCGGCAGAAGCGACCGTAAAATGGGACCGGGCTCCTGAGGCTGGATCCGAAGACGAGCGGCCTCCCGGTGGCTGGACCGTGCGTCATCCCGCCGCTGCCCGCCTGGCCCTGGCCGACATCTACTGGATCGCCAGAATCTTCCGCGCCGACGTCTCTTCCGGCGGCGCCGTCGCCTATCAAAAATACAACTGGATTCACCTCATCCGCTTCCGCGCCATCTTCGATCAGAACAGTGATCGCGTCAGGCAGCTCAATCGTGCCGAAGATGTGCTCCGATCGGTATTCGACTTCGTCTGCGACCTCATCCAGAACTCCGTCGAAGTCACCCAGTTGAACAACGACATGGATTCACCCCAGGATCATCCCCCGACCACCGTGTCCTGGCGTGAGGCCTTCGACGAGGAACTGAGTGAAATCGAGGTTGAGCGCGGCGTCCGTCACTACCGCGATCCTACTCTTGCCCCGCAGGCCACCAGCGGCGACATCGCGCCGGCCGAGTCCGCCCCCGCGCGCGAAGGCGCGCCTTACGTCCCTTCCACCCCCCAGCAGCGCGAAGCCGCTCGCATTGAGGCCGCGATCGCCGCCGCCAAAGCCTCAGAGGCCGCTGAAAAGCTCGACAAGGACCACCGCTGGAGCCGCAGGCTGCTCGGATCGCCTCGTCCCGCCGGTCTGATCGGGCTCGCCTTCTCCGGAGGCGGCATCCGCAGCGCCACCCTCAACCTTGGCGTGCTTCAGGGTCTCCAGGAACTCGACCTTCTCCGCCACTTCGACTACATCTCCACGGTTTCCGGTGGTGGGTTCATTGGTTCATGGCTCATCGGCAACGTGCGCCGCAGTGCTCACTGGCTGGGCCGCCTCACGGACTGGGGCCCCTCCATCGAGCATCTCCGCAAATACTCCAACTACCTCGCACCCCGCACCGGCCTCCTCAGCCCCGACACGCTCAACATCGCCAATACCTGGCTTCGCAACACCATCCTCATTCAACTCACCGCGCTCGTCTGGCTCTTTTTCCTGCTCTCGGCTGCACTTGGGGGTATGCGGGTTTTTCTGTGGGCGGGCAGCATCCCCTGGCTTGACTTCAGCGTCCTCTCCGTCTCTGCCGCCGTGGTCGTCTTCTCGCTCTTCCTCTATCTGGCGCATCTGGCCGGGCAACCGCTCGATAACCGATTCGGTGACACTGAAGTCGTCGTCAAGTTCGCCGTACTTCCCGCATGGATCGGCGCAACTGCGCTCGCCTCCCGCTTCTGGGCCGCCGCGCATCTCACTTCCACAATCTGGCCCTGCCTCCAGAACTCGGATTCGTTCGCCGACATGCTCCTGGAGGCGTGGAGATCCTGGCTGCTCCTTCTTGTCTGCTCCGCCCTCGGAGTTGCCCTGCTCGCGTGGCAGACCCTGCAGCTGCATAAGCGGTTGTGGGTTCCTGTCATCACTCTGGTTTGCACCGGCGTTCTCTACCTGGAACTGGTTGCGCTCTTCTATGCCTTCCGCTCCTGGTCCGCCCACAGTGACGTCGCCAACAGCATCGCCTTTGTCTTCGGTCCTCCCCTGGCATTGGTCGCCTTTACCGTTGCCATCCTCCTGCTCATCGGCTTCAGCAGCAACGACACGACGGAGGCCCAGCGCGAATGGTGGACCCGTTACGGCACCTGGCTGACCATCTTCGCCGGCGCCGGCCTTTTCGTCTGTGGCGTCGCCCTCTTCGGTCCCTGGATCGTCCTCTTCGCCGCGGCGTGGCTGCATCTCCACCCTGTTGCCAACTGGACCACTGTGTTCGGCTGGATCGGCTCCGTCGTCGGCGGCATCTTCGCGGGCAAAAGCAGCAAGACCGCCGGCGGCGGCGAAAGCGCCAGGGACCGCCTGCTCCAGGTCCTGGCAAAAGTCGGCGGCGTCGTGTTCATCATCAGCAGCTTCCTGCTCGGCTCGACTCTGCTCTACATTCTCATGTTTCACATCTTTGGGTCCAGCTATAACCTCACCGTATCCGATCCTCTGCGCGACTTCTGCAAGTTAGGCTGGCCCGCCTTCATCGGTACGTTTGTTGCCTGCGCGTGCATCGGCTACTTCTTCTCCAGCCGGTTCGAGATCAATATCTTCGGGTTCAGCCAGTTCTATCGCAACCGCCTGGTGCGTTGCTATCTCGGCGCCACGCGCTGGATGGCCGGCGCACGCAAGCCGAATCCCTTCATGAAATTTGATTTTTGCGACGACATGAAGCTCTGGCGGTTCCGCACTGACTCCCCCGGCGAACGTCCCACCGAGTCCCGCGACTGCGATCCCTACCGCGGCCCATTCCCGCTCATCAACTGCTCCCTGAATCTTGCAGGCAGCTCCGACCTGGTCCTCAACACCCGTCACGGAGCCTCCTTCACGCTCACGCCTCTGCGCTGCGGCAGCGACCGTCCCCGCGTGGGCTATGCCCCAACCCGGTCCGCGAAGGGCGACTTTGCCAACGGAGTCGATCTCGGCCAGGCCGTGGCCGTTTCCGGCGCCGCGGTCAGCTCCAACATGGGCTACAACACCTCCTCTCTGGTCGCCTTTCTTCTCACTATGTTCAACGTGCGCCTCGGCTGGTGGTTTCCCAACCCCGGCCAGAAAAGCTGGACGGATCGCGGCCTCAGCTTCAGCCTCTTTTATCTGCTCGCCGAACTCTTCGGCGCCACCAACGAGAACCGCGGCTTTGTCAACATCTCCGACGGCGGACACTTCGAGAACCTCGCCATCTACGAGCTCATCCGCCGCCGCTGCCGGCTCATCATTGCCTGCGACGCTGAAAGCGATCCGCAAATGCAGTTCCCCAGTCTTGGCAAGATGATCCGCATCTGTGAAACCGACTTCGGCGCCGAGATCGATATCCGCGTCGACTCCCTCCGCCCCCAGAAAAACGGCCTCAGCCTTGCCCATTGCGCTGTGGGAACCATCAAGTACTGCACCGGAGAAATCGGCCGCCTTATCTATCTCAAGGCTTCTGTCACCGGCGACGAAGATGTCAGCATCGCCCAGTACCGCAGCCAGCACCCCACCTTCCCCCACGAATCAACCGCCAACCAGTTCTATTCCGAAGACCAGTTCGAGAGCTACCGTCGCCTCGGCCTCGAAATGGTCCGCTCTTCCTTCAAAGGCAATCTCCCCGGCGATGACCCTATTGACATCGGCGACCGCATGTTCGACGTGCTCACTCCCGCCGCTGTCTCCAGCGATAAATTCCTCCAGCACGCCAATACCCTCAACCAGCTATGGGAGAACTTCCGTAAAACGCCTGCACTGATGCCGTTCATGCAGGAGTTGCTCGCGCCCTCGATCCAGCGACTCGGCACTGCGGTGAGCCGGGTTCGTGACGGGAATGTTGCCACCATCGTCGCGGGCGATTGTGATGTCACTGATGGTGAGTTCTGCATGGGCCTCGAGCTCATCCAGCTGATGGAGAATGTGTTCCTCGATCTGAAGCTCGACGAATACTGGGAGCATCCGGATTATCGCGGCTGGTCCATTCTCTTCATGCGCTGGGCGCGCAGCCCGCGATTCCGCCAGATCTGGAAGACCACCCATCGCACCTTCGGTATCCGCTTTGAATACTTTTGCAACGCAAACCTCGGTCTCGAACGCGACCACCCGATCGCTCGCGTTTAGACGGAAGGGACTGTAATAGCTGACAGCTTTCTCATTTCAGGTCGTTTTGCGAGGCATTCGCGCTTTACGTAGCCTTCAGGGAAAGCCCAATACCTTGCTCCCATTGTTGAAGCACGCGCTCGCCGATGTCCTTAAATTCAGGGTGGCTTTTCATGTACGCGCGCACTTCCGTTGAAGTGGTTGCAATCGCATCCGCGACGCGTTCAAGCGTCGCCCTGACGCGGGCCGGGGATCCACCTAAGTGCGTTTGGCCCAGGCGCCTGAGCGCCTTCGCTCCGGGCCATTTCGTCGTGCCGTTGAGGGTCAGAGCCATACTGTCCTTAGGAAGGTAGACAGTAGTGGTCACCAGATCATAGACCGAAGCCAGCCTCGCTTCGCCCTGCACATCGTCATAGACGATTCCGAAGTCCTTCAGGTGAGCGTCCCCGTTGCGCACCGCGCAATTGATAACGATGAGGAGGAAGAGGCGCTCCAGGTCTTCTCCGAGATGCGATGAGTTCGCAAAATCTGCAAAGCGCTTCATGATCGAAGTTTCATAGCTGCCCTTGTATTTGTCGTCAGTGCGACGGGCGTTGAGCACACAGAAATCCTCGAAGCCCCGATACGTGCCATCCGGGCGCAGGTCGAAGCGGTCGATGACCAGCGCGAGTCCGTCCTCGGCCAGCCGGCAGGAACGAAGCGAACTTGTCGATAAGGTAACGAAACAAGTCGCCACCGCGACGTTTCTCCAAGATCCTGAGGTCATATCAGAGAAAGTGGTTCGACAAGTCACTTGGAAAGAATGACTTGCCGACCTTCGGGCCTTGCCAGCTGACTGATGGTCATGAGCATATCGTGCAAGCTGCTTCTCTTCAAAGGCATACGAAAGCGCCCGCGAGACTGGCCAGAGGCCTAGTGGCTGAGCAATAGGATAAAGCTGTTTTTTGTTCAACAACATAGCTGCAGGGATTCGAACCCCGATATGCTGATCCAGAGTCACGCTCAATTATCTGGGTGAGGTGCGGACCTAAACCTCACCTCATCAATCACTTAATAACTCGGCAGCCCGCTAGAACGACCGCTAAACTTATTGCAAACTGTTGCTTGCTTTTCAAGGACTTGCAGGAGCGTGCGTCATGTTCCATGTCATATTTTGCGTCATGTTCTCGCGCCAACGGCGGGACGCGCTCCTCGACAGATTACAAAAGACAAACTAACTTTATCGTGGCTTAAGGCAGTTAAGAACCTTGCCTTTCGGTCTCTCACAGGAATAGAGCCTTAACGGCGATGCTCCCGGCGCTGTCAAAGATGGCGTCATCGGCTACGCCACAGGGTGCAACCTTCCATCGTTCTCAGAGTTCACGGCGGAATAGTTCGAACTAAGAGCTTTTTGAAATATTCTTTGGAACGGGGGGTTTCGGGCTGGAAAACCACCCCTCATCGGCTAAAGCGCTCGACTTTATAGCAAATCCCCATCGCCGTTGTTATCCCGCCAAACATGCGTCATGTGATACTGGATACCTGCCCTTCGACTTTCCGGCTAATCGGGTTGCTGGTAGATACCATCCTTGTCGCGCCCAAAGACGCCCTCAGGGGTATGTACCACGATGAAATAATACGGCTTGTCGACCGGGTTCTTCCGCAGGAAGGCCATGGCAGCGGCTTTGCCAGGAGCGTTGAAATGGCGCTTAATGGCAATACTGGCTGTAGGTCCACACCCTGAGAGGTCGTGGATCTCAATGCCGCGAGCCTTCATCTGAGCAAGCATGTCCACCCGCTCTTCCCGAACGAATTTCACGCCAGAGACGCCTACGGAAGGGGTAGCGGGTTTGGCCGCCGATTGCGGCCTGTCGCCCAGGCGTTCGTTGGCTCCATTATGTCGCCGGCAAGCGACAACAACAGCATCAAATAACTCGGGCGAAATCTGGTCGCCAGCGAGGAAAAATCCCCATTTGCCGGCGCGGTCTTCGAGCGGATAGACGCCGAATTGGAGGATCTCAGTGCTGATGAGTTGTCCTGTATCGGAGGCCTTCCTGACAGGCGGGATCGAAAGCATGGCGTCCATCGCGTCCTGACGATTCGGGAAGTCGAAGAAGATATACGGAAATTTCGGCCGACTCAGGATGAATGGCGCCCAGAAAGCCTGAACGCGATCATGTGTGTCGTAGCGGGTACCGACGTTATCTTTTTCGGTGAGAACTTTGGTACGTGAGCCAAAGAGCGATCGAATGAATCCCATGGGTTGTCCTTTCGTTTGCTCTGGAATTGCACAAGGGGAGCCAGTTCAGGACATCGAGCTCAGCACTCGTCGGGCTTACCCGAACAACCTGCCATTAGCTGATAAAGAAGCTTGGCAGCGTTCGCTTCACCTCGACCCTGCAGCTTGAGCAGGTTCCGTATCCTGGCGATGCAGTAAGCGGCAGCCTCGGATAACAGTTATCGCAGAACAACTTCCCACATTTTGGACAGAAGTAAAAATCGTTTCCTGCACCCATCTGAAGTGATTCCCGCGTGGACGGACGTCCGCATGACGCGCATTTTCCTTTGAGAACGTGTTCAGCGCTGAGGTGGAAAACTGAGGAACGCGCGTCGAAAAGGACCTTCGTGCCGCGGCAGTATGGGCTTGTCAAATAACCTCGGATTTCAGATTCGTTGGAGCATGTTCCGAAGTTCGAGAAACCATCGTCGCTTGATGAGCGCTTGTAGCCGACGACCGCGAGGTATCCATGTTTCTCGGCTAATGACTTCGCCGCTTCGCTGTCAGATTTACCAGGGTATTGTTTTCGGATGAAATCGATGTCCAGTGATCCCATAAATTGCTCCTTTCGCTTAATGTGGGCTCTCCAGCTCGCTTTGATTTACGGCAATCCAGCAACGTGTCGATCACATCTTTCTTAGTGAGCTGGGATCATAAGTAAATGTGAAGGCGCCGCACTCCGGGGAGGGGTTTCAACCTTCGCAACTTGGGTCCCGTCCTCGGATACATCGACAGTCGTGATAACCGAGAGGAGATTGCGCCTGTTGACCTCGGGCGTGCGCGTTTCCCTGCCAACCGAGTCCAGTTTGCGTGCAGGTAGCGTCTTTTCGAAGGCATCGAGAGCCTCTGTGAAGTACTCCAACTGACGCATGCCGGAAATATCCGGCCGCACCAGGGCTACTCCTCGCATGACCTTCGCCCAGTCTGGTTCGTTATCGCCGCTGGATGCGCGAAACTGGCCGGATTCTTCCTTAACCTGTACATAGTATCGGTTAGGGAGCGGAAAGCGGTCCGCCAGATGAAATTCGCTGATTGAAAGTTCCTTCAGGAGCTTCGTCATTTCATCATCGCTCCCGCTCATCATGTAAGCGCGCACACCCAGCTCATAAATCACCTGCATCTTCATGCTCAGATGACCAAGATCAGAAAACAGCGCACCGGGCGTCACCGATTGTGTGAACAGCCAAAGGTTCATCACTACTTCCTGTTCCATGATTTCCTCTTTCCTCATTGAGCGATCCCACCGTCGTCGGGGAGCATTGATTACGTCACCCGAACAACCCGGCGCGCATCTTCCCGTCGGCACGACGGAATCGAAACTTATGAGCCTTCATTCTGGAGGAGGGGTGCTTGCTGCATTGCTGATCCAATCCTCCTCGCTTGCCTCTCCCCTGGTGCGCTTGCGTCCGACGATTCGGGCGGCACTTGCGGGCCGAACAGCAGTTGCGTTATTGCGCCAGCCGCTTTTTCGCCGTTTACGTGATCGGCCGTTTCCGAAAGAGCCAGCGCCTCCGTGGGGCTGTCCGGCACTTCGGAACAAGGCGCTGGCTCGCATGATTGCAGCCCCGCCTCGGTCGCCCGTGGACGGTCTTCGATGAAGGCGGCGAGTATTCGCGCCTCAGTGAAGTCAGACCTCAGGGACATAGCGCGCGTCAAAAGAAGCAGGGCCGCATTATGGTCTCCGGCCTGGGCCAGACGGTGTGCGTCGTTGAAAAGAATCTCAGGCAGCCAGCGGATGGCTGCATAGAGACGAAGATCGCCGGCGCATCGCTGGCAGTATCCGGCGCTGGTGAGGACAAGACGATGCGCAGCATAAGGACATTTGGCCATCGGGATTGCTTCCTTCCTACGTCTTTCGTTTGGTTAGCCCGCTGGTTTCGCGGGTCATTTTGCCCGGATCCAGTTCGACGGTTTCCAGTCCATATTTCTTCCGCAGGGGATCGACCCGGTTGATATAGAGATGGCGCAGCCGTTGTACGGCGACCTCCGCGGGTACGGAACCCGTCTTCATGGCGGAGAAGATCAGGTTCGCTTCGCGCTCGATGGCGCCGATCTCGGTACTCGGTCCGGAGATGGCCTGTACCTCGGGCAACTGGACCACGACGATGAAGCCCGCAATCAGCTCGGCCCATTCCTCAGGTGGACGTTCGGGCATGAGGGCGGACGCGATCGATGCGATTTGCTTGTTCGCGCGAATCCATGCAATGCGATCGCGGGTCTTCCATGCTTCGGCTGCTTCCCGGCGCAACTGCTCAATTTTCGGCCTTGTTTCAGCGAGTTTTGAGTGCCCGATTTCAATGGCTCCGGTCTCGAGTTCTGTCAGGCGCTGGGTGAACTGCTCGAACGTCGCGCCAGGCATGCTTACTTCTTCTTCCCTGAGGGAGATATCGTGAATCAGCGACTCGATCGCCACCAGTTTTTCGCGAATTTTCAGCCGATTCGGTTCGTGCTCGGTCAGTTCCATCTCGATGTCTGCGACATGGCCCTTAAGCCTGACGCGGAAGATCTCCACTTCGCTGAAACGCGGGCACTCGGATGCAGCCTTGTCGGCGGCGGCGTTTAATTCGGCCAATCGGTTGCGGATGTACTCCGTGGTCAGACTCGAGGTGACGAACGGCTCGATGCGGAAGGCAATCGCTACCTCTCTCTGAATGGACGGCACGCTGGCCTGCGCTTTGATGTGATAGTCCGCCTCGATGGATACCTCGATCCGCACCTCGGCGCCGACCGGGAGATCGCGGGGAATGTCCTGTATCGTCAGGCGCTGCACTTCCTGCTCGCCTTCGATGATCGGCAGGCGAATCACGCCTCCCTGATCGGCGGTTGCCAGACTCAGGACGGCGTAATTCGGCAGTATGGTGTTTTCCGCGAACAGGACCTGCGGACCATCCAGGGTTCGTACGCCGATGCCCTTGGTCACGACCGATCCTGGAGATACGAGAACGGTAGTGACACTGGGGTCGTGTGTGATCCGAATCTCTTCGCCGAAGATGGCGGCGCCGGCTGCGTCCTCAATCGAAATGGTGAAGGAGTTGGTGCGATTTTCTCTGAGGGGAATATTGTCGAAGGCGAAGCGGTCCTTGCCGGCCAAATCGGCAGATCGCTCCTCATTCTCGCCGAGCAGGTAAGCGCTCCCGGAAACCATCGATCGATTCAGCACTCCCAAAACGCGCGCGCTTCGCTTAGCGGTTTGGCGATCGTAGCGCAGATCGACCGTGAGTCCACCCTCTCCGCGCTTGCGCTCCGGATAAAGCTGCGCGGCTTTGATGGCTGCTCCTTTTGAAACAATGAGCGCTGGATCGACCAGCTTCGGTTCTTTGCCGAAGGCCTCCTTGAGCCGCTGTTGTACCAGAGGCATGGACGACATACCTCCAACCATGATCACGTCGTCAATGGAGGCCGGATCGATCTGCTTCTTCCGCAGTGTGCGGATCGACTCGTCGATGCTCTGCTGCACGAGGTCCGTGGTGCAGCCCTCGAATTCCTCTCGCGTAATCGTGAGATCCAGATCGATCAGCTCGCCGTCCTGGTCCTTGAAGAGTCCCTGGTGCACCAGCATCACCGACTCGGCGTCGGTAAGCCCGATCTTCGCCGTCTCCGCAAAAAACTTCAGGCGTTGATAGCGGCTGTAGTCTTCCGCCCTGCTTAAATCCAGTTCGAGCTTGTAGCCCTTCGCAGTTAGCTTCGCGACGATCTGCTTCACCAGCCTCGAATCGAAGTTATCCCCGCCCAGGTAAGGATCGCCCCCAAAGGAGAGAACATTCAGACCGCCCTCGGCGTCTTTCTCCAGCACGGTCGCGTCGAAGGTTCCGCCACCGAGGTCGTACACAAAAACGCGTAAGGTCTCGCGGGGACTTTCCAGCGAATAGGCAAGCGCCGCGGCCACCGGCTCCAGCAGCGTGGTTACTTCGACAAATCCTGCCGCCCGCGCGGCATCGTCGGTTTGCTGCCGCTGAATATGCGCGAAATAGGCGGGAACCGTCACGACTGCCCGGTCCACGGTTTCACCCTCGGCCTTCTCTGCCATCTCTTTGAGATGGCGCAGAATGATGGCCGAAATCTCCACCGGCGTCTTTGCTTCGCCGGAAAGAGCCACCGTCTCATCGGAGCCCATCTTGCGCTTGATGGCCACCACTGGCCCGTTCATTTCACCCATGCGGTTTTTGGCCGAGTAACCGACGATGGTCTTACCGTCGCGCGACCGGTACACCACCGACGGCACGGTAACGTTGCCTTGCGCATCCCTGATCAACTTCGGGCTGCCGTCGGACACAACATGCACGCAGCTGTTGGTCGTGCCGAGATCGATTCCGCATGACTTCATAGAGTTCTCCTTACTCGCAGCACGGCCTCGCCAGCGCCCTGTCCTGTGCACCTGCACGCCCACCCATCGCAGACACCGCGGATCAGAGCAGGAGCCCGGATGCCACCCCGGCTACCTTGACCTTCCTCTCCAGGGGTTTCAGCTTTTCCTGAAGGATCGTGATCAGCTTTTCGCGGGCGTCCTTTCTATCGCGAAGATCCACCCCTCGCGTCTCTTCCTTCAGGTTCTCGATCTCTTCCCCGAACTCATCCTGCAGGTCCTTTTGCTTAACCTGCCCGGCAATTTCGGTCAGCCAGTTCAGCATTGCCTGCTGTATGGCTTCAGGGGATGCCTCGCCGCCGGGACCGTCAATCGCCTGGTCGAGAGAGCGGCGCAGTTCGTTGGCTTCCTCGTTGACTCGATTCCACTCCCCACGATTCTCCTGGTTCCACGCGTCGGTTCCGGCCGAATCCAGGGCCGCGATCTTTTCCAGGATCTCGTCCTTCGACACCGCGGCATTTTCATCCAGTTTTCCGGCAAGGTGCCGGCAGACACGAATCACACCCTTGAAATCGCCCAGAGGCGGCTTCAGGAAATCCTGGCTCCTGACGATCTCGGTTTTGAGCTTGCCCATCTCGCCGATGAGCGTATAGAGGTGATGGCTGTCTGGCTCGTTGGCTGTGCGCGCCCGCGTGTACTCGCCCTCGAGGCGGCGCATGCCGCGGCGGAGCGGCGCAGCGACATTGGGATCCTTGATGGCGCCGAGGCCATTCTCAATCTCCTCCAGCACCTTCTCCTTGTCCGAATCCAGCTGGTCAAGGCTCGGCATCCTGATGGGCTCGATGCCGAACTCTACCGCGTTTATTTGCTTCGTGGAGACAATCTCGGCCGAGCACCGGACGCTGTAGTCGCGTTCGATTGTTATCGAAAACCTGATCTCCGCGCCCACGTTCAAGGCGCGGTCCACACCCAGAATGCGCAGGTCGCGCAACGGTCTTTCGCCTTCATAGATTGGAATGGAAACAAAGTCTTCCCTGCCGCCCCGCTGGCAAATCTCCGTCCTGGTGGCCGGCAGAGGCTCACCCTCATTGAAAAGAACCTTGAAACCGCTGCGGGCCAGGTAGCGGATCGGCTTGGTGATTTTGGTTGTGAGAGGTTCGAAGGGTTTATCGCTGCGAAGGATGCAGATCTTCGCATCCGCGACTGGCTCGCCCCTCGCGTCCCTGACCTCAACCTGAAACCGGCTCTCCGAGCCACTTGTGAGCTTTGCCCCCCGGAACAGAAACCGCCCGGCTTCCACTTCCACATCCATCTCCCGCGCAGCGTCTCCGGGAACAGGTGTCAGCGATGCCTTGCCCCCATCCAGGGGTTGGGCCAGACGCCCTGCAATCGTCACCTGCGAATCGGCGGTTTGCTGTGGATATTCCAGCGTTATTTTGGTATCTTCGTAGATCTTCTTCAGGCTGCCCGCGCGCATGGCCGCTCCCTGTGCCACGATCTTGTCGGCCATGGCATTCTGCAGCAGCACCGGAGCGGTAAACACCTTTTTGAGTTCCTCGGCCACCACCGGCATCCGGCTGGATCCGCCCACCAACACGACGCAGTCGAATTCCGACTGTTTCCTGCCGCTCTTTTCCACCACCGCCAGGGTGGAGCGAATGGTGCGGTCGATCATGTCCCCGATCAGCAGATTGAACTCAGTCAGGCTCAGATCCATGTCCACGTCCACGATCTCGCCGGCGTTATCCATGAAGATCGACTGCTGCAGGATGGCGACCTGAGGCTGCAGCGTGAGCTGAAGCTTGGCGTTCTCGGCCAGCCATTTCAGCTTCTGGATGCGCACCAGATCCTCCGGCTTTGAGGCATCGAGTTCCAGCTCAAAGCGGGGCGGATTCGGAATCAGCAGATCGCGATCTTCGGCGCGCAGGATACCGCGCAGGCCCGCCACGTCATTCGACATAACCTGCTGCAGGACCGTATACCTGTCCTCGGGTCCGTACCGCCCGTGCGAGAGAATGCGCGTAAGGGCATCGGCTCTCCCGCCCCGAATCCGGTAAGCGATCCAGGAGGCCAGCCGGTCATCCGCGTTGTCTCCGCCCAGGTGAGGATCGCCTCCGAAGGCAATCGGCGTCAGGCCCTCCTCCGGGCTCTTTTCAAGAACCGTAACGTCGAATGTGCCGCCACCCAGGTCATAGACCAGCACCAGCATCCGATCCGCGGTATTGTTCGCCAGATACGCGTAGGCTGCAGCCTCCGGCTCGAGCTGCAGTTCCAGCCGGTCTTTCGCCTTGTTCTCGTCGCCATCGAAAAATGCCTGCACCGCCGCCAGCTGCGTATCGCGCCGAGGGGCCACGTCGAAATAGGCGGGAACCGTCACCACCACGGCGTCCACCAGGTCGTGTGTTGCCGCCTCGACCAGTTTCCTGGCATGGCGCAGAATCTCCGTCGAGACTTCAACCGGGCTCACCATTCGATCGCCCAGCTGGACTTTTTGATCGGTGCCCATCCTGCGCTTCACGGCGACCACCGGCGCCGGCCGCGTCCCTACGCGAGCTTTGGCTTTATGGCCCACCACTCTTTCCTTGCCGGGCCCGGCACACCACACCACCGACGGAAAGATGGAATTGCCCCGCTCGTCAAGGACGACCACGGGATTCCCCGACTCATCCAGATAGTAGACACACGAATTGGTGGTTCCCAGATCCACGCCGATGGTCTTCAACGGGCTTTCTCCTCCTCCGCGATGGGGACCGAGGTGACAATCTTTGCCGGACCGATCACCTTGCCGTCGAGCAGCACCAGCGGAACCAGCGTCTCCCGCACCGTTGTGACAGTCACGGACGGATCCGGTAAATGGCTCTCCACTTCCACTTCGCCCGCCAGCTCGTCGGTGAGCGGAGAACCGGTGAGATCCACTACCTGCAGTGAAGCGCGGCTCAGCTTCAGGTCCCATGCGCGGGCATAGAGCGAGATCGACAGCAGCAGATCGGTGCAGCCGCGGCGCGTTAGTTCGGGCTCAATGCGGCGCATCATGCGGTCGAGCTCGAACCGTTCCACGACCAGAACCGCGATCAGACGATGCAGAGCCCGGGTTTGCTCGGCTAACTCTGAGCCATGCTGCTTCTCCATGGCCGCAACGCGCGCGTCGGCTTCCGCCACTCGCTCGTACAACGCCAAAGCAGCGTCCTCAATGTCCTCCAGACGGATTTCGTCCGGAACGGGAATAAGCGGCACTGGCATAGTCGTGTCTGCCTGCATGGCCACGGTAGCTCCTCAGCAATCTCTCAGGATCGCGTCTTCCAGCGGTTCGTCCTCAACGGGGGTGGGCTTCGGCAAATCCGGCCACGGCAGATCGTCTTCGATGCGCTGCGGCTTAACCTCCGGCAACAAGCCACCGATTGCGCTTACTAATGCGGATCCGCCCACCATGGGAATCTCCGCCGCGCTCTGGTTCTGCTCCAGCCGATTTACGGCCGCCAACAACTCCTCGTCACCTGCAAAGGAATGGAACTGGTGCGCGTACTGCTCTTCCTGAAGGCGCCGCACCGGGTCGTCGATGCGCTTCTGAAACTCGTTCAGCCGTGCTTCCTCCAGCGCGCGCACTTCGCCGTTGCGAAGCCTGATTTTCTGATCGTTGAACTTCCACTCATCGCGGGTCGCGCTGTGCCGCTCACGGACCGACTTCAGATCTGTAACTGAGCGGTCCAGTTGAAAGATCTCCAGCGCGTTCCAGGTACAGGGATTCTCTTCAAACATGTTCGGCGCCTCCTTTAAATGTTGCGAAGCTGATCGAGCAGCCCGTCATTGTGCTTCTGCGCTTCTGTCACGGACGATCGCAGAGCAATGGTGTTATCCAGGCGAATGGCCTGGCGCAGGGCCTCGTTCGATTCGGTCAGGGCGCTGCGCAAATTACGAACAATCGCCGACGGGAAGCCAGAAGCCGCATTCAGCTCGCTGACAAGGGCATTGGCTTTTCGGTTCGTCCTGATCCCGAGCGCCTCGTAGTACGAGGCCAAATCTCCGATCAGGCGCTGCCGT
Organism: uncultured Acidobacterium sp.; assembly: GCA_964535525.1. GTDB lineage: Bacteria > Acidobacteriota > Terriglobia > Terriglobales > Acidobacteriaceae > Palsa-343. The sequence goes on along the minus strand of CAZHTJ010000001.1, from coordinate 151,844 downwards.
TTGGTTCCCGCGGTTTGGGCAAGAAGTTTCTCCAGTTGCTCGGCGCGGTTGCGCACTGCCGCTATACGGTCCGCAAGCCTTCCGGCGTCATTCATCTCACTGGACTCCGCCCAATAGACATAGCCGCGAACCATGAACCTGAGGGCCTGAATGTTCCGCGGGTCGATCCTCAGCAGGCGCTCGGCACGGGCCATGGTGGCGTCAAACTGGTCGGCGGGGATCGCGGTTGGATCGGTGCCCAGATTGGTCTGGGCGAATGTGTCCACCAGACTTTCCACAATCGGTTCAGGCAGGCCGCAGTCCCGGAGCCGCGCTATGGCGCTGATCGCGTGCTTTACGCCGTTTTTCGGGTCGAACTCGGCCACGTAAGAGGCGAAATTCACCAGAATTCGCGCCTGATTCTCAAGCGCAGCCGCACGCCACGCGTCGAAATCTGCTTCGTTGAATGGATTGCGCGCACTGGCCAGCTTTTCGCCCTTCCGGCGCAACGCCTCCCAGTAACTGTCATCGCTGTAGAGTTGCCGGACGTGCGCCAGCCCATCCCCGAACCAGTTGATGACGGCCTCGAAGTCACGCGCGATCTCGGCTTCCAGTTGCTTGCGCCGGCTGTCGTCCTTCAATTCGCGTGCAGCCTCTACCGCGCCTGAGGCCTGCCGGCCAAGGTCGTACGCTCTTGCCCAGGCCAGGGTCGCGAGGTGCTCAATCGAGGCATGCTCTCCTCGATTCCTCTCCAGCCTCTGCAGCCAGATGGCCCGAGCCTGGTCCGGATCGCTCTCCATCAAAGCGAACGCCTTCTCGTGCGATGGCTGGTCGAGGCGCTCGGCTACCAGCGCCCTGAGTTGCGCCGCTTCAGGTGTTTCTCCGCCCGCTAATCGATTCAACCGGTCCAGGAGAGAAGTGGTCAGTACAAGATTCCCGCGCAGAATCGAGTCGTGAATGCGAAAGCGGAGGAATTGTTCGATCTCTGTCTTCAGGCGGCCGCTGTCGATCTCACCTGATGTTTCCAGCGCGCTGAACAGGGACGATTCAATTTTCTCCAGATGATCGGTTTCGACGTCACCCGGTTTCCTGTTCGCCAGCTCGAGGGAGGCCTGTCCAACCGCGATCGCCGGCATCCAGAATGTTGCATCCGTCTGTTTCAGGGTCGCCAGCAGGTTCTGCAGCCGCGTTCTCTGCCGCACGCCTCTGGCACGCAGCAGCCGATTCATGCACATCCACAGCAACGCGTTAATCTGTCCGCGATTGAGGCGCGCAATCGACATGAAGCCGGGAAGCGCGACCCACTCCTCGATCCTCTTCACGGCGAGTTCGAAGTCCCCGTTGCGCGCCGCGGACTGAATCTGCAGCAGCACAATCAGCACACGGAGGCTTTGCAACTCATCGGTGAGTGCCGCCTCGCTCAATTCGGCCAGGGCCTCTTCGTCGCCACCGAGATAGCGCGCCAGACAGCCCAGCAGCCGAGCCACGGATTGGTCGCCGGCGTCGTCCTCGAGCGCGGCAAACTCGGCCTGACTGGCCGCATAGTCCCCCTGCACGAGGGCCGCAACCGCATTCAGATAACGCGATTGCCAGCAGGGCGCCAACTGGTGAGCACGCTGAATCTGCGGCCAGACTTCATCCAGTCCACGCTCCCACTCCGACTTCAGGCGCGCGGACGCGTCGCACAGCAGCGCCTGCCCGAGGTTGGAACGGACGACAGGATCGGACCACACCTGTGACACGCCTTCCCACAGGGTCGCGGCCCGACGGAAGTCTCCGGCACGGAAAGCCCCTGTGGCCTCGGAGGCCGCATAACGCGCCGACCAGCGCGCGAATTCCATGTTGCCGGGATCCTGTTGCGCCAGGCGATCGAACCAGTGCCGCGCTTCGGCCGGCTGACCGTTGCGGTGGAACCCGTTCGCCAGTCGCACCATAATCTCGGCACGGGAATGACCGCCTGCGCGTGCATCAAGCAGAATCGGCAGCGCCTCGGGGCTACCCACCGTATCCAGTGCCAAACCCAGGGACAACTTGTAGACGTCGTCGCTCGCGTTGAGTTCCGCAGCAGCCCGGTAGTGCGGAAGAGCCTGTGAGATTTTCCCTTGTTCTTCCAGCAATCGTGCCAGGAGGTGCGAGGCCGGAGCGAACGACTCCCTCAATCGGACGCCCTCCTGGAGCAATTCAATGGCTTGGCTCGCGTGGCCATCGCGACAGAGACAGATCGCAAGCCCATGCCTCGCCCGGGCGCAGTCGAAAACGTCGACGAGTCCGCGATGCGCCTTCCCTAACGACTTTTCCATCGCCGTTCTGAATCGCAGAGCGGCTTGCTCAGCCGCGCCGAGACGATAACTCGCCCGCGCCCAGAAAAGATAGAACGCCGAGTCGGCATTGCCTCCCAGCGCTGCTTCGGCATCGCTGAAGAGCTGGTAGGCCGCCTCCCATTGCCCGCTCTTGGCCAGAGACAGTCCCTGCCATGCGGCAATGCGGCTCTGCGGATAACCCCGGCGCGATGCCTCGGCGAATGCCTGGGAGGCCCGCTGGAACTTCTCGGTGCGATACAGGCCCTGGCCAAGATAAAAGTACGTCTCGCCCAGGTCGTGGCCGTCCATTTCGCAGGCGCGCTCCAGATGGGCAAGCGCCTTTTCCGGATTGTCGAGCGTCAGGTATCCCAGACCCAGACTTTTGGCCGAGCCGTTCACATCGCCGCCTCCGACCTGCATACGCGCGATCAGAGGCAGCCGCAGCTCGATCTCCCGCCGAGGCATCTGTTCGTCGATGCGAAGCGCGTCGGACAGCCTGGTCCGTAACTGCTCGATGAGAGGATGGCCCACACTGCGCCAGTCGTGGGCCTCAAGGCAGCGCAGATAGACTCGCAACGCGCCCGCATCGGCCTGCTCGCGCGAATGCAGCAATTCCGCATATTTTCGCAACGCACTGGCCGGCATGGCTCCGGTCTCTTCCATCGCGCGGGAACCTTCCAGCGCGGCCTCGAGGTCGCCCCGGCGGGCGGCGGACTCGATCACCGGGCCCAGACGGCGCGCTACATATTCACGCGCCCGTTTGCGGGTCTTCCATCCTTCCTTCGGCGAATGCACGTTCTCCATGCTGTTCAGATCCGCCACGAGGCGGCGAACCGCGCGCATCTCCCCTGCGAGGCCCCCGCGCGCGCCACCGCGTGTCGCATGCAGCCGCGCTTCCACCAAAGGCTCGACTCCGACGCTCTCGGCATCGAGCATCCTCAGCCGCTGGTCGAGGTCGCGATAGTATTGCTCCCGTCTCCTGTCACCCTGCACAAACAGCAGGGATGGCGGCGTCTGAGCATAGCGGAGCTGGTCGCCGGGCGCGGCATTCCGGTATCGCGCACTCAGATCGAATGCGTTCGCCGGATTCCACGCTCTGCCCTGCAGCCAGCTGAAGAAACGCATGCTTAACTCTCCAGACTCCGCCGGACCTCTCGCGCCGCGAGAGGTTTGCCGGAACGTTCGTACAGAAACGCAAGACGCTCGATGAGAACCGGATCGGCCCGGCGATCTCTTCGGCCTTCGGCCACAATTGCGTTTGCTTCCTTCTGCGCCTCCACCGCCTCGCGCCACCGGTCTTGCTTTTCGCGGATTCGCGACAGGGCCAGGTAGCGCCGCTCCTCGCGCGGCGCCAGCAAGGCCACCTCCGCCAGCCGGTCTTCGGCCTCCTGCAGCCGATCCTGCTTCAGCAGCATCTCGGCTTCCTGCAGGAGCCGGGCAGCGCGCTCGCGGCCTGTCTCAACAGGTTCCCGCAGTGGCGCGATGAAACGGTCCGCTTCAAGGCTCGCCAGAGCCGCGTCCAGTTCGATCGCGTTGGCGAACCGCCGCGCCGGGTCCACCGCCAGACAACGGCGCACGATCTCCTGCGCACCCGGTGCGTTGCGCAGCTCGATCAATCGATCCGTGAGCGGCGTGCCATCCAGTGGGTCTCGCAGTTCCGCCAGCCGGGCCTGCGACGCATCCAGCGTGCGCTCGATCTCCCGCGGATCCGTGCCTAACTCATTCAGCACTCGTTCCAGAGGATTGCAATGCGCCAACATCTCGAGAAACATGATTCCGAGCGAGTAGACATCGAAAGCCGGACTGGCCGGCTCGCTGCTTCGGCTCTCCGGCGGAGCGTAGGATATGGTTCCCGCATTGCCGCTGGACAGAAATGCCTGGTAGCGATCGATGGCCAGCCCGAAGTCCGCCACCTTCAGGAAGCCGCTCTTTTCGATCAGGATGTTGGCGGGCTTCAAATCGCGGTGCAGGATGGCTGGCGTGTGCCCGTGCGCCAGCTTCAGACCAGCGCAAATCCCGCGCAGGTGTCGCGCGGCGGTCAATAGTGGCAACGCCGGCGCGCAGGCAAGCTCCTTTTCGAGCGACCCGTGTACGCACTCCATGGCCACAAAAGGAGTCGCGCTCAAGTCGAGGAGAATGCCCAGATCGAATGTCGTCACCAGGTGAACCGGCTCCCCTTTGCTGCGCGCATCCTCGGCCAGCCGCTCCAGCAGCAGAGCCTCGGCAAATACTTTCTGCGCGTTCTCCGACGTGATGTACGCCTGCATGAAGAGCTTGATTGCCACCTGACGAAACTTGAGCCCGGGAACGCCCGCCGCCTCCTGGTCAGCAAGAAAGACCTCTCCGAATGCGCCGCTGCCCAGGCGGCGAAGGAGTTTGTACCGGCCACCCACCGCGTCCAGCTCGAAGATGTCGTCATAGAAGCCCATGCGTTCTATTTCTCCAGTGCGGCAATTTCGCCGTCATCGCGCAGGGCAAAGTGGAACGCCCTGCGGCCCGAATCTGTCTCCAGTCCGTCCACAATCGAGTTGCGCAGATATCCGGTCACGATGCGCCGCACCGTCCGTGCGCCTTCGTTGCGGCGTTCCCACGCAAAATCCACCAGCCGATCCACCACCGCATCGTCCACCGTGACCCCCAGTCCGCGCCCCTGCATCTCGGCCACCAGCGACTCCATCTGATTGGCGAGGATGGCGCGATAATCGGCCCTTCCGAAGTGGTTGAACAAAACGATGTTTTCGCGGCCGAATCGGCCAAGGAACTCCGGCGAAAAGTAGCCGGTCACCTTGTTCCAGATGAATTGCTCCACCTGCGGGCGCAGCGCCTCCGCGTCTTCCGGCGCGATTTCAAACAGCCGGAACGCCTGCACCGCCTCCTTGTAACCAAGGTTCGAGGTCGCCACTAAAAGGCATCCGGTAGCGTCATAGCGCGTCCCGTCCGCTTCGGTGACGATCCCCTCGTCAAACAAGGTCAGCAGGCTCTGCCAGATTTGCGGGTTGGCCTTCTCGGCCTCATCGAAGACGATCACGCATCGGCTGCCTTTCTCACGGAGACCGTTGGTCAGGACTCCCTCCTTGTATCCAACCAATCCCTGCGGCGCGCCCACCAACTGCACAATGTCCCGCGGCTCTGTGAACTTGCCGCAGTCGATCCGGATCAGGTAAGGGTCAATGAGGCCGGGTTTGGGTCCGAACACCACATCGGCCGTCGCTTTGGCCAGCTCGGTCTTGCCCACCCCGCTCGGCCCCAGAAACAGGAATGTGCCCGCCATCCGCCCCGCCTCGTTCATGCCCAGGCGCATTCGCTTGATGGCCGGCACCAGCACATGCACGGCTTGCTTTTGGTTGATCACGCGCGCATTCAGATACGACTCCGGATCATCGACCGACCGTGCCTTCTGCTGCGCCTGAACGGCGACGTGATCCTGCTGCAGCTTCCCACCGTAGCCGATCTGCACGCTCGCGCACCGTGGATTGTCCGCTCGCGCATTCACGACGGCATCGCGAACATACTGCGTAATTAGACGGCGAACCTGCCTCGCGCCCTCGGCGCGCTTCTCCCACGCCATGTCGGCGAGCGCGTCGAGCACCGGCGGCTCAACGGCCAACTCGATCCCTTTCTCCGCCATCTCCGACGCCAGTTGTGTGATTTGCTTCTCCAGGATTTCGCGGTATGCGTTGCGCGTGAAGTGGTTAAAGAAGAGAACATTCTCCCGGCCGAATCGTCCGCGAAACTCAGGCGAGAAGTATTCGGTCACCTGCTTCCAGATGAACTCCTCCACCTGCGGGCGAAGCTGTTCCAGTTCTGCGTCGGTCCGCTCGTAGAGCCGGAGCTTGTCGATAGCGCCGGCATATCCCAGGTTCGAAGTGGCGACCAGAACGCAACCCGTGGCGTCATATTGCGTGCCATCGGCTTCCATCACGATGCCGTCGTCGAACAGCTGCAGCAGGCTTTGCCATATCTTCGGATGGGCCTTCTCGGCTTCGTCGAACAGGATCACGCAGCGGCCGCCCTTGTCCCGCAGTCCGTTGGTGAGTATGCCTTCCTTGTAGCCGACCAGCCCCTGCGGCGCGCCCAGAATCTGCACTACATCCCTCGGCTCGGTCAGCGCTCCGCAGTTAATCAGAATCAGGTTGCCATCTTTGCCCTCGGGCCTCGGGCCAAACGCCACGTCGGCGATGGCGCGGGCGAGCTCGGTCTTGCCAACGCCGGTCGCTCCAAGAAAGAGAAACGCACCTTTCAGCCGCCCGTGCTCGTGCAGCCCGGCGCGCATGCGCTTGAGGGCCGGCACGACCGCACGGATGGCCCGTTCCTGCCGCACAACGCGGCTCGTGAGATAGGCCTCCGCATCGGCCGTCTCTCCGCGCAACGGCGCCTTCGCTCCGTGACTCTCTTCGAACTCCGTCATCTCCGCGGAAACGCCGAGGTTCACCTTTCGCGCGGACGGATCGGCTACCAGTGCATTCACGATTCTGTCGCGCAGATGCCGCGTTACCAGCCGCCGGACGTCGCGCGCGCCGTTCTGCCGCCCCTCCCACGCCATCTCCTCGAGAATGCGGGGAACCTCCGCATCGACCGCCACCTCGATGCCGCGATGCTCCATCTCTTCGACGATCTTCCCGATTTGGCTGGAGATCATCGCCTGGTAGTGTTCGCGCCGGAAATTATTGAAGAAAAGCACATTCTGGCGGCCGAAACGGCCCCGGAATTCAGGCGAGAAATAGCCCTCGACATGCTTCCAGATGAAGGCCTGTATCTGCGGCTGAACCCTGGCCATCTCGTCTTGCGATAAATCGAACAGGCGAAACTTCTCGGTAGCTTCCCGGTAACCCAGATTCGAAGTTGCCACCAGAATGCAGCCGGTGGCGTCGTAGCGCGTGCCATCGGCCTCGGTCACCACGCCCTCATCGAAGAACGTAAGCAAGCTCTGCCAGACCTTTGGATGGGCCTTTTCGGCTTCGTCGAACAGGATGATGCAGCGGCTGCCCTTGTCGCGCAGTCCGTTGGTGAGCTTGCCTTCTTTGTACCCCACCAGCCCCTGGCGCGCGCCGAGCAGTTGCACGATGTCCGACGGCTCGGTCAGCGAACCGCACTCGACGCGAACCATGTAGGGTTCCACCACGCCGGGCTTTGGGCCGAACGCGATATCCGCGACGGCCTTGGCAAGCTCCGTCTTTCCCACCCCGGTTGCTCCAAGGAAGAGAAATACTCCCAGCGGGCGCCCGGGCTCGTTCATCCCCAGACGCATCCTTTGCAGCGCGGGCACCACCGCGCGAATCGCCTCTTCCTGGCCCACTACCCGCTGGCGCAGATATCCCTCCACGTCCGAAACCATGGCCGCGCCGCCCTCGGCGGCTCCGGCCGCCTCCCGGTCGAGGCTGCGCCGCTTCAGGTATTCGGAAAGCTGCAGCGCCGGGATATTGAGCTTCTCCAGGACGTTGCCGGATTCGGTCGCCACGCGTGCAATGTAAGCCCGCATCAGGTGCGATTCCCCGATGAGCTCGGAACGCTCCCTGGCCGCCAGTTCGCCCGCCTGTTCGATAATCCGCACCAGCATCCGGCCCATCCGGGCCCGCGGCGAAGACACCCCGCGCGCGCCTCGGGCAGTTCCATATTTCTGCTGCAGCGCGCTCAGCACGGTCGCCGGATTTGCGCCCATCACATGCAGAGCCTCGGCGGTTCGCGACCGCTCGTGGGCCAGGAATGCGATCAGCAGGTCTTCAGCAAGCAGGAGACGGTTTTCTCCCATCTGCGTCAAAGCCACCAGCCCCTCCCGCGCCACCGGCCCAAACGAATCCAGACGGACGCAGTCGTTGGCGAAGACCTCTTTTTGAACCTTCGGCCCATCTTCCTGTTCCATGGCGATAGCGCCGGCCAGATCCTGCAGCTGGGCACGTGAAAGGGTTGCGTCGCCAAACGCCTCCAGTCCGTCGCGGTCGACATTCTCGAGCAGCGCGCAAACCAGGGCTGGAAGCGTGACCCTCTGCGCTTGCCACAAGCGCGAGAGCTCCGCCGCGCGCGCCAGCACCACCAGAGCGGCTCCGGAACAGGTCATCTCCGCAGCCCTGCCGCCCTGCGTATCTTCTGTCTCCGCATTCCGCGCGCCCAGCTCCACAATCTCGCGCAACGAATCCGCGATGGTGGATGCCTTCAGTCCTCCAAAGCTGCGCCGCAGCTTCTCGTCCAGGTAGCCATTCTCCTGAGAGAGCGCGCCCAGCAAAAGATGCGACGGATGAATTCGCGCACTGTCGATCATCTCCGCCACACCTTGTGCCGAATCGAAAACACGCAGACAATCCCCATCGAATTCATCTCGCTGCAATTCGGTCTGCTGGTTGCCCGTCAATGCGGCTTCGCTCATCTCAAATCTCCCTGCTCGCAACGCGCGCAATCGCGCACGCAGCGGCCCGCACGGCTGCCTGGCTGCAGGCTCACTTCGCCGCCCGTCCGTTCTGCAGCGTGTACACCAGGACGACCTCGATGCGGCGATTCAGCTGCCGGTCGCGATCCGTGTTCGCCGGCGAAAGCGGCCGGTATTGCGAGTACCCGGTAGCCGACATCAGCTTCGGATCCAGGTTGCTCCTGTCCTGCAGAAATCGCACCACCGAAGTCGCGCGCTCGCTCGATAACTCCCAGTTGCTGTCGAATTGCGCCGTGTGAATCGGCCGGTCGTCGGTGTGTCCTTCCACCTGAATCTGCGAATACGTGCCCACCTTGGTGCTGAAGGCGCGCGCCATGTCCGACAGAATCTCTTCTCCCGACGGCTTGAGCCTGGCTTGTCCGCTGTCGAACAACACCTGGTCGGCGAACCGGTATCGCATCAGCTGCCCGTCCTCGGCGACGGTGACGTCCCTGCGCAGCTCCGGCGGCAACGCGTCCATGACCGCCTGCTCCATCTCCTTCTGCTCCTGGCGAACCCGCACCAGCTGTGCGCTGGTAATGGTCGAATAGACCGCCTGCGCGAACAGATACAAAAGCAGAACCACCAGCACGTTCATGGCGACATCGGTGTAGCTGGCCCACACCGGAACCTCGGGATCGTCTGCTCCAAGCGCCGCTCGGATCAATTCACTCCTCCCGCCGCGACTTTCGACGCACCGTTCCTGACCAGCCGCTCATCCAGCAGGATGTCTGACACCGTTGTCATCACTGAGCGATTCTGTTCGAGAATGGTGTGAAGAGACCCGTAGCTCTGCTCCAGCAGTGCGCCCAGTTCTTTGCTGTGCTTCTGGAGAATCTCGTCAACGATTCGCTTGCTCGCCGACTCGTGCGCCTGCAGAGCGGTTTTTACGGCATCGGCGTTGGCGGTCTTTACCGTCTCCGCCAGCTTCCTGAATTCCTCATGATGAATCAGGAGCGATTGCTGCAGCTTCTCCGTCGTCTCAGAGTTCTGCCGCACCAGTTCCAGCCGCTGCAACAGCAGGTCCGATGACTGCTGAACTACTCCGCCAACGCCGTCTACCGCATCGCGCGTCGCCTTCATCGTCTGCGTGAATTCCATCTGGTTGCCCGCCACCTGGTTGATCGTGGCGGAAAAAGTTTCCACCGTGCTCGCTAGTTTTTCCAGCGTGCCCTGAACCGCTGCTGTACCGGAAAAGTAATTCTGCGCCGCCGCTTGCAGCTTCTCGCCCAGCGAAACCATGTCCTTCGAGACCTCCGACAGAACGCTGGCAAACACTTTGGTGGCGCTGTCCGATTCCGGATCGACCCGCTCCAGTGCGCGCAGCAGTTCGCAGGCGGTGAACTCTTCGATCGCCTGAAGCACGTGCGATTGCACCCGTCGCAGCCCATAGTTCAGAAACGACAACGTCAGGGCTGTCAGCAAACCGGCGAGCGTGCATCCAAATGCGGTCTTCATGCCGCCCATCGTGCCGCCCAGCGCCTGACTGAGGCGGCCCAGATCCTCGACTCCGCGGATGTCGGAGGAGTTGCCGATGTTCAGCAATGCGAGGCTGAGACCGAAAACCGTGCCGAGCAGGCCAAGCAGCGTGAGTGTGGCGCCAATCTGGCGTGCCAGCGATCCGTAGGAACCCACCCGTTCGCTGGTCACCAGCTGCAGAACATCGCGGCTGCCCAGTCCTGCGACGCGAAGCTGCAGCGCCCGCTTGATGCGATGACCCAGCAGGCTGTTTTCGGGAATGTCAAGATACTCTCTCAGCTCCTCCGGCGACTGGCTGGGTATGGTCGTCTGGTTTTCCGTCAACGACGCGTGCAGCTTTTCGCTGGCGCGCTTCACCAGGCGCCGTTCCTGCGACAGCTTGCGATAACTGCGCAGAATGTCGATCCAGCCCAGGAAAAAAAGTACGAAAATCAGGGTATTTACGGCCGTCCCGATGGGCTGCTGACCGCCAAACATCAGATCCCAAAATGACATTCTTCTCTCCTTATCCCGACATTTCGTCCCCGAGACATCGCTCCCGCCCCGCCGGCCGCGCACGCCGAGTGGCCGCACCCGCTGAATCTACAAACCTGGCCGCTCCCTCTGCTTCGTTGCTGCTGTCACTTGCTTCATCAGCTTGCGAACCCGAACCCCGTTTTGGATCAGAAATTCTCGCGATGCGCCTCCGCCATCCATGCACCAGGCCTGGAACAGATGTGTATCTCCGATCCCGTCGGAACCCTCTGCGTCTGCAATGGCCTCGGCCTCGCATAGAACTTTAAGCAGGCCGGTGGAGAAGGAGGACCAACTGGGCACCACCGTTGCAGTCGCCTTCTGCCCGTCTTTCAATCGGACGTAGAGCGCCTCTGCCAGCATCTCGGCGTCGCAGTTTTGTTTATGAATCTCCTCCCCCACGTATTCGCTTGCTGAGAGCAGCCCATAGAGAAGATGGCTGCGGCCGACCGCGCCATTCTTCAGCAGACCTGCAACATCGAAGGTTTCGTCGATTACCTTCTGCCCCTCCTCGTTGAACCGCCCCGTGTCCAGTACGCCTCCCTCCAGAAAGAGTCGGCTGGCGAGCAGTCTGGGAGGCAGGCCGCGCTCCATCAGCCACGCCCCCGCGTTTCCCCCTCCGTTCTCGGCAAAGGCGCGCACCAGATCGCTCTCTTCCACCTTGCTGTCTCTGGCTTCGGCGGTCGCCAGAGCCCGGGCCAGAATATCCCTGACGTTTTCCGAGCACGGCACGGGCTTGCCGGCTGCGTCGTAGATCGGAAGATCGGATCGATCGGCAATCGGGCTGGAGGACCACGCAATCGAAATCCCGAGCTGCTGGAGCCTGGCCGCCATCAGGTTCTCGGGGCTTGCCGTCATGGCCTGGAAGAACGGAATCGCGCTAACCCCCTTCAGCCCCGCGCGCGCCCCTTTCGCTACAGCACGCTGAAGAATCTCCCAGGCAACTTCACTGGTGTTCCCCGGATTCAGAATCCCCACACCCGCAATGGTTCGCGACGCCGCGGCGTCACCCCAGGGATCGAGATCCGAGGGCTTGATATTCAGGCTGCTCAGGATCCTCCACGCGCCTCCCACCTCTTCCTGCGCAAAGGCGCTCACCAGACCCAATTCGGTAGTTACCGTCAGCCCCTTGTTGTGACAAAACTCTTTCGCGCGGCGCAGGATGTTCAGCACGTTCGAGCTGGGTTCGTTGTCGTCATGATTCTCTGTCGCCTGTCCTCCCGGGCTGCTGCCCGATGCCTCCATTTGCCCCGACTTCAGCGCCGCGCTGAATGCGCCTTCCAGCAGGTCGAGCACCCCGCATGCCTCCAGCTTGTGACGCAGGAATGGATCTTCCCCCTCCAGCAGTGCCGCGAATAAGATCGCGGTCGAAACTCCGCTGGCAGTTGCGCCGTAAGCCACGGCCTGGCGCAGAATCTTAATCGCCCCGGCATCGAACCCCTTCCGCTCGAATCCCGCCTTGCCCAGCCATGTGTCCAGCTCATCGCTCTGCACCGAAAGAGAGAACCGCGGATCTCCATACATAACAAAGCATGCCCATGCTAATCCGCAGTCCTCCATCTCCTTCACGTGAAGCCTGGCCTGGCGCATCGCCTCGCCCGCGGGCACTCCGCGCAGAAAGTCCGCATAAAATTTCTTTGCGAAAGCCGCTGCTCCCCGGCTTGGTGTGTTGAAGAGCGAGCCAACCACCATCTGTGTGCCCGTGGATAGAAACGCTTCCGTCAGTCCCTGCACCACCGCGCCGGAATTGCAGCCGTTCAGAAAGGCAATGGCGGGCGTGTGCACGTGGGTCCGGATGGAACTCGCTGTGAAAAAGCGGCTGCCGTGCAGAATGAACCCGAATTCGCCCGACTCTTCCTCCCGCCCGATGTGCCCCGAGTAATGAATGATGTCGTAGTGGCTGGAGTTCAGATGATGCAGGACATTCTCGAAGCTGGCGTCTTTCCCGCTCAGATAATCGCAGGCAATCCCTTTTCCCTCCAGACTCTCCTTCACTACCGCCGATTCCACCGCGGCGGTCGGCAGATCGTCCGTAGGATTGGCGATGATCAGGCACTGCCAGTTGCCATCCCTCCGCCCCGGACGCCATTCCGGACCGCGCGCTCGCAGGCTTCGCCCCATTTCGTAGCGAAGTCCCAGAAAGTCGGTTCCGTTGTGCAGCAGCTCCCAGGGAACCTCGGGAACATTGGTCGCGATCAGCAGCGCTGTCTTCAAGTCGCACAATGGATCGCGGATGAACCGGATTTCCTGCTGGCGAATGGGAAGAATCTCGTTGAACAGACCCTGGCATGACGCCATCAGGGGATCCGTCCGCGTCACCCTCGATGCCGGCCCCCCTGCCACGCCCTCAACCTCTGCCTTGCTCTCCACCAGCAGGCGAATCCGCTTTGCCAGCGCATCCAGAATTTCATCGTGAACGCGAACCTCCGCGTATGGCATCCGTGCCAGGGAGAGTTCGTCCACCGACTGCTGAATCAGCTCGAGACTCATCGGGCCGATTCCGTGGTGCAATGCGTTGAGTGTTGCAAGCGGCTTCAATTCGTCTTCCTCTCTGCTTCGGGGCCTCGCGGCCGGGAACTGAATATCCGCATCAGAATTTCCTCTCCGTCGGAGCGAACAAAACCATGAATGTGCCTGGCTCCCGCGTAAACTCCGTTGCCCACACTCCGTCGGCGCGGCGCGTGAGTTCCAGCCTGAGCGGCGACTGCTCGCCACCGCTGTCGATCACCACAATTCCCGGGTCCTGCCGTTCCGTCGGCCAGTTGCCGATCGTCACCACAACCCGGTTCCCATCGTGCACAATCACTCGAACATCGGGCCGCTCGGCGGAAAGAACGGCCGTCGGTCCGGCCATGCCTCGTTCCTCCTCCGCTCCGCGTGCCGCAGTCAGCGGTTCGAATTGGAACCCGCCCTCAGCCACAAATTCGCGCAGTGTCTTCGCAACGATCCTTGCACCCGACGCCGAGACAATCAGCTCAATCGCTCCGTCTGCTGTCCGCGCAACCCGCTTTCTCCACAAACTCAGCCTGTTTCGCCACTCCGAGCCTTCCTGTTCCATGGCTTCTGCCTGGGCGAGGCCCATAACCAAGGCTTCCCGTCGCACCGCCTCGCCGTGCGACTCCGGCGTCCACGAGTCCAGTTCGACCAGCACCTCGAACACCGCGCGGCTCTGCTCTACACACAGTTCACAGCCGGCAAAATGCTCCTCGATCGCCAGCATCCGGGGCTCAGGCAGGCGAAGGCGGAAGTATTCAACCAGTTCTTCCTCGCTCGGGCACCCGGCCGACGCCCGTGTCCGTTCCATCGCGCTCATACAGCCCCTCGCCCGGCGGCGCTTTTGGTCCGCGCGCCCGCCAAGGATTTCACCAGCCGCTTCTCCACATTCACGCACCACTTGCGAATGTCATCGGTTTCTGGATCGGTCCGGAAGTAGTCGCATAACCGGCCCTCGGAAATTGGTATCTCCCAAACCGGGCTCTCTTTGTAAAGAACTCGCGTGCTCCCGTGCAGCGGATACGCGCTCAGCGCAACCGACATATCCTCGCGCAGCGGCTGAAACAACTGCGTGATCCGTTCAGGCTGCAGGAGCGAGCGTTCCACCCATTGCTGCTCCAGCTCCAACTCCAGCGCCGGCAGATGCGCTCCGTCGACTTCGCTGTCGGCGCCAAGCTTGCGCACACAAAAACTCGCCACCGCCATCCGCGCCGGCTTGTAACCCAGCGTGCGGCAAAACAGAAATGTCATGCGTTCGTTGGGCGCTCCAGCCTGCCGCCCCAGCGCCAGCGAAGTCAGCTGCTCCGCCAGCTCGGACTTCATCCTTGCCTCTTCCGCCGCCAAAAGGCGCTCTTCGCCGCCGTCGCGGGGATCGACAGGCTCGGGATGCTCTTCCGGATCGTAGCCCTCGGTGAGTCCGGTCATAATGGCTGTGTACTTCTCCGCCGCGCGGCGAAATGCGAACTGCCGCAGGAGTCCGAAGCAGCCACGGTCGGGATCGACGATCAGAATCTTGCGGTCCATATCCTGAAGCGCATCGTTCATGACCTCGTCCGCGTCTTCCCGGCTTCGCGTCATGCGGATAGCGATCGATCGCAGTCGAGCCTGGTACACCGCGTACAGCTTTCCGAACGCCTCGTTGTACCTTGGAGTATCGTTGCGCCTCCGGGCAGACTGGCACTCGGCGATGAGCTCGGACTCCGTCACGCGAACCTCCGGCAGCAGAAGCACGCCCACACGGGTATGGGACTCATAACCCACGTGGCGCAGCTTCGAAAACAACAATCGAATGAACAGTAACGATGCCCAGGCGCCGAATTATGAGATCGACGCAGACGGGAGGAGGACTGTGACGCGCGTCTTGTAAGAAGTGCCACGAATTCTACCCCACCCCCCGAGCGGCGCACAACAGAATTGCGGCAGGCGCTGACCCGAGCCAACACCGGGCGAGCGGGAGCACCTTCGGCGCGCCCGCTCACGGGGTTGAGGCCTTCACCTGCAACAGCAGGGAATGCGCACCAGACGCACATTTCAGTTTCCCGAAACGGTCGAGCAGTTCGTTAACCGATCTGCCTCCTCAGAGTGAATCGGAGCGACCGATATCGTCTCTGAAGACGGCGCCTTTCTGGACATAACGCCCAGAACGATCACCGCGCCCAGGTCGCAAAGGACGCCGAGAACCCGCCCATCCGTAACCGTTCCACCGGAGGCGCCAATCATCGCGCCGCCGATTAACGCAACCAGAAACCCACCGGCAAGAGGCAGAAGGGCACGAGCGCCCCATCCGTTTCTCCATGCCGCGATAGTCAGAGAGATTTCGAGGAATAGAAGCATTTTTGTTCTCCTTTTCCTCTCAAGCGGCATAAGTCGCAAATTATCGCCAAACAATTTCGTTCATCGGCCCCATCCACCGTCACTCCTACATGGCGTGGAGACCGGAAACGTTACTGCACAAATGAGAGTTTCCCAGCCGCGGAGTAGCAAGAGGTAATGCTCTTGTCCAGCCCTCGCGTTATAGAACAAAGCCGGGCGCACGGGTTTCGCACTCCAGGCAAAACGGATTGCAGGCTCTTCAACAAAATGGCGGAATTTTCGCGAGAAAACATTCGACCCACCGCATACCTACCCAGTTCGGGTTGCTGCCGAACCAGAGAAGGAGGTAGGTCAGATGGAAAGCCTGATTCAGTTGCTTGTCACCGCCCTGGACATTATCTGGGACCAGGACTAATCGGCCGCCGGGTTTGCGTGCGCGCCGCAATCCCGGCTCTCAACCAACGCGGAAATACTCTCACTCGACGCGGAAGTAGTAGGTGGCGCGTTCCGGCATTGTGCCGCTCGCGTCGCCGCCGAAGAGCGTGAGAGTATAGTCGCCCGGCGCTAAAACCGACGCGGGCACAACCGTAACAACAAGGCGGTCTCGCAAACTCGCGGGACCGCTCCAACTTTCCGGGTGTTCGACCGTTCCCAGACTCACACGCCAGTTGCGAAAGTCAGACCGGTCCTGCAATCGCAGTCGGAATTCGATTGCCCGTGCGCCCGCTGGCAGCGCGATCTGTCTCCCCCCCCCGGAGCGTGTCTGGCCGGCTTCGAGTTCGAAGGAGGCATCGGATGCGATGTGTGGACTCTCAAGATACTTGCGAGACGGCAACCAGACGGCAAACACCAGGGCCGCGGCTGCCAGCAGGGAAGCAATAATGTACCCGGTTCGCCTCGCCACCTTCCGCGGCCTCGGCTGTGCGGCTGGCGTGCGCGCAATCGAGTCGAGCAACGCGTACGCAGCCTCGAGTCGCGCCCGGCGCGCCGGGGTTTCGCTGTAAGCGCCCTCGATGCGGGCGCGAGTCGGCCCGGATAATCCGCCCCGCGCGTACTCGATCAAAAGATCGTCTTCGATCGCCATTACCGCCTCGGCGAACGACGGCTCCTTTGAGATTCGGACGTTGAGTGCATCGCGTTCACTGGCGTTGAGGTCGCCTAGTAAGTAGGCGATTACTTCCTTTTCGCCGCCGGACAGTTCCATAGCACCGTGTGTCCTCTCACATCTGAATATGGCGGAAACCACGACCACGTTTCGTCTTTATTTCCCACGCGCCAGCCGCCTGCCGCTCCAGCTTCTGCCGGAGCCGGTGAATTCTCAGCCGCAGCGCTCCCGGTTCGACGCCATGCCGGCCTCCCCATTCGGCCCCGCGTCCTTCCGCATACGCTACCAGCATTTCCTTCTCCTCCGCCGGCAGCGCATCCTGACATTCGCGGAGAAAAATAGCCTGTTCGGCTCGGTTCAGCCGGCGAAACTCCGAATCGGATGCGGGAAAATCTCTGCCCTCGATACTGGATTCCCGTCGCGGCTTCCATCCTTCGCGCAAAACGTTGTAGGCGATGCCCCAGAAGAAACCTCGGGGGTCATCGATGGTGATCGACGCGCCCTCCCTCAATCTGCGGAATCCCCGCAACAGGGTCTCCTGTGCCATATCTTCCGGCTCTAAGCAACGGTTCCATTCGAAATAACGCACCAATCCGCGAGACAACTCCGAGTACTTGTCTGAGGCCGCTGAGGGGTCGTTGTCCAGCAGCCTCAGCCACTCTCCCGACGGCAGACCTTCGGTCTTCTGCGAATCGCCCATCACCGCCAGTCTCCAATGAGGGTCCACGCCGCCCAGTCCGCACTCTTCCATCTCCCTTGCGAGGCCATGGCCATTTCCGCCTCACGCAACGCCGCGCCAGGCCGCATTTGTCTTTCCAACAAAGCGCTGTAGAAGAGACGCATCAGTTCCGCGCTGGACTCGTCATCCACATCCCACAAACTCACCAGCACCGCGGATGCGCCGCTTCGCAGAAAAGCGTGTGAAAGACCCTCCGTCCCCTCCCCGCGTATTTCCTCGCCCAAACCGGTCTTACAACCCGCAAGCGTGACTAACTCCGCCCGCAGATTGAGCTGCGCAATTTCATATGCGAACAAATAGCCATTGCTCGGCTTGCCGTCGCGGTCCATCAGCGAAAGCACAATCTTTGCCAGCTCGGGCCGGGACTGTATGGCGACGGCGTGGGTTCCAAGATGGATGATTCGATAAGAGTCCAATCGCCCGGACAGAAACAGCGCCCGATTAGCATCGAAATCCACGGCGCGCAGATTATTCGTCTCCGGTCGCAATGCGAGCAAATTACCCGCCTCGGCGCGTGAATTGGGAAGCCGCGCAAACGCCACTCTCGCCCCTCGGATTGGCTTTCGATTTCTCTGGTCCCCCGCATCGAAAACCGGATCGGCCACTACTGCAATATCGTTCGGAGCCGGCTTTCTGTTACTGACCCGCAGCCGGATCTCCGCGACCACGGAGGCGGATGGCGCTGAGATAATCTCATATTCCGCCGCGAGCGGATTGTGCGAAAGCGGATCGGGCAAGGCGGCAAACGGAGTGTGCAGCAAAACATCCTCGGCCACGATGACAAGACGCTTGCCCTTTATCTTATGAACTGCCTGGCCCAGAATCATGTTGCTGAATCTGATTCCCGCATCCTGAGCCGGGTGCGCCGCCGGGCCCGTCCCTGAGCCATCTACCGACTCATAGAAATCCGTCGCGGCGTGCTCGACGGCTCTTCTTCCAGGTAACCGGTAGGTGTACAGCAACTCCGTAGTTACCACCCACAGAATGCTCTGGCGTTCTCCGAGCGCGAATTCCATCAGCACCGTCTCAGGATCGAGAACCTGTTGCTGAATCTCCGCCGCGGTCATCGTTGGCGACGATCGCAGCCCCGATCCATTCGCACTCGAGGAAGTGGTCTCAAGATCGTGGAACTCATCCAGAAGCTGGTCGATTCGCCGCTTGACTGCGGGAATATCCGGCGAATTGTTTTGTTGATCCAGATTCGACAGACGTGTGGACCAAAAATTCAATTCCGCGCTTACGCGGCTCAGGCGAGGATCTGAAATCGAGGAGACCTGCCGTCCCGAACCATACTCAATCTCGTCCAGCAGGGCTCGCGACCGCGCCCGTTCAGCGATCTCGAATGCGTGGGTCGAATAGCCCTGGCGCG
Source organism: uncultured Acidobacterium sp. (assembly GCA_964535525.1). GTDB lineage: Bacteria > Acidobacteriota > Terriglobia > Terriglobales > Acidobacteriaceae > Palsa-343. Next base: position 133,154 of record CAZHTJ010000001.1, on the reverse strand, counting down.
GATTGCGGGCGTCCATATCCATGTATAACTCAATGGCGAATGCGAAGTACTCCTGCTTCGAGGACAGGTAAGTCATTCGGGCATTCGGACCCGACGCAAGGATTCTCACCGCATCGGTCAGGTTGAGCGCTCGATCGATGTGCTCACAGGCGTCACCCGGATCGCCAGCCTGGTTTTCAACCCTGGCCAGTTGAAAGAGGGTCTCGGCCTCGCCATCTCGACTCCCCAACGCTGCACGCAGTTCCAGAGCCTGCTTCAGATGCTCTGCCGCGCCGTCCGCGTCTCCGCCGCGGCCCTCGGCCACTCCGATCCTGTGCAGCGAATCGGCTTTCCCGGTGCGGTTTGCCATCGAATCGTACAATTGCAGCGCCTCGTTGTAGGACTCGAGGGCCGCGCCGGTTCTGCCCTCGGCCATCTCAACATCTCCCAGGACATTTAACGCGTCGGATTCCGAGCGCGTATCTTTGCTGTCTCTTGCGGCTGCCAACGCCCTTTGCGTAAATTCCGCAGCCTGCTGCCGGTGGCCGCTGGCCAGCAGGATTCGGCCGGTGTGCAGCATCGCGCGCCCCTCGCCTGCCCGGTTGCCCGACTGGCGAAAAAGTTCAGCCGCGCGGCTCAGAGATGTCAGCGCCTGGCGGTCCTCAGCCAGGGCATGTTGAACCACACCCAGATTGCTGCGCAGAAATGCCTCGTGAGCCGTATCACCCAGGCGCATCAGGATAAGCAAGGCTTGCTGGTAACACCGCGCGGATTCCGCGTAAGAACCTGTCTCGCGATTCAGGATTCCCAGGTTGCTCAGGGCGGCCGCCTCTCCGTAGCTGTGGCCCAGATCCTTCCAGATGTCCCGCGCTTCGCTCAGGTGCGACGCGGCGTCGGTGAACGATCCGGCGCGCCTTTCGGCTACCGCGAGATTATTCAAACCTTCGCCCTCGATCCAGCGCGAGTTGGATTCGCGCGCCGCGGCAAGACCGCCGAGATACCAGCTCGGCGCCCGATCGAATTCGTTCAGGGAAAAGTAGATATCTCCCCGCTGAATCATCGCGGCCGATTCCGCATCCCGGTCGCCAAGTTTCCGCCACAGCGCCAGCGCCGCGTCATTCTGCTCCAGCGCCTGGGCGAGATTTGCCGGCCCGCCCTTTTTCACCAGCCGCCGGGCCTCTGTAGCGGCCAGTTGCGCGCTCTCGCGCATGGAGTCATCCTCACGCTCGGCTCTTCTGGCGGTCAGACGGAGTTCGTAGTGTGCCTTTGCCGCCGAGCCATCGCTGAGCTTCACCTCCACGCGGTACCGGCCGGCCTTTGCGGCATGGATCAGCAGCGGTTCGGGTCCACTCTCTCTGGCGTCGACTTCAAAGGCTTCCCCTTCAGGCGGCGTTACCACAAGCGCGAAATCGTACCCGCCCTGTTCCAGTTGGATTTCGGCCGACGATGCCGCGTCGAGGTCGAGGAAGTATGTGTCGCTCTGACTGGTTTGAATGGTCCCTTCCACGGGCACACCACGTCGCAGTTCGCGCGCAGCCACGTCCTTTTGCGCAAACACTGGCGCAATTAACACCAGAGGGAACAGCAGGATTGTCCGGAACACGGAGGCCCATTGTAGTTTCTTCCGCCTGGAATTCCAAGAAGATACCGCTTTCTGACGTGTCCGCGCGCGTCCCGCTTCCAATTAGCCGGTTCTGCAGGCCGCGAACCCGTGGATATGGTGCCTCAGCGATTGCCACTCTGGAATTGTCATGCCCAGAACTTTTACGCCGGCATGTAACGTCTTCGGACCTTGCGCCATTAGAGTGCAGAGGCGTTTTTTTGGGCCTGCTCGCTGAGTCGTCCGCATCGGGCTCCGCTATCGGTCAACTTACGACTTTCGGACTGGATTTCTTGAGTTATGCACCATTCGCCTGGCGTGGGTGGAAGCTGAGGGTTTCTCCCGCTCTCAGTCTCCCCTGTTGAGGTCCCGCGTGCGAGCGTTAACCCGGACTCCCCCTTTTATCTCGGCTTTATTCCTGAAGACGAGGGCGCGAAGTAGTTGGAGAACCGGCGTCTTGGCGCGAGAAATGAATCGTCTTCGCAACTGCGGACCCCTACATAGAAACCAGCGGCCAGCAGCCTTTGCCGCCACAACTTTTTGGGAGGCTCCAAAATGACACACCGTTCGAACTCACGTTTCCTGGGGCACTTCTTCACATTCGTCGCGCTCCTTGCGGCCTTCACGGCCTCTTCTCACGCACAAGCCGTTGCCCCTCATTCGGGCGATATTGGCTTCAATGCCGGTTGGAATAACGCCGGCTCGCTTCAAAGCAACGGCACCGTCAGCACTACGGCATACTCCTACGGGGGCTCTGCCGGCTACAACCTGTCGGAAAGCATCGCGGTGCTGGGAGAATTCCAGTACATTCCCGAGGGCTCCTACGATAAGGTCTCGGCCGACACTCAACTCTACGGCGGCCTCATGCGCTACTCCTTCGGCAGGGGGAGGGTGGCGCCGTACGTCCTGCTTGGCGGTGGTGGTTCGCGCGGATCGCTTGGCACTTCCGGCCTCAGCGTCAGCGTCACCGGAGGCTACATCGGCTTCGGGGGCGGCGCCAGCATCTTCCTGGGCAGGAATTGGGGCCTACGGCCTGAGTTCCGCTACAACGACGTGTTTTTCAGCGCCTCAGGAACAACCGCCAGCGCCAGGATGTATCAGGCAACGGGGGGTGTCTTCGTTCAGTTCGGCGGGCGGTCATCGAAATCTCAGATCGTGAGCGCTAAGCCGTAATCGCACACGAGGCCGCAAAAGACAGACAACTCGCCGGTGGCTGCAAAGCGAAATGGAGGATTTTGAAATGACAAGCATTCTGAGCAGAAAGCTCGGCTATACCCTCGGAGTCCTGAGCCTGGTCGCGGCGTTCGTGGCGTTCCCCTCATCGGCTCAGGGCAAGCGAACCTACAAGCACCTCGCGGTAGAGCAGTTTGAGGTGCCGGGCGGTACCGATTTTCCAGCTAACTTTGCCGAAGGATTGCGGCATAACATCGTTCGGCAACTTGAAGGGACGAAACGATTCGAGAAGGTGACCATTCTGGACGCAGGGCAGCCGGTGCCCGCGGATGCCGATCTGGTTCTTTCCGGGAGGATCACGAAATTCAACGCCGGAAGCCGGATGGCCCGGTACATGGTGCCGGGAATGGGGCAGACCAAAATTCAGGCGAAGATTACATTTACCGATCCCGCCGCGAATAAGGCCATCCTTGAGCAGGAGGTGCATGGCACCGTAGCATTTGGGCTCTTTGGGGGCGATTCCATGGGAGCCACGAACGGAGTTGCCAAAGGCCTGGCCAAAGCGATTAAGAAGGAGCTTCCCTAGGAACTTGTTGAAATAGGTACGTGCTTTGCGGCATTGCAGGTGTGCTGTTCGCCTTAAGGGCATGCGAGGAGACGAGCGTATTCAGGAGGGGATGTTCAGCTATGTTTCGCTGGAGCAGCGAGTGCCGGCGGATCATCCGTTGCGCGAGGTTCGGAAGCTGACCGACGCGGTGCTGAGCGCGCTGAGCCGCGAACTGGACGCGCTGTACGGGGAAGGAGGGCGGCCCTCGATCACTCCGGGGTACATTTTGCGAGCGCTGCTGCTCAGGTATTCCTTTCTATTCGCTCGGAGCGGCTGCTGGTGGAGCAGATCGATTACAACCTGCTGTTTCGCTGGTTCGTGGGCCTGGGCATGGACGATGGGGTGTGGAACCATGCGGTATTTTCGAAGAACCGGGACCGGCTGCTGACGTCCGACGTGGCGCAGCAGTTTTTCGCCGAGGTGAACCGGCAAGCGAGGAAGTTTATGTCGGACGAGCACTTCACCGTGGACGGCACGCTGATTCAGGCATGGGCCTCGCAGAAGAGCTTTCGTGCGAAGGATGGCAACGGGCCTGGCGACGGGGGAAACTTCCATGGCCAGCAGCGGAGTAACAGGACGCATGAGTCCACGACCGATCCCGATGCCCGGCTATATAAGAAGAGTTACGCCAAGGAGTCGAAGCTGAGTTATCTGGGCCATACCCTGGTGGAGAACCGCAACGGGCTGATCGCCGCCGCGATGGTGAAACGTGCCACTGCCAGTCGGCGCGCCTGAGCTGTCACCCCCACACATACAGTAGTCTTCGATTCCCCTCCGCTGTCCCCGCCACCCCTTGTCGGTACTCCCGCCTCCGCGGAACGCCCCACGCCCTGCATCCGTCCGAACGGCAGCGCCACAAAAGCCCTTTCCCTCGCCAGGGCCTTCGCGTCACAATCAGTAGGATTCGGTGCGCATGCCCAGTCTGGACTGGAATAGCTTACGGTACTTGGGAAAAGACATAGAGGCGGCGCGAAGTTGTCTGTTTGGCGGGCGACAAGAAGCAATTTGAGGATCGGCTGCGGGTGGCCGGGAAGGGCGCTGGAGCCGGCGTGTTTCGGCGGCGAAGAAGGAAGAAGACTGAGCAATGCAGTGATTCCGCGGAGTGCAATAGCTGCACCAGATTACCATTCTGCCACTAAAAAACCACTGTTACGCAGGTGCGAGGCGATACTAGAGCGGCTCTGTTGACTTTCTTAGGGTGCGTAACACCTCGTAAGTATCAAGACCAGGTAGGGGAAATGCCTTCCCCCGACCCTGAAGTGCACAAAGTCGGTTTGAAACTCGATGTCCTGGAAAAAGGTTGCAGGATAACCAGTCCGTTAACCCTTGTCGGCCATGGGCGGAATCACTGGCCTCGCCCAGCGTCTTCCGCCGAACCATCCTGCTGCGTCTCGAACCGAACCTTCGGCTCCCAGCAACTTCAGCCTGGTCCCGTAAATGCATTTCTTGCTGCCTGAACCGCTGAGGAATCGCTTTCCCCTGACTTTCACTGGTTTTCGCAACGCGCTCTGACGAACCGGCCGGTGTCCCTGGTTCAACCAGGAAATCGCGCCGGAGCATGCTTCCTCGCTTGACACCTATCGCGGCAGTGCTACACTTCTCTCGATTTCTTCAGCTGACTGTTGTAACGTTCCAGATGGTGAATCTGTTACTAGGTTCAGCACTGGATGTGGGCGTTTTGCCTGCAAACAGCAAGCCAGCCCGCTGGGACTATCCGTATGGCTTCGAAGACGGAACCTTAAGGCATCACCAGCGTCGTTGAGAGTCATCGGCGTGACACTGACAGCAAGTTAAGCGAATGGACCATGAAGACACTCTATATCTCATGTGTGTTGTCACTTCTTCTTAGTTGTTCACTCAATGTTTCGCCGCAGGGATTCGGAATCTTTCAGCGGAAGACTGTGGTCGTGAACCGGCTGCTTCCGCCCACCATCAACCTGAAGGGAAAGCGCATCAGGGTAGAGGCTACCGCCGATGCAATCCAGAAGGACGGAGAAATGCTCCGGTCGCTTCTCAAGACAAAGCTGGTCACCCAGATTCAGAAGGACCCGCGATTCATCATTAATGAAACATCGCCCGAGACAATCCTGCACTTTTCCATCACGAACTTCCATATCGATCGCTGGACTCTCGGGACAGCCCCGAATCAGACTACGGCTTACGGCGGGAAGATAGAAGTTGCCTATCAGGCTCTGGACGCCGCGAGCAACATCGCTCTCGATTCCGAGAACCTGATAGCGACGGCCGGATACGACCCCAATGCGCAGCGCAGCGCCAGTTTCCTGCAGACGCGGTCGGATCGCAGTCTATCTGCTGCGGAATCCAGCGAGGATGAAACTCGCGACCAGCTGGTCAACGAGATCGTGCTGCAGATGGGTATGCGCATCGCGCCGGTCAACCAGCCATTTGACGCCCCACTGCCGGGCGGGAAACTCGAGCCCATCTCCAGCCTTGCACTAACCGGCCGCTGGGGCGCTCTGGAGGAGCAGGCGGAGCAAGCGGCCCCGCTTCCCAAAGGCAACGACGATACCTACCGGCGCTACCTCATTGGCCTTGCGAAGGAAGCTCAGGCCTATGAACTTACCAGCGAAGCCAACGATCGCGATCTGGGAAAAAGGAGCGATATTTCCCCCGCTCAGGCCGATGAGGAATTCCATCGAGCGCAGAAGTACCTGGATGAAGCAGGGGCCATTTACAAGGAAATCGTAACGGCCAACCCTAAAGAAAAGGAGTTTCGTGCCGGCGACGCGCGCACCGATCAAGCTCTGGCCATCTACGCGAAGATCGAGAGATTTAAAGCAGAAAACGCGAAGGTGCTCGCGGCGGCACAAGCGGTTGGCGCCGCTCAGCCGAGGGGCGGCGGAGCTTCGGCTCCGGCGGGTGGGGTACAGACGCCGCTGGAGCAGGTGCTGGAATTCTGTAACAAGGGTCTGGCAATGGACAGCATCATGGAATATATCAATTCGCCGGATTTTCTTGCCGACGCTAAAGCGACGGGCTACAGGTTTAACTTTGCCAAAGATTCACTCCGTCTGAATGAAACCTGCAAGCAGAATGCGGCAGTGCTGCAGCGCCAGATGCGGGCCCGCCTTGGTACAGCAAGCGGTTCACAGCACAAGTAACCTTTCCAGGTATCTTGCTGCTGCTGCCCTTGCCGGGGTGCTCGCCGCTTCTGTAGCGCCTTGCGCCCATGGCCAGGCCGACGGCTGCCGGGGAGCTCTCGATGCGCTCAATCGCGTCAAAGAACAAATCACTCCCCGAATCGATGCTACAACCCCCGAGGGGCGGGATCGTCTTCGCACCATGGAATCTTCCCTGGTGAAGGGAAGCCGGGCTTGCAGGGAATTTCCGGAATTATGGTTCTATCTTCGAGTGGTGGCTCTGCGGCTTTCCGCCGAGCGCCCCTATCAACAGGACTTTGAATACGCCAATCGCAAACTGAAGGAGTTCGTCGACGACGGCAAGTGGGACCCGGCCGCGGAATTCGATCCTTTCACAATGCCTCCCGCTTCCCACGTCAGCTCGCCACCCCAAGACCTGGCTGTGGCGTCTGCTCCAGGAAAGGCCCAGGGCCGCAAATGGGCGCTGGTCGTGGGAATCGACCGGTTCAGCGATCCGCGAGCCGAAAGACTGAAATTCGCCTCCAAGGACGCCAATGATTTCGCATCCTTCCTGGTCGATCCTCAGGGAGGAGCTTTCGATCCCAAACACGTTTCTGTTCTTACAAACGAGGACGCCACTCTCCACGCCATTCGCGAGCAGATGGGCCGCATCCGGGTGATTGCCGGCCCGGACGACATGGTGGTGATCTATGTTGCCAGCCATGGTTCCCCGAGGGAGGTCGATCCGAACGGAGTCAGCTACATCCTGACGTATGATTCCGACCTCGACAACCCGGCGACACTGTACTCCGGTTCACTGCAGATGATCGACCTTGTTCAGCAGGTGAATCGCGAGTTCAGGGCGCACAACGTTGTGCTGATTCTCGACACTTGCTACAGCGGAGCCGCACTTACCGGAAGCGAGGACACCGAGCGTTCAGGCGGTGCACCTTTCAGCCAGGCATTCGACAACCTGATGCTTGCCAATGGCCGCGCAGTGCTGACCTCGAGCCGGTCGAACGAGCGCTCCTGGGAAATCGGCGATGAGAAGATCGGCGGCAATGGGTACTTCGCGCACTTTCTCCTGCAAGTGCTCCGAGAGACGCAGGGGAAGGATATGCTGAGCCATGTTTTTTCCAGCGTCAGCGCCCGTGTCGCCTCGCGCGTCCGCGCAGACCTCAATGTTACCCAGAACCCCACCTATGAGTTCAGCGACGGCGCGAGCGCGATTGTCCTTGGAGCGCCAGAGTAGAGATCGGATTCGTCGAAGGCTTAACCGGGAAGGCCGCATCATGGGAGCAGCAAATGAGCAGGGGAACTCCAAAAAACAAATCCCGTGCCTGGAGAAAGAAACATCCCGGGAGCGCTCAAGGTGTTACCGCCGCAGAACCTTCCCAGTCCGCACCCGAATTGCCCGAGCATCCGGCTGCGCAGTCTGCCTCCTCGTCCGAAGCGACGCCGGAACCCTGCCCATCCCGGCAGCAGCGTGTACAACATATCTGGAAAAACAGTTGCCGGAGCATTGTGTTCGCCCTTCTCCTCACCACCCTCAAGATCTTCTTCTGGGATGACGGGACCGTCGCCAGGCAGATCGAGCAGATGAACGCGCGGATCTTTCAGATCCACTCCATGAAGAGCATTCAGCGGCAAAAACACCATGTGCCGGTGATCGACATTTCTTCTATCGAGCCCGTCCCCGGAGTCGTCGACAACAAACCGCACCTTGTAACTCCACGCTGTGCCCTGTGGAAGGTGGTGGCTGATGTCGCGGCCATGCATCCAGCCGCCATTGGTATCGATGTATTGTTTGATCCGGCCGGCGACGGTACACTTTCCCCTGACGATTTCTCTTTTCTTCGCTCCAGCCATCTTCTGCTAACCGGGAACGCCGCAGAGTTGCGTCACGCCGAAGAGGCGTGCATCGCCGATCTGAGCCCGGAGGCCGCTGCGCGCGCCGTTGACGCGCTGCCTCGCATTCAGATTCGTGTCGGCGTTCACAATGCGATTTACCGCGGGAGCGCCGGATGGCTCGGTTTCCCGATCTTCGGTTATATGGGAACATCCACGCTGATCCCATCCGAGGAGGACACCTCAGAACCTGCGGGCCATCTCTTTACTCAATTGACTGTGGGTAAGTGGGGACCGAAGGTTGTTATCGATTCTTTCAGCTATAACCTGGCGAAACTCGGCTGCGATGCGCAGAGAGAGAACACGCATGTAAGTCAGAGTACGGAAATGAGTCCTGGATGCCGCCGGCTCCCGGCGGACTGCGGAACCTCGCTGCTGGGAATTCTAAGTGCGTATACACCTCACTCCAGCAATGAAGGAGTTGAAGAAGGAGTTGAAGACTGCCGGTTCCTGATCGACTACGGCTCACTGAGCCGGTATCTGGGTGATGCGAGCGATTCCGACAGAATCCCTTTCGACAAGATCGGCAGTTATCCCGGCTTTGCCGAGAAGATTGCCGGGAAGATCGTGTTGATTGGCCGGGCGACTCCCGGCGAGACGAACGATCAGTTCACAGTTCCGGGACTTGGCGATCCTGTGCCCGGCGTTCTGATCCATGCTGCTGCGATCAATACCCTACTGGAGGATCGTCCTTTTTTTGAGTTGAGCCGGCGGGGTCATGTTGTGTTCGATCTCGTTACAAGTGGACTGGTAATTCTCTTTGTTTTTTGTGCCGGAAAGTTCCTGGAGTGGCAGGGCAGTCCCGAGAAAGTCGATTGGCCGGAAAGATGGATTCCCAGAATCTGCGGCGGCCTTGTAATTGTCGGTGGATACACGTTCGTCGAAATCAGCCGGATCTATTGGACCGATTTTCTCGTCGTCGGTGTCATGCTGTTGCTGGATGTCCAGATCGAGGAGGGCTCGAAGTGGGTGTGGAGCAAAATACATAGTCAGGTGGCACAGGCCCGGAAGGGAATGAGGAAACCATGATGCGCTGCGCTGTGCTGGCGATCCCACTACTTATGCTATCTGCGCAGTCCGCTGCTGGCCAATGCAAACAGGCCAGGGTGATCGGATTCATCGATGACGTCTCACCTTCTGTTGCCACCATCACGCTTGTCCATCGGGACGACCCGGCAACGGTAGAACGGTTAAAGGTCAATGATGTTCTTTTGCACCCAGTGTGCGATGGAGACGCGATGGCCGCCACCGGATCCGGTGATATTCAGATTTTTCTCTCGAGCGGTCATCTAACAGTGATCCGAGCCGGTGAAAAACGCCGAACCATGAGCTTGCCAAAGACGGCACCAGGGGAGAGCGAAACACATTTTGCGGCGCTGCGCAAAATGATCGAGGGTTTTGGCCGGGAGGGCGCTTCCCGGTCTGTTGCCCCGCTGATCTGGGAGCCAGGCGCCGATTCCCTCATCCTGGCCGGTGATTTTCATCTGCGCTGGAATCGACCCAAGGTACCGGAACAATTCATCGTGAACGTTCTTCGGCAGGATGGCAGTGCTGTGGTCCCAGCGATCACGGTATCGTCGGCAGATGGCGGCCTGAACGTGGAGCAGGAAAAAGCCATTGCCTCCATCCTCCTCGCCGAACGCCAGCCAGCGGAAACGACCCAGTACGACGTTTCCATTCAGTCCGACCTGCAGGGCACGCAGACCGCCGTCTTTAGCGTGGCATCGGATGAGGTCGAGCAGAAGGCGAGAGCGGAAGCCGATGCGTGGAACAGCGTCAGGATCGCGGAACCCGTTCGGGCGCTCGTGCGATCCGAGGTATTTCTCGAATATCACCTTCCGTTTACTGCGCTGGCGGAATGTGACGATCTGGTGAGGATGGCTTCTAACCAGGCTGCCATCCTCAGATCTGTCCTCGCCATCCGCAGGGAAGTCGGCGATGTCGAGGGAGCTGAATTGCTCAGCAAGCGTCTGGAGTTGCTTGAGGCAGCAAAGAACACGCAGTGACGAATCGCTGACAGGTTTTATCCCGCCTGGCGAATCGAAATGCGCAAGTCTTTCTCTGCAAACGACTTGCTGGTGAGCTCTTGTAGCTATGACGGGAAATATGACGCCGGGTCCCTCAGGATTCGGCCATCAAAGGCGTGGATTTACGGTAAACCATCGACATCTAAAGTCTCGATCGAGCTCGAACGAATGCCTCGGCGACTTAAGGAAGGTCTGCGCAACTCATCCACACAGTCCTTGTTTCGGGTCCTGCGGCTGGTCATATCCTGGGCGCGCGGCGCGGCCTGGCGGATGGTCTCGCCCTGCCCCTCATAGCCGCCGTCGCCCCATACCTTGCGCTCCTCGCCGTGCAGCAGATCTGCCGGCATGTGCACATCGGCCACCGAGGCCGCCGTGGTGCACACCGAATGCACGATGCCCGACCTCGCGTCCACCCCGACGTGCGCCTTCAGCCCGAAGTACCACTGGTTGCCCTTCCGCGTCTGGTGCATCTCCGGGTCGCGCTCCCCCTTCGCGTTCTTGGTCGACGAAGGCGCATGAATAATGGTCGCGTCCACGATAGTCCCGGTCGCGATGCGGATGCCGCGGCTCGCCAGCCAGCGGTTCACCGTGTCCAGCATGGCCCAGATCGTGCTTCTCCAGAAAATGCCGGAACTGCAGGATGGTGGTCTCGTCCGGCGCCGGCGCCCGCCCCATCCACGCCCGCGAAGCGCCGCAGCACCGCCGAGTCGTACAGCGCCTCTTCGGCGGCCGGATCGCTCAGGTTGAACCACTGCTGCAGAAAGTGAATGCGCAGCATGATGCCCAGGCCCATCGGCGGTCGCCCGTTCTCCCCCTTCGGATAGTGCGGACCCACCAGCGCCCCCGGCTCCGCCCACGGTACCACCTTGTCCATCTCTTCCAGAAACTGCTCCCGCCGCGTCTTCTTCCCGTATTTTCTGATGGGGAACATTGTCCGCGTGGGGCAGAAGTGCCCTCGTGGCGATCCCGGTCATGGTTCTCGCTGATGGGATCGCGCACCTCCGCCGATATATGGGACCAGACTCATGATCCGGAGCATAAAACTCGTGCAGGTAGAGGACTCGGAGGCGGACGCGGCTCTGATCGTCCACATGCTGGTAAAAGCGGGCTATCAGGTCGATGCAGAGCGGGTTGAAACCGAAGAGCAGATGCGAAGGGCTCTGGCGACCAGGGCGTGCGATCTGGTGATCGCCGACTACCGGCTCCCGCAGTTCAGTGCTCTGGAAGCAGTCAAGGTCTTCCAGGAAACGCATCTGGATGTGCCGTTCATCGTGGTCTCCGGAGTGATGGGCAGCGAAACCGCGATCAGCATGATGAAGGCGGGTGCGCACGACTTTCTCATGAAAGACCGGCTGGAGCGTTTGATCCCGGCGGTGGAGCGCGAACTGAATGAAGCGGCCATCCGCCGGGAGAAGCAGGAGGCGGATGACAAGCTGCGGGCTGCGCATGCGGAGCTGGAGGCCATCTATGCCAATGCTCCGGTGCTGATGTTTGTTACAAATGCAGAGCTCGAGGTCAGGAAGGTCAACCATCCGGCTGCTCGCTTTTTCGGAAAGAGCATCCAGGATTGCCTGGGCGATACTCTTTGCGGGCTGCTGCGCTGTACCCATGCTACGCAATATCGTTTGGCGCCGGAAGCACCCTGCTTCAGCTGCCCTTTGCGGGTCGCCACGGCCGACGCGCTCCAGGACGGCTTGCGTCGCGACTCCTTTGAAATATCGAGCCCGATGATGTTGGGCACGCAGACGCGTGAGAGCTGCCTGCTGGCCTCGGTGGCTCCGATGGCCGCCGGTGAAACCCGGCGGTTGCTGGTGTGCGCGCAGGATGTGACACGGCTGAAACACGCGGAAGCCTCGCTGCAGGAGACGATCGACTCGCTGCGGCAAGCTCTGGCTCAAAATGAGGTCCTCTTTCAGGAAGTTCACCATCGCGTGAAGAATAATCTGCAGATCGTGGCTTCGCTGCTGGCGATGAAGGCGCGTAAAGGCAAAGAGCAAATCGGTGCGCAGGATCTCAAGGACTGTGAGCTGCGCATCCGGTCCATGGCCATGATCCACGAGCAGCTGTACAGCCAGAAAGATATGAGCGTGCTCGACTTTGCCGGCTACGTGAAGAGAATCGTGCCCGAGTTAATCGCGTCTTACGAACGGGGAGGCTCTGTCAGTCTGCGCATGGAAGTGAGTCCCACCATCCTGTCCATCGATCAATCCATCCCCTGCGGGCTCATCCTGAACGAGCTGATTACCAATGCCGTGAAGTACGCGTATCCGGATGGGTGCGGGGAAATCACAATCGGGCTGGCGTCCGACGGGGAGGACGTGCATCTGACGGTCGCCGATCGGGGTGTGGGCGTGGCTGCCGATGCGGGCCGCAAAACCACGTCACTGGGATTGCAGATCGTGCACATGCTGACCAAACAGCTGCGCGGGACGCTTCAGTTTGGTCCTGGTCCCGGGACGACAGTTACGCTGAACTTCCCCCAGGCGGGGAGTGCTTCGGATTAGGTCAGAGGCTCGGGTAGCCAGGCAGGGCTGCGACGATTATTCCCGTTTTGGGAATCCTGTAGTCATTTTCGTAACCATCGACGTCGCCGCTGGTGCGCTGCGGCACATCGGCAACCATCCTCTGCGAGAGATACTCGCGCATGTTTTGCAGGCGAGGCGGTGTCATGCTCCCTGTGTCTCGAGTTACGTGGCTGCTGGTTCGCAGGGACAGCCAGGCGCCGTGACGCGGGATTCAGATTCCCGGCTGGTTCGAGGTCTGCGAGCCTTAGCGACGATCTCCAGCCTGTTTTCCATAGGTGTGGGGATTTCTGCGCTGCTTGGGTGGGGGTTCCGGATTGGAGTCCTCCGGAGCTGGGTGCCGGGAGCGCAGCCGGTTTTCTTCATCACCTCAATCTGCTTCATTCTGCTCGGCCTGGCTCTTTGGATTCTTGGCCAGGAGGGGGTCTCAGCCGTCGCGCCGCCGGTTCGCCTGATGGCCAGGATCGCATGCTGCGTCGTCCTGCTGGCTGGGCTCGTGACTCTCTCCGAATATCTGTTCGGCTGGGGCAGCGGGCTGGACCAGTTGCTGCGCCATCTCAACCCTGAGGCCGAACCGGACGCGACACATGGGCGCCTGATGGCCTTGGTGACCTCCCTGGACGTGACTTTGCTCGCCTTTTCGCTGCTGATTCTGGACTGGCGGACACGGCGCGGCGATTGGCTTGCCCAGATTCCTGCCGCCCTTGCGGGAATCGCGTCGGTATTCGCTCTGCTGGCCCTGAACACCGGCGGCTATTTCCGCGGCGTCGAGGTTGCCGTACCCAGCGGGGTCAGCTGCATCGTGCTGGCCGCGGGAGTGATCTGCGCCCGGCCGGACTGGGCTATGGCGGGGATGCTGACCCGCTCCAGCAGCGGAGCGCGGTGGCTGCGGCGAACTGTGCCGGCGGCTCTCCTCATTCTGCTGCTGTTCGGCTGGGTGCTGGCGACGCCACTGCTGACCGCGGAGCACTTATCGCTGATCGAAGCCACCACGATCGCGCTGGTAGCCTGCCTGCTGGTTGTGGGGCTGATCGCGTGGGGCGCCATTCTGCTGGATCGGAGCGAGTGGCAGCGGGACCGCGCTCAGGCTGCGCTGAACCTGAAAGCGGAACAACTGGAGGTGCTGCTGGACGAATACCAGGACATGCCGGCAGATACCTCGAGCCGGGCAGGGTCGCGGGCCGGAGTCTTAACCGGCATCGTTCTGATCTGCCTGGGCTTCTACGGATGCTGGCGGACGATGCACCTGGCGGCTCGGGCCGATGAATGGGTGACGCACACCGAACAGGTGACAGCTGCCATCGGGGTTACGCTGGAAGACGTGGTGGATGTGGAAACCGGCGCGCGGGGCTTCGCAACCAGCAGCGAACGCGAATTTCTGGAGCCATTTGAAAGGGGCAGACGCAGCCTTCCCGGCGACCTCGATACGCTGGCTTCTTTGACGGCGGACAACCCGGTGCAGAGAGCGCTGGTCGTGCAACTCCGCCCCCAGATCGCGGCACGAGTGCAGACCGCCGAAGACGTGGTTACAGAGCGCGAGAGGGATAGCCGGAAGCCGCTCATCGCATGGATGCTCGAGGGCAAGCACCGGATGGATGCGGTGCGAGCCACCATTGCGGCCATGCAGGCTGAAGAAGAGCGCCTGCTGCGTGAGCGGCGGCAGAGGGCCGAGGCCGAGCGGGCACGCTTCGATGCCATCCTGCTGGTGAGCGCGGTGGCGGGGGTAGCCATGCTGCTGCTGGCGGGATCGATCACAATCCGGGAGATCGACCGCGGCGTGAAGCTGCGCGGGCAGATTCAGGCGATGAACGCCTCGCTGGAAAAGCGCGTGGCACAACGTACAGCCGAGCTAACGAGCAGCGAGGAGCGGCTTAGGCTGTTCATCGACCATGCGCCCGCGGCCTTGGCCATGTTCGACCGCGAGATGCGCTATCTGCATGCAAGCCGGCGATGGCTGGAAGATTACGGCCTGCGCGATCAGGATTTGTGTGGCCGTCTGCATTACGAACTCTTCCCGGATATGCCGGAGCGATGGAAGGAGGCGCATGGGCGCGGTCTTGCCGGCGAGGTGGTGCGCGAGAACGATGATCGCATCGAGCGCGCCGACGGTTCGGTCCAGAGGCTGAAGTGGGAGGTGCGGCCCTGGTACGACGCGGCGGGAGAAGTCGGGGGCATCGTGATCTTCAGCGAAGACACGACGGCCCGCAAGCAGGCGGAACAGGCCTTGCGTCTGAGCGAAGAGCGCCTCCGCGCTTTGGTGAATGCCAGCTCCGATGTCGTCTATCGCATGAGCCCCGACTGGAGCGAGATGCAACAGCTGGATGGCCGAGGCTTCATCGCCGACACCCTCACACCCAGCAAAGCCTGGTTACAGGCCTACATTCATCCGGACGATCAGGCGCTCGTGACCCAGGCGATTGAGCACGCGGTTCGTACGAAGAGTGTCTTCGAACTGGAACACCGTGTTCGACAAGCGGACGGCAGCATCGGCTGGACATTCTCGCGGGCGGTTTCACGCCTCGACGCGAATGGCGAAATTGTCGAATGGATTGGGATGGCGAGCGATGTGACGCGCAGTAAATGCGCAGAAGAAGCCCTTCGCGAACAGCGCGCGCGGCTGGACGCAGCACTGGCCAGCATGACGGACTCGGTGTGCATTACCGACCGGGAAGGACGCTTCGTCCTGTTCAATGAGGGCTTCAGGGCGTACCACCGGTTCAAAACAGGCGGCGAATGTTTCACGAGTTTCTCCGATGTCCCGGCTGTCATCGATATGTTTATGGGAGACGAGGGCAAGCCGGTTCCGGCCGAAGCGTGGGTGATACCGCGGGCGCTGCGTGGGGAGACCGCCACCGACACCGAATACACGCTCCGGCGAAAAGCCACGGGCGAAACCTGGGTGGGCAGCTACAGCTTCGCTCCGATTCGCGGCCAGGAGGGTGCGATCACCGGAGCCGTGATTGTAGCTCGCGACATCACCGAAAAGAAGGCCATCGAGCTGGAGATCAGGAAACTGAACACGGAGCTGGAGCGGCGGGTAGAGCAGCGCACAGCGCAGCTACAGGCAGCCATTAAGGAGCTGGAGGACTTCAACTACTCGGTTTCTCACGATCTGCGCGCGCCGCTGCGCCATATCGGCGGATTTTCCAAAATACTGGTTGAAGAGTTCGGGACTGAACTGCCGTCCGACGCGCGGCATTACCTCGATCGGATTCAGGACAGCGCGCGGCGGATGGGCTTGCTGGTTGACGATCTGCTGAATCTGGGCCGGGTGGGACGCCAGGGGCTTCGCCTGGAGGTGACCGGCCTGCGCAGCATCGTCGAGGAAGTGATCGCCGAGCTGGAGCCGGAGTGTGCAAACCGCGTTGTGAACTGGAAAGTCAGCCCGCTGCCGTTCCTGGACTGCGATCCGGGTCTGATCAAGCAGGTGATCCAGAACCTGCTGTCCAATTCCCTGAAATTCACGCGGCCCCGTTCACCGGCGGTCATCGAAGTTGGCCAGCAGGTGAATGACGGGGTGACGACGATCTATGTGCGCGACAACGGTGTGGGCTTCAGCATGAAATACGCCGACAAGCTGTTCGGAGTTTTTCAGCGGCTGCACCGTCAGGAGGACTTCGAAGGCACCGGCGTCGGGCTGGCAACGGCCCAGCGCATTATTCAGAAGCACGGCGGCCGCATTTGGGCTGAAGCTGAGCTGGATAAAGGATGCACTTTCTACTTCACGCTGACCGCGGCCGAAGAAAGGCCGCTGGCTGCCCAATCGGAAGTCGCTGGAAGGGACGTATGACCGAGAAGTCAGTTGAAATTCTGCTGGTGGAAGATAACGCAGAGGACGTTGAGCTGACGCTGCGCGCCCTGCGCAAAGAAAACCTTGCCAACAGCATCCAGGTGGTTCACGACGGAGAGGAGGCGCTGGAGTTCATCTTCTGCAGCGGGAATTATTCCGGTCGTTCCTCCGAAAGCCCGCCGAAACTGGTGTTGCTGGATCTGAAGCTGCCGAAGGTCGATGGCCTCCAGGTTCTCAAACGGCTGAAGAGCGATGCACGGACCCGGAATATACCCGTCGTGATTCTGACTTCTTCGAAAGAGGACCGCGATCTGGTGCAGAGCTACGGAAACGGCGCGAACAGCTACATCCAGAAGCCGGTGGACTTCGACCAGTTCCGGGACACGGTCAAGAAGGTCGGCTACTACTGGATCCTGATTAACCAGCCGCCGCCACTGGCCGGCGCCGCTTAGAGGCTCGCCGCGGACCGGCGGCGGACCACAGCGGGCCGGCAGCAGGACGGTCGGCCGCCGTCATCTTCAGTTAGGAGTTGACGACTTGCTTGCCGTCACAAACCTCGTGTTCTTCAGCAGCTTCGGCATCAGGTCCTTTGCGATGCGCGGATCCGGATCCATGTTCAGACCTGTGAGAGTCCGGCCCAGCACTCTGTCCGCAGCGACACCAGCCTCAAGAAGCAGGGCTTCATTGACGCGCTCGATGCGGCCTTCCCCATCCAGCTGCATCATGGCCATGGGCGCGTGATCGAACCAGGGCCGCTCGCCCTGAGCTTCCTCGATCGCCTGTTTGTGCGTCCGCTCCGCTGCATCCCTCAGGGTCACCACAAAGCCCCGGGGTTCTCCATCGCTGTCGGCCAGCGGTGCGAGCGTGACATCGACATAGTTCTTGCTGCCGTTGGCCATAGCGAGCGCGCAGCCGAGCCATTCTCCCTGCGGCGCGCCCGTCCAGTCGGCCAGCGGAGGGACCGGATTGGTCTGCGTGCTGCTCCAGTGCAGAACTTCGTGAACGGGCTTGCCTTTGGCTGCGGAAATATTCCAGCCAGTCAGGGCCTCGGCCGCATAGTTCATGAAGCGGACGTTGCCCTTGCAGCTGATCGTCACGATGCCTTCGGGCATGCCGTTGAAGGTTTCCGCCACCTGTTCATGTTCTGTCCGTTCCCGGGCGTCCTCTCTGGACCGGTCCAGCGCCATACGCAGTGTGGCCCTCAGCTCCGCGCTCTTGAAGGGTTTGGTGAGGTACCCGTAGGGCATGGTGCGCGCCGCGCGCGCCAGGGTTGCGTCGTCGGTGTAAGAGGTAAGAAAGATCGACGGCACATGGTACCAGTGCCGCAACGCCCGAGCGGTCTGAATGCCATCGAGGCTTCCGGCGATGCGAATATCCATCAGAGCAAAGTCGGGCGCACTGGCCTGCACATTCATCAGCGCCTCGTCTGCGCTGTCGGCCACACCCACTACCTCGTAGCCGAGTTCCTGAACTTCCTGCTTCAGGTCCATGGCGACGATCGGTTCATCCTCAACGATCAGCACTTTTCCTCTTGCCATATACTTACGCTCCGCGGGTTACTGCATTGTTCGTGTCGTGATCATCGGCTCTTGCAGGAAACGCGTTAGGTTCTTCTAACAAGTCGTCCGCGCACTTCCTGCTGCTCTGCATCAAAATGGGAATCCTCTAATAATCAATCGTGGACGGCCTGCAAGCCTGCGCGCCGCTCCTTCGGTTGGCGGTCAGTTGTACGGCTGCGGCACCGCGGGCTGTCTTGCCATCACGCCTTCGATACATACATGCCTGCGTTCCAGCCGAGCGCGATCCAATGCATCGTCCGGCGCTCCCAGCGTCCGGAAACAGTGAATGCAGCGAATGAGCCTCCGCGTGGAAGCACGAGCATTCTCCGCCACGCTGGGGGAGGGGGTACTGGCGATTTCAAGAGCGTTCCTGACTTCGTCACCAAAGTCCGACAGCACCCGATTTCTGCCCTCCGTCTTCGCCCTGTACAGGATCCGGTCGACTCTGCGCAGAAGCGATTCCATGTCCTCATCCTGCCTTAGTTCAACCACGCCAAAGGTCGCCGTCAGTGGTCGGGTCAGGGAGGAAACAACGGCCTGGTCCAGATGCGATTGAAGACGGTCAGCCAACAGTTTTGCCTCGACTTGCCCCACGGCTGGCATAACGATGCAGAACTCATCGCCTCCCAGCCTCGCCACCAAATCCGTGTCGCGAACCATCGAGGCCATCGTCCTCGCCACTGCGCGCAGAGCCGAGTCGCCAGCTTCGTGACCTGACTCATCGTTGATGCTCTTGAAGTGATCAAGGTCGGCAAGAACGAGGGACATCTTCCCGCCGTACCGGCGAACGCGGCTGATCTCCCGCGCCAGGCCTTCGTCCAGCCGGCGGCGATTCCCGACTCCTGTGAGGGGGTCGGTGAGAGACATCGTCTCGAGCTCCGCCTGGCGTGCCAGCAGGCTATCCCGCATCTCACACCAGTCCGACACATCCCGATCGACTCCCACACATGCCACCGGTTCGTTGTCTGAATCCAGCACCAGCTCCTGGGCCGCCTCGATAAAACGAATGCCCTTGGCCGGGTGGACGATGCGGAATCGCCGTTTATCGTGCAGTCCGTGCTGAACGGTTTGGGAGAAGATTCCGCTGGCCAGCTGCAAATCGTCAGGATGAACGACATTCTTCCAAATCTCCGAAGTGATCGGTGAGCCTTCGGCGAGCCCGTACATTTCATACATCCGCGCATCCCAGATCAGGTTGTTCGTCCTGAAGTCCCATTGCCAGACGCCGATATTGCCCGCCTGTAACGCGAGGCGGAGAGTTGCGATCGCTGCCCGCGATGTGTCGTCGGTGGCCTTCCGTTCATCCTTCTCTCCCGGCAAAGGAATGAGGGCGGGAAGAATGTCGTTCACCGGCGCATTCTGGTCGTGGATTGTTGCCACTGCGGGTTCTTCCTGCAGCAGCCAGTGCCATGTTTCCTGCATCTTCATATTTCATTTCTCCGTGAACTGCGTTTCAGTCGGGATGAGACGATGTCGTCGCCACCCAAATTCGGGAAGCCCGTGCATGCCGGCCATACGGAGGTTTCGCAATCAGGGACTCTAAGCCCGAGCAGTTCCAGGGCAATCTCGATGTGTCTTCGAAGATGCAAATGAAATTGCTGGCCGAAGCACACACCGGCTAAAACGCCTCATAACCCTTGCGGTCCTGAGACCTGGTTGAACCAGCCGCCGGATCAATTTCTGAGTGTGTGCTTCCTCCTTGTGTAAACAACACAGGGGTCCATCCATTCTGCCGCTGCCAGGATTCTGGATGCGTGATAAGGACGAGCCTGATTGACAAGGTTATCGACGAGAAGCGCAGCGGCTTGAGCGAGTATGGATGCCGAGTATTGTTTCCGAACACTGGCACCGGCCAGGACATGATGCGATCAGGAGGGGTCTGCTGCGGGGGTCCCGGGCGGTCATCGTGCCGGTTGGCACATCGTTCCTTGCACGATTTTGCCTGGAGCCTGCAAAAGACGGTCTCGTCCGCTTACTTGTTCAGGGGAGTTTTCGCTCTCCAGGGTCGGCCTTCAGGCCGTACCGGGGCCAAGAGTGCAGACATTATGGTCTGCAGTATTCGGCGCGGGACAAGATTTAACAGACTCGGCGGCGCCTCCAACACGACGACCTACACCTACGACACCGCCAACAACCTGGTCACGGCAACGTATCCCAACCAGCTGCAGTCCACCTTCCAGTACGACACGCTGAACCGGCTGACCTCCATGACCGCTGGCAACGCGGGGTACCTCTACGACCTCGGAGCGACGGGGATCAAAACCGGGGCCACCGAATCCACCGGATCCACCGCGCGCTCGGTGACGTGGGGCTTCGACGGCATCTACCGCCTGACCGGGGAGAGTGTCACCGGCGACGCCCAGTACAATGGCAGCGTGAGCTACGGGCTCGATCCTGTTGGAAACCGGCTGTCGGCCAGTTCCTCTCTCCACGGCGTCAGCCCGGCCAGCCTCAGCTACAACGTCGACGATCAGATCCTCGCTGAGACCTACGACGCCAACGGCAATACGACAGCCACCGGCGGCAAGACTTTCGCCTACGACTCGGAAAACCATCTGGTCTCGATGGACGGTGGCGCGGTCACCCTTGTCTACGACGGCGACGGCAATCGTGTTGTCAAGACGGCCAACGGCTCAACCACACGCTACCTGGTCGACGATCTCAACCCCACCGGCTACGCCCAGGTCGTCGAGGAGACCGTGAACGGAGCGGCAAACCGCGAATACACCTACGGGCTGCAGCGCATCGACGAAGACCAGATCGTCAACAACGCCTGGACCCCGAGTTTCTTCGGCTACGACGGCTTCGGTACGGTGCGCCAGCTCACCAGCCTCACCGGTACCGTCACCGACAGCTACGAATATGACGCCTTCGGCAATGAGATCACGCACACCGGCACCACCCCCAACAACTATCTCTACCGCGGCGAACAATACGATCCAGACCTTGGCCTCTACTACCTGAGCGCCAGATACTACAACCCGCAAACCGGCAGATTTCTCTCCAGAGACCCCAACGATCCAGAACTCTTTCGACCCGATGGATACCCGACCGATCCAAGGGCATTGCACAAGTACCTTTACGCAGGCGGCGATCCGGTAAATGCGAAGGATCCGACGGGACGCGACCTCTACGAATACCTCTTTGCCCGAAGGACCGGACTTCTGAACACAAACGGCCTAATAAGGCTAGGTGAAGGCTGGAACAACGTCATCAAATGCGTTGTTTTCCGGCTTGCGATCGGATCCGCGAGCGCCGCCATACACATACATTGGGACTGGTGGATCGTTAACTGCCCGTAGGTTGTGGAGCGAGATAACATTATGAAACGCACAAGCGACGAAGTCATCACGGAAATCACGAAATTCTTAAACGGAGTTGGCGGCGCTCATGATTGGGACGATTTCATTTCGATCCCAATTAAGGACAAGCGACTGGACGCAATTCGCATTGAGTGCTCCGATTTACGAGATAACTACCCGCCCGGTAAGAAACGCCAATACTGTAGCGACGAGGGTCTCAAGCGGTTAGAGGAGATACTGCGCGATCTGAAGACAGAGGAAGCAAGGCCGGAACCGGATAAGCCGACTGTGTCGCGATAGAGTTGTGCTTGGGCATCCAGTCCTTCCTGCGCTCGTCTTCCTGGCGGCATCCTGAAGAGCGCGCCGCCTTCGGCGTCGGATTTACTAAGGACCTTCAACCCAGTATGTCTACGACGCACGGAAGCGGCTGACGCAGACGAAATACCCCGACGGCACAAAGGTTACGAACGCCTATGACGGGCCCGGGAACCTGATCAGTGTCACCGACCAGGCGAACAATGTCGTCCAGTACACCTACGATGCGGCAACCAGTTGCGCAGCGTGGTACAGGTCAACAGCCCCAACACCGGTGCCAACACGAACAACTACGGCTTCGACAACGACGGCAACCTCATCACCCTGGCCGATGAGAACGGCCACACCACCCAGTACTCCTTTGACCTGGCGAACGAGCGCACCGCGGCGACACTGCCCGACGGCTCGCTGACGGAATCGCGCAGTTACGACGCCAATGGGAACCTGACCTCGCTGGCGCACTTCAGCGGGGAAGACAACGAGGTACGCGTATGACCCCCTGAACCGGCTGCTGAGCAGAACGCCCGATTCCAGGACCAACGAGGCGACCGTCAGCTTCACGTATACGGCCACCGGCAAGCGGGCCTCGATGACCGACGCCAGCGGCACGACCAGCTACACCTACGACAGCCTCGACCGGCTCACGACCAAGGCCACTCCGGAGGGCACGCTCAGCTACACGTACGATGCGGCCGGCAACCTGGCCAGCATGGCATCAGCCGATGGCATCGTCTCGGTTGGCTACACGTGGGACAATCTGAACCGGCTGAGCACGGTCACCGACAACCGGTTGGGCGGCGCCTCCAACACGACGACTTACACCCACGACAGTGCCAACAACCTGGTCACGGCAGGCTATCCCAATGGCCTTCAGTCCACTTTCCCGTACGACACGATGAACCGGCTCACTTCGATGACCGCCGGAACCACCGGCGGCCTATGGATACAACCTCGGTCCGACGGGCGTTAGAACCAACGCGACGGAGTTGTCGGGCCGTTCGGTCACGTGGGGATTTGACGGCATCTACCGGCTGACCGGGGAGACCGTCACGGGCGATGCACAATACAATGGCAGCGTGAGCTACGGGCTCGATCCGGTCGGGAACCGGCTGTCGGCGAGTTCCACTCTCCACGGAGTCAGCCCGGCCAGCTTCAGCTATAACGTCAACGACAAGATCCTGGCTGAAACCTACGACGCCAACGGCAACACCACGGCCACCGGCGGCAACCTTCGCCTACGATTCGGAGAGCCGGAAGGAGAGTCCGTGCTGTAGACGATTCTGTGGCGGTCGGAGCCTCCCAGAACCTCACGAAACTACCGAGAACGACAAGGCGGCGGCAACAGCTTCAATTCAAAGCCGTTGCGAGCACGAAATGTCAACAGGCTTCAATAGGGTCTGGAGGGTCTGGAATGCGGTTCGGGACCTGGGGGTCAACTTCGGATCCGTAGACTGTGGCCCTTTCCTACCTACCCGCGTGCCGCCACCGGCGTCTGGCCGGCATGGCGAAGAATATGACATGGAACATGACGCACGCTCCTGCAAGTCCTTGAAAAGCAAGCAACAGTTTGCAATAAGTTTAGCGGTCGTTCTAGCGGGCTGCCGAGTTATTAAGTGATTGATGAGGTGAGGTTTAGGTCCGCACCTCACCCAGATAATTGAGCATGACTCTGGATCAGCATATCGGGGTTCGAATCCCTGGGGGGCAGCTCGTTCGCGCGATGGTCTTTCTGGCGGGACTGCCTCCCGGCCAGCGTTACTGTTTGTCCGATCTAAGGCGTGTCGCGGATGCGCCGCCCACCTTTCTCTCCAAGGTTCTGCAGAAGCTCTGCGGAGCCGGCCTCATCGTTTCCCGCCGCGGCCGCGCTGGAGGATTCGCGATACTGCCCGCTGGCCGCCGGGCAACGATCGCCATCCTGATGGAGGTGATCGAGGGCTCCCTGCGACTCAACACCTGCGTCGGCTCAGCGCCCTCCGGCAACCATAGAACATTTTGCCCGCGCATCCGCTCTGGGTGCGCGCGCAGGCAGCGGTACTCGAGATTCTGAATTCCACTACGGTCGCGTAGTTAGCGCACCGGGCAGCTCACGCGCTGCACCGAAGCACAATCTCTGCAACCTTCGTTCATCAATGAAGCGGCTAAGAATGAGCTAACTAAGGTAAGCAAGGAGCCCCCCGGGCTCTGCCGGGGAGGAAGCAGAAGTTTGACAGTTACCGGGAGTCCATCCAAAAACTCCGGAAAGTGACCGGCCAAGTGCACGAAAAGGAGAAATTCGGATGGACAAGTATGAAAGCTTAAGCCACGCGAAATGGGAGTGCAAATACCACGTGGTTTTCATCCCGAAGTGTCGCAGCAAGGCGCTGTAAGGGGCGTTGCGAAAGCATCTGGGGGAAGTTTTCCGAAAGCTGGCCCAACAGAAAGAATGCCGGATCGAGGAAGGTCATCCGTGGCCAGACCACGTGCACCTGTGCGCAAAACCATCGCAAAACCAGTATTGTGAGGGAGCATGGACTTCCGACGGATGCTGGGCGAGAACTCCCTCATTTTCGGGACTCCAATGTCGCGCATGAAGCGGTGGATTCGCAACAGTTGGCGATCCCATTCGCGGATTGCCGGATGGATACCGGTCGCACTCGCCCTGGCTCCTCTTTCCTCCCAACCTCAGCAGATGCCCGGGAACACGGATCGCCAGACGGGGGACGTTGCCGCCCTTGTACGTCAGGGCACGGAGTTGGCTGCTCGCGGCGATTTTGCCGAAGCCGAGGTTCCGTTGAAGCAGGCGTTGGCGCTTGCGCCCGAAAATTTCTCTCTGCTCCGAACTCTGGGCAAGGTGGAGGCGCGCCTCGGTCATATGGACGAGAGTATTGCATTGTTGCGGACGGCCGTCGGTATCGCGCCCGATGACGCGCAGGCTCATGTGGAACTCGGTATCGCTCTCGCCGATGCGGACCAGCGCAGCGACGCCCTCCGGGAGTTCACCGACGCGGAACGTCTTCAGCCGGATTCAGCAACTGCGCATTTAAACCGCGCGCGCGTCCTGGATGACATGGGCAACGCCGCGGAAGCTGAAACCGAGTTCTCAACGTCTCTTCGCCTGTCGCCGAAGAACCCGGACGTCTACTACTATTGGGCGTTGCTGGAACGCGAGCAGGGCAGACTGCCCAAAGAGGCAGAACTGCTTTCACGATTGACGCGCCTCAAGCCACAGGATGATCGAGCATTTTATCTTCTTGGACGGAGTCTGGCCGATCAGGGCCGTCATCGGGAAGCCGTTTCCGCGTTGCGCACCGCCATCGGAATCAACCCGCGTTCGAGCAGCGCACTCTACCTTCTGTCGCGGGAACTGCGGACCACCAACCCCGCCGAGGCGGAATCGCTGTCACGTCGTTTCATGGAACTTCGGCAACAAGGTGAGCAGCAGGAAGGTGCGATTGCGTTGGGGAATGAGGCCCTCGCCGCTTTCACGCAGCAGGATTGGCCTAAGGCAATTCGCCTCCTGCACCAGGCAATTGCCCAATGCAACGGATGCTCTATCGAAGCTGGCCTGCGTAAGAATCTGGGGCTGACGCTCTGCAGGAATGGTCAGCTTGACGAAGGGGCCGTGGAACTGCACAAGTCGCTGAAACTCAACCCCAGCGATCCGGACGTATTGAAGGCGCTTACCGCTATTGGCCGCTGAAATTGAGAAAAAATCGCGGCGGATGCGGTGAAGAGGATAAGGCGTGCGCATCGCAGCCGCCCCCGAGTCCGGTTGGCGGATTCGATCTATAGATCAACCCTCTTATAATCAGCAGGATGGCTTGGCGACCAGGCGGCAGCGCCGGGTTGGCTTCGCTTCGGAATGTCGATAACGCTCGATAAGGTCAATGTTTCAGTTAACGTTACGGGCATCGATAAACATCTTGACAATTGAAGTCGCGTGCTCCTATAGTTCCGCCGTTGCACAATCCCACGGACAAAAGCCCAGCGAACCCGGCCGCGACTACGATTTCCTGACAAATAGAGGCTCGGCGGCAAAAAGGCCGACCAGAACGTTGCGGTGGCTGGACACAACCTGGATCGTGTATCGGCTCAAATTCGGGTCGGACTGAAAATTCAAGGAGGCGAATCGCAATGGAGCCAATTCTCAACCTGGAAAAATCAACCGGGTCGCGGTACTGGTTTGAAAACTCGCAGAAGGGAGGCCGGCATCTCTGGATCTGCATTCTGCTCCTGGCGATCGTCGGGATGCTCCCAATTTTCGCCCACGCCCAGGCATCGCAGGCCTCCATCCGGGGTACGGTCCGCGATTCGACGGGCGCTGTCGTGCCCGGCGCCGATCTTGCCCTCGTCAACGTGGCTACCCATGTCAGGTCCGCTACCACGACCAACGAAGCGGGTGAGTACCTCTTTCTGAATATCAACCCCGGCACCTATACGCTGGAAGCCACCAAGCCCGGTTTTGCCGCAAAACAACTGGAACCCTTTGTGCTCCAGGTCAATCAGACAAGCACACTGGACTTTTCGCTGATCGTTGGGCAGGTCACTCAGGTGGCCAGAGTTACCGCCGTGGGAGAGGAACTACAGGCCTCGACTGCGGAAATCAGCATGACACTCGATACCGAACAGATAGAAAATGTCCCGCTGGATTCGCGTAACTGGTCCGAGCTGTTTGTATCCGCTCCGGGCGTATCGCCCATTGTCGTTCCCGGGAGCCAAACCGGATCCTATACGACCTCGGTCGGACCGATGATAACCCCTTCGTTCAACGGACAGACAAATCGGAGCGACATTTATATCGTCGATGGGATACTGGATTCGGAGACCTTCGGCAACTCTTATGCTGTGCAACCCATTCTTGACGCACTACAGGACGTAAAACTGGAGTCGCATAACGACTCGGCGGAATTCGGGGGCAGCAGCGGTGGGACGATCAACGCCTCGACCAAAAGCGGCACCAATCAGCTTCATGGTTCGGGATGGGAATATTACAAGAGCCCCACGCTCCAGGCGATACCCTACTTCAGCACTTCATCGACGCCATTCAAGCAGAACCAGTTTGGCGGTACCTTCGGTGGTCCGGTGGTCCTCCCTAAACTCTATAACGGAAGAAACAAGACTTTCTTTTTCGCCGCGTACGAGGCACTCAGGTACAGCGGACCGGGCACGTCTTACGACCGGGTTCCGACTCCTGCTGAGCTTTCAGGCGACTTCAGGGCAGACGCGCCGATCTATGATCCGGCATCGACAACATGCGATGCGGCCGGCAATTGCACGCGAGCGCAGTTTCAGTTCAACGGTGTGCTGAATGTGGTTCCTCCCAGCCGGCTCAACGCGGGGGCAATCTACTATGCCCAAAACGCTTTGCCCGCCTATACCACCGCCACCTTGCCCTGCTCCCCCGGCTGTAACTCCTTCCAGAATGCGCCGAATATTCAGAGTCTTTATCAGTACGATGCGCGCATCGATGAGACACTCGGCGCCCACGACTCAGTGTTCTTCCGGTGGATGGGCATCGGAGGCACGCAGACTGGCGGCCGAGTCCAGGATCCGGGCACGACCGGCACGACCGGGTATTCCTATGTCGGCAGTTATGTTCATATCTTCAGCCCAACCAGCGTGCTGCATCTGCAGGCGGGCAAGACCTACGAGACGAGGCCCTTCACGCTGAAGTGGACAGGCGTACCTTCCGACCTTGGGTCAAGGGTCGGCTTTCCCTCCGGGCTGTCCACCGGCTACTCGACGCTCGGCAACATCATCCCGGGCTTCAGCGTCAACGGCTATTTCAACGATTTCGGCGACGACGCCAACCCGGAGACCACCGCGAACGACGACTCGGTTTCGGGCGATTATTCGAAGATCATCGGCCGGCACACACTCAAATTCGGTGGCGACTTTAACGGCATTGGTGAAAGTCAGGATATCGAATGGGCGCAGGAATCCTTCGCCCAGCAGGAGACCAACAGCCTGGTACCAGGGGATGCCGCCTCGGGCACCGCGTTGGCCTCGTTTCTCATTGGCGTGCCGGACTCGTTTACCAAGCGAAATGTCTCCGAGTCTCTCGGCTTCGGCGGATTAACCGGAGTCTATGTACAGGATCAGTTTCAGGCCACGCCAAAACTGACCCTGAATGCCGGGCTGCGCTACGACATTGCCATGGTTCCCCGCTACGGAAAATATAGTCAGGGAAATGAATACACAGGAAACTTCGATTTCAGCAATGGTACCTATATCGTGTACAAGGTGCCCGGTTCCTGTGCTGCGCTCGGGACCGCGCCCTGTATTCCCACTCCCGACGGTTCACTGCCCGCTCATGTTGTCGCGAGTACAGACGGAAGCCAGGTCCTGCAGACCCAATTCAACAACGTGGAACCACGTTTAGGTATAGCCTTTCGACTCACGCCTACGGTCGTGATTCGAGGCGGTGCCGGCCTGGCATTCGATAATCTCGCAGGGTTGGTCCAGAACGTTCGGGGCGTGAGCGGAAACTGGCCTTCGGTCGGGCAGATAGCTCAGTCCAACATCAATGTCCCCAGTAACGCTGCTCCTTTCCCGGGATATACGATTTCGAATCTACCCGCCCTCACCGCCCTTCCCTCGCCCACTCCGTTCAACCAGTTCAACTGGTTTGTCGCTCCCACGCTTAGAGATGCCTACTCCGTGCAATACAACTTCGGAGTGCAGAAGCAGCTGGATTCCTCAACAGTCGTCGGCGCTAACTATGTTGGTTCCTTCAATCGCCGGGGTGACGTCGGCGGATTCTACAACACGGCGCTTACGCCTGGACCAGGAGACGCGACGGTAATTGCTTCTCGCCGTCCCTATCCTTATATTTCACCAACCTTCTACTCATGGAGCGGCAACAACGGGAACTATAACGCCTTACAGATACAGCTGACCCGTAACTTCTCAAAAGGCTGGGCCACAACGGTGGCCTATACCTGGTCCAAGTCAATCGACGAGGGGTGTTCGGGCTTCTTTGGGTCGGAGGGGTGCGAAATCCAGCAAATCTACAACATTCGAGCCGACAGGAGCGTGTCCACGTTCAACGTTCCGCAGGATCTCGACGTGACGTGGACCTACCTGCTGCCATTTGGGCGCGGCCAGCTCGTGAATATTCAGAATCGGGCTCTGGATCTGATTGTGGGCGGGTGGCATTTCAACGGCTTCGCCAAATTCTCCAGCGGACTTCCCTATGGGGTAAACCTCAATATCGACGTCGCTAACATCGGTAACAGCGGCTATGAACGGCCAAACATCGTTGGCAGCACAAAGCCTCAGAATCAATCGCGCACAAACTGGCTGAACAAATCGGCGTTCGCGGTTCCCGCTCCCTATACCTATGGAGGCATGGGCCGAAACAGTCTTACTTCTCAGTTCTCGCAGGATTACGACATGACCATAGCCAAAGAGGTGCCGCTGGTCGATCGGCTCCATCTGAAAGTGGGGGCGGATGCGTTTAACGTTTTCAACCATCCTGTGTGGGCGGCGCCGGATTCCACCCTGGAAGACCCGACATTCGGGCAGGTGCTTGGTACGGCGAATGAGCAGCGCACCATGCAGGTCTACGGCAAGCTGACGTTCTGAAGCTGCCTGCGGGGCTTCGGGTACCGATCCTCCCGAGGCTCCGCTTTTTTCCTGGAATACCTGTCGCACTAACCGTTGCACCTTCCTGCGGGTGGACAGCGCAGATGGCCGCGCGGCACATATGCCAATTCCGTCATAGACCATTCGGGGTCAGACTGACCCTTACCTTTGCCTGACCCGACAAATCAGGCCGACTCCAGTATCAGGTTTGAGTAAGGAATTGTGTCGGCCGTGCGGATTAATCCGACCGCCAGCGGGACGCGTTTCTTGAAATCGATATGGGGCTCAAATTCCGTTGGCACGCCGGCCGTAGCTCGCGCAAAACGATCGACGACCGCGGGTGGATTATTCCCGCGGAATTCCTGGGCCATAAAGAATCTGCCAATGGTGAAGTTAGGGCGGATGGCCAGCAGCACGTCCAGCACCGTGGGGATGTCGTCGACCAGCGATAAATCCACGGTTTCCAGACCGGGCCAGCAGGGAAATCCGCGGTCGGCGATGACGAGCGTGTTGGTATGGCGCACTCGACTCAGGAGGGAATTAATCCGCGGGTTGAGGATTCCGGATTTCAGCATGGATTACGCCTGGTCGAGAGAGATCATAATCTTGGTGAATTTGCCCGGATCTGCGCTCCACGACGAGAAGAGTTGCGGAGCGTCTTCGATCGAGCCCAGCGTGCTGATGGCGGATTTTACCGGGAAACGATCCTGCTCCAGCATCTTAATCACCTGACGAAAATCTTCGGGCAAAGCATTGCGCGCTCCCCGGATGTCGAGTTCCTTTTGCACAAACAGCCTGGTCTCGTAGGTGACGGGTTCTTTGGCGTAACCGATATAGATCACTCGTCCGGTATAAGCAACTACTTCCACCGCTGCCCGAAAAGTATCAGGCGTGCCCACCGCTTCGATGACGACGTCGGGTCCGTGGCCGTCCGTGAGATCGGCGAGAGTTGCCGCCAGCGGCTGCCGCTGCGAATGGATGGTGTGCGCTGCGCCGGCTTCGCGGGCTACAGCCAGCTTCGCATCGTCGATATCGATCCCGATAGTCACGGCTCCGCGAAAGGCCGAGGCCGCAACCGCACCCAGTCCTACGCCGCCGCATCCGAAGACAACGACGGTGTCACTGTCCGTCACGTCCGCTCGCGCGACTGCGTGGCAGCCGACGGTGAGCGGTTCAACAAGGCAAAGCTCCGTCAGGCCGAGTTCGGCTGTGTACAGCTTTTCGACCGGGACCGCGATCCATTCCGCGAGCGCACCGTCGCGCTGCACGCCGAGAGTCTGGTTGTTCCGGCACGCGTTGCTTCTGCCGTTCATGCAAGCGGCGCACACTCCACAGCTGGTGTAGGGCGAAAGCGTTACGTCCATCCCGACGGTGAAAGGGGAATGCTCGCCGGCCAGGTCGGCGATAGTGGCGGCAATTTCATGTCCGGGGATTCTCGGATAGGAGACCATGGGATTGCGGCCGCGGTAAGAATTCAGATCGCTGCCGCAGAGCCCGACGCGGCGGACCCGCAGCAGAGCTTCTCCGGGCAGAGGCTTCGGATCCGGAACCGTCTCCACGCTGATGTTGCCGGGTTGATGCATGACCAGGGCCTTCATCTTCTTCTTTCCTTCCGGTGCGGACACTCGCAAAAAGCACGGCCAGTGCAAGTGCCGGCATCAATGCGGCGCATCCTGATTTTCCGGACGGCCGGATGGCCACACGTAATTCATGCCGGGAGCAAGGATCGCCCTGACCTGATCCACCAGGCGCTTGTCGGCATGCTCCTCGAAGGCGGACAGATTGCGGCGGACGTGATTCGTGCTGGACATGCCTACAAGGGTACTCGCGACATGGGGATAATCGAAGCAGTAACGCAGGGCAAGTTGGGAAATATCGACACCCTGGCCGCGGCAGAACGCAGCGGCTTGTCTTGCGGCCTCACGGACGTGCTCAGGAGCCGGATGCCAGGCCGGAGCTCCGTGTTCGGTCAGCACGCCCATGTGCATGCCCGAAGCGTTGATTACGCCAATCCCGTGTTTTTGCGCGAAGGGCATCAGGATCGTTTCCATATCATCGATGAGGAGGTTGTACCGACAGTAGGTGAGAATGGAATCAACTCGGACCGCCGAGGCTATTCTCATCAGTACCTGCAGCGGATAACCCGTGATTCCGATGTAACGTGCCTTGCCCTGTTCCTGCAGACGTCGCATCGCGGGGATAGTCTCGTCGATGATTTGTTGAGCGTCGCCAAATTCCACATCATGCGCCTGGAACAGGTCCACATAGTCGGTGTGAAGGCGCCGGAGTGACTCTTCGAGGCTCCTTGTTATCCGGTCCGCGGAGAAATCGAATGCCGATTCCCCGTAACGGCCGCATTTGGTGGCGAGGATGACTTCACCGCGCCGGCCGGTCAGCGCCATTCCAAGCCGCTCTTCGGCCAACGTCAGGCCATAGTACGGGGAAACGTCAAAGAAATTGATTCCTTCATCGAGGGCGAGCCGAACGGCCCTCGATCCCTCGGCCGGGTCGGTTGTGGCGAAAACGTCGCCCAGGGGGGAGGCGCCGAAACCGACCGCGGATATCCTGAGTGAGGTGTCGCCCAGACGCCGGTACTGCATAAGGCCGGTGGCGTTCGCGGATTGATCTGCCGTGGCTCGACCGGGCACACACCCCTCCCCGTTCGATCAGAATCGGCTGCGTTCTGATCCCAAATCGATATAGTATACGATAACTGTATCGTTGAACAGAGGAGACTTTGTGGGCGTACTTGCTCGTCCGCTGGCCCGGAACTCACGCTTTCTTTGCGGTGCCGGCTCTTTTTGGCGAAACGGTTGCTTTTTCGGCGGATGGCGCCGGTGTCTGGCCCGTAGTGGAATCAGAGGCCGGATGTTTCCTCGAGGAGGCGCGGACGACGAGGGCTGGTTCGAGGATGACGCTGACCGGCTGCGGTCGAACTTTTGAATCGAAGAAATTGAGAAGGATCGCACCGGCCCGCTCTCCCATCATCTGGCTGTGGTGATCGATGCTCGACAGCGGCACTCGCAGGGAGCCATCGAAGTGCAGATTGCCGCAGCCGACGAGCGCGATGTCTTCCGGGATGCGCAGACCTTCCTCCAAAATGGCGTTCATCGCTCCGATCGCCAGCGGATCGTTATAGCAAAAGACCGCATCCGGCCTGGGACGCTGCTGCAGGAGGTGGCGCATGGCCTCAAACCCATGGCGGTTGCTGTCGACGTCAACGTTGGAGCGCGCGATTACAAGATTTTCAGCATAGAGGCCGCTGCGGAGCAGGGTTTGTTTGTATCCTTCGAAGCGCAGCGTGCCGGTTGAGTTTTCTCTCCCGCGGATATGAGCGATCCTTCGGCACCCCTGTTCGATCAGGTGTTCGGTAGCGAGCCTTCCGGCCGCCTGGTCGTCCGATCCAACGAAACTGGCGGGATACCCGCGGAACTCGCGATCGATGAGGATATACGGCTGCTCCATTCGATCCAGACGTTCGAACGATTCCGTGGTACTCCCGGTGGAGGCCACCACCAGGGCGTCCAGCCTCCTCGCCGCCAGTTGCTGAATTTCCTTTGCCTCGAGCTTCGGATCTTCCTCCGACGACGAGATAATCAGAGAGTAGCCACGCGCTCGCACGGCGTTGGAAAGACCTTTGGCGACCTCCGCGAAAAACGGATGCAGCAGGTCGGGCACGACCAGGCCTACCAGAAAGCTTCGCCCGGTCACCAGGCTGCGCGCCATGGTGTTGGGCTGATAATCCAGTTCCTTTACCCGCTGCAGGACCCGCTCGCGGGTTCCCTCGGCAATGTCGGGATGATTGCGAAGCACCTTGGAGACGGTGACGACGGAAACACCGACGTCTTTCGCAATGTCCTTCATTCGAATCGGCATAGCTGGCACTATACAAGCAACTGAAGGCAAATTAAACGTTTCGCTGCCAAAGCGCTTCCAGCTGCGGAAAGATTTATGTCCTCCGCGGCTATGCGATTACGCAGCCTTGGTCGCAGGGACTCCTTGCCCAAAAAACGAGTACAACGAAATACAGATATAGCCAAACAACGGAACCAGGTAAGCATAGGCGATGCTGTTAGACAAGTCGGCTACAATCCCCATCAACGGGGTAAGCACTGCGCCGCCAATAATGGCCATCACGATTAAAGAGCCGCCAACCTTGCTGTCGGCTCCCATTCCCCGCAGCCCCAGCGCAAATATTGTCGGGTACATCAGAGACATGAAGAAGCTGGTGAAGAACAGCGTCCAAACGCCCTGCCAGCCCGGATGCAGAACGGCGATGGCAACAAGAACAACATTGATAAGGCAATAGCAACCCATGAGGGTGGACGGATGAATATACTTCATCATCGCGGCTGAGGCGAATCTGCCCACGGCGAACATCGCGAGGGTTCCAGTGAGCAGATAGCCGGCGTTTTTGTCGGGCTGGCCGGTGTAGGCCTGAATGTACTGAATGAAGTAACTCCACGTACCTACCTGCGCTCCCACGTAAAAGAATTGGGCAATGATGCTGAACACCAGGTGCCTGTTCTTCAGCAAGGCAAAAATTTTCGTTGAAGGATGGGCGACAGCGTCCTGCTCATCCCTCATCACGGGAAATGGAGTCGCCCACATGATCAGAGCGATGCCCACAGCTACCAGTCCCAGGACCATATAGGGATGAACGACGCGCAATATCTCGAAGTGCAGATAGGCCTGATAACGGTGGGCCGCCTGCATCTTTTGCACCTCGCTCTCGCTGAGCTGGATTCCGGAGAAGATAAACGCCGTTCCCGCCAGAGCTCCGGTGATCGAACCGAGCGGATTGAAGGCCTGGGAGAAATTGAGTCGGCGCTCCGCCGTTTCCGGTGAGCCGGCAAGAACAATAAACGTGTTCGAAGCAGTTTCAAGAAATGCCAGGCCGCTGGCCATCACGAACAGGGCGAAAAGGAAGAAAGAGTAGCGCCCCACGTTCGCCGCCGGCCAGAACAGAAAGGCGCCGATGCCGAATAATCCCAGGCCCGTGACAAAACCTGTTTTGTAACCGAATTTGCGCATATAGAGCGCCGAGGGGAGCGCGAGCAGAAAATACCCCATGTAAAACGCCGACTGCACCAGTCCGGCCTGAAGGCGCGTGATCGAGAATGACTTCATGAACTGGCGGATCAGGACGTCGTTGAGGTTATTGGGCACCCCCCACAGGAAAAACAGAGACGTAACCAGAATGAAGGGAACCAGCATTCCGGGCGCGAAGAGGGCGCCCCCATAGCGGCCGGTCCCGGTTCCGGGCGGTTCGTAAGATGGATTGGTCATCGAGGCGTCCCCTGGGTGTAGCGAAGTGCGGAGTTTAATTTCACGCGCGGCAGCCCTCGGCCAGCGCGGGAGTTTCCTGATGCTTGTACATCAGGAAGTACTCTCGATGGCCCAGTGCTTCGGGCTTGCTCGCCGCCCCGGCTGCGACTTTCGCAACCAGATCCGTGAGGGCGGCGGCCGATTCATCGAGGGTTTGCTCGCCGATCAGGATGGGACCGGCGTTGAAGTCCATGTCGTCGATCATTCGCTCGAAGGTTCGGGAATTTCCCGTCACTTTGATGAGCGGAGCCACCGGGCTGCCGATGACGCTCCCTCTGCCTGTGACGAACAGCACGATCTGCGCCCCGGTCGAGATCAGATCCATGATCCCTTCCGTGTCATTCGGATTCGTATAGCCGAACTGCATGAAGTGCGGATCGGGCACCGAATCCAGCAGCCATAATCCCGAATGCGGAGGACTTTGCGAGACGCGGAGAACCCCCTGAATGGGACGAGTGCCCGATTTGGCAAATGCGCCCATGCTCTTTTCTTCAATGGTGGTGAGACCGCCGGCGAAATTCCCGGGAGAAACGGAATATTGGCGGACCTCCCGGCAATAGTTTTCGGCCTTGCGGTAGGCTGCGTCGAGTTCGCTCGCGGCCTGCGGTGTCGCTGCGCGCGACACCAGGACATCGCGCAGGCCAATCATTTCCACGGATTCCTCAAAGACGGCTCGGCCGTCGCGATCCACGAGGTGATCGAAAAACCGGCCGACGACGGGATTGCCGGCCAGGCCCGAGGTCCCGTCAGAACCCCCGCACTCGGCGCCGATGGTCAGATCCTCCCAGCCCATCGGAGCCTGCGTCGTTTGCCGGGCTATTTTTTCCCGCAAGGACGCCAGCGCCGCTTTGCCCCGTGCTATGCCCGGGCGCGTTCCGCCAGCGTCCTGAATATAGAACCACTCCGCTGGCCGCCCGGACGCGGCAGCTGCCTCAGCCAGCTTCGCGGGCTGCGTATATTCGCATCCCAGGCCGACAGCCAGACAAGCGCCCACGTTGGGATGATTCACCAGAGCCAGCATCAGCCGGATCGCATAGGCGTTGTCGTAGCATCCGGGGAAGCCGACAACGTGCACATCGTTTTCCCCGCTGCCCACGGCGTGCGCGACGAAGCTCGCACACTCCACCGTGTACACCACAAGAATCAGGTTCCGGATTCCCTTGCGGCCATCCGCGCGCAGGAATCCCTGCCAGGCCGCATCAGGCATAGGGGGTATCCTTTGCGGCTCCGGTGATCGGATCCAGACGGTTCGATCGCTCATCGACCTGACTGCGGCAATTGTGGAGGTGAACCCACTCGCCGGGCATGATCGGGGCTGTAGCCAACCCGATCGCAACACCGTATTTCACGACCGGTTCGCCGGGGTCTACCCGCGCAAGGGCCAGTTTGTGTCCGAGTGCGACAGGCGCGGGAGCATCGACAATCTGAGGAAGGTCGGTTCCGTATATCATCACCGGGCCGCGCTCGACATCCTCCAGCATGGTTGCTACGTTGTCGGCGGCGTCCACCCGAAACGCCCGCCGGTAATCCGCGTTGGCATCGGTGCTCATAGGATCCCGTACTTGCGGAATGCATCGGTGCTGGTCATTCCCGCTTCGATCGCCTTCCGTACCACCTTCTCTCCCGCGGCCTTTTTGAGAGCCAGCTCAACAACCTCGTCTTCGACGGTACGCGGGATGACGACGACTCCGTCCAGATCGCCGAAGATCAGATCGCCAGGAGAGATGCGCACCCCGCCAATCTCCACAGGACAGCGAAAGTCGACAACTTTGGAGCGAACCGCGGCATCCTGGGCAAACCTTCCCCGGCTGAAGACGGGCCAATCCTGTTCTAACACTCGCGGGGTATCGCGGTGAAATCCATCGATAATCGCTCCCGCTCCCATGCGCGCGCGAGCCGTCGCAGTCATGATCTCCCCCCACGCGGCACAGTTCATGGATCCGCCGGTGGCAACGTAGATCTCGCCGGGAAGAATCGCATCCAGAGCATCTGTCATTTTTCCGAATGGCGATGCCTGCCGGCCCCAGGCGTCGGCAATCTGCACAGGGAGCGCTCTGCCGACGATGCGCATCATCGGCGTGAGCGGCTGAATTGCCTGGGGCAGGAACTGGCGCCAGTGTCCCAGACTATCCAGAACATCCCCGATGACGGGCGAGTACAAATGCTCCGCCATCGCCTGAAAACGCCGTTCGTCGGTCGAGCTCTGCATGGTTCGATCTTCCGTTTTTCTCAACTGTATTTCATTTCGATGGACGCGCAGGACTTCAATGATTATCCTTAACTTTATCGATTATAGTCACGAGAGTCCAGTGATTGACTGCGGCAAGGTCCTCAACCGATCTCGGAGCCTGGAGTCTGCATGGGAGCCTCATTGTTCGATCTGAGCGGCAAAACCGCCGTGGTTCTTGGGGGTACGACCGGAATTGGTCGAGCTATGGCTCTGGGCTTGGCGGATGCCGGAGCCAACGTCATTGCGTCGGCGCGGCGGCTCGAGCAAGTGGAGCTGGTGTCCGCGGCAATCGAGTCCAGAGGCCGGAAGACCCTGCGCATCGCCTCCGACGTTACAGACAAAGTATCGCTGCTGGCATTGCGCGAAAATGTCCTCAAAACTTTTGGCGGAGTGGATATCCTCATCAACTCCGCAGGCCGGATAAAACGCACGCCAACCCTGGATCTCAGCGAAGACGAATGGAACCAGATTATCGACACAAACCTCACCGGAACTCTGCGCGCGTGCCAGGTTTTTGGCGAGCCGATGGTTCAAAGATGTTGGGGACGGATTATCAACATTGCGTCCCTCTCGACTTTTGTAGGATTGTACGAGGTCGCGGCCTATGGAGCCAGCAAGGCGGCCGTCGGCTCGCTCACCAGGTCCCTTGCCGTCGAATGGTCGCGTTATGGTGTCATGGTGAACGCGATCGCTCCGGGAGTCTTCAGGACCGACATCAATGCCGATCTGCTGGATAACACCGCGCGGGGGCGGGAGTTTCTGCTGCGAACTCCCATGGGCCGGTTTGGCGACACCGAAGAGCTGGTGGGAGCGGCGGTCTACCTGTCCTCCGACGCCGCTTCTTTTGTTACCGGGCAGGTGCTCACCATCGACGGCGGATTTCTCGCCAGCGGGGTGAATCAGTGATGGACAGAGTCGAACGCAGAGAACGAACTTAGAAACGATAACTGTAGCGTTGACTGCTCCGATTGAGTCATCTATAGTGACCCGTTGACGCAAGGAGGGTTTGGATGCGACGGCGAGAATTCTGCAAATTGGCGGCGGCGGCGGCGACGACGACAGCGGTTCCCGCCTTCGCGTTGGGCCGCGAGGTTTCCGCAGCGGACCAGAATGCAGGGGCGGTGCCTTCCCCAGTTGAAGCGAGCGGCTTCAATGAGCTGAATCACGACTATGCGCAGTTTTGCGCAACGCCCGCTTCCGAGCGCACGTTCTATGCGCTGACGAACGGAAAGATCGTGGGCGAAAAGCTCGACGAGCAGGCCTGGGAGCCCACCGCGTGGGGCGATGCTCCCGAACTGCCCATCCCAGGCGGATCTTTTGACGGCGTGCCCATGACCGCTCCTGTGGCCGGCCTCGCCGGCGACGGTCCTTACCAGCCAACCTGGGATTCGCTGCTGCAGTACGAAACGCCGGAGTGGTTTCAGGATGCGAAGTTCGGCATATGGGCCGCGTGGAGCCCCCAGAACGTCGCCGAAGCCGGAGACTGGTATGCCCGCAACATGTATATGGAAGGATCCCGCCAGTATAAGTATCATCTGGAGCACTTCGGCCATCCTTCCCGGTATGGATACAAAGAGCTGTGCTCCCAGTGGACTTTGTTGAACTGGGATCCCGACGCCCTTATCGATCGCTTCGGCAAGGCTGGCGCGAAGCTCTTCCTCATTATGGTCAATCACCACGAGAGTTTCGATTGCTGGAATTCTCGTCATCAGCCGTGGAACTCGGTGCAGTTCGGACCGCATCGCGACGTTACCGGGACATGGGCCGCGGCCGCGCGCAAGCGAGGGATGCGCGTGGGTGTCACCGTGCATCAGGCGCGGAACTGGTGGTGGTTCCAGACGGCGCATGGCGCCGACAAGACCGGTCCCATGGCTGGAATTCCCTATGACGGCGGCCTGACGTCGGCGGAGGGACAGCACGCCTGGTGGCAGGGGCTTGATCCGCAGAGAATGTACGGGGCGAAGCATCCGCAAAACGCTTTACCCGACGTTTCCTATGTGAAGAATTTCTACGATCGGACTCGCGATCTGATCGACCAGCACGATCCCGACTTACTCTACTTCGATAACTCGCTGCTTCCTTTGGGTTGGGGCGGGATGAACATCGGCGCTTACTTCTATAACCACAATTTACAGACGCACGGCGGGAAGATGGAGGCGGTCCTGAATGGCAAACAGGTGCCGGACCGGCTCGCGAAAGCGTTGGTAGCCGATTACGAACGCGGTTTAACCAGCAGCATCATGAAGTACCCCTGGCAGTCGGAGACCTGCATCGGAGACTGGCACTACGATCGCGCTTTGTTCGACAAGCCGGGAGAATTTGGAGGCTACCTTTCCCCCAGAGATGTTATTCACTGGCTCATCGATACGGTGAGTAAGAACGGCACCTTTATTCTGAATATCCCTGGCAAGCCCGACGGCACCATCGACAGCAAGGAGATGGCGGTGCTCGACGGCATCACCGCATGGATCGAGACCAATGGGGAAGCCATTTATGCGACGCGGCCCTGGAAGGTCTATGGCGAAGGACCGGACGAAGTGAAAGCCGGTTCGTTCGAGGGTGGAAGCGTCAGCAAGCTGGGAGAAAAAGACATTCGCTTCACGCGTAACAAGGCGGGCAACGTCGTCTATGCCATCGTACTGGGGTGGCCGAAGGGTGAAATTGTTGTGCAATCCCTTGGAACAGCCAGTTCCACTCAGCCAGGCAAGGTTGTGCACGCTGAGCTGCTGGGAACCGAAGAACGGCTTCGCTGGAGTCAGACGCCCGAGGGCCTTCGAGTCGAGCTGCCGAAGGCATACCGGCCCGCGGTCGATTTTGCCGCGGTGCTCAGGATCGCCGTGGCGTGATCGCAACTCCGATCACACAACCGCTGACGGCGGGGACAGCAAGGAGTCACTCCGCCTTTTTCGATCACGGTTCCAGAGCGGCGTGCGGCCAGCCGTCGCGCCAGAGGAGCGTGGAAATCTGCAGTGCAGGCATGCCCGTGTGTGCGTCATAGGCATGGAAGACGAGGATGTCCGGGTCCGCGGACTGCATAAACAGGGACTCGCCTCCCGGGCCGAGCCAGCGTTGGTTCGCACTGAGCAAAGGCATGCCTCCGCCCTGCATCATCGGAACCTCATGATCGTCGACGTAAGGCCCGGTGATTTCCTTCGAGCGGCCCACCATCGTGCGATATGTGCTGTGCACGCCGCGACAGCAGAGATCCCAGGAGACGAAGAGATAGTAGTACCCGCCGTGATGCACGATGAAGGGCGCCTCGATAGCCTCCCAGTTCGGCGGAAGTCCAGGCGGCGCAGGCTCAGGGTGGTCGGGGCGCAGTCGCGTCGCCAGCGAATAGAGCTTAGGATCGCCAGCCAGTCCGGTTTTGTCGTCGAGACGGCGGAGTTTGATCCCACTCCAGAAACTGCCAAGCACGATCCACGCCTGGTGATGTTCGTCGAGCACGAAGTTGGGATCGATAGCGTTAAAGTCGTCGCTGGCGGTGGAGCGGAGAACCAGGCCGCGGTCGATCCACTTGTAGTCGGGGCTGGAGCGATCGAGGGTCTTATTGACCGCCAGCGCAATCCCGGAAATATTCTTGCCGAAGAGCGAGTAAGCGTAGTAGAGCCGGTATTCTCCGTTTTCGAATGAAATATCGGGAGCCCAGAGCTCCTTCGTTCCTGGGCTGTCTCTCTGAATCCATTCCGGGATCTGATCGAAGACGTGGCCGCATAACTTCCACGCATGCAGATCGGGCGAACAGCGAATCTGAAACTGGCCGCCGTCCCGGGCTTTCCCGGTTGCAAATACGTACCAGGTATTGCGCGCTTTGATGATAGATGGATCGTGCGCGCCCCAGAAGTCCCCGGTTAGAGAAAACGCCTGCGGCTGCTGCGCACTGCCAGCCGCGCCGCAAGCGAGGAACAGCGCGATGGCGATCCACAGTCGCATGGTTTCGAGCTTCTGCTGCCTTTCCCAGTTCACCAACATCGTTCCTCCAGACTCCGCTGTCTCTTGTTTCCGCATAACTCGCGCTCGGCGACCGGCGCGGGCGGCGGGTCTTACTGGACATAGGGCCAGCCATCGGAGGTCCAGCCGAGAAGGTTCATCCCCAGAGCCGGATTGCCACCGTTATTGCCGTCGTAGTAGTGGTAGACGAGGATATCGCCGTCTGTATCCAAAAAAGCGCTTTCGCCGCCTGGGCCGTCGATATTGCCGTGGGCGCTGAGAAGGATCGTGCCTCCACCGGAGGTTAGCGCGATGCCGCCGCGGTCGGTATAAGGTCCGGTAACCGACGAGGATCTTCCCACGATGATCCTATAAGTACTGCTGACTCCGTTGCAGCAAGTGTCCACGGAAGCGAAAAGGTAGTAATAGCCGTTGTGAGGATAGATATAGGAGCCCTCGATACCTGTGCCGGAAGCATGGTAAGCAATCTGCGTGCAGGCCGCGCCGGTGGGGATCCCCGTGTTGCTGTTGACGGGGACAATCTGGATTCCGCTCGACCATGAGCCAAATGCCAGCCACGCATTGCCGGAGGCATCGACCACAGAAGCCGGGTCAATGGCGTTCGATCCCGGGCACGAGCCCGAGGTGTAGACCGGCGAACCGGAATCGACGAAGCTGCCCGGCATGCCGGTAGCACTCGTCGCCAGGCCAATGGCGGAATCCGCACTCCCGAAGGTGGACGCTGCGTAGTAGAGCCAGTATGAACCGTTGTGTGCGGAAGCGTCGGGAGCCCAGAGATCGCCGCTTCCTCCGGTATAGGCATTCGTCCATGACGGCAGGGAGGCCAGAGCGAATCCCGCGTCGGAGAAGTTAACGCGATCAGGAGATTGATGAGCATGGATTAGGCCGTGCGTCGAAAAGAGGTTGTAACTGGAGCCGACCTTCAGCATGGAAGGATCGTGAATGCCAATGGTGGCGGTGTCGGGCGAGGTATACGAGACATTGACCGACATAGGGGCGGAATAAGCTGGATTACCGGTCGAGGTCAGCACCCATTCCTGACAGGTACAACCGCTGCCGGAGCGGGAGCCCTGATCGATGGCGGCGGAAGATGTGGCGCCGGAGTTAGCGTCCTCCAAATAAAATCCGCTGCTTACGTTTTTTATCAGGTAGTTTCCATCGTTCAGAAGATAGAACTCCCATAGATGGTCATTGGTGCCGCTGTCGGCCCACTGTACGGCCAGTGCTCCGGTTGCGGTTGAGGCATTGTCGATCCCGATGAGCTGATGCGTCAGCAGATTCTCGACGTTGTACTGGTTGTTGTTCATAGGGATGAAGTGCCAGGCGGAATCGGTAGCGCCGGCGGGGGTTTCCTGGGCAACATTAGCTCCCGCGGTCTGGCTTTGGCCGGCGATGCCCAGCACCAGCTTGCTCGCGGCATTGGCGATGGTGTAGCCGTCGCTGTCGCTCACATTCGTCAACGTCCCCATATCGGGGGTCTGGTTGTTTCCGCCGCCCTGCGATGGGCCTGAGGATGAGCCGCCGCTACAGCCGGACAGCACACAGAGCAGCGAGGCAGCAAGGATTGTTTGCCGATAGATCATGAAATCTCTCTTTGCGGAAGAAGGCAATGCGCAGCGTAGTTAGTGGTTCGCTGGAAAAGGAGCCAGGCACACTAACGGGGGGAACAGGGCTCGCCTTGCGAGCTTCTTACGACGAGGGGGGTATGCCATGGGCGGTATACCCCCGCTCCCCGCGGTCAATAAGTGATTCTCAGCACGAACTGAACATTTCTTGGTCCGTTGAGGGTGCTTCCGACCTGGCCGAAGTTAGTATCCTGTACGCCGGAGTCGGGTTTGTTGAAGATGTGGCGATTGAACGCGTTGAACATTTCACCGCGGAACTCGGCATTGATTCCCTCTCGAATGGGGATGGTTTTGTTGATGCCGAAGTCCTCGTCGTAAAAGCCAAAGCCGCGGATATCCGCTGAGTTCCGCGGCATGTTGCCGAACTGGTACGGAACGTAGACCTGGGGATTGGGGTTGGGATCGGTAACGAAACTGCAATTCCAGTAGCCACTGGAGCAGGCTCCGGAGGAGTGGTCGTAGCCGGTGTTGCCGTCGTTGACAAAGGAGAAGGGGCTGAATGTACCAGAGCGCCGCACGGGCTGGCCGGCTACGCGGTTAGGACGGATTCCATTGTCGAAACCGGGGATACCGTTCGCCCCAAAGAAGCTGATGGGCTGGCCGTCCAGATAGCGCTGTACTCCACTGATGCGCCAGTTGGAGATGACCGCATTCACAGGCCGGGGTGTGACGCCGAGAAGCTTCTTGCCGCGGCCGACGGGCAATTCATACAGATAACTGACCACGAAGTTTTGCGGAATGTCCTCATTGCTGACTGCTTTTTCCGCTTTATGGTCATAGGGGTTCTGGGTGCCGCCCTGATTTTGCAGGGTGCTGTAGTAGGGCTGGATAGCATCGGCGTCGGTGAGTGTCTTCGAGAAGGTATAGGATGCCAGGACATTCAGACCATTGTGGAAGCGCCGCTCCAGCTTGAGTTCGAGCGCGTCGTAACTGGCCTGGCCGACGTTCTGCAGGTAGCTGTCCTGGTTGATGTATCCGTATTGCGGGAAGGGACGTAAGGCCTGTTGCACGGTAACGTAGGGGCCCCACTCGTTATAGAAGTTAGCATAAGGCGCCGTGACGCCGGAGCCCGGGGGCGGAATCGCGGTCCACCAGAGCAGGCCGGAGCCAAGCGAAAGGTCTTTGAGGGGAATGTCGTTGGGATAATCGATAAGGCCATGCAGTCGCGTGGAGTGCATACCGAGATAGCCGAGCGAGACGTAGAGATTGGGATCGATCTGGAACTGATTTTCCAGCGTCCATGTTTCAACCATTGCCGGGCGTCCGAAGCTGGGCTGGATGCTGTCCGCTG
Organism: uncultured Acidobacterium sp.; assembly: GCA_964535525.1. GTDB lineage: Bacteria > Acidobacteriota > Terriglobia > Terriglobales > Acidobacteriaceae > Palsa-343. The sequence goes on along the minus strand of CAZHTJ010000001.1, from coordinate 89,280 downwards.
CCTGGGTATTCAACTGAGTCGGATCGAGGTCCGGCGTATTGGGCAACACAGGGAGTCCGGCATCCACCTGAGGTCCGGAAAGCGGATCCGCGGTGAACAGGGTTTGGTTTACCGTGAACCCCTGCAGCGTCCCCTGCCCGAAGTCGGCATAGACGAGCGGGCCGTAGTAGATACCGCCGCTGCCATGCAGGACATCCCTCTGTATGGGGGACCAGGAGAAGCCAACCCGGGGCTCGATGTCCTTGTAGTAGGTGTTGGCCCAGGTTTCGCCTGCATTCCCGTTGCGGCCCGTGCCTTTGCCGGCGAACACGAGAGCCCCCGGGATGCCGTTCGCGGCGGAATTGGGCGCGGTCATGTCCATGATTGCCGTGTCACCGTCCGCCTCGTGACGCGGCGTGTCATAGCTCCAGCGAAGGCCGAGATTCAGAGTCAGATTCGACCTTAACTTCCAGTCATCCTCAGCGAAGATCGCGCCATAATGAGTGATCCAGCGCGGCGCGTGCAGTTGGGACAGAGCGTTCGCGGTTCCGGCCTGACCGATGAGGAATGCTGCGAAGGAATTACCGTCGCGGCCCCAGTAAGTGGTATCGGAAGCAGTTTGATTATCCCAGAAAGTGAAACAACCCGCGTTGCCGCTGCAGGTGCCGCCGATCTTGCTTTCGAAGGAATACTGGTGATATTGGGCCTCGCCGCCGAACAGGAGGCTATGACCGCCGTGCTGCCAGTGCACAATGTCGTTGATCGCCAGAGTATTGTCGACATCCTGGGCGTCGTCGTTTTCGCCGAAACCAGGATAGGGGCTGCCGACGAACTCGAACCCTGGGAACACCGGGCCGCCGCCATTGGCTATTCCGAGTTTGCTGTCCCAATTGGTTCCCAGATTCGCGGCGCGCGAAAGGTTGTAATTGTTGGAGCGGTTTGCGCCGAAGGTCATCGTATTGGCCATGTGCGGGGTAAGGATCCAGTCCCAGCCGAAGCGGAAGAGCTTGCCCAGCTGATTGACGGCTCCCCCGCCGGAGGAAGTGAGGGGCACAGGTAAATTGAGGCCGTTGCCCTGGTCGGTATTTTCGCGGGAGCTGTAAAAGCCCCAGATTCTGTGAGAGGCCGTCAGATTCTGGTCGATGCGCAGGCTGTAAACCGTCTGTGAGAGGGTGTCTTGTGTGTCGTAGACGTAGTTGTTGGTCCCCGCGCCGCTGAGGTTCGGTTTGGGCAGATATTGGAGCACGGCTTTCGCCACATTGCTCTCGCGCGAGATGGGGATTTCATTCAGGTTGCCGTTGTAAGTGAGCGGCGTCCGGCAGGAGCTTCCGCCTACACTTTTTTCCGAGGCGGGATCGAATATCTCGCCGTAGTAAAGGGTGGTGTTACAACCGTCGGCGCCTCCGGGAATGACTGAGCCAAGAGTCGAAGTGAAATCGAAATACTGTCCGTTGCTGCCCAGTTCGGCGGGCGTTGGAATGAGACTGGTGACCGCGGAGCCTGTGTTGTAACGCAGCTGCTCCCAGGCGAAGAAGAAGAAGCTTTTGTCGCGGCCGTTGTAAAGATGCGGTATATGGATGGATCCACCCAGGGAGACGCCGTAATCGTTCTTGGTGTCGGCGGGACGCTGGAGACCGTCGCGGACAGCTACATTGCTCTCAGGTGTTTCGGCGAGATAGCCGTTGTTAAACCAGTTATTTCCATCCAGCGCGGCGTTCTTGTAGAAGTCAAAGATCGCGCCATGGTACTGATTGGTTCCGCTTTTGGTGTTGAAGTTGGCTAACCCTCCGGTGGTGCGGCCCAGAGTGGCGGGCAGTCCGGAGAGATCGATATGGAACTCATTGACCGCTTCGATGGAGGGAGCAACGATATCGAAACTACCCGAGCCGTTCTCCATGCGGTTGGTGGTGATGCCGTCGACGAGGTAGTCGGTTCCTTCTTCCTGTCCGCCGTTGATCTTCGACATCTGGAAGCCGGATCCACCGGATGACGTGCCGGGTCCGACGGTGCCCGGCACCAGGAATTCCAGCGTGGAGAGAGAGCGGAGGGCTCCCCCGATCTGCAAAGGAAGATCCTCGACTTGCTGCGGGGAGATGCTGGCGTCAACCTCGGAGGACGTGGTCTCGAGCGCAACCGCTCCGCCACTGACGTTCACCGTTTCCGTTGCCGATCCGACGGCGAGCGTCACATCTCTTGCGGTTTGTACGCCGATAGCGACGCTCACGCCTTCATAGACGCCTGTCTTGAATCCCGCGGAGCTGACGCTGAGCCGGTAACTGCCTGTGTGCAGGGAGGGGAAGACGTAGTATCCGGCGCTGGAAGTCACGGTGGAATAGGTCGTACCTGTGGCTGTCTCCAGTGCGGTGATGGAAGCGCCTGCGATGACTTTTCCCGCCGGATCGACGACTACCCCGGTGATGGATCCGGTATCCAGCTGAGCGATAGCCGGCGCGGTCAGGCCGATGAGGATGCCGATGACAACCAGCCATCGGTTCAGAAACCATGAGATTGTTTTGCGGTGCCTGATAACCCGGCTCTCTTTTTCCCGATGAGATTTCATACGCCTTGCCTCCTGTGAATGCTTTTATCGATGTCGTTCTTATGTGCTCTCTTCTTCTGTGTTGAATCCTGCTTTGCAGCGATCTCGATCTTCAGCCGCTCATCCGTTTCCCTGTCCTCCCGCGAGCTGGTTTTTCTCCGGATCCTCGACCGGCAACTCGGTGCGCTGACGGATGGTGGGCGAGCTATGGCGTTCCTGCCGCTGCGCTCTTATTCGCTGGAAGTTCTGCATAGCCGCTTGTGACTGCTGCGGATCATTGGCGTTGCGATAGATCAGAGCCAGCTTGTACCAGGAGCTCATGGCGCAGCCGTTGGCGGGATCCGCGGCGATGGCCTGTTCAAATTCGTGAATGGCGTCGTGCTCCTGGTGGAGCGTTATGAGCCCGGTGCCCAGGTAGTAATGCGCGTCGCTGAGCGAGGGGTCTTCGCGCAGCGATGCACGAAGCAAATCCACACCCTCGGCGGCGCTCTGGTTCAGCACCAGCAGGCTGCCCAGCTTGTACATGGCGGTTGCCGCACGCGGGTCCACCGCCAGTTCCTTACGGTAGTCCTCAGCAGCGCGGTCGAGCTTTCCGAGGATCCAGTACTGATCCGCGAGTTCCTCGTGCAATCCCGGCTGGTTCGGCGCCATATCGATGGCGTGTTCGAATTCGTTGATTGCCTCCTGAGTTTGATACGCATGTGCATACGCTTCTCCGAGCACCTGATGCACGCGCACCGAATTTGCATCGAGCTTGTACATGGAATCAAACGAGGCATTGGCCATCAGGAGGTAAGCGCGGCCGCGGTGATACAAGATGTCTACATTGGCGGGATCGAGGGCGTAGGCCTTGTCGAGGGGAGCGATGGCGCCCTGAGGGTTGTTCTCCGCCAGGCGGCAAACACCCAGCCACATATACGCTTTGGCATTTCGGGGATCGATGACGGTTTCGCGCTGCAGGCTCGATTCGGCTTCCTTAAGCCGGTTCTCGCGGTAATCGATAATCCCGACAAACAGATTCGCGCCCCGCAGTTCGGGTTTCAGCTGGAGCGCCTTCTCCAGAGCAGCGAGGGCATCGCCCAGGCGGCCCGCCTGTTCGAGTGCGAGTCCAAGGTTGAAGTAGCCTTCGGCAAGCCGAGGCTGCGCACGGGTCACTTCGGTGTAATCGGCGACCGCGGCAGCGAAATTGCCGGCCTTCATGGCTGCCGAGCCCTCAACCATGGCTTGCTGCGGAGTGGTGGCAGCGCGATTCTGCGCGACGGACGTCGCCGCGCCTGCCGCAAACAGGAAAAGTGCGATAAGCACGGCGCACGGTTGCCAACCCCCTGTGAAGGAGATGAGGTTGAAGGGATCTTCGAGAGGGTCAGGTCGCGCGGAGAGGGTGTTCATCGTAAGCCTCGCATGCTCAGATGAACCTGATCTTGCTCTTCCATGAATCCGGAATTCAATCCAGCCCGCAAAATCCATCATTCTTCCCCGGGCGGTAAGCGTTTTCTCGGTTACGCCCACACCTGGCCCTTTCACCACGCGCAATTCAATACCGATCGTCCCGCAAGTGACAACGCTATTAACGGATTAACCTCAGGGTCATCAAGGCAAGTCCTTATATTTCAGTGCGCTGCTGCCTTGGCGCTTGCCCGTTACGACCTGGAAATCAACCCGTTACGTCGAGCCGTTCTAAAAGTGAATCGGCAGATATATATTTAGGGACGGGTCGGCGGGAGTTGGTCCGCGGAGGTCCATGTCAGGAGCGGGTCCATGGTTGCTCGGGGAGTCGCAAGAGCTCTGCCCGGAGCAGGTTTCACTGGTGCGCCAGCACCTGGAGGAGCTTCTGTCCAGCCGGATCTTCGCGGGCAGCAAACGCACCCAGGACTTCCTTCGACTCATCGTCAGACACACCCTCGAAGGGGACATCGACGGCCTCCGGGAGCGGATGATCGGGGCCGAGATGTTTGGCCGCCCGGTCGGCTACGACACCGGCAGCGATTCCGTAGTGCGGGTGCGCGCCAGCGAAGTTCGCAAGAAACTGGCTCTTTACTATAGCGAAGCCAAACCGAATCATCTGTCCGTTCGAATTGAGCTTCCCAGCGGTTCCTACGTGCCGCGATTTCACTTCGAATCGGAGCGAGCGCGAACCGCGGACGACACTGCGGCAGCTGCGGCCATAACGGAAACGGTTGCGCCCCGGGACGGCAATCCTTCTTTCGGCCCCGTGCTGCCTGCCACGCTCGTCCCTGCGCAGTTGCCGATGCGAGCCAGAACCCGCCTTGTTGCTGCTATCCTGGCCGGGATACTCCTCGCTGTGGCGCTGGCTGGCTATTTCGTCTACCGCAAGTGGCAATCCAATCCGACGGCCGGCAGAGGAATCCACTCCATCGCAGTTCTGCCATTCGATAATCTCTCGGGCGACCCGGCCCAGGATTATTTCGCCGACGGGTTAACAGAGGAGCTGATCAACGACCTCGGTCAGGTGTCCACTCTGCGGATCATTTCCTTTACCTCTTCGATGAGTTTCAAGGGCACGCAAAAGAAGCTTCCCGAGATTGCCAGGGAACTGGCCGTCGATGGCGTCGTCGAAGGGGGCGTGTTGCGGGATGGAAACCAGGTACGCATCAGTGTTCAGCTGATCGATGCCGCGGCGGACCGGCCTGTTTGGGCCAGCACGTATGTCCAGGACATCACCAGCGTTTTCGCCTGGCAGGGAGATGTAGCCCAGGCAATCGCCGAAGAGATCAGCACCAAGCAGACTTCGCAGGCACAGCCGCGCGTTGCCCGCAAGGGTCCTGTGGACCCGGTAGCACAGGATTCTTACCTGCATGGCCTGCTTCTTCGCAATGCGGGCGACTGCGGGCCGGCGATCGATTCTTTCCGCATGGCGATTGCAAAAAGCCCTGGCTATGCGCAGGCCCATTCCGCGCTGGCCAGCTGTTATGGGATGCTGGGCGAGTCCGGGCGCATGCCTTATCAGGAAGCGTTTACCCAGCAGAAGGCTGAAGCCCTCAAAGCAATCGATCTGGACGACTCCTTATCCGAAGCACACGCCGAACTTGCCAATACCGCGATGACCCTCGACTGGGACTGGCCGGCTGCAGCGTCAGAGTTCCGCCGTGCTCTGCAGTTGAATCCGAACTCAGCCACCGATCACGAGAAATACGCGTTTTACCTGGTTCGCACCGGACATCCGTCGGAAGCGATCGCGGAAATCGAGCGCAGTGTCGATCTCGATCCCGTCTCCGGAAGCACTTTTCACGCCGAGGGATTCATTAACTACTTTGCCCGGCAGTACGATCGGAGTCTTGCCGTCGCGCGCACCGCGCAGGGCCTGAATGTCAGTCTGGGGGACTGGAATTTTCTTCTCGGGGACATCGACGCGGAGAAACGGCTCTACCCCGAAGCGATTGCTGCATTCCTCAAATCGGGCGACGGCCCGTATTCTCTGGGTCACCTCGGCAACACGTATGCCCGGACGGGCTCGGTCGATGCTGCGAGGAAGCTGATTACCCGCCTTGAAGAAAACGTTCACCGGGACGGGATCGGGCGCTACGAGATCGCTCTCATTTATGCCGGGCTCGGCGACAAGGCCGATGCTTTCGTTTGGCTCGACGGCGCGTATCATGCGCACGATGTTGGGTTGGTCTATCTCAAAGTGGATCCCTGCCTCGATCCGCTCCGTTCCGATGCACGATTCGATGACTTGATGCGGCGCATTGGCCTCGCAAAGGAGTAACCCGTCCTCCATCGGATTCGGAGTGCGGAGGAATTCATAAAAGCAGCCGGAGCTGTCTGAAGTCCGCGCCTTCGTGAGTGTGGAACCACACCGCGCAGCGCTCCATGAGGGGCGGGTTGGGCGAGCCTGCGCTCGGCATTTTGGTTTTGTGGACTCACCTGCTTGCGTGAAAACGAGGTGTGGCGAATACTTGTGGGGGTCGAATGAAACCGTTTACTCGCTCCGGGCGGCTGGTCCGCCATCTTTTCTGGCACCGCGCTGCGCCGCCTTTACGACTGCGAACCCACAAATTTTCGGAGGACACTCATGCCTGATATCAGCCGCCGCGACCTGCTCGCTTCCGGGCTCACTCTTTCTGCCTCGTCTATTCTGGCTCGCTCGGCCTGGGCCCGTACCGCCGCGCTGCTGGCCAGCGATGCGTCTGGAGCATCGGCGGCCGCTGTGCCGGCGGTTGCGCCGCGAGAACAATTGCTTTTCGACTTTGGATGGAAGTTCATCTTCGGTCATGGCACGGATCCGGCAAAGGATCTGGGATTCGGCTTCGGCCAGGGGGACTTCTCCAAGACTGGCGAGTTTGAATTCTCCAAGGCCGGCTTCGACGACTCCAAATGGCGGGTTCTGAATCTGCCTCATGACTGGGCGGTCGAGCTGCCTTTCGTGCGTGACGACGAGCAGATGTCGCATGGCTATAAGCCGCTCGGGCGCCGCTATCCGGACAGCAGTGTGGGCTGGTACCGGCACGAATTCGAGATACCCGCAAGCGATCTCGGCCGGCGCGTTTGGGTCGAGTTCGACGGCGCTTTTCGCGACGTGCTGGTCTTCGTCAACGGCTGTTTCATCGGCCGCAACGACAACGGCTACGCCCCCTTCCGCTTCGACCTGACCGACTTCCTCGCGTATGGCGCGAAGAATTATATTGTCCTCCGGGTTGACGCCAGCTTCGGCGACGGATGGTTCTATGAGGGGGCGGGCGTCTATCGTCATGTATGGCTGACGAAGACCGATGCCGTGCATCTGGGCAAATGGGACAGCACGGTGCGCACGACAATGGACGGCAACTCAGCGGCACTGGCCCTCGCGGCCGTGGTGCGGAACGAGAGCAAGGCGGGAGCGCGCGCCAGCGTGAGTTGGAAGATCGTGGACGGGAAGGGCGCGACGGTTGCAACCGCCGATGCTCCCGCGCAGACGGTTGCGGTCGACGGCACGGCCACGTACAGCGCCACGGCAAAGCTGGCGAACCCAGCTCTCTGGTCGGTCGAGGAGCCGAATCTGTATTCGGCCATCGTAACGGTCGAGTCCGAGGGCAAAGTGCGTGATGGGGAGCGGGTCACATTCGGGGTTCGCACGGCGGTCTTCGACGCGGACAAAGGATTTCTGCTGAACGGGAAGCCGGTCAAGATCCAGGGCACCTGCAATCACCAGGATCACGCGGGAGTGGGGGCGGCGTTGCCGGACCGGCTGCAGTGGTACCGGCTGGGGGTGCTGCGGGAGATGGGGTGCAACGCGGTGCGCACGTCGCACAACATGCCCACGCCGGAGTGGGTGGATGGCTGCGACCGCATGGGCATGATGATGATGTGCGAGACGCGCCAGATGAGCGCGAATCCGGAGGGCCTGGAGCAACTGGAAGTGATGGTGAAACGGTACCGGAACTCGCCCTCGATCATCCTCTGGTCGATCGGAAACGAAGAGTTTCTGCTGCAGAACCCAATGGCCGAGCAGGGGGCAAAGATCGCGGCCAGCATGGTGCAGCGTTGCCACGAACTGGACCCGACGCGGGTGGTCTCGGCGGCGGTGAACGGGGACAACGAAAAGGGCGTCTCCCTGGCGCTGGACGTGATCGGGTTCAACTACAACGTGAAGCTGCCGGAGGCATACCACGAGAAATATCCAAAGCGCGCGCTGTTCGGGTCGGAGACGTCGAGCGCGGTCAGCACGCGCGGAGAGTACGCCAGCGATCCGCTGCGCAACACGGTCAACTGCTATGACGGCGTGGTGCGCTGGGGCGAAACGCCGGAAGGATGGTGGGAGTTCTACGGCTCGCGCGCATGGGAAGCGGGCGGGTTTGCCTGGACCGGGTTCGACTATCGGGGTGAGCCGACCCCGTACGGATGGCCCTCGATCAACTCACAATTCGGGATCGTGGACATGTGTGGATTCCCGAAGGACTACTTTCACTACTACAGAGCGTGGTGGGGCAAGGAGCCGGCCCTGCACCTGTTCCCGCACTGGAACTGGGCGGGAAGGGAAGGCGAGGAGATTGCGGTGTGGGTGTACTCCAACCTGGACGAGGTCGAGCTGCTGGTGAACGGAAAGAGCCTGGGCGCGCAGAAGGTCCCGCCGCTCGGCCATGTGGAGTGGAAGGCGAAGTACGAGCCGGGCGCGATTGAGGCGCGCGGTTCGAAGGACGGTAAGGTGGTTCTGACCGAGAAGCGGGAGACAACCGGACCGGAAGTATCGACCCGTCTGAGTGCGGATCGCACCGAAATCCTGGCGGACGGCGAAGACGTTGCGATCCTGAAGGTGGAGGCGCTGGACAGCGAGGGGCGGCCGGTGCCGATCGCCAACAACAAGATTGCGTTCCATGTCTCCGGGGCGGGAAAGCTGATCGGCGTGGGGAACGGGAATCCCAACTGCCAGGAGAGCGACAAAGAGCCCAGGCGCTCACTCTTCAACGGTCTGGCACAAGTCATCGTCCAGAGCACGAAGCGGCCGGGCGAGATCCATGTGGAGGCGGTGAAAGACGGATGGGATGGTCCGGAACTGACGCCGTCGAAGCTGTCGATCGTCACCAGGCAGATCGAAGTGCGGCCTTCCGTTCCGGTTCCCCATTCCGAAGGCGCCTGAGGGCAAAAACGGACACGGATGTAAACATTTCCCGCTGCGGCGGTACAATTCCGAGCGGATCGTTCAGAGGAGCAGATTCCTGCCCGGCGGCAAGCAGCAAATTTCGCAGACAGCGCGGCGGCCGCAGGGCGGGTTCGGGTTTCGACAAGGAGAGGAGCAAGCATGAGGAAGGGAATCGGTCGTGGAATGGCAGCGCTGGTCCTGCTCGCGGGATTGCCCATGGTGGGCAGGGCTCTGGATAACGGTTTGGCGAAGACGCCGCCGATGGGCTGGAACAGCTGGAACAAATATGCGTGCGAAGGGCTGAACGAGAAAGTGGTTCGCGGGACCGCCGACGCGATAGCCAGTAACGGCATGAAAGAGGCCGGCTATGCGTTTGTGGTGATCGACGACTGCTGGCAGACCAGCCGGGATGCGGAAGGCAACATAATCCCCGACAAGGAGAAGTTTCCCTCCGGCATCAAGGCATTGGCGGACTACATTCACAGCAAGGGACTGAAGTTCGGCATTTATACGGATGTGGGAACCAAGACCTGCGCGGGGCGGCCGGGCACCGCGGGCCATGAGTACCAGGACGCCAGGCAATACGCGGCCTGGGGCGTCGATTACGTGAAAGAGGACTGGTGCAATACGCTGCCGGGCCAGAACGCGGAGTCGTCCTACACGCTGTTCCGGAACGCACTGGCGGCTTCAGGGCGGCCCATCGTTTTCAGTCTCTGCGAATGGGGTTCGAACAAACCCTGGCTCTGGGCGGGTCCGGTCGGCAATCTGTGGCGCGCGACGGGAGATATCCAGGACTGCTGGGACTGTAAAAAGCAGTGGGGCGGGAACGGTGTGGTCCAGATTCTGGATCTGATGGATCCGATCTACAGCTACAGCGGGCCTGGCCACTGGAACGACCCGGACATGCTCGAAGTGGGCAATGGGGGTATGACGGCGGTGGAAGATCGCACCCACTTCAGCATGTGGGCGCTGTTCTCCGCACCCTTGTTGGTGGGCACCGACGTCGTCAACATGTCGAAGGAGACGAAGGAAACCCTTCTCAACAAGGATGTCATCGCCGTCGATCAGGATCCCCTGGGTCAACAGGGACGGAGGGTAAAGAAGGATGGCGACCTTGAGGTGTGGTCGAAGCAACTGGCGGACGGAGGCCGGGCGGTGGTGCTGCTGAATCGCGGAGCCACGCCAGCAACCATCGAGGCGGACTGGACCGACATCGGTTATCCGGCCAGCATTGCGGCAACCGTGCGCGACCTGTGGACGGGCAAAGAAACGCCGGGACAGAAGGGAAGCTATTCAGCGCAGGTTCCGAGTCATGGCGTGGCGATGGTGACGGTCAGGCCCTGATCACCAAAACCCCTGGGGCGGGCGCGACCGGGTTATCGGTTCGCCCCGCCGAGGGGTTGGAAGTAGCGGGCTCAGGCTGATGTTCCGTTTGCGAAATCTCTTGCCGGAAACGGGAGTTCAAGAGCAGGTCCCTCCGCTACGCCTTCACTCGCTCGCGCGAGCTCAGGGTCCGGTCGGGATGACAATCTCTAAAGGAAGTTAAGAAACATCACACTACGAGATCCACTCGTCGAGCGCGCGACCGAGGGAATCGATGGACAGCGTCGACTGACCTGGGGCGATGGCGAACTCCGAGGGTGCGACCACGCGAACCTGGGAAAGGCTCTCGGCCACACAGACGCAGACGGTGGCGTGAGCGTAATCCTCGTAGCGCATGGCAGCCAGCCAGATATAGAGGGCGAGAATCTGCGCGTCGACTGCGCTGCCGGGTAGATCGTCGACAGCGGGCAGGGGATTGACCTGGTCGGGATTTTCGAAGACCGCCACCGCGGTGAATGGCTTGGGCTTGCTGCGGACGCCGAAGCGAGCGGCGAGGAAGCGCGGGCGGGCGCGCCGGAAGGCTTCCGAAGCGGCCCATTGCACAAACGAGTTGCTGAAGATGACGGCGCCATTCCCGCTCAAATAGAGATTGCGGACAAACTCCCGCGCGGCGGGATCGGCGGCAACCTCCGCCGGACACCAGGGAGCCAGGTCCACTTTGCGCAGACGGTCGTACACCGCGTCGGCATCGGCAAGGTCTTTGCGCATGGTGTTCATCTCGCGGGAGAAGTTCTGCCGGCAGGCGTCGAGACGCGAGTAACTCAACAATACCGGCTGCACCGCACCGGGAACGGCGGGCTGCATGGCCAAAGCGGAGTCGATCAGGGCGTGTCCGGCATCGATGACCCACGCGTCCGCATACTGGTTGCGGGCGCGCCGTGTCACTTTACCGAGCAGCCCGTTCGACAGCCGCGGGTTGCCTATGACCAGGCTCTCCAGCACACTGCCTGACAGGCGGGGCGGAATTTCCAGATTCCGAGGCCTGCCCAGCTGGCCCCATCGCTGCCATACGCTGTCGGCTGCGAGATCGAGAGGCCGTGGAATCTCGATCAGGACCAGGCGGTTTGCGCGCGCAGGACTCCCTTCTGTTGTGTTCGCGTGGCGCTCGGCCGCGTCGAAGACCGCCTGCACGGCGCGGCGCCATTCCTGGAAATACGGCGAGCGGGCCAGAAGCGAGGCGTTCTCAATAGTCTGCTCCGAGGTGGAGAACTTCCAGCTCCTGACCTTCATTTTGTCTTCCAGCGCAATCACTTCCGCGAACAGCGCGGAGGAATCTTCCGGAGACAGGCTGTTCACATAGAGCAGAAGCTGCTCGGTCGCCCTGCGCTCGTTGGGGAACAGGAACTGCCAGTCGCGGAATTGCTGGTTCGCGAAGGGCAGGAATGTCAGGGGCAACCGATCGAGGACGCCATTCTCCACTGCGGCTTTGAGATTTATCGGTAATGTGTCCGAGACAGCCATTCGGATTGCGACTCCGGCGATGGATGAGCATCGCCCGGGTGACGGTCAGGTGCGGAAATCGCCGAGCAATGTGCCCTGGGATTCGAGCTGGCGGCAGCCCAGCAGTCCGGCGAGTGTCGGGCATACATCGACGTGCCGCATGGGTTTCTCAATAACGTTGGGGCGATCGACGGCAGAACCGAGCACCATCATCCACGTGTCGCGGGTCGAGTCGTCGTTGGCGCGATGATTGAAGAAGCCGTTGGTCGAGGAGCCATCCGGGTCGCGTCCGAACTCGGGCAGCGTGACCATGGTTGTCTTGTCACTGTAGTCCGGATTGGCCTGAATCTCGTTCCAAATCTGAAAGGTCAGGCGGTCGGCGGTGCGAATGCCGGAGAGGTGCATCGCGTAAGAGCCGAAGTGCGCCGCTTCGACGTCGGAGAAGGCGACCACCAGGAGCCGGGGGCTGAAGCGGCGCATGATTTCGCGCACCATGAAGAAGGTGAGCTCATCGCCGGAGGTGGGTCCGCCGCTGTGCACAAACCTGGCGACGGCGTCCCTGATACTGTCGCGGACGCGTGGGTCCAGACGATCGGCGGCATCGAATACGTTCCAGCCGAGCCCTTCGTAGTTATTGCCCTCCATGGCGCTTTCCATCTCAGCCTCGATCCGGTCGCGGTCGGCCATGTTGGCGGTGCGGCCTCCGCGCAGCGCATCGGCTACAGCCATCAGCATCAACTGCTTGGGGAAGACCACGTTGGCGCCGAATTCCGGGCCGTAGCCGGAAGCGGAACTGGCGCCGATCAGGCTGGTGAGCGCCTTGTTGCTTGCGACCATCCATGCGTCGCTCCGATCCACGCCCAGCCCTTTACGGAACTGCTCGAAGAGAGTCGGGGTGGTGGGAGCGAGCCTGCCCCAGTCGTCCACGCGCTGCCAGTTGCCCGTGAGGATGCTGGAGATGGCATTGAAATGCGCGGTTACGCCTTCATTGCGGGCGTGATCGTAGTAGAGCGCCTGAGGCAGCAGATCGTGCGCAAGGTGGGGTATGTTCTCAAGTCCCTCGCGGGAAAACGTGTCGGTGCGGCGGACGCCGCCAATGACCACGAGGACGACTTTGTGACCGGAACCGGCGCCGGCGGACACGGACTCGAGGGCGCGCGCCCAGGGAAGCATCCTTTCCGCACAAAGCAGACCGGCGGCGCGCAGGAAAATTCGCCGCGACGCATCGACGATGGAAGCGGGGTCGACGGCCGCGGCGCATTCCTGCAGCGGGTCTGGACGAGGATCAAGTGGCACGGTCGACTCCCCCCGCGGGGTTCCGGGAATTCCTAAGGTGTTTGATCGCGTCCGTTGGCAATGCCAGCGACAGGCAAGCCATGTCACAAAGCTCGTTGTATTGGTATTGCGGATTCTGTCTGCCGGCAGGCCTGGCGCGCAGAAACAGGCAGGGCGATCTCAGGATCGGGACTCCGGTGGCAGTGGTCATGTTCACTTCCGCCTCTGCAGCAGCCGCGGCATTAATCTATCACTAAACAGACCACCGGGAATCTTTTTCCGCACTGCTTCCGATATTTGCTCGCTTATTTGCTCGCTGCAAATCGGAGGGTTTGCCACCTCTTCGGGCAGAGGCGCAAGCTGGAATTCGCGATGATACCGGCCCCGCACGAAAGGTGAGGCGGGGCGAGGGAGGCTGGCTGTGACGGCGCACAGTATCGGCGCTGGTCTTTTGTTTCTCTGGAACTGAGAGAAACTGGCTCCCAGCGCCACCCGGTGGGAAAGTCGTCCACAGACTCCAGCCTGCCTGCGCCGGAGGTCGGCACTAAGTCACGGTCAGCGTCAGGTCCTTGGTTATAGTGTCCTTGCCGTCGGTAACTGAGAAAGTGAGTGTATAGGTTTGGGCGGTTTGCTGACCCTGGGCTCCCGTAATTCTTCCAGATGCGGCATCAAGGGTAAGTCCCGGCGGCATGGTCACGGGGTTCGCTGCGGGCAGTATGTTGGTAAGCGTCCATTGGTAGCTGCCTGTTCCACCCGTTGCCTTCAAAGTTTGATCGTAGGTAGCATGCACCGAATCCCAATTCGGAAGCGACGTCGTCGTAATCTGGAGCTTGTTGCCGTCGCCATTGCCATCGATCTTGCCCGTGCGATCGTCCTTCGGCTTGAAAAGGGTGTCGAAAACCTCGCGAAGTTTCATGAAGGCCGTATCGGAGAACGCACCGGCAAGCGCCGCGATGGCGCAAATGCCAAACTTGTTGCCTGAATTGGCATCGCCGGCGCCCGTGAGAAAGCCTCCGCGAATAGCCAGATACATGATCAAAGCGATACCCGCGCCCTCGAATGGCTGAATGAGGTAATAGCAGGACCACGATGTATCGAACTTGTTGTCGCCTATATAGTCGGCAAGGGTTTTGAGCCCGTAGACACAACTGCCGAAGGCTCCCATCAGGAGCACGAGCAGCAAAAACAGCGTATCCGGGCTGATCTTCGGTTCCCCCGCCTGCCCTTTCACGATCTGAATCCTGCCGGTTCCGAAGTCGGTCTTCCCGTCATTGAGAGTAATAACATTCGTAGCTTCGGTCGCCAGATCGGGGGCGGTAAGGGAAATCGTCATGTGGTTGGCGTCGATGAAGGTCGGCTGCCGCACCGCTTTATCCAGCTTCACCACGGTATTCGTGGCGAAGCCCGATCCGACGATGGTGATTGTCGCCGCATTTCCGGTCACCGCATCAGGGACAATCCGCGAGAGATTCGGCGGCCCAGGTACGGGCTTCTCTCCCGGATTGGCCGGCAACGCGATCACCTGCGTGAAGTCGGGGTTCACGCCCCATAACTCGTACACACCCCAACCGGTAAAGACTACGAAGGTCGCCAGATAAACCGTAAGAAACATCGTCCAGAAAGTCTTCATGACCTTTCTCCAGTTGCATTGGGCCCATTTCCAGCCGAGAGTGAACCAGCTCATGGCAGTGTCCTCCTCAGGTACAGGAAGAAGGCAGACAGTTCCAGGGAAAGGCCGCGAAGCAAGAAACCGAAGAGCACAGCAACAAGAATTCGAGGGTCAACCGGAATATCAAAAGAACTTACTCTAAACGCCCTGACAAGTCGAGAACAAAGATATGCGGCAAAGAGTAATGCCGGCGGGAGCCACCAGATCGGGGGCAAGCGCGGGGAAAAGTGAGCGCCTGCGAACGCCTCAATTGAAAACACGGCCAGAAAGGCTGCCGCCAGCGGCCTTTCCCGCAGCCGTTTGGACAGGACACTCAACACCGCACGCGCCATTACGGAGAGTGTTATCGGCGATCGGGAAGGAGACACGCGCAGAGGCTACCACAGACCGCGACCGGTGAACGAACCAGAGACTCCTCTCCGCGATTCGGCTGGGGAGTACGCGGCGCCGGCTGAGCCGGCGGCCAACTGTGGTTTCGGCCAGACTGCGTTTGCTCGCTCTTAAAGGGTTTTGTCCACCAGGAACTGGGCCATTTGGAGTAACTGCTGTCTCTTTGCCATGGGCAGTGGGCCATTGGCGACGGGGGTGGCCGCATTCGCCGAGGCCAGCGTCTGCTCGATGCGATGGATGTCCAGCCCGCCCGCATTACTGTTTCTGAAGCGGTCCAGCACCTCTTTGGCCTTGTCGATCTGACCGGTCTGGAAGTAGAAGACACCCAGCATGGAGTAACTGCCGGCCCACTCGGGAAGCAAGTCCACGGCGTGTTCGAACTGATCCGCAGCCTGTGCGGTGTTTCCTTCCATGACAGAAGCGAGACCGAGGCCCCAGAGAATCTTTCCTGAGGCCGGCACGCGCGCCTGCCCCTGCAGGAGTGTCCGTTTTGCGTCGGCGGCGGCGTTCTCGCGAAACTCGAGCATGGCGAGGGAGAGGTAATTCTGATCGTTGTCGGGGCTGCGTTCGATTGCACTGCGATCGAGCTCAGTGGCGCGGGCCACGTCTCCGAGATGGGCATAGATATCGGCGAGCAGCCCCAGCCATGCATCGTCGCCGCGTTCAGTCTCCGAGACCTGTTGTGCCGCATCGAGGGCCTGGGTATACAGACCTTTGCGAAAAAGCGCGTTGGCCAGGTCGAACTTGGCGTCGTCGGAATCCTGATCGACCTGGAGCGCGGACTGAAACTGTGCGATAGCGTCGTCGTAGAGACGATAACGGGCCAGCAGAACGCCGGCTCCGGCCAGGGTTCTGGCGTCGCCTGCCTTCACCTGATCGAGTTGGGCAATGGCGCCGCGCGCATCCGCCACATCGCCGGCGCGCAAATAAGCCTGCGCCAGCATATATAACACCTCAGGCTGGCCGGGGTGTTTCTTCACCTGATCGAGGAGCTCCGAGAGGTCCTGCCGATCGCGGGCTCCGGAGGAAAGCTGTGAGCGCTGATCCAGGTAATGGAAAAGGTCCTCATAAAGATAGGAAGTTGTGGCGGCGTTTTTGGAAAGCGCCTGGAACTGAGCCAGATCCCGATTCGCTTCCGCCGTGTTGTGCAGCTTTCGTTCCACTACGGCGAGTTTGTAGTAGCCGGGCGCGGGATCGTGACTGACACGGATATATCTCCTGAGGAGCGCCTCGGCCTGGGAATACTGACTGGCTTCTATGCGAAGGCTGGCCAGCTCCAGCAATGCATCGGCGAAATCGGGATCGGAGTGGAGCACCTGCTCAAAGATAACCGCCGCACCGGCGGTGTCGCCCTGGCGCTCCGCGATGTAGCCGAGATAGAACCGGCAGAAACTGCTGTGGGGATCGAGCCCCAGACAATTCTGGAAATCCTGCTTCGCCGGATCGAAACGTCCAAGGTATGTATGCGAAAGACCCAGATAGGACCATGCCCGCGCCGATGGCTGGTTTGTGACAACCTTTTGGAATTCGTCTATGGCTTTGTCGATCTGATCGGCTTTGAAGTAGCTCTCGCCCAAAGCAGAACGGAGATCGGTTCGCTGAGGAGCGATCTCCAGACCTTTCTGCAGGAGGGGGATAGCATCTTCGAAGTAGCCCTGAGCGATACTGATTTGGGCCATGAGGAGGATGATTTCGATGTTATCGGGCGCCAGCTTGCGTGCGCGCACCAGCGCGTCAAGAGCATCCAGAGCCTGCGACTGTTTCCAGCGCGCCTGAGCAAGCAGGTAAAGTGCTTCAGCCGAATCGGGCTGCAGTGTGAGGGCTCGACTCAGCTGGAGCTGCGCTTTGGAGTACTGATCGTCGAGGAGATAGGCCTGGCCGAGGTTATAGCGAATCTCGAATGTGTTGGGTTGAAGAACATCGGCTTTCTGCAGCTCTAACAGAGCGGTCTTATTCTGACCCTGCGAGGCGAGCAGAACTCCCAGAGAAAAGTGCAGCTTTACGTCGGTCGGATTCTCCGAGGAGAGCGCGGCTGCGAGGCGCACAGCCTCCGCCGGGCGTTTGGCTTGTAGATACGCCCGGACCAGGTTGAAGCGTGTTTCACGATCGGCGGGGCGCACTCGTTCAAAGTGAGGGATGGCGTCGCCGGGGCGTCCGCGAGCGAGCAGCAGCACTCCCAGGTTGTAATTCGCATCGCGATTCTGAGGATCGAGGCGCAGACTGTTGCGGAATGCCTTTTCGGCAAGGTCGGGTTCTTTCTGAGCGAGCAGCGCGTCGCCGAGATTGTTATAGGTCTTTACCGAACCCGGAGCCAGGGCGAGGGCCTTCTGGAACGCGGCCTCGGCGTTGGGATAGTCCTGCTGTTTGCTTTCGATAATGCCGAGCAGGTTATAGGCTTCGACGCTGGAGGGGCTCTGCTGAAGCTCCGCGAGCACCGCCGATTTTGCGTCGTCAAGACGGCCCTCCTGCAGCAGAGCCTCCGCCGTCTGCAAGCGCCGTGACCCAGACGGGAAAGTCTGCTGAGCGCGAAGAGCGAGGCAGGGTGCGAGGCCCAACAGGAGGACGATTCCAGCTATACTCCGTGGGCGCCTGAAGTTAGAGGCAAAGCGCTGAAGAATGGTTGAAATTCCCATCTGGTACAAGCTTTCGGGCGCGGTCAGCGCGGTGATTGCAGCATTTGCAGTGCCTGGTTCGCCGCGGGGTTACCAGGCTGGACGCGCAGTAAGTCCTCCAGGACGCTTCTGGCCTGTTCGGCGTCGTTCTGCATCGAGTACAGGCTGGCAAGATTGAGATAGGACTGATCGAATCCGGGGACAAGGCGAATGCAGGTTCTGAACTGCGCCTCAGCTTTCGAATAATCCTGCATGTGGACGTAGAGAACGCCGAGGTTGTTCAGGGCTTCGGGATAGCCGGGCCGCAGGTCAATGGCTTTCTGGAGATATTCGATCGCCTTTTGCATCTGACTTTGCTGGGCAAAGAGCATTCCGAAGCTGTAATTGACTTCAGGATTGTCGGGTTCAAGGGCAAGAGCTTGACTCAGGCATTGTTCCGCCTTTTCGAAATCTTTCTGGCGGCGGTAGACGTTCCCAAGATTCAGTAAGGCAATGGCATAAGTCGGGCGCAGGAGCAAGGACTGCTGAAAATCACGAATGGCCTCGTCCGGCAGAGCCTGCTGAGCGGCTATCATGCCCAGATTGTTCCAGGCCTCTGGATAGTCCGGCCGCAGCTTGAGACTCTGTTCAAGGTAGTCGCGGGCGCCGGGGATATTATTCCTGTGCAAGTTGAGAGTGCCGAGGTTGTAATAAGCCTCCGGATCGTCCGGCTTCACGGCGATGACCTGTTGGAAGGATGCCTCCGCCTGATCGAAGTAACCGTGCTGAAACAGAGCCACTCCGTAAGTAAAGTCATTACGCTGAAAAGCGCCCTTGTAAAGCTTTCCTTCGAAGGGAAGGGCCCTCTTCATGCGATCGGCAGCGACGGACCGCATCGATCCGAGGTCCCGCAGGAGGCTGTCCGGCTCGACCGAACCCTGGCAGACCTTAACAATCATGCCCTCGGCGTCGAGCAGAAAGGACACGGGAATGGGAAGGTCCCTGTGGCGGTCGAACAGGTAACGATAGATGATGTTGTAGATTCCGGCCACTTCCTCGGTGGCGAGAAGAATGGGGAAGCTGAGGCGCTCGCGCGCGGCCAGGGTGCGGACGGCGGAGATGGCGCCGGCGTCGTCGACATTTACCGCCAGAATCCGCAAATGGCTTGCGGTGAATTCGGGCTGATATTTCTCGAACACTCTTAGTTGGCGGGGGCAGAGGGAACTGGCGGTCGCCCAGAAATAAAGAAGCATGGGGAAGCCCTGGGAGCTGCGGAGTTGGTGCTCATGGCCGTCGAGATCGGGCAGCGAAAATTCCGGGGCCTTCAGCGGGTCCAGGAGCCAGGTGTCGACCTGGGCTGGCAAAGGCTCCAGTTGCGGGGGCGGTCCAGCATGCGCCCAGGCCTGGGGCGGCGCGGAGAAAGGTTGAGCCACAAAAGAAGCGGAACCTTCCTCCAGCTCAACGCGATGGTTGGCCGGCAGTTTTTCGAATTTCTGAGTGAGGCCGCTGGGCCAGACGACCGTGGCGCGTATGCTGTCTGCCGGCGTGCCGAGACCGAAGAAGAGTTCTTTGGAGTGCTGCGCCAGAAAGCCGGATCCCGCCTGCAGGTACTTCGTCTGGCGAAGGCCGCCGGTCTCCACGGTGATCGAGGTTCCTATGGCATCGCGATTGCTGCGATGACCGCGCAGGCGAAAGGCGATGGACTGACCAATATCGCGCATCACGTTATGCAGAATTCGTAGCTGGGGAGCGTTCCGGTTCTTGAGTACGATCTCCAGCCTTCCGTCACGATCGAGATCGGCGAGGGCAAAGGAGCGGCTGTCGTCAACAATGTCCAGACCGGCGACCGCGGAGATTTCAGAGAATGTGCCATCGTGGTTGTTCGCGAACATGACGTTTCTCGCGTAACCGTGCCAGGTGTTATCGCTGCGGATGAGTTCGTTGATGGCGTTCCATCCATGTTCGTAGGCAGGCGCAGGCGTCGCGTCTTCGGGCGATTTCGCGACCACCTGCCGCCAGAAGAAACTCGCAAGGTCGTCGCGATTCAGCCCGGAAATATATCCATTGGCGACATACAGGTCGGAAAAGCCGTCATGGTCGAAATCGCAGAAATCGGAACACCACGACCAGCGCCCCATCTCCACTCCCGCTGTGTGGCCGAGGTTACGAAACGTGCCGTCTCCCTGATTGCGATAGAGCGCATTGCCGCGGGCATGGCGTTGATACAGGGCACGGATTCGTAGCGGAGCATCCTCGTGAAACTGCTTCTGCTGGGCAACGCGCTGGCCGGCTGCTTCCCACATGCTGGGAACATAAACGCTCTGGTGGCCGCTGTTGTCGTAGTCGCACCAGCAACAGCTCATCCCTGCTCCGACGTCTTCCACGTGCGCTTTCTCCGAAGCCACGGTGAAGGTTCCATCGCCGTTGTTGCGATACAACTGAGAGCTGCCGAAGTCGTTGGCGACGAAAAGATCGGGCAAGCCGTTGTTGTTCGAATCGCCCCAGGCGCAGGCGAAGCTATAGCGATTGTTGTCTGCATTCAGTCCGGCTGCTTCCGTTGTTTCGACGAAAGTTGCATTGCCTTCGTTATGCAGCAGGCAATTCGGCGGCCCGTTGCGGGCGTCGTAGTAGGGGACGGGATAGTGATATTGGTCCAGACCGAGGTAATACATATAAGTGCAGAAGTAGATATCGAGACGGCCGTCGCGATCGTAGTCGGCCAGCGCGGCGTGCGTAAACGATCCCCGCGGAGGCCGGGCAAAAGTGAAGGCATCCCGCTTCAGCGAGAACGAACCATTCCCCTGGTTGAGGAAGAGCAAGGGCCCGGTACCGCAGACGACCAGCAGGTCCTGGAGTCCCTTATTCTCGAAGTCCGCGAACAAAGCGCACGCGGTGTTGTCGAGTACGCCGACGCCGGCCCGTTCCGTGAGGTCTTCGAAGGTGCCGTCTCCCCTGTTGCGGTAAAGCCGGTTGGGAAGACCAGCAGGCTGGCAGACATAGAGGTCGTCGAAGCCGTCGTTGTCGAAATCGCCCGCGGCAACTCCGGTGTTGTTGTACAGGTCAATCGCACAGGCATTATCGAGAACCGTTCTCCAATAGTCGACCCCATGAAGCATCTGGGTCTTGTAAGAGGGCGTATGCCCGATCGCCTGAGCAGAGACGTCGACGAAAATCTGCTCGCGTCCGACGCTGAGAGTTTCCTCGCCAGCCTGCCAGAGCCGCGCCTTCCAGAGCCCGGAATCGAGGCGGGACCACTCGGTGTGCCAGGAGCCGACGCGCTCCTCACGCCGATCGCCGGGGCCGCTTTCGGCGATATCGTAGCGAATGTCGGCTTCGACCGTGAGGGGTGAGCTGCCGATCTCCTCGAGGGCATAGATCTCGAATTCCGCGGTCTCGACGCTTGCAATCGTTCCGAGCCAGTTCTGGACGGACTCGAGAAAGGGTTCGCGTCCCGAAGTTGGCGCGGCATCGAACCGGCGTCTGACGACGTCAATACCGTAACCGGAGCGCAGCGAGATTTCTTTGGAGGGAATCAGGGGGCTAGCCTGGATCGAGGCATCGAGCGACGCCGCGAGAGACGACATATCGCGAGCCGAGGTCTTCAGGGACTCGCTCCATCGCCTGAGCTGCGACTCGATTTCGAAGGCGTACTTCTCGGTAGGGTAATTATCGGAGCCTGGGGGGACCAGACGAAGAATATCCGCTAAAGGAGACTGGGCCGGGTAGTGCGGAGTCAGACGGATGTCGGCGAACGAAAAGGCTGGATCGGTTGCGAACGGGCCTCCAGCGGATCCGAAGAGAAGAGAAACTCCCCGAAAGGGTGCCGGACGGAGGAGTAACGGCGCCAGGCCCATACCCTTGAGCAATCCTCGTCGGGAAATGGGTTGTCCTTCGTTTTTACGTCCGAACATAAGTGCGTGAATACCGCGAAAGCCGGTACAGAGATTGCAGGATAGCACCTCAGGCCGCCCGGTCCCGGCGCCCCTAGGGTCACCCCGGGTTGGTCGGGTGATCATCGACTTTTATCCGCAGATGGCGGTTTCTGCCGGGGGTGGAAAGGGAACTCAAACTATAGATTGACAAGAATTCAGCGGTTGTAGTAGATTTTCGCGGTTCCAGAAATGTAACCGTTTACGTTTTTATTTGCACACTCGCTCGCTCTACCTTGCTTAAGGGTTTATCGATTCGAGGCGGCAGGGCGAGATGAGAAGAAGATCGGGAAAAAGGCGTTCGAGGTACAGGGAGGATATTCGGATGGGCCTTACGCGCAATTCTATTCAGCGGTTCGTGAAGTCTGGCTTCGCAGTGCTCGCCTGCTTGCTCTTGTTTGCAGCGCAAAGCGCATTTAGCCAGGTGGATGAGGGAACCATCACAGGAGTCGTCCAGGATCAAACCGGTGCAGTTGTGCCAGGAGCGCAGGTGACGCTTCTGAATACGGACGTCGGCCTGGCTTTGCAGGCCACGACCAGCGGCGCCGGCGTCTACACATTCTCGCCGGTCAGAATCGGTAACTATCACGTCATCGTCGGGGCCAAAGGGTTCGCGACGACCACCCAGACCAACATCACGTTGACGGTCAACCAGACCCTGGAAGTGGACGTAAAGCTGAAGCCTGGCGCCGCAACGGAAACCGTTGAGGTCACCAGCGCGCCTCCGGTGCTGCAGACCGATGAGTCCTCCGTGGGCCAGACCATCGGCGCCCTGGAGGTGAACAACCTTCCTCTGAACGGACGCAACTTTACATTTCTGGCGCAGCTTGGCGCCGGCACGCAGACGCCCCAGGCGGATACGCGCGGCAATGCGTCGACGGGTGCGTTTTCGGCCAATGGATTGCGCCCCGCGCAGAACAACTACCTGCTGGATGGAATCGACAATAACTCCGACACCGTCGACTTCCTGAACGGGACGAACTTCATCGTTCTGCCACCGGTGGATGCGATTCAGGAATTCAAGGTCCAGACGGCGGACTTCAGCGCCGAGCTGGGACGCGCTGGCGGCGCGGTTCTGAACGCGACCATCAAGTCGGGCACCAACAATGTTCACGGAGCCATCTGGGAATTCTTCCGCAATCGGCAGCTCGATGCCGCCGACTGGTTTGAGAACTTCCACGGTATTCCCAAGGGCGCGCTGGAACAGAATCAGTTTGGAGCAGCCATCGGCGGCCCCATCGTGAAGAACAAAGTGTTCTTCTTCGGGGATTATGAGGGCCTGCGGCGCGTGTTGGGCACACCGCAAAACGGGACGGTGCCGACTGCGGCGGAGGTCAGCAGCGGATTCACGAATCTGTCCGACATTCTGACCAGCGGCTCGCAGAAGGACGACCTTGGGCGTACCTACTTACTGGGTACGGTCTTCGATCCGGCGACGACGCGCCTGGTCACCGCAGGCTCGCTGGACACGACTTCCGGCATCGTGGCGGTATCAACCGGATATGTGCGCGACCCGTTTGGCTGCGCAGCTTCCAACGCGGCCCCGACGACAGCCAATTGCCCGAACCTGAATCACATTCCGGCGGCACGGCTGGATCAGAATGCGATCAAATTGATGTCGCTGTTTCCAGGCCCGACCAACGCCAACGTCTCGTCGAATTTTGCATCCAACTTCAGCCTCTTCGAGCATCGCAACGCCTTCGATATCCGTGGCGATTACGATCCCTCGGCCAAGAACCAGGTTTTCTACCGCTTCAGCTACGTCGATGACCCGCAGTACATTCCGGGCATCTTCGGTGGCGTAGCGGATGGTGGCGCCTTCCAGCAGGGTATCCAAACGGCGAAGTCCGACCAGTCCGCGGGCGCATGGACGCACCTGTTTACTCCGAACGCCATCAACGTGGCGCGGGTAGGTTTCAATCACCTGCACACCACGCGCTTCGGTCCGGAAGGAAACAACCTGGGTCTTCCTGCCAGCTTCGGAATTCAGGGCATCCCTCAGACCTCGGAAAATGGCGGCCTTCCCGAATACGACATTGGTGGCCTCTCAACCCTGGGCAGCAACGCCTTCCTGCCCTCGGACGAGATCAGCCAAACGCTGCAGCTGACCGACGACTTTACGAAAATCTGGAAACAACACAGCTTTAAGATGGGCGTTGAATCGCAGCACATCAAGTTCGACACACTGCAGCCCGCGTTCTCCCGCGGCAACTTCGACTACAACGGTCAGTACACCGACGTTCCGCAGGAGAATAACGGCGGTACCGGGCGGGCCCAATTCCTGCTCAGTCCGACAACCGCGACTGTGCCGGGAGGGGTCAACTACTCCGGCGGGTCAGACTCCATCAATGCGTCGAACATCAACACCACCGACGACTATAAGACTTATACGGCGCTCTATCTGCAGGACGACTGGAAGGTATCTCCCAAGCTGACCCTGAACCTGGGTCTGCGCTGGGATTACTTCGGACCCATTCAGGAAACTGGCGGCGGCCAGGCCAACTTTGTGCCTACGCCCGCTCAGGGCGGCACTTCCAGTGGCCCGAACGGCAGCTCGGCGACCTACCTTATCCCCGCCAGTGGCAGGGACAACCGGAGCCTGTCGTCCACGGCGAACAACCCGGCCCTTGCCGGCGATGGATTCATCGATCTGCTGGCCAAAGATGGAATCGACCTGGAAGTCACCAACAAATATGGGCGCGGCCTTGTATTGGATCAGGAGAACAATTTCGCTCCACGCGTTGGTTTCGCCTATGAAGTGGACCCGAAGCTGGTCGTACGCGGCGGCTACGGTATCTTCTATAACTCCTTCGAGAACCAGGGATACGGGCCGAACATCGGCGAGAACTATCCCTTCGTCTTCAATTTCAGCTATGGGCCGCAGGTGCCATCGGGTAGCCCAAGTGGATTGCAGAGTGTCTCGCCGATTGGATACCAGACTCCGTGGACCGGCTGCAAAACCGCGAGCGCGGGGGGTACCTATACCCTTGAATCCGGCCTCTCCTGTGTCGGGTTTTCGCCTTTGGCCGTCAATGCGGAAGGACTGGGCTTACAAGGGGCGCAATTCCACTGGATTACGCCGCGCAACCAGAACGCAAACCTGTCGGTGCAGTATTCCTTAACGCGCAGCTTGTCTGCGCAGGCCGCTTACGTATTTACCCAGGGTCAGGATATCCAGGTGGGCATCGGCACCAACGACGTCTCGACGATCCTGGCCAACAATGCCAGCACCACCAACGAGGTACCGTGGCCCGATTTCTCCCATGGCATGAGCTATCAGAACACCATTGGAGAAAGCAACTACAACTCGCTGCAGACCCGTGTGGAGCAGCAACTCTCCAGCGGGCTGTACTTCCTGTTTGCCTACACATGGTCCAAGACCACCAGCGATGCCGGCGATCTATTGAACGGCGGCAGCACGGGTGGTTTCCGCGCCCCGTATGTTCCGGGGCTGGGGCCGAGCTTCGACAGAGGTCTGGCGGACTTCGATATCCGGCAGGTGCTTCATTTCAGTGGCATCTACAACCTGCCCTTCGGCAAGGGGCAAATGTTCGGCCACGACATGAACAAAGTCGAGGATGAAATCGTCGGAGGATGGTCGGTCAACTGGATTGCCACCCTCCAGGGTGGGCAGCCGATCAACTTTGGGTGTCCCGACGGGACGGCTGCCGGCCTCGGCTGCAACACGATCCTGGTGAAAGGGTCGGATCCCAAGCTTGGACTCCACAAAGACTCCAATGGAGTCCTGAACTGGATTGGGAATGCGAATGCCTTTAACCAGCCTTGCCAGCTGGGAGCGGGCGATGTTCCCATCCCCAACTCCCCGAACAACTGTATCCCGTTAACCGGGGCCGCTGCTTTGGGCTCCCGGCCGGGTCAGATTCCGTCACCTGGATTCCACCGGCTGGATTTCTCGACGTTCAAGGCGATCCAGCTGAACGAGAGATGGTCGGCGCAGTTCCGGGCCGATTTCTTCAACATACTCAACCACCCGAACTTCAACGCTCCGAACTTTGGCGGCAACGGGGTCGTGGCGATTTCAAACTCGGGCAACTACCTCAACGGGAACTTCGGTGAAATTGGATCGACCCGCGATGATCCTCAGGATCCGCGACAGATCCAGTTCGCTCTGAAGCTGTACTTCTGAGGTAAGATGAAGTGACGCCGGAAAGGCTCGCATGCGCGGGCTTTTCCGGGTCTATTTTTGCGCAGCGCTTTGCTCACGCGCCAATGACGGAGGTGAGTTGTGAGCAAGTGGGCCCCATTCCAGTTGCCCGCTGTTTGTTTTCTTCTGGCATGGGTGGCGTTCGCGAGAGCCTCGGACGAGGTAACGCAGAACCAGGATCGGCAATTTCAATCCGCCGTGGCGGATTACAATGCCGGGCACTTTGCGGAGGCGGCGGCGAAGCTGGAGAATCTACTGCCTCGCGTCCCTAAGAGTTTTGAGGTACATGAACTGCTGGGAATGACCTATGCTTCGCTTTCCCAGGACGAGAAAGCTATTGAACAACTGCGGGCGGCGGTGCAAATCAAGCCTGATTCCGCGCCCGCGCGCACCAATCTGGCGGCGAGTCTTTCTCATGCGGGAAAAACGGTGCTGGCGGGAGAGCAGTTTCGGAAGGCCCTCGATCTGGAGCCGGCTGACTACACCGCAAATCACAACTTAGGTGAGTTCTACGTGCAGGCGGGAAGGTTGAGGGAAGCCTGCCCTTTGTTGGAGCGGGCGCAGCAAGCTAAGCCGGATTCTTACGACAATGGCTACGATCTGGCCATGGCCGATTTCCTCACTGGCCGCTCGGAAGATTCACGAAAAGTAATCGAGCGCCTGCTGAAGCTGAAGGACACCGGAGAACTTTATAACCTGCTTGGCCAAATCGATGAGAAAGACGGCAAGTTTGTCGAAGCGGCGAAAGAATACTCCACGGCTGCGCACATCGACCCCAGCGACGACAATCTTTTCGCATGGGGAAGTGAACTTCTGCTGCACCGGACCTATGAGCCGGCCGTCGATGTGTTTAAATTTGCGACGCAGCGATTCCCGGATTCACCGCGGCTGCAGATTGGGCTGGGAATGGCGCTGTACGCGCGCGGGCTTTATGAGGAATCCGTGGACGCGCTGCTGAAGGCTGTCGATCTAAGTCCGGACGATCCGCGCTGTTATCAGTTTCTGGCGCGGGCCTACGACAGCTCTCCGAAGCAGGCGGATGAGGTTATCCAACGCTTCCGGCGCTATGCGGAATTGCAATCCGGGAACGCGCGCGCTCAGTATTACTACGCGATGAGCCTCTGGAAGGGAAAGCGGCTCGAACAGACCGATCCGGACCTGAAGATGGTGGAGGCCCTGCTGAAGAAGTCCATCGCCATCGACGGGACTTTCCCCGACGCGCACGTGCAACTCGGCAATCTCTATGCGGACCAGCACCAGTATCAGCAGTCGATTCCGGAATACGAGCGTGCGCTGGAACTGGATCCGAATCTGCCGGACGCTCACTACCGGCTCGGGACCGACTACGTTCACGCTGGCCAAAAAGACAAGGCTCAGCAGGAGTTCGCTGTCTATCAGAAGCTTCGAGCACAGCATTTGGCCGAAGATGACAAAGAGCGGGCAGAGGTTCAGCAGTTTGTGTATGCGGCAAAAGGCGCACCGGCAAGCAGGCCCTAGTTACAGGGTGGAATAACTTACCGTGGTTGTATAAATTGGCTGGAGAGCGTGACATATATCGACAAGGTGAGCGCAAGGGAAGTCGCCAACCGGCTTAGCTGCAGCCGAAGGGACTTTCTGCGGACAACCGCCGGTGTAACTCTGGGCTCCGCGCTGATGGGTGCCAGCCCTTTCTTGCGGGCCGAGTCCGCCCGCAGAAAGCGGAAAGTCATCGTCATTACCTTCGGCGGAGGAGCCCGCGATCAGGAGACTTTCGCACCGGAGGGCCAGGAGAACATACCGCACCTGCTTCAGGAGCTGATCCCCCAGTCCAGCTTTTTTACCCAGGTCACCAACCAGGGGATTCTGGGGCACTACGTGGCGACGGCGAGTCTGGCCACCGGAGTCTACGAAACACTGAATAACTTCTCAGCCGTTCCTCCGGATCATCGCACCGTCTTCGAGTACTTCCGCAGGGACCTTCGACGGCCCGCGCACGACGCATGGGTAGTGGCTCCCAGCAACGGCTTCAATCGCATTGGGGAGAGCTCCTGGGGGCAGGGTTGGGGAGCGACGGTGGTTTTACCCAAGCGGCTGCTCGGTGTTGCGACTTCGGGCAAGACCACCGATTACGACCACCTGCTGCATGATAACTACGAGACGCCGCTTTACGTACCTCAGCTGGCGGGCAGCGAATTCGAATTGCAGCAGCTGGAGACGATCCTGCAGTTATCGGTGGATGACTTCATTCAGCACGCGCGGACGCTCTCCAGCCCCGACGAGTTGTCTGTCTACATCGCGAAGCGGCTGATGCGCCTGCAGGCGCCCAGTCTTCTCTGGATCACGATGCACGACATCGATATTGCGCACTCGGGCGCCTACTCGCTTTACATCGAAGGGATCCGGCGCACGGACCGTCTCTGCGCGGAGCTGTGGGCCGCGGTACAAAGCGAACCGGAATATGCGGGGAACACCACCCTTCTCATACTTCCCGATTTCGGACGCGATGCCGACGAAGATGCCGGCGGCAACGGCTTTCAGCATCATCGCACCGGCGATGCCGCCTCTCGCACCACCTGGATGATGGCCCTCGGCGCCGGGACTCGTCAGGGAATGGTGTTTGACCATCCGGTGCAATCGATTGACCTGGTGCCGACTCTGGGAGCGATGCTTGGATTCTCGCCTTCCCAGGCCCAAGGCAAAGTCATCGGTGAGTTGGTGTAACTGCAATGCAGCCGCGTAACCTTGAGGCCGAGCATTTCGCCGGGTATCCTCCCGAGGCGAGAAAGCTCGCCGTCGCCAACCTCGCTTTGCTGCAACAGCTGCCCCTCGGCTTTCTGCCTGGCTTTCTGCGGGAATTGATCGATTACGATTACAAATTCCCCCAGGAGCGCGCGGCTATTGAAGCAGAGTTGGTGGTGCTCAACGCTCTCACGCCGGAGCAGCGCGCCGCCTGGTTCGCTCCTTTCTCCAACCTTTCGCTGTCCTCCGGGCTGGAGCGTTTCGACTGGATCAATCAACCCGCCCAGTTTCTGGAACAGGAATCGGCTTATCTCTGGACCACCGGACAACAGGATGCATTTCGGAAGGCGGCAACGCAGTATAACGACCGCCTGCGAGCTACTTCCCCGGCTGCTCCACTTCCCATGCGCAGACTGGGAATCGCGATCATTGGACAGGGTGTCGGCTCCTGGGACGCACCTCTCTTCCGAAATCTCCGCTCGCATGGCACGTGGTTTAAGCAGATAGACCCCGACAAGGGATTTGATCTGTTGTTGGCCGGCGTGGAAGCGCGGGCCAGGGCGCACGCCGTCCCCTACGGGCATTGGTATGTCGATGGCGGGCAGGCGGCGGACCACAGTCCACACCTGACCTGTTTATCGTACGGGGCGTTGGAGCCCGTGCGCTCGGCGTTGCTGAACTATATACAAAAGCAAATTCAGCGGCCCGGCATGGGGCCCGAGGAGTTACGGTCCAGCCTGGCTCGGCTTTTGCCCGCCGATCTGGGGGTCGAACAGGCGGTCGACCCGGTACTGGATCGCTTTAGGCTGAAGTTGCTCACCGAGGGTTCCGGCACTCAGATCTTCAGTACAACCTTTGCGCAGTGGACCGCGCGCGAAGTTCTGCGGCGGGCGCAACCACTTACCTTACTCGTACGATTCGCGCCCAGACAAAGGCAACGGCCGATGAACGAACTCCTCTCCGGCCTGCAAGGCATAACCGAGCTTGACTTACCAGGTTCACTGATCGATGCGGATATGGGAGCCTACTATCACTGGATGAACCAGCAGCGGCTGCCGGGCTCGGAGGAATCTTCCTTCCTGGTTTGGTTTGAAGGCCATAACCAGGCTCTGGCCATTGCGCCCACTCTTCCACGCGGGGTGGAATCCGCCTCGGCGATAAACCTGGCATCGTTGCTTTCCCTGGCTGCTGGCTGATGGCCTGGACGAACTTGGCAGTCGCGAGTAAGCGATGTGGCGCCCGGAACCCCGCTGCATGGCGATTGAAAGCCTTCGCAATTTTGCTTGGCGCCGGGCTCGTCGGGCTGATCGTGTATGCTCCCTCTATCGCAGCCACCAGATTGTTTGGCGCAGTCCCGATCCCCGGCAACCAGCCTGTACCGGGCCGCTTTATCGATGTTACGAAGCAGACCGGTATTCAATTTCTTCATCAGGCCCCTCATACCTCGCGCAAATATCTTATAGAGACCATGGGCTCCGGCGTCGCAGCCTTCGATTGCGATAATGATGGCCGCCTGGATATCTTCTTTGCCAACGGTGCGCCTTATTCCGATCCAACTCCGACAGGATTTATTCCGCGCAAGACGGGGCCTGAATACTGGGATCGGCTGTTCCACCAAAAGCCGGACGGGACGTTTGAGGATATCACCGAAAAGTCCGGCCTGAAGGGCGTGGGCTATGACATGGGGGTGGCCGTCGGCGATTATGACAACGATGGTTATGAGGATATATATGTGACCGGATATGGCGGTAACCACTTGTATCACAATCATGGCGATTGCACCTTCACAGATGTTACGGACAAGGCAGGGGTGGGGGGTAGCGGCTGGTCCACATCGGCGGCCTGGGTCGATCTCGACAATGACGGGTTGCTGGATTTGGTTGTGGCACGTTATGTGACGTGGGACTGGAACGACCAATGGTGCGGCGAACACCGCGAAGGTTATCGGGGCTATTGTCACCCGGATGTCTTCCCCCCCATTACGATGCTGGTTTACCACAACGACGGTAATGGGCATTTTACGGAAGTCTCCCACAAGTTAGGACTCGATAAACCAGCGAAAGCTCTGGGCGTAGCCATTGGAGACTACGATCAGGACGGGAGAATTGACCTGTTCATTGCCAATGATTCCATGCAGGAATTCCTGTTTCATCAGAAAAAGGATGGGACATTTGAAGAGGTTGGACTGGAAAGCGGCGTTGCTGTCAACGGCGAAGGACAAACCTATGCCGGCATGGGGGTGGATTTCGCGGATTACAACAATGATGGGTGGCCGGACCTCGTAGTCACGGACCTGGCGAACCAGCGTTATGCGCTGTATGAAAACGCGGGAGATGGAACATTCAATTACGCCAGCGGTGAATCGGGCATTAGCCAGATCACCCTTCTGCACTCCGGCTGGAGCGTGCGCTTTCTCGATTACGACAATGACGGCCGGAAAGATCTATTGATCGCGCAGGGACACGATCTGGATACGATAGAGAAGAGTTTCCCGCAGCTTCGCTACAGAGAGCCGATGATGCTGTTGCGCAACGTCAGCGAGAGATTTGTCGATGTCTCGTCGATTTCGTCTGAGATCTTTCAGGAGGCATGGGTTGGTCGAGGTATGGCCATCGGCGACCTGAACAATGACGGACGAATCGACGCTGTAGTTTCGACGAATGGCGGGACGCCGCACGTTCTGCTCAACGAGACTGAAACGCAAAACCACTGGATCACCCTGAAACTTGTCGGACACAAGAGCAATCGCGACGGCATTGGAGCCCAGGTAAAAATTGTAACGTCGTCCGGCGACCAATGGGGAACGGTAACAACCTCCAGCGGCTACCTTTCCTCAGGTGATCCGCGGCTCCACTTTGGGCTTGGATCGGAGCGAGTGATACGGCGCGTCGAGATACGATGGCCGAGCGGCATCCAGCAGGTGATGACAAACATTAGCGGTGACCAGCAGGTGACGGTGGACGAACCGTCGCAGTCCGACAGCAAAACACCGGTGGCCGCCGCGGTCGCACCCAGAAACTGATTGGAGTGCGAACAATGAGGTCTGAATAGGCGCCGCCGATCTGCTGTTTCGCGAGTGAAATATGGCATTAGAATGAGGTCGGATTAGCGCAACCACGGCACCGCGACCAATGTCTGGTCAGCCAGGGAGGAAAGGGTGAATCAAGCCGTCACAATCTTTTCCGGTGGCGCCGGAAGGGCGTGTTCCAGCTTGCGAACTTGCCTGTGCTCCGCGGTTCGAAGTCCCGGAAAGCGCGCCGCAGTGCTGGTCGTCGCCACGATGATCCTTTCTGCATCGATAGCTTTGCCCCAGCAACCGGCACCGAGCGGTCCAGTTACTGTTTCGATCCATGGCAGGGTGGTCGATGAGGAGGGAAAGCCAGCTGCAAGCGCGGTGATCCGTGTTCGCTACAAGGATGATGACGCGACAGTGGAAACGCGATCCGATGGGGATGGTGATTTCATCTTTGAGTCACTTCGAAAGGGGAGTTATGTAATCACTGCGGAAAAGGGCGGCTGGCGCAGCCCCGAAGCAGTCATCATTGTATCGACGGACGCGCAGAGCATCGTGGATATTGTCCTTGAGAGGCAGGACAAGGTTCATCGGGAATCCGGTGGCTCAGGGCAAACCATTGAATTCTCGGACAAGCCACATTTTACAGTTGCGGGGGTAACCGACTGGACGGCCGTTGGCGGACATGGGTCAGATACCATCCTTAGGACCAGCGAGGCTCTGGCGCGCGACGTACTTACTCTGCAACCCGAGCGCACTCAGATCTCGTCTGCCGTCAGTGCAGACAGTAAATCGGAGGCGAGGCTGCGTGCGGCGCTCGCCGGGGATCCTGGTAGCTTCAAAGCGAACAACCGGCTTGGTGAATTCTATTTGGGAGCGGGCAGATATGCGGAGGCAGTGCCATTTCTGGAGGCCGCATATCACGTCGATCCGAAGAACTTTGATAACACTTATGATCTGGCGCTGGCTTGCAAGGGAGCAGGCAACTATTCGCAGGCTCTTGACGACGCGAAACTGTTACTGACATATCGGGACGACCCGGATTTGCATCGCCTGATCGGCGACCTGGATGAGAAACTTGGCGATCCGCTGGCGGCCGTCCATGAATATGAGCTGGCGGCGAAGGCGAATCCGAGCGAGGAAAACTACTTCGCCTGGGGCTCTGAGTTATTGCTGCATCGTGCGATTTGGCAGGCACAGGAAGTCTTTCGCTCCGGAGCGGGGGCGTATCCGAAATCGGCGAGGATGCTGACCGGGCTGGGTGCAGCCCTTTTTGCGGGGGCCATCTATGACGAAGCTTCGAGGCGCTTATGTGAGGCATCCGACCTTGACCCTGCGAATCCGGAGCCGTATACGTTCATGGGAAAAGTCGAAATCTCCGCGCCTAACCCCCTGCCATGCATAGAACCGAGGCTCGCCCGCTTCGCGCGGGCGCAGCCGCAGAACCCCACCGCGACATACCTCTATGCGATGGCCATTATGAAGAGCCAGCAAGAGTCAGCTGAACCGGAGGCCACGCGGCAAGCGGCAATAATGCTGCAGAAGGCTGTAGAGCTCGATCCCAAGTGCGCGGATGCCTGGCTGCAATTAGGAATAATTTCCTCCGCAAAACAGAACTTCCCGGCCGCGATCGATGACTTAACGAAAGCAATCGAGGCGAACCCGCAGCTGGGAGAGGCCTATTATCGCCTTGGAGTAGCCTATGACAGGAGTGGCGACCAGACGAAGGCCCGGCAGGAATTTGAACTTCACGACGCAATCGTGAAGGGTCAGGCGGAGGCGGTCGAACGTCAGCGAAAGGAGATCCAGCAATTCGTCATCGCGCCGTCCGGGCCAACTACAACGCCACACGAGGAGTAGCAGTTTTATTCATTTGCGGGCAACGCGGCGCGAGCCGTTGCCCGAATCATCACAAATTCTTACTGGCCCCGGACAAAGGCGGCTTCCAGGAAGCAACGATTCCGGATCCCTCTCGAATAGTGAGGATTTGATTCGCTTTGACTCCGGTAAATCGTTCAATGCTCTGCGTGGTCGGCCATTTCACTTCGATTACATCCACCTTTTCGAGATTTCCAAGACCGAAATGAAGGCGGAGATCGCTTTGGGACATGACGCTGGTGCCGCTGTGGACTTCATCCATCTGAATGTGTTTGCCGGTGATGACTCGAACGCGGGCGCCAATGGCGGTTCGATTGCATTTGGATCCTATGAGCTTCAACTTGATCCAGTTTTGTTTGTTACCACCGTCGTTCCGGAGCAGCGACGGCAAATCGTTCAGGTTCAGAACCAGAACGTCCATGCAGCCATTGTTCTGGTAGTCACCGAAGGCCGCGCCGCGGCTCGAAAACCGTTCGCCGATACCCGGCCCCATCTCTGCTGAAACATCGCGAAAGTGACCGTTGCCGAGATTTCTGTAGACCAGGCGTGGGTTTTTGAAGGATTCACCGAAGTTATATTGATCCACTTCGGGATAGACGTGTCCATTAATCTGCACAAGGTCAACCCATCCATCGTTGTCGTAATCGATGAAGCCACAGCCCCAGGCAACATATTGATTGTTAATGCCGACGCCGGAGCTGAGAGACACATCAGTGAAAGTGCCGTCGCCGTTATTGTGGTAGAGGTTACAAGTATCATCCACGAAGTTAGTCTTGAAAATGTCAAACCAGCCGTCACAGTCGTAATCGGCGACCGCGAGGCCCATCCCGGCCTGTTCATGTCCATCATCGTTATAAGCACATCCAGCCATGACGGCAACGTCAGTGAATGTGCCGTCATGATTGTTGCGAAACAGGATGCTGGGTTCGGAGTCCACGGCTATATAAATGTCCGGCCAGCCGTCGTTGTCGAAGTCGTACGAAACAGCGGTAATCGAATAGCGCGGGCCCGGCTTCAGTATGCCGGTTTGTTCCGACACATCGGTGAAGGTACCGTCGCCGTTGTTGCGATAGAGAGCGTTGGAATCGGCGGGAAGGCCACGCGGTCCACACATAATCGGAATGCCTTTCCACTGGCATAGACCCAGGTCGCTGGCCGGGTCGAGCTGGATATAGCGGCACACGAACAGATCCAGATGGCCGTCCCGGTTATAGTCCAGGAATGTGCAGCCCGATCCCCAGCGGATCCGGTCCTCATAGAGTCCGGCCTTGCGGGTAACATCGGTGAAAGTGCCATCGCCGTTGTTATGGTAGAGGATGTTATGTCCCCAGAAGCAACAAAACAGGTCGTCCCATCCGTCGTTGTCATAATCGCCCACGCACACGCCTGTCTGCCAGCCGCTGCGGCCCAGCCCCGATTTGGCAGTAACATCGGTGAAGGTTCCGTCGCGATTGTTTTTGTACAGGTGGGAGATTGGCGCTTCACCCGGCGCCCAATGTGCATCGAGCCGGTCCCCATTGGTGAGATAGATATCGATCCAGCCGTCGTTGTCATAGTCGAAAAAGGCGATGCCGCTTCCCTTGGTCTCGATAATGCGGCTTTTATGGGCGATGCCGCCCCAGACGTTGGGGACGGTCAGCCCGGCCTGGCGGGCGACATCGACAAATTGAACGGGCGCCTGCGCGGAGTCCTGCGTCGCCGCCTCCACGACCAGCGGCTCTTTCCACTGCCAGAGCGGCGTAACCAGTGCGTCGATCAAAGTGCTGCCGAAGACGAAAAGGGAGGACCCGAGAAAGCGCCGCCGCGGGAGATGCATAATTTACACGATTATAGCGATCGTTGTAAGCCGGTGGGCGCGGTTCGTTCTTCTCATGGAAACAGCAGGCGCCTCGGGCAGGCGGCGGATAGCCTTTATCGAGTTGGTGTCGCCCCATATTCGGCGGGGTTGCCGGAGACCGAAAGGGCCTGCGCCGATTTTGACGCGACGGCAATTTTCGGGGGCGGCTGCTGTGCCCGCTGCTGCCTGTTGCTCCTTGCTGTCTGGGAGTTTCTTCCGGGCAGTGGCGGGTTGAGACTGGAAAGCGCAGTATCGGGAGGAATATGAATCGACGTAAATTTGGCGAATTAGCCGCGGCAGTTACTCTCGGGCAGTTTCTTTTGCCGCGAAAAGCAAGAACGGCTGTGCCTTCCACGGCAGGCTCAAAACTGTCTGTGATGCTGTGGACCCTCGAGAAGGTCATGCCGTTCGATCGCAGCATTGAGGTTGTTGCCGC
This sequence comes from uncultured Acidobacterium sp., assembly GCA_964535525.1. GTDB lineage: Bacteria > Acidobacteriota > Terriglobia > Terriglobales > Acidobacteriaceae > Palsa-343. The sequence goes on along the minus strand of CAZHTJ010000001.1, from coordinate 53,461 downwards.
GGCCGGATACCAGGGAGTCGAACTGGTCGGAGAATTTAAGAAGTGGTCCGATGAAGATACGCGGCGCATCCTGAAGCGCATGGGGCAGCTGGGACTGGTGTTCGATTCCATGAGCGGCGTGGACGCGGGGTTCTGCAATCCGAACGAGTCGGATGCTTTCATGACCCAGCTCAGCGCACAGCTTCATGCGGCCAGGGAGCTGAACTGCCCGCAGATCATCCTGCTTTCCGGCAAGCGGGTCGAAGGACTCGATCCGAACGTTCAATATCGGACATCGATCGAAAACCTGAAGCGGGCCGCGGAGGTGGCTTCAAAAAACAACATCCGCATCGTTATTGAACCGATCGATCCGCTGGAGAATCCGACGATCTATCTGACTACGGTCACTACAGGATTCCAAATGGTTCGGGAAATTGACAGCGAGAATGTTAAGGTGCTCTACGACTTCTATCATGAGCAACGCGCGTTCGGTAATTTGCTGGAGAAGCTCGACGGCAATATTGACCTGGTCGGATTGGTCCACATCGCCGACGTCCCGGGACGCCACGAACCGGGAACCGGCGAGATTGACTATACGAACATCTACCGGAAGCTGGCGGAGCTGAAGTACGACCGCTTCATCGCGATGGAGTACTATCCGACGACAGACCCTGAAGAGTCGCTGCGAAAATCGCGAATGGCGGTGCAGCAGGCGATGCGTGAATCTCCTGCCGGGGCAGGCGCCTGACGGCTCCGGAAAAAATTCTGCTGGCTCAAGCCTCCATCGTCATGGTTGATTCGGCCTCGCAGAGGACTTCGAGGTCTTCACGGACATGATCGGAAGCGCTTCCATTATCTTCTTTTGTTCAATGTGAGCTTTGGCTTATTGGGGGGCATTCCATTCCTCTCGATCGCGTGCTTCAACTCGAGTAACTTTGCATCGAGGTTGGGCAGGGCATTCGTCACTGCATCCAGGTCTCCGGCAATGGCCGAGGCTTCGAGTGCACTGGCCGCGTCGCGAAGGGTCTCGCCCCCGACGTTGGCCGCTGCTCCTTTCAGGGCGTGCGCGTGCAGGCGGACACCAGCGGAATCCCGCTCAGCCAGACGATCCCGCAAGCACGCGAGCTGGCGAGGAGCATCTTCCATAAACCCCTGGAGCATCACGCCGGCCAGTGCGCGATCCCCCATCAGCCGCCGCAGCAGAGACTCCGAGTCGAAGACCTGGCGCGATGCCGCGGCCGGCGGAGGTGCTGGAGCCGACTCCCTGGAATCGGCTTTCGATGTCCAGCGGGCGAGAGTCCTGGCCAGTTGCGGCAGTTCCACCGGCTTGGCGAGATAGTCGTCCATCCCCTCGGCCATGCAGCGTTCCCGGTCCGGCGCCATGGCGCTCGCCGTCAGGGCGATGATGGGAATCCGCGCACCCGGTAACTGCCGGATGCGACGGGTCGCTTCATAGCCGTCCATCACCGGCATAGAGCAATCCATCAGCACCAGGGGGTAGTGTCCATGACGGAGTGCCTCCACCGCCTCTTCGCCATTGCAGACGGTATGCGCGGTGTAATGCAGCTTCTCCAGCTGCGCCAGAATCACCTCGCGATTGGTGAAATTGTCCTCGGCGACCAGAATCGTCTCGCCATGTCCGGCAGGGGCGGAATCGGCGCCGTTGGGGAATTCCCCGAGCCTGTGTGGTACGGGGAAACGAGGATGAGGCGCTGCGTGTTCAAAGATCGCCGTGAACCAGAAGGTTGAGCCCTGGTCCTTTCGACTGCTCACACCGATCCTGCCCCCCATCATCTCGACGAGTTGCCTGGAGATCGCCAGACCGAGTCCGGTACCGCCGTAGCGCCGCGTCGTCGAGGCGTCCGCCTGAAAGAATGGCGAGAACAGCTTCGGAATCTGTTTCTGATCGATGCCGATTCCGGTGTCCGTGACCGAGAAGCGAATCGTTGCTGTGGCGTCGCTGCAACTCTCCAATACCGCTTCAACGGTGACTGCTCCACGAGGCGTGAACTTAATGGCATTGGCGCAAAGGTTGGTCAGCACCTGGCGCAACCGGCGAGCATCCCCCTTCAGAAGACCCGGGATTTCCGGCGAGATGCGCGCCTCGACGCGAAGTCCTGTTGCGCCCGCCTGAACGGACAGGAGCCTGACCACGTCCTCGACGGCATGGTGCAGGCTGAAATCGGCTTTTTCCAGCGCGATTTTCCCGCTCTCGACTTTGGAGAGGTCGAGAATGTCGTCGATCAGCGCGAGCAGCGTTTGTCCGCTGCTCTGTGCCACTTCGACGAAATGCCGCTGTTCGGAAGTGAGATTCGTGTCCAGCAGCAGTTGGTTCATGCCGATCACGCCGTTCATGGGGGTGCGGATTTCATGGCTCATGTTGGCCAGGAAGCGGCTTTTCGCCTGATTCGCCGCATCCGCTTCCTCGCGTGCGCGGATCAGCTCATCTTCATAGCGCTTTCGCTCCGTGATCTCTTCCGCAATCCCGGCGATGCGGATCACCTGGCCATTCTCATCGCGAACGGGAAACGCGCGGTCCCGTATCCATTTCTCCTGCCCATCCGCGGTCAGGATGCGGTATTCGGAGTCGATCGTCTCGCCCCCCAGCTGACGCAGGAAAACCTCCTGCGCCCGCTCGCGATCTTCCGGATGGATTGCCTCCAGCCAGTCCATCGGGTTCGCATAAAGACTTGCGCAGCTCCGGCCCCAGATTGACTCGTAGGCGGGGCCAACATAGAGAGTCTCGGTGCCCGCCGCGTTCATCATCCAGAAAACTTCACGGATGTTCTCCGCCAGCTGGCGGAATTTCTCCTCGCTCTGCTGCAGCGCCTGTTCCGCCTGCTTGCGGTCGGTAATGTCCTTACTGGTGCCGACCAGCCCCAGAAACTCGCCGTCGGGTGAAAAACGCGGCGCCCCCTGCGACTCCACCCAGCGCCACGCACCATCGGCGCGACGGCTGCGCTCTGTGGCCATGAAGGGGGCCCGGTCGTTGAGGGCGCGATCGAAGGCTTCGAAGAATCCCGGCGCATCGTCCGGGTGAATCCGTGACTTCCACTCGTCCGGATCGAGTTGTCCCGGGGGTACTCCGCAGAAATCCCCATAGGTGCGGTTGACAAAACGGGTTCCCCCCTGCGCGTCCGTCACCCAGATCCCGATCGGGCAGCTGTCGGCCATGATGCGGAAGCGCTCTTCGCTCTCCCGCTGTGCCTGTTCGGCCCGTTTGCGCTCGGTGATATTGATGTGCTCGACTGCGATACGGGGCAGGGCATTCACGAAGAACCGCGTGACTCTGCTCATGAACCATCGATGTTCCCGCGGCGAACTGCATGGATACTCCTTCGAATATTGCGTCCGTTCTCCACGGAGAACCGCCCGGATGCCCTTCGCGAAGTCGGAAGCCTCCGCGGCCTCCGCGCCAGCCGCATGGTCGCATACCTCGAGGTAGTTGGCTCCTTCGCAGTAATTCTCCATCTCCGCTTCGACCGACCCGGGCCCGCGGTTCGCTTCCGCGAAGTTTCTCCAGGCCTGGTTCACGGCGATGATCTCGCCGGCCTCGTCCAGTACGCAGATGTGGGAGGAGAGCGCATCGATCGTGGACTGAGCAAATTCCCGCGAGTTATAGAGCGCCTGCTCTGTCCGCTTGCGCTCGGTGATGTCGGCGCTCAGGCCCACGTGTCCCAGGAACTCGCTGGTGGGGGAGAAGCGGGGCTCGGCCCGGGAACCGATCAGCCTCCACTCCCCGTCGGCTCGCCGGGCACGTGCTTCGGCTGCGAAGGGCTGGTGTTCCCGCACAGCGCGCTCGAATGCGGCAATGTACGCCGGAGCATCTTCGGGATGAATCAACTGCTCCCAATTGCCGGTCTGCGCTTCCTCGCGGGCGATTCCAAAGAATTGTCTGCAGGCGCGGTTAACGAACTCGGCCTTTCCGTCGGCATCGGTAACCCACATGATCGAAGGAGTGCCGTCGGCCATGGTGCGGAAACGCTCCTCGCTTTCGCGCAGCCTCCGCTCCGCCCGATCGCGTTCCGTGCTGTCTCTCAGAAGGGCAACGGTCGCGGCCACTCTTCCGGCCGTGTCTCGGATCGGGAATCCCGTAGCGGTTACGTGAATTTTCTGTCCGTCTGCGCGCTGGCAGATACCTTCATGGTTCTTCAGGGCTTCGCCGCCCGCGATTTGGTCAATGCACTGCATCATGCGAGACATTCGATCTGCCGGCGTAAAGAGAGACACGTCATGCCCGATCGCCTGCTCCGCGGTGAAGCCAAAAATTGCTTCCGCGCCATGGTTCCATGTCAGGATCATGCCGGCGGGCGAGGTCGCGACGATCGCGTCCTCGGAGTTCTCCACGATGGCGGCCAGAAAGGCCTGCGCCGACTCGCGGGCCCGCCGCTCCGTTACGTCATGCTTGATGGCGATGTAACCGGTGATGTTGTGCTGGGCGTCGCAGACCGGAGCGATGCGCATCTCCTCCTCATACGACGTGCCATCCTTGCGCCGGTTGGTGATCTCTCCCTGCCAGACTCGGCCCGCCCGGAGAGTTCCCCAGAGCTCTTCGTAGAACGCAGCGGAGTGGCGGCCGGATTTGAGGATCCGGGGATTCTGTCCCACAGCTTCCTCTGCCGAGTATCCGGTCAGAGCAGTGAAGGCTGGATTCACATACTCAATGGCCCCGTCCGCACCCGTGATGACGATGCCATCGGAGGCCTGCTCCACAGCGGCTATCAGCCCCTCACGCGCGATACTCACACCGGTTCTGCCCACAGTTCGCCCTCGAAGACACTGGTACTGCTGTCTTTATCGGCGGTGCCGCGGTTGTGTTCAGGCATTTGCGTATCGGAGCATCGACTCCGGTCAGCCCATCGTTTCCGGCATCACCGCTGCCGGATCGCATCGTGCGGGTGCGACTGGCGGTATCTCCGAAGGCTGAAATGTCCCGAATTGGACTCCGGCCCGACGTTTCAGCCTCGCGTTCGAGTTGTCGATCGACCGCAGCCCGGAAACTTACCGCCCTGCGCTGCCCCGCAGTTCGATTGCGACAATCTCCTCGTGCAGCGCCGGTCCGTCTTCCTGCGTGGATTTCCGGGCTCCGCTCGCGTCCCACCACACCCGCGCAAAGAGCTTTTGGCCTGCCTAGCAGTTTGCGGAAAAAGTGCCCGATGACGAAAAAAAACGTCCCTCAGCGGCTAAAGCCGAATTCATTCCGCAGACTTTACGGTCCGGCTAAAGCCAGACCCTTTCAAAGAATCGAGTTTTTCCGCAAGCTGCTAGGTCTCCGGCCCGAGGAAGACAGGTTCGGGCTCGAGGCGAATGCCGAATTGTTTTTCCACAGCCCCGACGATGCGATCGCTCAGTGCCAGGATCTCGGCGGCGGTCGCGCCTCCCCGGTTGATCAGTGCCAGCGTGTGGCGGCTGGAGATTCCGGCTGCGCCGAGGACGAAGCCCTTCGCAAAGCCGGACTGTTCCACCAGCCAGGCTGCGGGAATCTTCACCAGCCCTTTCGATGGTGCAAAGCTGGGAACCCGCGAAGAGCATTTCGCCACAAGCTCGTCAAAGCGTTTCTCGGGGACAACGGGGTTCTTGAAGAAGCTGCCCGCACTGTGGCAGTCCGCCTCTCCTTCGACCAGCAGCATGCCCTTCTCATGGCGAATTTCGCGCACGGCTGCCGCGGCTTCCGCCAGGGTTGGCGTGACGGAGCGACCCTGAAAGTAGCGCTTCAGGTCCGGGTATTGCAGGATCGGGAAAGCTTTGTTGCGCAGCTTGTAATCCACCCGCGTTACGATGAAGCGGTCCCGGTGGCTGGAGTTGAAAATGCTGCGGCGGTACGCAAAACCGCAGACCGAAGCCGGCAGCTCGGAGAACTTCAGGTGATTCAGGTCGAGGACGCGAACCGCCGTGATGGTTCCCGAGACTTCCTGGCCATAGGCGCCGACATTTTGGACCGGCGTGCCGCCTGCAGTTCCAGGAATTCCGGCCAGGCATTCAATGCCGCCGAATCCGCGGTCGATCGCGCAGGAGACGAAACTGTCCCAGTTTTCGCCGGCGCCGACCCGGAACACATTGCCCTCCTGCCTGATCCCGCCGAGCGCGATGCGCAGGACCAGGCCCGGGAACCCCTTGTCGGAGACGAGCAGATTGCTGCCGCCTCCAAGGACGAACAACTCCGCCCGGCGTTCGCGGGCGAAGCGCACCGCCTCCAGCAGCGAAGTTTCATCGGTTGCCTCGACAAACCAGCGCGCGGGTCCCCCGATCCCGAAAGTGGTGTAAGGCGCAAGCGGAACCTGTTCGCGAACCAGCATCTAAATGAGATATATCATCCGGCCGATAAGCCCCGTACAATGTGAATGTGGCAGTTACGATTTTGATCTCAGGAGAATAGCCGAATGTATCCGGAAATCATGCTCATCCCCATGCGCGAGGAGCTCACTCGTGCGGGCATTAACGAGGCGCGCACCCCCGAAGCGGTTGACGCCGCAGTGGCAAGCCCTGGGACCACGATGGTGGTGGTCAACTCCGTCTGCGGCTGCGCCGCGGGCAAAATGCGGCCCGGCGTGCGGCTGGCTCTGCGGAATTCGGTCACGCCGGATCGTTCCATCACGGTGTTTGCGGGTCAGGACCGCGAGGCCACCGAGCGGGCCCGGTCGTACTTCGAAGGCCATCCGCCCACCTCTCCCGCGGTTGGGATTCTTCGCGACGGCAAGCTGGTCTATCTCATGCAGCGCTTCGTCATCGAGAACAGTACCCCCCAGGCCATCGCCGACGAACTGTCGCGCGCCTTCAACGAGCTTTGCGCCAGGCAGACGGTTTAGAGTTTCCGCGCTCCAAAGCAACTCCGGAAGCAAAAGCCTGCGCAGCACGCAGTCTTTTCTTCCTTGCCCGATTCATCAGATTGTCTCAGGATCCGGGGATGTACGCCGCCGCCGCCATCTCCAGGTCTTCGTCCGATTCGCGATACACAGTGACCTGGTTCCGGCCCTCGCGCTTCGACTGATACAGCGCCTCGTCGGAGCGCAGCAGAAATTCCGTCGCAGTGTCTTTCGGCTGACTCACCGCAACGCCTATGCTGGCCGTCAGGTTTACGCTCCCCGGCAGCCCGTTGAGATTGGCGATGAGCAGCCGAATCCTCTCCGCCGCGGCCAGCGACTCGTCGACGCCTGCGTAGCGCAGCAGCACCACAAACTCCTCGCCGCCATAGCGGGCCAGCACATCGGATGGCCGGGTTCCGTCGCGCAGCACCAGTCCGATGCGGCGCAGAACGTCGTCGCCCGCGAAATGGCCCAGCGAGTCGTTCACCTGCTTAAAGTAATCGAGGTCGATCAACATCAGCCCCATGCGGGCGCCGCTGCGGTCGCTGCGCAGCAGCTCGCGGCGCAGGATTTCTTCAAAAGCCCGGCGATTGAGCAGCCCGGTGAGCGAGTCCGTTTGCGCCATCTTGTGGAGAGTCAGCCGGTGCGTGGTCAGAGCGAGCCACAGCAGTCCAATGACGATGGCCAGCCCCAGCACCATGGAGAGATAGCTGAAGCCCACGTTGATCAGATCGGGATGGATGAGGTCGGTCGCAGGCGTCGAGATGCGAAATTCGAAGATGCACCATGCCACCTGCAGAAACGTGGCGAAGATCAGTAGCCAGGCGCAGGCCCGCGCCGGCTGGCGGGTTTCCGGCTCGCCGCGCCCGCGGAACAGAAGCACCGCGGTGGTGATGAAAATGCACCCCACTACCGAGGCGTGGATCACCAGGCGCGCCGCCGGCAAATCGTTGCCGTAGGTAAACCAGACAAACAACGGCAGTGCGACGATCAGAGTTCCCGCCGGCCAGGGGAAAACATGCGGATCGGTTTCAAGAATGTCCGCCGCGGCGATGTTGATGCAGAGAACGCCCGCAAACAGCAGAAAATTCGCGAGCACAACGCTGAAAAGACCCGGCGTCCACGGACGCAGCCCGATCAGCATCACTCCGAACAGACTGCACACGATGAACCACGCGAGGTAGCGGCTGCCGTGCAGATCCGGAGTGCTGCGGCGAATGCCACGGAACCCGAAGAGCATCAGCAGTAAGGCCGCGGCATAACCACACATTAGGAAGGGCGTGTACATAGGTGCTGCTTACAACACCTCCACCGGCGTTACGGCCACCACCCGCAGTTCTGCGGACGCATCGAGCGCAGCTGCAGTGCAGACTGGGAAAAGTGATTTCAGGATGGCATAGGGGTACCGCTAAAGTCACCAGAAAAAGATGACCTGAACCCCGTCCTGTATGGCTATTCCGTGTGAGTTCCGATGACCCATGCAGTGCCGCTGCTGTTCAATGGAGTCATGACTCTCAGGACAAAGAATCGCATCCTTCTCGTCTCGGGGCCCCCCGGATCGGGCAAGACTACGCTGGCTCGCCCCCTGGCCGAGCGCCTGGGCTTCGCGCTCCTGACAAAAGACGACATCAAGGAGACGCTCTTCACCACCCTCGATGGAGCGCCCGGCGACCTGGAGTTTTCGCGCAGGATCGGAGCGGCGGCCATGGAACTGTTGTGGGCCCTCGCGCCGCATTGCCCGCAGGTGCTGCTGGAGGCGAATTTCCGGACGCAAAGCGAGCATGAACGCGGCAAGATCACCGCGCTCATCGCGCAAGGCGCACAAATCGTCGAGATCTGCTGCCGCATTCCTCGCGAGGAGGCGTCACGCCGATTCGCGGAGCGGGCGCGCCACGAACGGCATCATCCAGCACACATGCTCGCCGAGATGCTGCCCGAGCGCATGGCCGAGTACGAGCAGCCCTTCGGATTGAGCCCCTTGATAGAAGTGGACACATTGAACCCCGTGGACATCGAAGCGCTCGCCGGGAGAGTCGAGTCTCTTTTGGTCTCCATAGCAGCTAAGGGTTGCTCTACAATCTCCTGAGAAGTGCCCGACCAAAGCGCAAGCCGATGCCATCCGAGGAACTACGATACCCTCTATGCGCTGCAGGGCAGCCTGCGAAAATTCCCGCTTGAAGCCAGCCTCGAAGCAGAGCGGCAGGCTGCACGCCGGCGTGAGACCCTGCAATTGAAGAGTCAAGTTCTGCCGATTTCCAGTGCGCGGGGCGCGGTTGACAGGCGCAGGCCTTAGTTCCTGATCCCAATCCCTGATCCCGTCCTCTGTACCCTGTGCCCTGCACCCTGTACCCTGTAATCAAGCATGCATCGCTGGTCGAAACTCTTCATCCCCACACTGCGCGAGGCACCGGCCGACGCTGAAGTCGCCAGCCATAAATTCCTGGTTCGCTCCGGATACATCCGTCAGCTCGGCGCCGGCATTTACTCCTACCTCTTCCTCGGCCAGCGCTCCATCGACCGCATCATCCGCATCGTGCGCGAGGAGATGGACCGCATCGGCCAGGAATTCTTGCTGCCCACCATCCATCCCGCCGACCTGTGGCGCGAGTCCGGCCGCTGGACCCTGATGGGCGACAACATGTTTCGCCTGAAAGATCGCAAGGGCGCAGACCTCTGCCTCGGCATGACGCATGAAGAGGTGATGACCGACATTGCCCGCAGCGAGCTGCGCAGCTACAAACAGCTCCCGCAGATCTGGTACCAGATTCAGACCAAATTCCGCGACGAACCGCGCCCTAAGGGCGGACTGCTGCGGGTGCGGCAGTTCATCATGAAAGACAGCTACAGCTTCGACCTCGACCAGGCCGGTCTCGACCACAGCTACGATCTGCACGACGGAGCGTACCGCGCCATCTTTACGCGCTGCGGGCTCAAATTCGTCGCTGTCGAAGCGGACTCCGGCGCCATGGGCGGCTCGCAGTCGCAGGAATTCATGGTCTACACCGACGCTGGCGAAGACCTGATCGCCAGCTGCGCTGCGTGCGGCTATGCGGCCAACCTCGAGAAAGCCACCTCGCGCCTGGCGCCCGTGAAAGAAATGGCGGCCATCGGCGATGGGATGCCGGAGCTGGTTTCCACGCCTGGCCAGGCCGCCATCGCCGACGTCACAAAGTTCTTCGATATCGAAGCCAGCTCCGACATTAAGTGCGTTGCGTACATGGCGACGGTTGCGGATAAGTCCGGCAAAACAACGGTGCAGCCCGTGGTCGCTTTTCTGCGCGGCGATCACTTCGTCAACGAAACCAAGCTGATGAAAGTCGTCGGCGCAACGGACCTCCGCCCCATGGTTGCCGAAGAACTAGAAACCTGGATGCACGGTCCCGCTGGCTATCTGGGCCCCGTCGGCCTCGATCCCGCCGCGAAAATCAACGACGGCAAAGTCAATGTCGTACTCGACCCGGGCCTCGAGAATCGCCGCAACCTCGTCTGTGGAACCAACAAGCTCGACTACCACTACCGCAACGTTGCCCCGGGCCGCGATTTCAAATGGACCGTCGTCGCCGACATCCGCAACGCCGCCGAAGGCGAAGGCTGCCCGGTTTGTGGCGCGCCGCTCAAGGTCGCCAGAGCGGTCGAAGTCGGCCACATCTTTAAGCTGGGCACACGCTACACCGAGAGCATGGGCTCGCGCGTTCTCGATGCCAACGGCAAGGAGGTCACGCCCATCATGGGCTGCTACGGCATCGGCATCGAGCGCATCCTGACGGCCGCTGTTGAGCAGGGCAACGACGCGAATGGCTTCTGGCTGCCGCGGTCCATCGCGCCCTTCGACGTCGTCGTCACCATCACCAACGTCGCCGACTCCACCCTCAAAGCAACTGGCGAGAAAATTGCATCTGATCTTGAGGCCGCTGGTTTCGATGTGCTGCTGGACGACAGAGACGAACGCGCAGGGGTAAAGTTCAAAGACGCGGATCTCATCGGCATTCCTTATCGCGTGAACGTCGGCAAAAAAGTCGCCGAAGGGAAGGTAGAACTCGTCACACGCGCAACCTCGTCCGGAAGCGATGTTGGCCTTGCCGATCTCCCCGACGCCCTCAAGGCACTGGCCTCCGTCAACTGAAAGGATTTGACCTGCCCGGTGGATGCTTTGCAAAAGCGCGTGTCACCAGCGACACAACGTGTCCACGGGAACACGCCCACGTCGGCCGAGGCCGCTGCTAAGGCGCTTATTTTCAGGCGATCGGGGCTGGTCTCTGTCGTGCATTCATCCCAACGTGGAACAACAGAGACGAGCGGCGCGTAGGCCAATGAATAGCCCAATCGCGCATCCGGCTCGTCTGATATCTGTGGGAAGGCAAAAATAGAGTTATGGCTGTAAAAGTTAAGGTCCCCAACGTCGCCGTCCGCATCACCACCAAAAAGGTGCTGATCGTTGCCGGCATCATCTGCGGCGTTTCCCTGGCGCTGGGGGTCATCGTTTTCAGTTTTTACTGGACCAAGTACGGTCACATTGTCGACGACCGCCTGAAGCAGCCACTCTTCGCAGAGACTGCGAAGATTTACGCCGCGCCCGCCGAGATTCGACCCGGACAAAAGCTCACCTCGCATGAAATTCAACGCGAGCTGGAAGAGGCCGGCTACTCCGTCGACGGCCAGAGCGCGGCGTCGCCCATGGGCACCTACGCTGTCAACGCGCACGCCATCACGATTCATCCCGGTCCGCAGTCGTACCACTCCCAGGATGGCGCGACCATCAGCTTTTCCGAAGACGGCGTGAACGAAATTACCGGCGACAACGGTCAGGCGCTCGCCGCCTATGAGCTCGAGCCGATGCTCGTCACCGGCCTCTCCGACGAGAACCGCGCCAAGCGCCGGCTCGTCACCTACGATGAGCTGCCGAAGTATCTGGTCCCCGCAGTCACCGCGATCGAGGACCGCCATTTCTTCCAGCATGGCGGCGTCGACTACTTCCGCCTCGTGGGCGCCGTCGTCGACGATCTTCGCAGCCGCCATTACAGCCAGGGCGGATCGACGCTCACCATGCAGCTCGCCCGCGGGTTCTTCCTCTCGCCGGAAAAGCACATCAAGCGGAAGATCATCGAGATCGTCATCACCTTCCAGCTTGAACATCGCTTCAACAAGCAGGAAATCTTTCAGATGTACGCCAACCAGGTGCCGCTCGGCCAGCGCGGCAGCTTCTCCATCGACGGCTTCGGTGAAGCCGCGCAGGCGTACTTCGGCAAAGATGTTCGCCAGCTCGATCTGCCCGAATGCGCGCTGCTCGCCGGAATCATTCAGAGCCCCAGCCGCCTGAATCCCTTCCGCCATCCCGAGCGCGCCCTTGAACGCCGCAACGTCGTTCTGGATGCGATGGTTGAAACCGGCTCCATCAGCAAAGCGCAAGCCGAGGAAGCCAAAGCTGCGCCGCTCAAGCTTGAGCCAGGCGCCTTCGACGCAGGCGAAGCACCCTACTTCGTCGACCTTGTCCGCGATCAACTCATCCAGCGCCTCGGCGACAACGAATACAACGCGCAGGGCCTCCGCATCTACACTTCGCTCGATCCGCAGCTCCAGCAGATCGCCCAGGACGCCGTGGCCGCCGGCATGAAGAGCGTCGACGCTGCGGTCACTGCACGGCATGATCGCCTCGTCCGCTTAGCCCTCAAGGCAGGTACGACGCCCCCGCCCGCTCCCACCTCGCCACAGGTCGCGCTCATCGCGCTCAATCCACACACCGGCCAGGTGCTCGCGCTGGTCGGCGGACGCAACTACGGCATCAGCCAGTTCAACCACGCCGTCTCGCATCGACCCACCGGCTCCATCTTCAAACCCTTCGTCTACGCCGCGGCCTTCAACACCGCCATCGCCGGAACGCCGCTCACCAACCCTGACGGGAACAGCGCCGTCTTCACGCCGGTCACGATCCTGCACGACCAGCAGACCACCTTCACCTTCGACAATCAGGACTACTCGCCGCGCGACTTCGACAGCAAATACTACGGCGACATCACCGCGACTGAAGCTCTCTACCGTTCCCTGAACAACCCCACCATCGCCCTTGCGCAGATGGTCGGCTTCGATAACGTGGCCGCGCTGGCGCGCGATGCCGGCATCAGCTCCGCCCGCGGAACTCCCGCCATGGCCATCGGTGCCTATGACGCTACTCCGATGCAGATGGCGGGCGCCTACACCGTCTTTGCCAACGAAGGGGTCCACATCGATCCCTGGATGCTCGCCTCGGTGCGCGCTCCAAACGGCGACGTCATCGCGGACTACGCTCCCGAGACCAAGCCTGTCCTCGACCCGCGTGCAGCCTTCCTCACCGTCAGCATGATGGAGCAGGTTCTCAACAACCCCCACGGCACCGGCGCTGGGGTCCGCAACATGGGGTTCGTCTCACCCGCTGCAGGTAAAACCGGCACTTCCCACGACGCCTGGTACGCCGGTTTCACTTCCAATTTGCTCTGCATCGTCTGGGTCGGCAACGACGACTACACCGATATCAAGACCGAGCTGGGCGCCGTCAACGCCGAGGGCGCCAGGGCCGCCGGTCCCATCTGGGCAGACTTCATGAAAAACGCGGTGAAGTTGCCGCAATACTCTGATGTAAGAGACTTTGTACCTCCCGCTGGTGTCGTCCAGATTCGCCTCGATGACACCACGAACCTCCTCGCCGACGACGCGTGTCCCCAGGACTACACGGCGGCGTTTCTCGACGGCACGCAGCCGACTGACACCTGCGACCACTCGATGGGCGACCAGCGCAACCTCTTCCAGAAGATCTTCGGCCTTGGCCAGAAGCCCGCAGCGCAGCCCGCGCAGCCGCCCCAGGTCGCCCGCCCTGCAACGCCGCCGACCCAGGCCACGCCGCAGCCAGCCGTCTCCCAGAACCAACCCGCCGACCAGAACCAGGACGACAAGAAAAAGAAGAAGCCTGGCTTCTGGGGCAGGCTCTTCGGCAAAAAGGACGACAGCCAACAACAACAGCCGGCCCAAACTCCGCCGCAGTGACCGGAGAATCGGTGCCGCTACGGCAGAAGCTCAGGCCTTTTTCGAGTAGCCTCTTCCGATCTGGTCAGCCCGCTCTTCGCTGATGCTTGATAAAGTCCCCAGTCTGCAGCTCGGTCATGGCCTGGCGTAGTTCAGCCTGGGTGTTCATCACGATGGGGCCATACCACGCGACTGGCTCTTCGATCGGCTTGCCCGATACCAGCAGGAAGCGAATGCCTTCAGGCCCCGACTGGACCTGGATCTCGTCGCCTCGATCGAACAGGACCAGCGAGTGGTTCGTCGCATCGTATTCTGGCTGTGCGTTCGGATCGACGCCCGATTCGGTCAACACAGCCTGCGGGTCCGAAGCGTCGCGGAACATTCCGGAGCCAGCGAAGACGTAGGCGAAGGCGTTGCGGGTGGTCTCGACCTTGAGGCGCTTGCGCTTGTTGGGCGGCACCGATACGTCGATGTAGTTGGGGTCCGCAGCCACGCCTTCGACGGGACCGCGCTTGCCCCAGAACTCGCCGCAGATGATGCGGGCAGTGGTGCCGTCATCCTCGGTGACTTCAGGGATCGCGGCCGAGGGAATGTCCTGGTAGCGCGGGTCGGTCATTTTCAGCTGCGAGGGCAGGTTGGCCCATAGCTGGAACCCGTGCATGCGGCCCTGCGGATCGCCTTTGGGCATCTCCTGATGGAGGATGCCGCTGCCTGCGGTCATCCACTGCACGTCGCCTGCGGTCATTTTGCCTTTGTTGCCGAGCGAGTCGCCGTGCTCGACAGAGCCGGCCAGGACGTACGTGATCGTCTCGATGCCGCGATGCGGATGCCAGGGGAAGCCTTTGAGGTAATCCTCGGGGTGCTCATTGCGGAAGTCGTCCAGCAGCAGGAACGGGTCGAAGTCTTTGGTTTTGCCGAAGCCGAAGGCGCGCTGGAGGCGGACGCCTGCTCCTTCGAGGGTTGGTTTGGTCGACAGAATTTCTCTAACTGGCCGGAGTGACATATTTTCCTTCTGGTCTGGGGGAGGGTTTAGAACCACTTCATTGGATTCATGAGGTGCAGGAACGATTCGGGGCCAGCCGGACCGGCGTTGGAGGCGCCGTCCAGGGAAGCGCGGGCAGATCAAACGAGGTGGATGACGAGGAAGATGCCGAGGAGCAGGACTCCGACAGGAACCCAGAAATGGCTGTCGGTCAGAATGGCTCGCAGCATTGACCCTCCGAACAAGGGAGAAGTATATCCGCCTCTTCTGTCGTCGCGCTCATGGGAGGCGTCGCGTTCTTCCGATAAGATCGACCGGTGTCTTGTCTCCGCCTCCTCGCGGCCGGAGAAAGCTGGATTCGCTGCGGAGCCAAATTTGTCTTCCCATCCCGTGATCAAACCCGAGGCTGTTGCTTCAAAGCAATCGACACCGGCGCCCTATGCCCGGTACGGACTGGGAACGGTTTGTGCGTTTGCGGCTGGGGCATGGTTGGGGGCGGCGGAAGCCCCGGCCCGGCTGGTAGCGGCGGGATATTCTCCGTTCGCGATCTCTTTCTGCATGGTGCTCGGCGTCTTTCTTGCTCGCTGGACTCTGCCAGTGATGGTCAAAGGCACGACCTCGGTGATGCGGGACCTCCGGCAGCGGCCCCATCTGATTTTGTGGGCTGTGCTGGCGGGAGCGCTTTGGGCCGTGGCCAACACGCTCACCATCTCCGCCATTCGCGATGTAGGGCTGTCGATCGCCTTTCCCCTTTGGAATACCAACAGCCTGATCGGTATTTTCTGGGGTTGGCTCTTATTCCACGAGCTGGACGGAGCGTCGGCGCGGGACTGGACACGGGTTCTGGGCGGAGCTTCGGCTATCGTGGCTGGATCGGTGCTGCTCTCGATCCTCTCCGTTCACGCCGCGGCGGGACCACGCGGCATCGCGGTGCGCGGTATTGCGGCTGCGCTGGCGGCGGGCCTTTTGTGGGGCACGATGTATGTTCCTTATCGCAAGGCCTACCTCTCGGGAAGCAATCCTCTCTCGTTTGTCACGATTTTTACCTTTGGCGAAGTCGGCGCCATGCTGTTTCTCGGAACGCTGCTGCCCGGTGGCCTGCACGCCCTGGGAGGCCAGTTGCACGCCCTGCGCCCGTCGGTTCTGTGGCTGCTGCTCGGCGGATTCTGCTGGGTCATCGGCGATTTGTTCCAGCAATACGCCACGAAATATGCGGGCATCAGCCGTGCCATCCCTCTTTCGAATACGAATCAGCTTTGGGGATTCGTGTGGGGCGTGCTGGTCTTCGGTGAGTTATCCCACGTACCGGGTTCCGTGCCGTGGCTGGCCCTGGCCGCCTCCGCCCTGATGATCGCCGGTGCCATTCTGATTGCCGGGGCGACAGTTTCAGCCGCTGAATCTGCAGCCTGTGTGCGCGCGGTGGGCCGCGAATGTGCTCGCTACAACATGGACCTGGATCAAACGCTTCGTGCCCAGTCCGGCGTGGAAAGCGATTCCGCCGCTCGAGAGCCTCGCCGCTGGTGGGACTTTGCCATCATGGCCGCGGCGGTCGGTGTGTTTATCTGGTTCGCCCGGTTCGCCCGTGTTCCGCATCTTGCTATGCGGATCCCGTTCGCCATCGCGCTCATCGTTATTCTGCTCGCGATCCTGGCCGCTTGTGGCTGGCTGCTCTGGAAGAGAACGCGGTTTGCCTAGACGGTCCTGGTCCCGCTCGAGAACAACGTTGGAATTCGTGCGCGTTCCAGATACATTGGCATCAACCCGTTGAAGAGAGAACCGACATCGATGGACATTGCGGGCGTGGGGCTGAACGCCACGGACACAGTCCTTCCTCTTCCCCATTTCCCCCTCTCTGGATCGAAGGTCGAATTTCGCTCCGCGTCCGTCTTGCCCGGCGGACAGGTGGCGACTGCCATGGTTGCGTGTCAGCGCTGGGGGCTCCGGGCGCGCTATGTGGGCAAACTCGGAGATGACGAGGCAGCCAACCTTCATCGCACGGAATTCAGCAAGGCGGGGGTCGAAGCCAAACTCCTGACTGCTCCGGGCTGTCCAAGCCACCGTTCTTTCATTCTGATCGAGGATTCGGGCGAGAGAACGGTGCTGTGGCAACGCGATGACCGTCTCACCCTTCGGCCCGAAGAGCTGAAGAAGGAATGGATCACGGATGCGCGCGCCCTTCATCTCGACGGACACGATACGGAAGCGGCGATCCTCGCAGCTGGTTGGGCTGGGGATGCCGGCATTCCGGTAGTGGCGGATCTCGACGAACTTTATCCCAATGTCGAGCGGCTGATCGCAAAGGTCGATTATCTGATTGTGAGTCGCGATATTCCGGAGCGGCTTACGGGAGAGGCCGACCTTCGCGAGGCGCTGCGTCGGATTCAGACCCAATTTGGCTGTACCCTGACGGCGGCCACATTGGGGCGCGATGGCGTGGTCGCCTGGGACGGCCATGATTTCTGTTATCGTCCTGCGTTTCGCGTGAACGCGGTCGACACCACGGGCGCGGGCGATATTTTCCACGCCGGGTTTATCTACGGTCTTCTGCAGGAATGGGCGCTGGAGCGGACGCTGGATTTTGCATGCGCGGCGGCCGCCCTCAACTGCACAGGCATTGGCGCGCGCGGTGGGATTCAGCCGGTGAGCAGCATTGACGAGCTCATCGCTTCAGGTTCTCGGTATGAATCCGAGCCGGATGCCGTGCTGCGGACTCCCGACGGCGCGGGTACTCCATTGGTCCGGTGAATCCCGTATTTGGGGATGGTTCTGGAAATCACGCCTCGCACCCACGCTAATACTCAAAATCGAGAGATGGAGCAACCTGGCTGAACCAGCGGGGGAACGCGGTGCGTCGCGAGGAGCCCTATGCCGAGGGCAGGGCCATGGTGGAGGAGAAAGTGCGGCAGGGTCTGTTCGCCGACGTGGACGGCCAGCAGTTCGCGGAATAATGCTGGGCGGCCGGCGAAGGCCTGGAGGGTTCGGTTGCGGAGGCGGGGATGGCGGTCGAGGAGGAGGAGCAGTGCGGCCATGCGCTGGGGGAGGGCCAGCGTGGTGGGGTGTTCGGATTCGTAGTGGGCGAGGCTGCCGCGGTCGAGGGATTCGGCGAGGATGAGGGCCTGGCGGAAGGCCAGCGCGAGGCCTTCCCCAGTGATGGCGTCGACGGAGCCCGAGGCGTCCCCAAGAAGCGCAACGTTGCCGAGGGCGACGTTGTTCCGCGTGACGCGGCGGAGGCGGCGGGTGAGAGTGAGGCATCCGCGTTCGCCGCTGGTGGGTTCGGCGTTGCGGAGTTTGTCGCGGAGGACGGGGATGGACTTGAGAATTTCGTTGAGGCGGACGCGGGGGTGGCGGGTCATGGCGGAGATGCAGATTTCTTCTGGGCCGGTAGGAGTGATATAGGCCTCGCCGATGGGGCTCCAGTGAACTTCTACATGTTGGGGGCCTGACGGGACTCTTGCTGGCGAGAGGCGGTAGTGGGCGCGGAAGCCGAAGCGGCGGCTGCGGAGTCGCCCGGATTCGAGCCCGGCCCACGCGCGAACGCGGGAGGCGGCTCCGTCGGCTCCGATGAGCCAACCGTAGTCGATGGGCTCTCCGCCGACGGTGGGGGGTTGATTGTCGCGGAGGACGACCGGGGTGTTCCAGGAGAAGCGGACGCCGAGTTCTGCGGCTCGGTCGAGGAGGAGACGATGGAGAACCGTACGGCGGACTCCGATGCCCGTTCCCGCAGGGAAGTTTGCGGAGACGCTCGCCTGGTCGGAAGCAAAGGTGATGCCGGTGAATTCGACGCCGTGCTGGGGCTCGAGGTGGATGCCCAGGGCGATGAGGCCTCGGCGTGCTTCGGGCATGAGGCCTTCGCCGCAGGGCTTGTCGATGGGCGGGCGGAGAGCATCGGCGAGGAGGACGTCGGCGCCGCGCTGGCGGACGGCGATGGCGGCGGCGAGCCCGGCGGGGCCTGCTCCGGCGATGAATACGTCGCAGTGGCTGTGACTCATTGCGGACCTTTCGGTCCCGAAGGCGCATCTCGGCGGTGAACGAGACCCAACAAGTCACAGTCGCGGTTACGCATGATCTTCGTCACCATTCGAGGAGGAGCATTTCGGCGCAGAAGCCCGGGCCCATGGCGGCTAAGATGCTGCGGGTTCCCGGCGCTGGGCGGCGGTGTTTCATGATTTCGTCGAGCACGACAAGCACCGATGCCGAAGAAAGATTGCCGACGCGGCGCAGAGCTTCCCAGGAGACTTCGAGCTGCTCGCGGCTAAGGCCGAGAGCTTCGGCGGTAGCTTCGAGCACCTTGGGGCCGCCCGTGTGCATGATCCAGCAGCCGATGTCGCGGCGGGTCATGCCGTGAGCAAGAAGGAAGTCGTCGACATTGCGGCCGAGGTTCTCAGTGATGACTTTGGGGACATCCGGCGACAGCACGATGTTGAAGCCTTTTTCCGATATGCTCCACCCCATCACGTCTTCGGTGTCGGGGTAGAACGCCCGGTCCGAGGCGAGGATGCGCGGGCCTCGGCCGGGGACGTTGTCGCCGGCGACGATGACAGCCGCGGCGCCGTCGCCGAAGAGGCCGACGGAGATCAGGTTGGCGACGGATTTGTCGTCGCGCTGCCAGGTGAGCGAACAGAGTTCGACGGAGAGCAGGACGGCGATCTGGTCAGGATAGGCGCGGACGTAATCGGCGGCGCGCGCAAGGCCGGCGGCTCCGGCCACGCAGCCCAGTCCGAAGATGGGATTGCGGCGGATGTTGGACGCGAGCTTCATGCGGTTGACGAGGCGCGCGTCGATGGAGGGGCTGGCGACGCCGGTAACGGATACGAAGAAGATGGCGCGAAGCTGATCGGGGCGGAGGTTGGCTTGCCTGAGGGCGCAGTCTATCGCGCGTTCGCCGAGGTCGACGGCGGTGTCGATCCAGGCATCGTTGCATTTGCCCCAGCTGTCGAGGGCGAGGTAGTCGGTGAGGGGGCGGGCGAAGTAGCGGCCATCGACACCCGTGCGCAGGTGCAGGCGCTCGATGATGGAGGCGACTTTGGGGTCGTTGCCCCAGTAGGGAAGGAGGGCGTCGAGGAATTCACGCTGGGAGAAGTAGTGCGGGGGAAAGGCTGTCGAGGTGGCGAGAATGTGCATGAGGTCTCTGGGTTCAGGTTCGACGGCGCAGATGCAATTTGATTGGGATGCTGCGATGGAGGTTGCGGGGCCTGAATGCTCTGATCCCATGATGGGAGGCTATTTGGGGCGCACTGTCAAGGCCGTGATTGAACCGTTGCCGGAGTCGCCGGCGGTCCCGGAACCAACGAGGTCATCCCACGGAGGGGGCAGGGAGTTGCCAGGGAGGGCAGTGTTCATCGTATATTGAATTCGTGTTGCGACGGGTTCCGCGGGAACCCCAGAACTCCTGCGATAGCTCGGAGCCTTTCGGAAGTACGCCCGCCGCAACTTTGAACCAGCTTAACCCTCAGATTCGCTTCAAAGACGGAGCGTGCGTTGGCATTTTCGTGTTCTGCCCGCAAGGTGGCGGTGTTTTTGCTGGCCGTTCTCGCGACGCCGTGCGCGATGCGCGCGGAGGACTCGTCGTCGCTGGGGCAGGCGGTTGGGCCGGCGAATCCGAAGCAGCTCAAGACCCTCTCACTGGAACAACTCGGCAACCTCGAGGTCGTGACGGCGAACAAGTGGCCCACGGAGTTGTGGCATACGCCATCGGCTGTGTATGTAATCACCGCGGACGATATCCGTCGCTCCGGAGCGACCTCCATCGCGGATGCCCTGCGGCTGGCTCCCGGCGTGGAGGTGGGCCGGCTGAGTTCCACCACCTGGGCGGTCGGGATTCGCGGGCTCGAGAACAACTTCTCCAAATCCGTGCTGGTTCTCATCGACGGAAGAAACGTCTACACACCCCTGTTCGCGGGAGTGTACTGGGACGTGCAGGATTTGCCGCTGGAAAACGTCGACCGGATCGAGGTGATCCGTGGGCCCGGTGGAACGATCTGGGGACCGAACGCAGCGAACGGTGTCATCAACATAATCACCAAAAAGTCTTCGGAAACGCGCGGGACGATGGCGTCGGGGCTGGGGGGAACGCTGGATCACACCGTCGACACGCTGCAGTTCGGATTCGTGCGCGGAGACCTGAGCTACCGATTCTACGGGCACGGTTTCCAGCGTGGTCACGAATATCACACCGACGGCATGAACGACGACGCGTGGCACCAGGAGCGTTTCGGCTTCCGGACAGATCTGGACAAAGGCCGCGACACATACTTCCTGGAAGGGATGATCTACGGAGGCAATTCTCCACATATCGTGGGCACCACGCCGGTGGTGGATCAAACATCAGGCGGGGACCTGAATCTGCGCTGGGAACGGGAAAATGCCAACGGCACGGGTTTCACACTGCAGAGCTACTTCGATCGCACAGTGCGCGCGGGGATAGCGCTGAGCGAGACACGCAACACGATTGACATCGATTTCGTGGAGCACCTGAATCTGCCGGCCGGGCAGAAGTTCGCCTGGGGCGGTGGGCTGCACTGGAGTCCCTATCAGATTGTCGGTCTGCCCGGTATCGAGGACCTGGCTCCGCCGTCGGCCACCGACCACAACCATACGGGGTTTGTGCAGGACGAGATTCCGCTCGGCTCCCAGGTGTATCTGACCGCAGGGGCCAAGCTGCAGCACAACAACTACAGCGGCTTCGACATCCAGCCCTCCGGGCGTCTGCTGTGGACCCCGACCGAGCACCAGTCGGCGTGGCTGGGCGTTACGCGGGCCGTGACGACACCGTCCGATCTGGAAGAGGATTTTCAGCTGAGTGGCCCGGCCGGCCCGGCAACCTTTATTCGCGTGGCCGGCAATCCTCATTTCCAGTCCGAGGACGTGATTGGCTACGAAGCGGGGTACCGCACACTGGTGCACGATCGTGTTTTTCTGGATGTGGCCGCTTTCCGAAATCAGTATTCGCGCCTGCAAAGCTTCAGTGCGCCGATGCTCTCCGTGGCGGGAGGCAACACCTTCATCACCATCGAATACGAGAATCAGATCGGGGGGACGACCACAGGCTTCGAGATTGCGCCGCAGGTGGCTCTGACCTCATGGTGGCGGTTGAATCCCAGCTATTCGTATGTGGACTCGAATTTCCATGCCAATGGGCCGACCTCCGACATCAGTTCCACCGGCTCCGTTTCCACCTACGATAAGTCCAGCCCGAAGCACATGGTTATGGCCCAGTCGATGATCAATCTTCCCGGCAGGTTTGAGTTCGACCAGATGTACCGGTTTGTCAGCGGGCTGGCGGCGCAAAAAGTGCCCGCCTACCAGACGATGGATCTGCATCTGGGGCGCGAGCTTGGCAAGCACTTCCGGTTTGCCGTGGTCGGGCAGAATCTGTTTCAACCGCACCATTATGAGTGGGGCACCGGCGACCCGTCGCAGCCGCCGGTCGGCATTGACCGCGCGGCCTACGGACAGCTGACGTTCTTCAGCCATTCTTCGTGGTAGCCGCGTGAAGCATCAGGATCAGGAGCTCGGATGGTCGAGGCGAAGAGCGGCATCGGCAATGTCACGGCAAATACGGCGCTGGTCGAAATGGGCATGGCGTATTCCCGCAGTCGCATTCTTTGCGCGGCCGCGCGACTTGGGGTTGCCGATGCGCTGGGAGATGAGGTGCGCAGTGTCGAAGCTCTGGCCGAAGCTTGTCAGGCGGATGCGGATGCTCTGTATCGGCTGCTGCGTGCTCTCGCGGCCATCGGCGTCACGGAGGAGACGGAGCCGCGATCTTTTCGGCTCACCGCGTTTGGGAAGCCGCTGCGCAGGGACGTGGATCAGTCGGCCTGGCCGGCGGTGGTTTTCTGGGCGGACCTTCTTGCCGACAGCTGGTCCCTGCTGACCGAATGCATCCGGACCGGCAAGCCAGCCGCGGAGGTGCGCGACCCGCGTGTGCCGTCTCGGTGGTCGCAGGATCCTGAAGCCAGCTCGATCTTTCGCGCGGTTATGGGCACGGCTCCGGCGGACGATTACGCTCCGATCGCGCGGGCGTGGGACTTTTCACGGGCGAAGGTAGTTGCCGATCTTGGCGGGGGCGGCGGCTCGCTGCTTCTTGCTGTGCTCGAGCTTCATCCCCATCTTCGCGGGATGCTGGTCGATCTCGAGCCCAGCATCGGGGCGGCGAAGACGCGCTTCGCACATGAAGAGGATGCTGATCGGTGTGAACTGATGGTCGCTGATCTGACGCGGTCGGTTCCGGCCGGCGCCGATGTCTACATGATCAAGCATGTTCTGCACGGACGCCGGGACGCCGATGCGGTGACGATTCTTCGCAACTGCCGCGCGGTGGTTCCGGAGAACGGTACTCTGCTGATCATCGAGTTCGTTCTACCTCCGCTGGTCTCTCACGCGGACCCGGACCTTGAAAGCCACCTGATGAGCGACCTCAACATGCTGGCGGTGACCGGCGGTAGAGAACGCAGTGAGCGGGAGTGGAAGGCGCTTCTGGAGGCGGCAGGTTTTCGGCTGACGAGCGTGACCCCGGTTGGCAGCGATGTGGGCATCGTCGAGGCGAAGCCGGCTCAGGCGTGAGTCCCCTAAGTCAGCGCGGGCTGGGGCGTGAGGGTGGTGGCTTTTTCGGCCGCTTCGACGGTGTGGGCGATGAGGGTGGCGATGGTCATGGGGCCGACTCCGCCGGGGACGGGCGTGTAGGCGGAGCAGCGGTCGATGACGGCTGCGAGTTCGATGTCGCCGACGCCGCCGGAGTGGTAGCCCGCATCGACGACGACCGCTCCGTCCTGGATCCATGAGCCGCGAATGAACTCAGCTTTGCCGACGGCTCCGATGACGATCTCTGCGCGGCGGACGACCTCGGGGAGATTTTTGGTGCGGGAGTGGCAGATGGTGACGGTGGCGTTAGCCTGGAGCAGCATCATGGCCATGGGGCGGCCGAGGATGGGGCTGCGTCCGACGACGACGGCTTCGCGGCCTTCGATGGGAATCTGATAACGGCGCAACAGACGCATGATGCCGGCGGGCGTGGCGGAGCCGTAAGCGGGCTCGTCCATGGCCATGCGGCCGAAACCGTGGGCGGTGACGCCGTCGACGTCTTTGTCGAGGGCGATGCGATCGAAGCAGGCGCGCTCGTCGATTTGTTTGGGGACCGGATGCTGGAGGAGGATGCCAAGAACGCGCGGGTTGGCGTTGAGATCGTCGATGGCGTCGAGGAGTTCTGTGGTGGTGGTCGGGCCGGGGAGATGAATGCTGAGGGATTCCATGCCGACGCGGCGGCAGGCATTGCCTTTCATCTTGACGTAGGTGGCGGAGGCGGGGTCGTCGCCGACGAGGATGGTGGCGAGGATGGGCGGCTCTTTGAGATTGAGGCGCTGAACGCGGACGGTGAGCTCGGCTTCGAGTTCTTTGGAATACGCTTTGCCGTCGAGGAGAATCGGGCGCATGGGAACAGGTTACAGGTTGCAGGTTGCAGGTTACAGGTGCATCGAAGCGGCGAGTAAAGAGCGAGCTTGCACCGGCTGACCCGCCATTCTGTTTAGCAGCGGTGCACCAATGATGTGGATGAAATGTCAACGCAAGGATAGATGTGTTCCTCATCCACAAACACGCGTTGAACGATGTGCTCTACTACGTTCTCGGCGATGAGAGGCTGCGCACGACCGAGCCAGCGAAAGACGTACGCCCGTGGAAGCCTCTTGCCGCATTTTTGCTCTGCGAGACGAATGACATCCTCAATAGTTTCCTCCACAAAGCGTACGAAGTCTTCCCTAGTCATTGCTGTTCCTTCGCCAAATGATACGGCAACCATCACAACGTCCCGGATGGTCGGGCAATCCGGAAGTGTCGATCTCAGATGGCGCGGATCACGCGGACGGGGAGGAAGATGACGGCGCTGACGAGTTCGAGGACGCCGCCGACCGCGATGCCGACGATGCGGAAGGGAATCAGGAGCAGCCAGACGATGGGGTAGGCGACGAGGGCGATCAGAGCGAGGGGCCAGCAGAGAACAAGAAGAATGCAGAAGAGCAGAAGTTTTGCCATAGCGTACCCCTGAATCGGATCCCGAAGATCCGTGACCCGAGCGCCCCGGCCGTTTAGCTGGAAGCGATCGAGTCGAACCTTATTGTTACGCATCTGTCGGGTGCAGAGTTCCCTTTGACCGCAGAGGTCACGGAGAGCACAGAGAATTGACCAGGTTTGCCAGCGCCTGATTTCCCATTTCCCCTTGAGTAGCTGAACGCAATAAAGACTCTGTGTTCTCTGTGATCGCCGTGGTGGGCTTTTGCCGAACGCTGATAACTGAACGCTGATCGCTTACTGCGGCATGTGGAGCCCGAGGGCAGTGAGGACATCCTGGTCGGGGGTGGTGGTTCCGTTTTGTTTGACGACGACGGAGAAGCCGCCCTGGTAGTCCCACATGGCCCACCCGATGTGGTTATTTTCGAGGGCGACGCGCATGTCGTGCAGCCATTGCGCGCGATCCGTCGGCGGAGAATAGTTGCGGAAGACGCCGAATTCGCCGCAGTAGACGGGCACGTGGTGGAGGGCGGACCACTTTGCGGCAAACTCGATGGAGTTCTCGATGCGGGAGGCGTCCCAGCGGTCCTGGCCATATTCGTTGAGGAAGAACTGGCCGGCGAGGGTGGGCTCTTCGTCGAGTTTCGGGGCGATGGCTTCCGGCGAAGACGGGTAGGGGATGCCGCGTTCGGGGCGGACTTCGGGGCTGGTCCATGTTGCGCCCTGGTGCGTGAAGGGGAAGGGTTCGTAATCGTGGAAGGTGTAAATGATGTTGGGATCGGCGAGGGGCTCGAGGACGAGGAGGTCGCCGAGTCCGGACCAGTGCGCGCCGGAGGCGATGATGGTGTGGTGCGGGGCGGCCTGGCGGATGGCGTTGACGACGGAGGCCTGGATGCCGAGCCAGCGCCAGGGGTCGTTCTGCTCCGGCTCGTTCATGATTTCAAAGAAGACGTGTTCGGGATCGGTGGCAGCGTAGTGGGCGGCGAGCGCGCGCCACAGGGAGACGAAGTTGCCGACACCGGAGGTGCCTTGAAAGAGCTCGGCCTTGTACTCGCTGCTGGGATGAATATCGATGATGACGGAGAGATGGTGGTCGAGCATGGTCTTGACGACGCGATCGAGCTCGGTCATGAACGGAGTTTCTTTGCCGGCGTGTTGCCAGGCGACGAGAGGGCCGGCGTCGATGGAGAGGCGGCAGTGGTCGAAGCCCATTTTTGCGATGAGGGCGATGTCGTCGGCGGTGGTGAAGGTCTGGAGGCGCTGCGAGGAGTAGTCATTGGCCTGTGCGAACCAACCGCCGGTGTTGATGCCGTGCAGCAGATGCTGGGCGCGCGCATAAGCCAGGGCGGACGAGGCGTCGTCGGAGTCAGCTTTTTGCGCGGCGGCGGAAAAGAGCGGGAGGAGAGAGGCGAGAAGCAGGGCAGCGAAGGAGCGAGGAGAGATTCGCATAGGCGCAGTGTAAATCCTGAGGGTGGGCGATGGGACGTGGGGTGCTGCGCTATGCTGAACGCTTGCGAAACGTAAGTCACGACGAGACCCTTAACGTGATCCATAACGTGATCCATAACCCAGGATCGAGGCCTGCCGGGGCGAGCGACGAGGCGAGTTCGGCGGAGGCGGTGCGCGCGATGTTCGACCGCATCGCGCCGCGCTATGACCTGCTGAACCACGTGCTCTCGTGCAATGTGGATCGGACGTGGTGGTGGCGGACGGCGCGGCGGTTCAGGCACATTTTGGAGCGGCCCGAGGCGAGGGTGCTGGATATTTGCTGCGGCACGGGCGATATGACGATGGCGTTGCTGCGTCGTCGGCCAGCGGAAGCGGAGCCAGTAATTGCGGCGGATTTTTCTGAGGCGATGCTGGCGCGGGCTCGCGTGAAGTTGGCGGGGCGCGGCGCTTCCGTGATCGAGGCCGATGCGATGCATTTGCCGTTTGCGGATGGGTCGCTGGATCTGATTACGACAGCGTTTGGATTCCGCAATCTGGTGAATTATCGCGCCGGGCTGGTGGAGTTTTTGCGGGTGCTGCGGCCGGGCGGCGAGGTGGGGATTCTGGATTGCAGCAAGCCGGGCGGCGTCGTGGGGCGGGTATTTGGGTTTTACTTTCGGTACCTGCTGCCATGGGTTGGCGCACGGATTTCGGGAGATGCGGGGGCGTATGGATATTTGCCGGACTCGGTGGAAGGGTTTCCTCCGCCTCCGGTGATGGTGGAGTTGATGCGCGAGGCGGGATTCGTTGAGGTTTCCTGGACTCCGTACACGTTTGGGATTGCCGGGTTGTGGCGGGGCAGGAAACCTTTCACCATGGAGGCCACAGAGAGCACAGAGACTTAAAAATCCATTACCCCTCTGTGACCTCTGTGATCTCTGTGGTGAATGGTTTTCCTCTTTCACCACAGAGTCCGCACAACTCGCGGTAGGCTGAAGCTGAGCATGTCGAGCGCGACTATACCGGGGCCGACGTCGAAAGCCAGCGCGGAGAAGCGATGGGCGGCGCTGGTGTCCGTGGCGGCGGCCTGCGCGATGACGGCGCTGAAGGCGACGGTCGGAGTTCTGACGGGCAGCCTGGGCGTGTTGTCGGACGCGGCCCATTCGGCGCTGGACCTGGTGGGTGCGGCGCTGACGCTGATGTCGGTGCGGGTGAGCGAGCGACCGGCGGACTGGAACCATCCTTATGGGCACGCGAAGGTTGAGAACATTTCCGCCTTCGTGGAGACGGGGTTGATGGCGGCGTCGGCGCTCTGGATTTCAGCCGAGGCGATCAGCCGCATCTTTTTTCATCCCGTCGCCCTGCGGTATTCGGTGTGGCCGTTCCTGGTGATGGGCGTGTCGATGGTTGTGGACGGATGGCGGTCGCGCGAGTTGCGCAAAGTGGCGCAGCGGCACAAGAGCGCGGCGCTGGAGGCCGATGCTCTGCACTTCGCTTCGGACATCTGGACCAGCGTGGCGGTGATGGTGGGACTGGGCGCGTCATGGCTGGGCGCCGTAAAGCACGTGCCGTGGCTGCGCTTTGCCGATCCGGCCGCGGCGCTGGCGGTCTCAGCGATGATTTTGCTTTTTGGGTGGAGGCTGGCGTGGCGGGCGGCGTTCGTGCTGACCGACGCGGTGTCGCCGGAGCTGCACACGCGAATGCTCGAAGAGGTGCGGCGGACGGACGGTGTGCTGGGCATCGATCAGGCGCGAGTGCGGAAGTCGGGCAGCAATTATTTTGCGGATGTCACGTTGTCGCTGCCGCGGCAACTGACGTTCCAGCGGACCGAGGAGCTGGTGGGCCGGGCGACGGCGGCGGTGCAGCGTGTGTTGCCGGGGGCGGACGTGGTGATCCACACGGTGCCGCGGTCAACACTAGCGGAGAGCTTGTTCGACCAGGTGCGGGCGGTGGCGGCGCGCAATAACGCGCTGCTGCACGATGTGAGCATCGAGGCGTTCGCGGATGGACTGCACGTGGAGCAGCACATCGAAGTGAAGGAGACGATGCCCCTGCTGGAGGCGCACAGGTTTGTGCATGAGCTGGAGGAACAGATTCGGGAGGAGCTGCCGCAGGTCGGATCGGTGCTGACGCATATCGAGAGCGAGCCGGGAACGATTGAGGCGCCGGAGCCGATCGAGCAGAATCGGCGCCTGGAGCGGCGCCTGCGTGATGCGGCGGCGAATGTGCCGGAGGTCGTGGACATTCACGAGGTCAAGGTGGATCGGGTGGGCGAGCATCTCCACGTGACCTGCCACTGCACGCTGCCCGATGCGATGGACATGCGGCGAGTGCATGATTCGATTACGGAGCTGGAACATCGTTTTAAGCTGGATTGTCCAGAGGTGGATCGGGTGCTGATCCATCCGGAGCCGGCATCGGATAATCAGCATCGGCAGTGACCCACCCTCTTCACCACAGAGGACACGGAGGACACAGAGGAATGCGGGTTGGAGCGGAGGGAGGGAAGAGTTGATTGCGAGCGCGGAGTGGAAACAGGGAATGCTGTTCGATGGGAAGTCGGAGAGCGGGCACACAATTCATTTCGATGCGACGAAGGAGCATACCGCAGGGCCCAGTCCGATGGAGGCGGTGCTGGTGGCGCTGTGCGGGTGCACGTCGGTGGACGTGGTAAGCATTTTGCAAAAGAAGCGCGAACCTCTGGAGGGGTTGGTGGTTTCAGCGATTGCGGAGCAGGCGCCCGAGCCGCCGCGGGTCTTCACGCACATTCATCTGACATACCGGATTAAGGGGAAGGTTGCAGAGAAGGCGGCGGAGGACGCGGTGTCGCTTTCGAAGAACAAATACTGTTCGGTTTCGAAGATGCTGGAGAAGGCGGCGAAGATCGAGTACTCGATCGAGTACGAATCATGATCGGATTTTTCCGCTTCGTGCTGGTGGTGCTGCTGCTGATCGCTGTGGCGATGACGTCGGCGATCGTGACCATGCACCTGGCGATTCACGGGGCTGAGGTGCAGATTCCGGATCTGAAGGGAATGGCAGTAGCCGATGCTGGGCAAAAGGCCGCCGGGCTGGGGTTGACGCTGCAAGTGGAGAATCATTTGTATTCAGCAGACGTGCCGGCGGGGCGGGTCGCGAATCAGTCGCCGGCGCCGGGGACGCTGGTGCGGCGTGGCTGGCGCGTCTGGCTGACCGAGAGCCTGGGTCCGCAGAAGCTGGCGATCCCGGATGTAAAGGGCAGGGACCAGCGGTTTGCGACGATCGCGATCCGGCGCGCGGGGTTCCAGATGGGCGTGGTGGCGGAGATGCCCTGGCCGGGCGCGCCGCCGGGCGCGGTGATTGCGCAGAGCCCGGAGCCGAGTGCGTCGGGGGTAGAGAGCCCAACCATGAACCTGCTGATCGCGTCGCCAGTGGAGGCGCCGGCGCAGGGCGGTGTGGTGATGCCCGGAGGATTAGTGATGCCGAATCTGGAGGGGCAGGTGTTCACGGCGGCCGCGCTGACACTGACGCGGATGGGGCTGCACCTGGCGCCGGTCAAGGAGCAGGACATGCACGTCGCGTCTCCAGCTGTCGGGCAAATGGCTCCGATTTATCCGCCGGGAACCGTGGTGGGACAGGCGCCGGCGGCGGGCTCTCGAGTGGATGGAGCCACAGCGATCCAGTTGACGGTCGCGAAGTAGGGGGGAACCAGGGGCGGTTTGAGGTGAATGCAAATACTCCGGTAAACGATTACCCGAAAACTCCGCGATTTAGTAGAATGGCGCTTCGCCCGTGTTTTGCCGCGCGCAAACTGCGGCCTGCGTAACGCTGCATGATGCTGGATGTCCTTAAGTCGGAAGTGCTGGAAGCCAATCTTGAATTGGTGCGCCGGGGGCTGGTGCTCTACACCTTTGGCAACGCCAGCGGCATCGATCGAGAGCAGGGGCTGGTGGCGATCAAGCCCAGCGGCGTGCCCTACGCCGATCTAACCGCCGACGACATGGTGGTGAGCGACCTGCGCGGCAGGATTTTGGGCGGGAAGCTGAAGCCGTCGTCGGATCTCGATACTCATTTGGAGCTGTACCGGGCATTTCCGAAGATCGGCGGCGTCGTGCACACGCATTCGGAGTTTGCGACAGCCTGGGCGCAGGCGGGGCGCGAGATTCCAGCCTACGGAACCACGCATGCGGACTACTTTCATGGGCCGGTGCCGGTGACCGCGCAGCTGGGCGACGACGAAGTCGGAGACGATTACGTGCTCAACACCGGCAAGGCCATTGTCCGGCGGTTCCAGGGGTTGGACCCGGCGGGGTTGCCGGGGGTCTTGGTGGCCGGACACGCGCCGTTTGCGTGGGGAAAAAGCGCGATGGAGGCCGCGTATCATGCGGTTGTGCTGGAGTCGATCGCGCGGATGGCGTACTATACCGCGACGCTGAATCCGGAGTGCAAAGGGATTTCACAGGCGTTGCTCGATCGGCATCACTTCCGTAAGCACGGCGTCAAGGCCACTTACGGTCAGGGCAGTTAAATCCGGAAACAGACCCCCATCGGTTTCCCGAACGCAGTGGCACCCGAGGATCTTAAGGAATGTCATTCGCATTAGCTTCAGCATCGGCGCTGAGCGTATTAGTTGGGGGGCCGGTCCAACAGTCACTGGTTCATCTTGGGGCCATCGACATCGCGGTGATCGCGATCTACTTCGGGATGGTCATCTACATCGGCTTCTACCTGAAGGGTGCGGCGAACACCAGCGAAGAGTTCTTCATGGCGGGCCGGGAAATGACGGCCTGGATCGCCGGCCTGAGCTTTGTGTCCGCGAACCTGGGGTCACTTGAGCTGATGGGCTGGGCCGGGTCCGCTTATCAGTACGGAATTCTGGCGACGCACTGGTACTGGATCGGCGCAATTCCGGCGATGCTGTTTTTGGGCATCGTCATGATGCCGTTCTACTACATCTCGAAAACCCACTCGGTGCCGGGGTATCTGCATTTGCGTTACGGCGACGGCGCGCGGGGATTGTCGGCGGTGTGCTTCGCATTCATGACGGTGCTGATGAGCGGCATCAACATGTACTCGATGGCGCTGGTGATGAAGGTCGTGCTGGGCTGGAATTTGAATTTCTCCATTTGGGTGTCGTCCATCACCGTGGCGATTTATGTGGCGCTGGGCGGCTTGCGCTCGGCGATCTTCAATGAGATTTTGCAGTTCCTGCTGATCTGGCTGGGGGCACTCCTGATCCCGATCCTCGGACTCATCGAAGCCGGTGGGTGGACGAATCTAAAAGCGCAGATCGCGGCCCGGATGGGCAGCATGCAGTACACGCATCTGTGGAGCACCACGGCCCATTTCCGCGACAATCCGATGGGGATCCACTGGACGGGGCTGGTGTTTGGGCTGGGGATTGCGATCAGCTGCGGCTACTGGACGACGGATTTCCTGGTGGTGCAGAGGGTGCTCTCGGCGCACAACCTGCGCGCGGCGCGCATGGCGCCGATCATTGGATCGGCATTCAAGATGATGGTGCCGTTCATCGTTATTCTGCCGGGATTGCTGGCGCTGTCGGTCCTGCCGTTCCATCTGGTCGGGCAGGACGTGGCGGTGGCGACCGGCCAGCACAGCTATAACGAGGTGCTGCCGCTGATGCTGGTGCGCTACTGCGGGCCGGGGCTGTTGGGGCTGGGCGTGACGGCGCTGATCGCCGGCTTCATGTCGGGCATGGCGGGCAACGTGAGCGCGTTTGCGACGGTGTGGACCTACGATATCTACGGCGCGTTTCTGAACAAAAAGGCCAGCGACAGCCACTACGTTGCGATGGGGCGCTGGTGCACGTTTGTCGGCGTGCTGATTTCAGTGGGCACCGCTTATCTGGTGCAGCACGCCGCCAGCATCATGGACTACGTGCAGGCGCTGTTCAGCTTCTTTATCGCGCCGCTGCTGGGGACGGTGCTGCTGGGGATGCTGTGGAAGCGGGCGACGAAGGCGGGCGGCTTCTGGGGGCTGCTCGCGGGAACCTGTACGGCTGTTTCACTTTTTCTGTGGGTGCACTTCAATCCTGCCGCTCTGCGATACGTGGCGCTTTCTCCGGATGCCAAGGC
This sequence comes from uncultured Acidobacterium sp., assembly GCA_964535525.1. Lineage (GTDB taxonomy): Bacteria > Acidobacteriota > Terriglobia > Terriglobales > Acidobacteriaceae > Palsa-343. Next base: position 21,200 of record CAZHTJ010000001.1, on the reverse strand, counting down.
CATGGCCGAGGACATGTATCGCGCGCTGTGGTCGCTGATCGCGTGCGTGGTGGTGACAGTGGTGGTGAGTTTGATGACGCAGCCCAGGCCCGTGGCGGAGCTGGAAGGCCTGGTGTACGGCGCGTCGAAGATTCCCGAAGAGCACGACGACCACTGGTATCAGAAGCCGATCATCTGGGCGAGCGCCGTGGCTGTGGTTTTCGTCGTGCTGAACATCATTTTCTGGTAGGAGGCTTGAGTGCGCGGACACATTCAGATTTGGTTTTTCTCCGGTATCCTGCTGCTCGTTTACGGAGTGCTCATCACCGGGACCGGGATTTGGGAGCTGAGTCATCCGCTCCTCAATCCGCCGGTGCTCAACGACCTGCATGCGCCTGTCTGGTGGGGCGCCATCATGACGGTGGCGGGACTTTTCTATACTCTGCGATTTCGTCCCCGGTAAGGGACGGGATCGAAACTGGCGAATATTTTTGAGGGAATGCACGTATGAAAAAGCAACTGACGTTCGGACTTATTGTGGGGAACCGCGGATTTTTCCCGGGTCATCTGGCCAGTGAGGGCCGCGAAGAGATGCTCGGCGTACTGGCGAAGGCTGGAATCAAAGTGATCGCGCTGACGCCGGAAGAGGCCAGCCATGGGGCAGTGGAGTCGCACGAGGAGGCGATACGGTGCGGCGATCTGTTCCGTGCCCATCGCGACGAGATCGACGGCATCATCGTGACGCTGCCGAATTTCGGCGACGAGCGCGGGATCGCCGATTCGATCCGGTATTCGACGCTGAATGTGCCGGTGCTGGTGCAGGCGACGCCGGATCGCCGCGACGATATGAAGATCACGGACCGGCGCGACAGCTTCTGCGGGAAGATGTCGGCGTGCAACAACCTGATGCAGTACGGGATCAAATATTCGATTACGAAGAACCACACGGTGCAGCCGAGTTCGGATGAGTTCGCGAAGGACCTGGACTGGTTCACAAAGGTTTGCCGCGTGACGAATGGGCTGAGGAAGCTGCGCATTGGCGCGATTGGCGCGCGCCCGCAGGCGTTCAACACGGTTCGTTACAGCGAGAAGCTGCTGGAGCGGTACGGGATTTCGGTGGTGACGCTGGATCTCTCGGATATCTTCGGCGCGATTGGCCGGATGAAGGACGACGACGGCGACGTGAAGATGAAGCTCGATGCGATTCGGGCGTATGTGAACACGGGCGCGATTCCGGAAGCCGCGCTGATCAAAATGTCGAAGCTGGGCGTCGCGATCGAGCGCTTTATGAAGGACACGCACTGCACAGTGAGCGCGGTGCAGTGCTGGACTTCGCTCGAAGAGAATTTCGGCGTGGTGCCGTGCACGGTGATGAGCATGATGAGCGAGAGCCTGCTGCCGGCTGCGTGCGAAACGGACGTGATGGGCACGGTGAGCATGCATGCGCTGGCGCTGGCCAGCCAGACGCCGAGCGCGCTGCTGGACTGGAATAACAACTACGGCGACGATCCTGACAAGTGTGTCTGCTTCCACTGCTCGAATTTGCCGAAGCATTTCTTTGCCGACGTGGTGATGGACTTCCAGGCAATCATTGCAGGCACGGTGGGCAAGGAGAATACCTTTGGGACCTGCGTGGGGCGGGTGAAGCCGGGCGCTATGAGTTATGTGCGCTTCTCAACGGACGATTATCGCGGCAAGATTCGCGGGTACATTGGCGAAGGCGAGTTCACGAACGATCCGCTGGAGACCTTTGGCGGGGCGGGCGTGGCGAAGATTCCGCACATGCAGAAGCTGCTGCATGAGATCTGCGAGCAGGGGTTTGAGCATCACGTGGCGGCTAACTTCTCTCATGTGGCGGCGCCGGTGTATGAGGCGGCGATTCGGTATCTGGGGTGGGAGATGCACTGGCACGCGAGGGGCTAGGAATAGGCGGTAGGGAATAGCGAAAGGCGGCTGGGGGAAATCCAGCCCGCTTTTTCGGTCGCGTTTTTCGCGCCAAACGGAGTCGAAGAATCTGCGGTTCCATCTATTTTTCTGTAGTTGGCTGTAGTTGAATCTCGTCCCATTTACGATTCGCTAAGTCCCAAAGCGCTTGATAGTTTGTGACCGACGGAAAAGTCTCCGGGTTAGCCCTTACTCGTCCAACATTTCCCTCTCTTTCCCTGATCGTATGCCTCTCGAGTACATGGTCATGGTAATGATCCCAATCTGTTTCTTTCTTGGGAACTGGGTAGCGTCCGCTCCACTTGAGGACTTCCCCCAAAAACTCTAAAGTCGCCTTTTGGCTCTTCGAGAATGCAACGTCGGCGTCAGCCGCAAGGTCGGGCAACCTGTGGTGCTGGGAAGGTGCTCTGCCCTTCGCAACAACAATGGCCTTAAGCAATAGCTCGATAGACAAAGCCGCATTCGTGAGAAATACCAGACCACTGCGAATCGAATCCTCGTGTTGCCAAAGAATATTTGCACCTTCGTAGAAGGAAATGGCAGAGCGATACCAGGAATCCTTATTTGATTGCTGGCTTGCAAAAGTATGCCCTGTGATTCGGCGAATTTCTTTTCTGTGCATCGTAGCTGTCCCTCGTCGGAGGCGGGCATTTAAGGCCCGGAATCATACTGAATCATACGGTCAGGCCACTGGCCTTTGGCACGAAAACGTGAAGGGGCATGGCTTTCAGCCATGCCGTTAAGCCGCTTAAAACGATCCGGGCTTTATAGCCCCCGAGCACCAGCCGCCCCAAACTTTCGATTCTGCGAATCCCCATAACTACTTAGTAAATACAAAGGGGTAAGCCCCCTGTATCTCTTTGATTCTAAGTGCCGGTCTACCCCTCGACCCCCTTCTCCAGACCTACCCCCCGCTCTTCAAAGCCAGGTCGATGAGGGTTTTTTGTTCCATGTCGTGAGCCTTTGCCGAGCCGGTGGCGGGGCTGGCGGCGGCGGAGCGCTTCACGCTGAGGACCTGGCGGTCTCCTGCGATGCGGCGCAAACGAGGCATGACGAAGTTGAAGGCTCCCATGTTGGCGGGCTCTTCCTGGACCCAGACGATTTCGTGTGCGGACGGGAGGGCTTCGATCGCGACTTTCAGTTCGGCTTCGGGCCAGGGGTAGAGCTGGTCGAGGAAAAGGATGCCAGTGGTTGCGTCCTTGCGTTTGGCGCGTTCGACGCGGAGTTCGTGGCCGATTTTACCTGTTGCTATGAGCAGGCGGTGCGCGTTCTGGATTTCGGTTTCAGGAATAAGGGGCAGGAAACGCGCGCGACTGAAGTCGGCGAGCGTTGAGAGCGCGTCGGGATGACGGAGCATGCTTTTCGGCGTGAAGACGACGAGCGGCTTGCGCCATTCGCGCAGGGCCTGACGGCGGAGCAGGTGGAAATACTGTGCGGCGGTTGAGGGCTGACAGACCTGGATGTTGTCGCGCGCGGCGAGCTGGAGATAGCGTTCGATGCGCGCGCTGGAGTGCTCGGGGCCCTGCCCTTCGTAGCCGTGCGGGAGCAAAAGCGTGACGCCGCTCAGCAGTCCCCACTTGTCTTCGGCGGCGGCGATGAACTGATCGATGACGATTTGCGCGCCGTTGGCGAAGTCGCCGAACTGCGCTTCCCACAGGACGAGAGCTTCGGGGTAATCGCGGCTGTAGCCGTACTCGAAGCCAAGGACGCCAGCCTCGGAGAGGATCGAATTGTAGACGCTAAACGAGGCCTGGTCGCTGTCAAGGTGGTTCAGCGGGATCCAGCGCTGCTCATTTTCGATGTCGATGAGGACGGAGTGGCGCTGGTTAAAGGTGCCACGCTGCGAGTCCTGGCCGCTGAGGCGGACCGGCGTGTTGTTCAGCAGCAGCGACGCGAATGCTACCGCCTCGGCCATGCCGTAGTCGAAGGGCTGCATGCCATGACCCATGGCGGCGCGCTGTTCGAGCAGCTTCTTGATCTTCGGGTGGATGTGAAAGCCTTCCGGCCAGCTGGCTAGTTTGGTAGCGATGGTTTGGATGGTTGCCGAGTCGAGGCCGGTGTCGACTTCGAGGCTGGCGCTCCAGGGTCCGCCCTGATACGGGCTCCAGTACTCCGGCATTTCGACGAGCCGGGGCTTCTTCTTCGCGGCGGTAGCTTTTTTCTGGGCTTCGGCGAATTCGGCTTGTAGCTGTTTGGCCTGGGGAGTGAAGTCGACACCGATTTGTTGCGCGTAGATCTGATAGAGGGGAGGGTGGTCTTTGATCTTTGCGTAGCGCAGAGGCTGCGTGACGGTGGGGTCGTCGACTTCGCTGTGGCCGTGACGGCGATACCCGATGAGGTCGATGACGACATCGGTGTGGAACTGGTAGCGGTATTCGGCAGCAAGCGTGGCGATGCGGACGACGGCGGCGGGGTCTTCTGCATTGACGTGGAAGATGGGGATGGGCAGGCGCTTGGCGAGGTCCGTGGAGAAGCGGGTGGAGTTGGTCTCTTCCGGCTCGGCCGTGAATCCGATGAGATTGTTGGCAATGATGTGGATGCCGCCGCCGACGGAGTAGCCGTCGATGCCGGCGAGATTCATCGTCTCTGCCCAGATGCCCTGGCCGGCGAAGGCCGCGTCGCCGTGGATGACGACGGGGAGAACACGGTCGACTCCATCGGCACCGTAGCGATCCTGGCGTGCGCGGGCGCGGCCCATAGCAACAGGATCAACGGCCTCGAGGTGGCTGGGGTTCGAGACGAGGTGGAGCGCGACATTTGAGCCGTTGCGTGCAGCGAAGTTGCCTGTGGCTCCGACGTGGTATTTCACGTCGCCGCCGCCGAGGATGCTGCGGGGGTCGACGTCCTCGAACTTGGCGAAAATATCGACGGGCGATTTGCCGAAGGTGTTGACCATGACGCTGAGGCGGCCGCGATGGCTCATGCCCATGAGGGCGCGCTGCGCGCCGAGCTCCGCGGAGCGGTTGAGGAGCTCGTCGAGGAAGGGGATGAGCGCGGTGACGCCTTCGAGGGAAAAGCGCTTGGTGCCGAGGTAGCGCGACTGGATGACCTGCTCGAAGATGTCGGCACGGGCGAGCAGCTCGAGGATGTGGTTCTGGTCTGGCTTTGGGGCTTCGGCTTCGAGGCGTTGCTGAATCCATTCGCGGCGGTCGCGGTACGGAATGTGCATGAACTCCGCGCCGATGGTGGAGCAGTAGACGCGGCGGGCTTCGGCTGCGAATTCGTTATTGAGGTCGAGCTCGGGGACGGGGAGCGGGGCGAGGTATTGGTCGAGAGGGTCGAGGTGGGCCTGGAGGTATCCCCAGCGGCGAAAGGCTTCGAGGGTTTGTTCTCGGAGCGGTGTGGAAACTTCGTTCGGAATAGCGAGGGGAGTGGTGGTCATGGTGTTCTGAGCCACATTTTACGCGGGGAAAAGAATTCACCACAGAGAGCACAGAGGACACAGAGAAGGTACCTCTGAGTCTCTGGATTCTCTGCGACCTCTGTGGTGGAAACAGGAAAACTAACGAAACAGCGCGCCCCAGAGGGTGTCGACGGTGGAGTGGGTGATGGCGGAAGCGGCGACGCGGTGGTCCCGACGCCAGGCGCGGCCGTAGAAGATGCCGGCGAGGGCGGCGAGCAGGACGTAGCGCCAGTTGAAGAAGGCGGCGCGCTTGTTGAAATGAGAGAGGCCGAAGACGGCGGCCGTGACGAGCAGGGCGGAGGTGCGGCCGATGCGGCGCTCGAGGAGGTTTTGCATCCAGCCGCGGAAGAAGATTTCTTCGGGCAGCGCGACGCCGACGAAGGTGAAGATCCACGCGGGGATGATGAGCCAGGCATGGTCAATGTGGCGATGGAAGTGGAGGAAGCCGAGGGCGAGGCCCAGGGGAACCGCGATGGGGAGGTAGAAGAGAAATTCGCGGAGGCCGGTGGCCCAGTCGCGTGTGCGAAAGCGGAGGTCGAAGCCGACGGCGGTGAGGCAGCGGACGGCGAGGAAGGCGTAGAGGCCGGCGTCGAGGAGAGTAAGTTTGCCGAGGAGGCCGAGTTTGTGAGGCCACGCAGTTTCGAGCCAACGAAAATCGACCGCGAGGCCGAGGGGAATGAGGACGAGGACGTCGAGAAGATGGCCGCGCTGGCCGGGGTCGAGGCGCGCGGCAAGATTTTCGAGCGCGGCGATGAGCACGGGAGAGAGGAGATAAACGAGGAGCCAGCGGAGCGCGAGGATGTGCGAGCCGAGCGCGACGATCAGGTAGGGGAGGACGAGGATTGCGGGCAGTATGAGTCGCACGTACGCGGGAAGTGACTGCGCGGCGCGGGCGCACGCTTCGCCGGCAAAGGCAAAAGCGAAGAGCGGCACGAGCAGAAGCGCGAGGGCGATGGCCGCGGGAAGGATGGGGAACGGCAGGGGCACCTTCTCATCGTAGCTGCGTAATGAGGGTGGCCGGATTCGGAGCAGACCATGGCCGGGCTATAATCGGGCCAGGGTGAAGCGTGCAGAATCCATGGATGAATCGGTTTCAGGCGATCCGGGCCGTGGTAATTGCCGGGGTGGTGGTCGCGATCGTGATCCTCTGGCTGGTTCGGCGATAGCGGCCGCGCTGGTTAGTTCAGACGTTGGGCCGAATCGATCCAGTTCGGGTCGCGGATTTATTCGCTGCGCTGGATTCTGCGTGCGCGTCTTCCACAATAGGGCCGTTTCGAAGTTGACCCATGCGTTGACCGGCAACGAGTCGGGTTGTAACGTTAAAAGTTCGTGCCTCCAGAATTCCGTGTTTGCCTGAGGGTTTGTGTCCACATCGGTTGCGCTCCGTAAAACTCCCTTGAATGCTCTCCATCGCCGCCTTGGAGCGAAGATGGTCGACTTCGGCGGGTGGGATATGCCAGTCGAATACTCGGGGCTGATCGCCGAGCACATGGCGGTGCGCACCGGCGTGGGCCTGTTCGACGTGAGCCACATGGGCGATATTCAGTTTCGCGGTCCTGGGTCGCTCGAGGCGGTGCAGCACATCTCGATGAACGACGCGTCGCGGCTGCAGGTCGGGCAGGCGCAGTATTCGGCGATGCTGTATCCCGAAGGCACGTTCGTCGATGACATCATCGTTCACAAATTTAGCGACAACGATTATTTGTTCGTGATCAACGCAGGGACGCGGGAGAAGGATTACGAGTGGGTGCGGGCGCAGGCGCGCGGGTTCGACTGCCACGTGAGCGACTACAGCGACTACTACACGCAGCTTGCGATTCAGGGACCGAGGGCGCAGGAGACGCTGCAGAAGTTGACGAACGCGGACCTGAGCAAGGTGAAGTTTTACTGGTTCACGTGGGGCACGGTGTGCGGCCTCGCGAACACGCTGATTGCGCGGACCGGGTACACGGGCGAGGATGGGTTTGAGATTTACATCCCTTCGGATGTCGCGACGAGCGAGCGCGTGTGGGATGAAGTGATTGCTGCGGGCGCCGAGTTTGGGATTGTGCCGTGTGGGCTCGGGGCGCGGAATACGCTGCGATTAGAGGCGGCGCTTTCGCTGTACGGTCATGAGATTTCTGAGTCGATCAATGTGTGGGAAGCAAGGCTGGACCGGTTCTGCAAGATGGAGAAGGGCGCGTTTTCGGGCTCGGCCGCGTTGCAGAAGGTGCTGGACGCGGGTGGGCCGACTCGGAAATTGGTGGGCCTCGAAGTTGTGGAGCGGGGGATTGCTCGCGATGGGTATCGCGTGATGGATTCGAGCGGGAACGCGATTGGGAGCTTGACGAGCGGGTCTCCGGCGCCGTTCCTGAAGAAGAATATTGCGCTGGCGTATGTGCCGCGGAGCTTTGCCGAGGTTGGGACTGAGGTTGCGGTGGAGATTCGCAATTGCCCGGTGAAGGCGGTGGTGGTGCCGGTGCCGTTTTATAAGAAGCCAAAGAAGGTTTAGACAACTCACCGCAGAGGACACGGAGTACACGGAGTTATTTCGGGGTTGGTGAGATTTCGCGGGCTGCAGAAAACAGCCCTTACAATTGGGGAGAGAACTGAAGAGATGGCATATCCCACAAATTATCGATACACGCGCGAGCACGAATGGATTGATGTCAGCGGCAAGGCTGCGACGGTGGGAATCACCGACCACGCGCAGGACTCGCTGGGCGACATTGTTTTTGTTGAGTTGCCGAAGGTCGGCGATAAGGTCGAGAAGGGGAAAGTGTTCGGCAGCGTCGAGTCGGTGAAGGCGGTGTCGGATTTATATGCGCCGGCGACGGGGACGGTGACGGCGATCAATGAAGAACTGACGGCGGCTCCAGAGAAGATTAATGCGGACGCGCATTCGGCGTGGATTATGAAGATTGAGTTGAGCGATCCAAAGGAGATCGATTCGCTGCTGACGGCTGCGGATTACGAGACGTACGCGAAGGAAGAGACGGGGCACTAGCGTCTTCCGGATCCCACCATTTCTGTTTTGAGTCAGAGAACCTTTATGCGCTATTTGCCTAAATCGGATGCTGAGCGCGCGGCGATGCTGCGCGATATTGGCGCGTCGTCGATTGACGATTTGTTTGCGATTATTCCTGAGGAATACCGGCTTGCCCGCGATCTCGAGATTCCACGGCAGATGGGCGAGTCCGAGATCGTCGATCACTTCAAGGCCGCGGCGGCGAAGAATGCTAACGGGTACGCGAGTTTTCTTGGAGCCGGTGTTTATCGGCATTATCGGCCTGTACTCATCGACACGATTGTGCAGCGCGGGGAGTTTCTGACTTCGTACACGCCGTATCAGGCGGAGATTACGCAGGGGACACTGCAGGCGATCTTCGAGTTTCAGACGATGATCTGCGAGCTGACGGGGATGGACATCGCGAACGCGTCGATGTATGACGGGTCGACCGCGGCGCCTGAAGCCGTGATGATGGCGATGCGGGTGACGGGGCGCGATGGTGTCGTCGTCGCGCGGACCGTGCACCCAGAGTATCGCGAGGTGATGCACACGTACGCGCAGCATCGCGAGGTGAGTTCGGGGCAGGTCGCGGTTGAGGTTGGATACGTAGAGAATGGGCGCGTCGATTTGGCGGCGCTCGAAGCGACGGTGACCAATGAGACGGCTTGCGTGCTGGTGCAATCGCCGAATTTCTTTGGCGTGATTGAGGATGTTGCGGCGATTGCGGAGATTGCGCACAAGAAGGGCGCGCTGCTGGTGGTTGCGATTGCCGAGGCTGTCTCGCTGGGAATCGTAAAGCCGCCGGTTGAGGCCGATGTTGTGATCATGGAGGCGCAGTCGTTCGGTGTGGCTCCGAGTTTTGGCGGGCCGTTCTGCGGCGTGATTGCGGCGAAGGAAAAATATGTGCGGCAGATGCCGGGGCGGCTGGTTGGGCAGACGACGGATACGAAGGGCCGGCGCGGATTTGTGCTGACCTTGTCGACGCGCGAGCAGCATATTCGGAGAGAGAAGGCTACTTCGAATATCTGTACGAACCAGGCCTTGGTCGCGCTGATGGCGACGGTGTTTATGACGGTGTACGGCAAGGAAGGGATTAAGGAACTGGCGCTGCACAATCTAGCGAAGGCGGACTATGCGGCGAAGACTTTGGGTCCTGACGGGAAACTGCTCTTTGGGTCATCACCGCGATTCAACGAATTTGTGCTGCAGACGGATGAGGCTCCCGAAGCGCTGAACGCTCGGCTGCTGGAGCAGAAGATTATTGGTGGCGTCGCGCTGAAGCGGTGGTATCCGGAACTGGGGAATGCGACTTTGTGGTGTGCTACCGAGCTGACTTCGCGGGAACAGATTGATGCGGCGGCTGGCGTGGTGGCGTCGGCTCCGGCGAGTGCTGTGGCGAGGTAGGAAAGAGATTTCACCACAGAGGACACGGAGAGCACGGAGAAGAACCGAGGGGCAGGAAACTGGAATGGCGACTGAGACGGAAAAATTCGTGGGGAAGACGCGCAAGGTCACCTCGCACCTGACGCAGAACGAGGGGCTGAGCTTTGAGAAGTCGGCGCCGGGGAAAAAGGCTTACCGGCTGGCGGAGCTGGATGTTCCTGCAGCGGATGCGAAGGCGTTGCTCGGAGATTTGGCCCGCGAGGATACCGGAACGCTCCCTGAGCTAAGCGAGATCGAGATCATCCGGCACTTCACGCGGCTTTCGACGTGGAATTACGCCATCGATCTGGGGATGTATCCGCTGGGCAGTTGCACCATGAAATACAACCCGCGGGTGAACGAATTTGTGTCGCGGCTGGAGGGGATTGCGGAGGCGCATCCGTATCAGCCGGAGGCGCTGTCGCAGGGATCGCTGGGGATTCTTCGGCTGCTGCAGAAATGTCTGCTGGAGATTACGGGGATGGAGGCGATCACGCTGCAGCCGGCGGCTGGGGCGCACGGGGAGTTCACCGGGATCCTGCTGGCGCGTGCGTATCACCAGGCGAAGGGGAATCCGCGCAAGAACGTGATCATTCCGGACTCGGCGCATGGGACGAATCCGGCGACGGCGGCGATTTGCGGCTACGAGGTGATCAACTTCAAGTCGAACGCAAGGGGCGGGATCGACGTAGAGGCTCTTGCGCAGGCGGTGAATGAGGATACTGCAGCGCTGATGCTGACCAATCCTTCAACGATTGGAGTTTTCGAGAACGAGATTCACAAGATCGCGGACATTCTGCATGCGAAGGGCGCGCTGCTGTATATGGATGGCGCGAATATGAATGCGCTGTGCGGGAAGACACGGCCTGGGGATTTTGGCGTCGACGTGATGCACCTGAATCTGCACAAGACGTTTTCGACGCCGCATGGCGGTGGTGGTCCGGGGTCGGGTCCTGTAGCGTGCAAGAAGATTCTGGAGCCGTTTTTGCCCGTTCCCGTGGTCGAGGAAGGCAAGGACGGGCAGCTCAGGCTTAATTACGACCGGCCGCAGAGTGTGGGGCGGGTGCGGGCGTTCTACGGAAACTTTGGGATGTTTGTGCGGGCGCTGGCTTATATCCTGGCAAACGGGCCGGATGGTTTGCGGCAAACGACCGAAGATGCGGTGCTGAATGCGAACTACATCCGGAAGAAGCTCGAGGACCTGTACGAGTTGCCGTACAACACGGCGTCGATGCATGAGGTGGTGTTCAGCGATCGGCGTCAGCTGCGGAACGGCGTGCGGACGGGCGACATTGCGAAGCGGCTGATCGATTACGGGTTCCATCCTTATACGGTTTCGTTTCCGCTGATTGTGCCGGGGGCTCTGATGATTGAGCCGACGGAGAGCGAGTCGCGGGAGGAGCTGGATTTGTTTGTGGACGCGATGCGGCAGATTGCGCGCGAGGTGGAGGAGAATCCGGAGATGGTGCTGGAGGCCCCGCACTCGACGCGGGTTTCGCGGCTGGATGAGACTACAGCGGCGCGGAAGCCGGTGCTGCGGTGGAAGAGCAGGGATTAGGGATTAGGGAACAGGGATTGGGGAACAGAACCCCGCTTTGGGCGGGGTTTTGCGATTTTGGGTGACGAGCGCCGGCGTGACGTTAGTCGATCGGTTGGCGGTCTGCTTGTCCGGCCACGCTACTAATTCCGGTAAGATCAGAGCGAATGCAGACACGCACATTTCCTCACGCTATGTTGAGGGAGATTTACGAGCAGCCCGGGGCGCTGCGGGCCACGATGGCTCGGTACGCTCCGGGGGGAACGCTGGACACGAGCGTATTTGCGCCGGTGGCGGAGGCGCTGCGCGGGCGGCAGCGGGTGGTGATCGCCGCGAGCGGGTCGAGCCGGCATGCGGGGCTGGCGGGCGAGATCATGCTGGAGGACTACGCGGGGTTCGCAGTCGATGTGGAGTACTCGAGCGAGTATATGTATCGCTCGACGCACACGCTGCACGATCCTGGCGTGGTGGTGATTTCGCAGTCGGGGGAGACAGCGGATACGCTGGCGTCGCTGCGCGAGGCGAAGGCCCGAGGACTCGCGACGGTGGCCATCGTGAACGATCCCGATTCGACGATGGCGCGCGAGGCGGATGCTTCGCTGCCGACCATGGCGGGCCGAGAAGTGGCGGTTCCGGCGACGAAGAGTTTTACAACGCAGCTGACGGTTTTGTATCTGCTGACGTTGTTTCTGGCGCGCATTGGCGGGCGGATGACTGCGCAGGCGGTTGCGTCACATTGCGAGCAGCTGCAGCGCTTGCCGCATCTCCTTGAGGAGAAACTGGAGGAGTGGGAGGGGCAAGTTGCGGCGATTGCGGAGAGGCTGCGCGAGGCGCGGACTTTTCTCTATCTGGGGAGGGCGATTCATTACGCGATTGCGCGTGAGGGCGCGCTGAAGCTGAAGGAGTCAGCGTACGTGCAGGCGGAGGGATTGCCGGCGGGCGAACTGAAGCACGGGCCGAATGCGCTGGTGAGCCCGGAGGCTCCGCTGGTGATGCTGGCGACGCGGGACCAGGACGATCCCGACTCGTCGCTGCGCTATGAGAAGACGCTGCAGCTGATGCGCGATATGCACACGCAGGGCGCGGAGGTTCTGGCGCTGCATGTGGAGGGGGATGACGAGGTCGCGGGCCTGTCGCGATACTCGGTGGCGGTTCCCGCGGCGGATGAGTTTTTGCTGCCGATGCTGGAGGTGGTGCCGCTGCAGATGCTGGCGTACTTCATCGCGGTACAGCGCGGGGTGAATGTGGATGCTCCGCGGAATCTGGTGAAGGCTGTGGTGCGGGAATAGCTGGGAGCCAGGAGCCTGGAGCCGGGAGCTTCTAACCAGCGCGAGCCTTTACCACAGAGGGCGCAGAGGACACGGAGTTGATTGTAGTGGTTGAGTGGGTTGCTCCGGCTCTCACAACCACTTCAGAACTCTCCGGCCTCTTCTTTCTCTCTGTGCTCTCTGTGGTAAAGACTCTTTTCGACAAGCCCAAGCCGGGTAGCAGAGTCGCGGGAAAGGTCGGTATAAAGGACAAGGCATGCCCCAACCCGCAGCCGCATTTCTCTCCCGCGACTTTCTACGTTATCAGATGGCGCGCGTCGTGGTGATTATTGGCGCGGAGGCGCAGGCATTGGCGGTGGCGTGGCAGGTCTACCAGATCACCCATCGCGCGATCGATCTGGGATACACGGGGCTGATTCTGTTTTTGCCCGGGCTGGTTTTTCTGCTGCCCGCGGGTCACGTGGCAGATCGCTTCGATCGGCGTCATGTGATCCTGGTTTGTTACACGCTGCAGGCGGTGGCGAGCCTGGTGCTGTTTCGGTTTGCGTGGATGGGGATCGATCGGGTGGGTCCGATCTTCGCGATGCTGTTTGCGATTGGGACGGGGCGCGCATTCAGCGGGCCGGCGAGTTCGGCGCTGGTTCCGCATCTGGTGCCGCGGGAACATTTCGTGAACGCGATCACGTGGGGCTCGGCGATTTTTCAGTTTGCGAATATTGTTGGACCGGCCATCGGGGGCGTGTTGTTTACGCTGCCGCTGCATAGGCGGCTGCATGGGGCGAGCCTGGTTTATCTGTTCTCGTTGATTTCGGTTCTCTGGTTTCTGGTGCTGGTGGGGTCGCTGCAGGTGCGGCCGGGACGGATGGAGCATCGCGCGATTTCGAAGGAAGTGATTCTCGCGGGGTTTCATTATGTGGGCAGGACGCAGGTGTTGCTGGGATCGATCTCGCTGGATCTGTTTGCGGTGTTGTTGGGCGGGGCGGTGGCCCTGATGCCGATCTTCGCGCAGGAGATCCTGCATGCAGGGCCGCGGGGGCTGGGAATGCTGCGGGCTGCGCCTGCGCTGGGGGCGCTGACGGTTTCGTTGTGGCTGATGGTGCGGCCGATTCGACGGCGGGCGGGCGTGAGGATGTTGATCTGCGTAGGGATCTTTGGGGCGGCGACGGTGTTGTTTGGGCTTTCGAAGAGCCTGCCGATTTCGCTGGCGGCCCTGTTTATTGTGGGCGCGTCGGATATGGTGAGCGTGGTGATTCGCGCGTCGGTACTGCAGCTGGCGACGCCGGCGGAGATGCGCGGGCGGGTGAGCGCGGTGAACGCGCTGTTTATCGGTGCGTCGAATGAGCTGGGCGAATTTGAGAGCGGGCTCACGGCGCAGTGGTGGGGCGCGGTGCGCGCGGTAGTGATCGGCGGTATTGGATCGCTGGTGATTACGGGACTGTGGAGCGTGTTCTTTCCGAGTCTGCGGCGCGCGGATGCGCTGACCCCAGAAGCCCTGCTGAATGCGGAGTTCGAGCAGACGGGGCAGGAAGTGAGGAAGCTGTGACCAGCGCAGAGATAATGCGCCGAACAGACGGATCGCTGCACGCGAAGTCCCCGTGGTTGATTTTCTGGGTGGCACTGCTGATTCGGATTGGGTACATGACGCTGGCGCGGACGTGGCATCTGCGACCGTATGAGGACCATTTTGCGTTTGGGTACGAGATGGGGCGCATTGGGCGCGCGCTGGTCACGGGGTATGGGTTCGCGGACCCGTTTACCGGGCACACCGGACCGACGGCGTGGGTGCCACCGGTTTATCCGTGGATTTTGGCGGGGGATTTTCGGGTTTTCGGAACTTACTCCGCAGTGGCGGCGTGGATGGTGCTCGCGTTCGACAGCGTGCTGAACGCGCTGATGGTGCGGACGACGTGGGAGATCGCTTCGCGGTGTTTCAATCGCAAAGTGGCGTGGTGGTCGGCCTGGATATGGGCGCTGTATCCGGCGGCGATGCAGTTCGCGGTGCGCTGGATTTGGGAGATGACGCTGACGGCGTTTTTGTTTTCGTGGGTGCTGGTGCTGGCGCTGCGGATGCGTCGCTTTGGCGAGACGGATGGTGTCGAGCCTACGCCGGGGGCGGGGCAATGGGCGCTGTTTGGATTGCTGTGGGGGCTGATTTCGCTTACGAATCCGTCACTGTTGCTTTTTATGCCGGTTTGCGGATTGTGGGTACTGATGGCAGTACCGCGGCGGGATTGGTTGCGGCAATTTGCCCCGGTGGCTGTGGCGGCGTTGGTTTTTCTGGGTTGTCTTGCGCCGTGGACCTACAGAAACTGGCGGGCCTTTCACGAATTTGTGCCTGTGCGTGCGAATTTTGGGGCGGAACTGTATATGGGGAACGGGCCAGGAGCGACGGGGCTGCTAATGGAATACGATCACCCCGCCCAGGCGCCGGATCAGTTCCGGCTCTACAGCCAAATGGGTGAGATTGCCTACGTGAAAATGCGGGGGACGATGGCGAAGGCGGTGATTCGGGCCGATCCGGCGCGATTCGCGGTGCTGTGTTTGCGTCGGCTCTACTATTTCTGGTTCAGCGTGCCGCATCCGGGCGACGAGGGGTTCGTGAATGAGTATGGGCGGAATCTGAATTATCAGTTCACGAGCATCGTTGGGCTGCTCGGATTGGCGCTGGCATTGCGGCGACATGCGCCGGGGGCGTGGCTGTTCTTCTGGGCGTTCGCGTTGCTGCCGCTGACCTACTATTTTGTAACCGTCCATGCACGTTTTCGGCATCCTCTGGAGCCGCTGATCGCGATTTTGGGGGTTTATCTGTTTCAGTCGGCGGAAAAGCGCCGGGAAGTGCGATGGTTTCGGCGGCGGCCTTCCCGCATCTAGCCGAGAGGAAGAAAATATTGCGTGCCGTGGATGGGCTCGCCGAGGCGCTTGAGAAGGAGCTGGAGGTCGCGGTTGTTGTTCACGAAGTCGATGTCGCTGGTGTTGACTACGAGGAGATCGCTCGATGAGTAGTGGAAGAAGAAGTGCTCGTAGGCTTGAGCGACCTGCTCGATGTACTTGTCGCTGATGGCGCGCTCACCGGGGACCCCTTTGCGGCGGATACGCTGTTTGAGGGCCTCGGGTGAGGCCTGGAGGTAAATGACGAGCTCGGGCGTGGGGACCTCGGCGCGAAACATCTGGTAGTACCGGTTGTAGAGGTCGAGCTCGGCGTCGGTGAGGTTGATATAGGCGAAGATCTTGTCCTTCTCGAAGAGGTAGTCGGCGACGACGGGGGTGGTGAAGTCTTCGAGCTCGCGCAGTTGTTCATAACGGCGCATGAGGAACCACATCTGGGTGTCGAAGGCGAGGCCGGGCTGACCCTGATAGAAGCGGTCGAGGAAGGGATTGTCTTCGGGCTCGACAAGGCGGCGGGCATGGAGGGTCTCGGCGAGGACCTGGGCCAGCGAGGATTTGCCGGCCCGGATGGGACCTTCCACTGCGATGAAACGAGGCTGTTCGAAGAGGTTGGCCACAGGCGATAAGAGTGCAGCGAAGGAAACACGAAGATACCACGGGCTGCGCGCGATGCAAACCCGCATAAACTGGAACCGGATGCTTGCAGCTATTACTACCACTGGTGCGGCGATTGGGCTGGGAGTGGGAGTTTGCGTTTATGCCTCGATCGCGCCGGAGTCGCAGCTGTTTGGGCGGACCGTGGTCGCGGGGCGGCATGTGGCGGAGTTGGCGCTGACGTTCGATGATGGGCCGAACGATCCATGGACGGGGCATTTGCTGGATGTGCTGGCTCGGCACGATGTGCGGGCGACGTTTTTTCTGATCGGCAAATATGTGCGGCTGCGGCCTGAACTGGTGCGGGAGATTCGCGACGCGGGACACCTGATTGGGAATCACACGGTGACCCATCCGTGGCTGGCGGTGCAAAGTGCTTGGCGGGTGCGCGAGGAGCTGGCGGGATGCAATGCGGCGCTTGAGGATGTGCTGGGGCAGCCGGTGCGGTTTTTTCGTCCGCCGCATGGGTCACGACGGCCGGAAGTGCTGCGCGCTGCGCTGGAGCTCGGGCTGACGGCGGTGATGTGGAACGCGATGGGCTATGACTGGCGGCTGAATGCGACGGCCGACACGATTGCGGCGCATCTGGAGCGGGGCATCGTACGGAACCGGCGGCGCGGGCGGAGTTCGAATTTGCTGCTGCATGATGGCGGGCATCTGGACTTCGGTGCGGAGCGTTCGCAGTCGGTAGAAGCGGCGCGGCTGATCCTAGCACGCCACAAACCTGGAGATAAGCGCTACGTGACCGTAGACGCCTGGGCGTGAGCTGTCCCATTCGTCCCAGGCGGCTGCGAAAATCGTGGCCGCTGCGTTAACGTAGGAAGAATCAGAGAACACGGAATCCGAGAGGCTCCAGGTCCCCATGGTTGAAGACATACGGTACGCGATCCGGCAGTTTCTGAAGACGCCGGGCTTCACGACTACTGCGATTCTGACGCTGGCGCTGGGCATAGGCGCCACCACGGCGATCTTTACGCTGATTCACGCGGTGTTGCTGAAGTCGCTGCCGGTGGCAAAGCCGGGCGAGCTGATTCGCATCGGCGATAACGAGAATTGCTGCATCAACGGCGGCATCCAGAACGACTGGGGGCTGTTTTCGACCGAGCAGTATCAGAGGTTTCGCGATCACACGCCGGGGTTCTCGAATCTGGCGGCGTTCCAGGCGGGGCGGACGCTGGTGGGGGTGCGGCGGGCGGACAGCAATCACGGCGCGGAGCCATTTGAGGCAGAGTTTGTTTCCGGCAATGCTTTCGAAACGTTCGGGCTGAGCGCGTGGATGGGCCGGCTCCTCCGGCCATCGGATGACGTGAAGGGCGCGCCACTGGTGGTGGTGATGAGCTATCGCGCCTGGCAACAGAAGTTCGGGAAGGACCCCTCGATTGTGGGATCGTCGGTTTTCTTCAACGGGCAATCGTTCACGATTGTGGGGATCACGCCGCCGGGATTCTTTGGAGAGCGGCTGACGAGCGATCCGGCTTCGTTCTGGATGCCATTGGATGACAATCCAGTGGTGGCCGGGGGGAGCTTCGATGTGCTGGACCGTCCAGAACTGCAGTGGCTGTACCTGATTGGGCGGGTGCAGCCGGGCGCGGACACGAAGAAGATGGAGGCGCAGCTGCAGGTCGAGCTGCGGCAGTTTCTTGAGGATCCGGTGAGCAAGGTGGATGCGCGCGACGCAGGTCTGATTCCGAAGCAGACGCTGCATTTGTCCTATGGGGGCGGTGGTGTGCAGCAGATGCAGGACAGCGTGCGGGACGGGCTGCAGTTGCTGATGTGGATTTCGGCGTTTGTACTGTTAATCGCGTGCGCGAACCTGGCGAATCTGATGCTGGTGCGGGCGACGGCGCGCAAGGCGCAGACTTCAGTGCGGGCGGCGCTGGGCGCGCCACGGAGCCGGCTGGTGCGGCAGGCGTTGACGGAGAGCGTGGTGCTCGCGGTGCTGGGCGGAGCGGCGGGGCTGGCGGTCGCTTATGGTGGGGCGCGGCTGCTGCTGCACATGGCGGCGGGGAAAAGCTATTTGCCGATCGACGCCGCGCCGTCGCTGCCGGTGCTGGGGTTTGCGTTCGCGGTCTCGCTGATCACCGGCGTGCTGTTCGGCACGGCTCCGGCGTGGATGACGGCACATACCGATCCGATTGAAGCGCTGCGCGGGGCGAACCGCTCGACGCGGCACAGCGGACTGTGGACGCAGAAGATTCTGGTGGTGATGCAGGCGGCGGTTTCTCTGGCTTTGTTGTGCGCGGCGGGATTGTTGATACGCAGCTTGACGAATCTGCAGAGCCAGCATTTCGGTTTTGAGACGAAGAACCGGTACATCCTGCACATCGATCCGCAGATGGCGGGCTACAAGGCAGAGCAGGCGGATGCGTTCTTCCGGCAGCTGCACGACGCGCTGGCGATTATTCCTGGCGTGAAGGCGGTGACGTATTCGCTGTACAGCCCGATGGAGGGCAACAACTGGGGCGAGGACGTCTGGATCGAGGGGCAGGCGCCCCCCCCGCCGGGGAGCAGCTTCAACAATGCTTCATGGGACCGCGTTAGCCCAGGATACTTCGAAAACATGGGGACGAGGATCATCGCGGGGCGCGGGATTACGGAGCAGGACACGGCATCGACGCGCAACGTGGCGGTAGTAAACCAGACGTTTGCGAAGCATTTCTTCAAGGACGGAAACGCGATCGGGCAGCATTTCGGCGATGAGGATCCGAAGTACGCGGGGAACTTCGAGATTGTGGGGGTGACAGAGGACACGCAGTACTGGGAGCCGACCCACGAGATTCGGGCGATGTTCTTCTTGCCGGGGCAGCAGTGGGTGAAGTACGAAGATCCGTCGGAAACGATGTTCGAAAACGTGTCTCACCTGGAGATGGGCGTTTTTGAGATTCAGACGGTGGGCTTCGTGCCTGGGCTGGAGTCGCAGGTGCGGCGGACGCTCTCGCAGGTCAATCCGAATCTGACGATGATTCGCTTCGAGACTTTTGCCGAGCAAGTGAAGGGTCAGTTCAGCGGACGGGAAATTCTGGTGCAACTGACCTCGGTCTTCGGGTTTTTGGCGCTTGCGCTGGCGGCGATCGGGCTGTACGGCGTGACGGCGTACTCGGTGGCGCAGCGCACCAGCGAGATCGGTATCAGGATGGCACTGGGCGCGGATCGCGGCGGCATCGTGCAGATGGTGCTGCGCAGCGCTTTTCTACAGGCCGGGATCGGCCTGCTGATTGGGCTGCCGGCGGCGATCATTGGCGGGCGATTCATGGCGAGCCTGCTGTACAACGTGAAAACGTGGGATCCGGTGGTCCTGCTCTCGACGACGCTGATTCTGGCAATCGCGGCATTTCTGGCGGCGGTGATTCCAGCGCAGCGAGCCGCCAGCGTGGAGCCGATGACGGCGCTGCGTGTGGAGTGACGGTCGCTCGTGACCTGTTGACCGTGATCGGCGAGGAATTGCTCCTCCTCGAGCGGAGAATAACCGAGGACGCGACCCTCAGAGCGTGGGATGCATAACCCCAGGGTCGACGGATCGAGCCGACTCGCCGCCATTCGCAATTCTGATTCGGCAGATTGTCAAAGATCGAGCACGGAACGCCCCTTGGTGACCTTCCAATCTCCTCCGAATTGCAGCCACTCTGAATCGTCGCGGCTATGCAACTTGCTCCGATTCAGATCCCGATCCGCACATCGGACACGATTGAGCGTGGTCGGTGACCTCGCGCCTGCAACGTTCCTCCAGCTGACGCACCTGTTCGATCTCCTGTTTTCTCTCGCGCCTTTCCTCGATCGATGCCGACGCTTCCTGAGACTTCAGAGAGCGCGTTGCCATTGCCGATTGAAGAAACTGGGTGGACAGGCGTTGACCCTCAGCGCATGACATAGAAACTCCCCCCCGGAAACAGGACCTACGCGCGATAGGACGCAAGCGGAGGTTACCGGGTTGTTATGCATACTTGCAACAGGTGTCCGCATCGGCACGTGGTATCGCAGTCCGGATCGAACTGCAGCGATCGGTATCGATCCATCGCAGTTGTGTTCCGTTCCGTTCCGCGATACAAAAGCAATCACTGCCCCTGTGTTTCCCGGAAGGGACTCCCATGAAACAGGCCGTTCGTCTCCATGCTGTTGGCGTGTTGGTTCTCGCTTCGATATTTTCGCTCTCCGCCCAGACTCCGCAGTACCCCAATTACCCCAGCGAGACCCCCGCGGAATTCAAGCAGCCCACCGCCTTCCTCGACTACGAGCGCCGCGATGTCATGATTCCCATGCGCGACGGCATCAAGCTGCACACCGTCATCCTGCTCCCGAAAGCGCTGGTCGAAGCCCACGGCGCCCAGCCCGCCACCCGGCACGCCGGCATCCTGATGACGCGCACCCCTTACGATGCCACCAGCATGACCATCCACGGCAACAGCGCTCACCTCGGCCCCGCCCTCGAGGGCTACGACAACGCCGAAGAGGTCATCGTCGAAGACGGCTACATCCGCGTCATCCAGGACATTCGCGGTAAGTACGGCTCCGAGGGCGACTACGTCATGAACCGCCCCGTCCACGGCCCGCAAAATCCCACCCCCGTCGACGAGGCCACCGACACGTATGACACCATCGACTGGCTCATCAAGAACGTCCCCGAGAACAACGGCAAGGTCGGCATCATGGGCATCTCTTACGACGGATTTCTGCCGCTCATGGCCATCTACCACCCGCACCCCGCGCTCAAAGTCGCCCTCCCCATGAACCCCATGGTCGATGGCTGGATGGGCGACGACTGGTTCCACAACGGCGCCTTCCGCGAGCAGAACATGCCGTACATCCTCGAGCAGTCGGCCACACGCAACAACATGGTGCACTGGCTCACCAGCTCCTTCGATGACTGGGACACCTACATGCACGCCAGCTCGGCCGGCGAACTCGGCAAAGAGCGCGGCCTCGAACAGATCGGCTTCTGGCGCAAGATTCTCGCTCATCCCAGCTACGACTCCTTCTGGAGCGACCAGGCCGTCGACAAGATTCTCGCCGACTATTACAAAACCGCGCCCATGATCCCCACCATGCTCGTCGCCAGCCTCTGGGATGCGGAGGACATCTACGGCCCGACCGCTGTTTACAAGGCCCTCAAGCCCCTCGACA